>NZ_JAAIJY010000003.1 GCF_011752065.1 Actinomyces sp. ZJ308
ACTCGGTCCTGGGGGCCCGCAAGATGCACGTGATGCTCAACCGACCCGAGGCCGCCGAGCGTCACGGTGCCGGTCACGTGGCCCGGTGCACCGTCGAACGGCTGATGGCCGACCTGGGTCTTCACGGCGTCAGACGCGCCAAGTCGCCCAGGACGACCCGCTCGGCCCCTCCGGACCGGTGTCCGGCCGACCTGGTCAAGCGCCACTTCGAGGCCTTCGCCCCTAACGAGCTGTGGGTCGCCGACATCACCTACGTGCGCACCTTCTCCGGGTGGGTCTATGTGGCTTTCGTGACTGACGTGTTCTCGCGGCGGATCATCGGCTGGCAGACCTCCACCGGCCTGTACACCGACCTGGCCCTGGACGCCCTTCAGATGGCTGTCTGGCAGCGAAGACGTCAGGGGGTCGACCTCTCGGGCCTGATCCATCACTCCGACCGCGGCGTGCAGTACCGGTCCATCCGCTACGGGCAGGCTCTGGCCGACTGCGAGGCGGTCGCCTCGGTGGGGTCGAAGGGAGACTCCTACGACAACGCTCTGGCCGAGGCGCTGAACTCCTTGTACAAGGCCGAGCTCATCCGTAACCAAGGACCCTGGCAGGACATCGACGCCGTCGAGGTCGCCACCGCCGAGTGGGTCCACTGGTTCAACACCATTCGCCCTCACTCCGCCATCGGCATGCGCACCCCCGCCGAGCACGAAGCCGCCTGGGCCCCCGACACCCACCGCCAGGAACAACTACAACCAGCCACCACCACATCCAGCTAAACCAGCCTCCACAAAACCCGGGGCTTGACAGTGGGTCTCATGGGCAGGTACGACGCGCGCAAGCTGCTTCTGGTCATGTGCTCCATCGGGGTCGCGCTCTCCTTGTTCGCGATGGTGAGCGTGAACATTCTGGGAGTGCTCGCCATCATCTCCCTATCCGCGTGCATCTCCCTCCTGTTCCCCACCATCTACGGGGAGGCCCTGATGGGGCTGGGGGAGGACACCAAGTACGGGGCTGCCGGTCTGGTCATGGCCATCATCGGTGGAGCCACCATGCCTCTGGTGCAAAGCGCCATCATGGACCGAACCTCTGCCGCGGTGTCCTATGTGGCGGTCGCCGGTTGCTTCCTGGTGGTGGCTGCCTACGGGCTCTACACGCTGCGCACACCAAGACCCATCAGCGCAGCCTGACGGCGTCTTGGTGACATCCATCTCGGGGCACCTGCCATCATGTGCTCTCTCCGCCCACTTCGTACCAAGTGGGCGGAGAGAAGACTGTGGAGTCAGTGCAGACGCTCGGCCAGGACGATCCCAGGGCCCAGTGCGGTGGGTGCCGCCGTGAGCAGGCCGTGATCGTGGCTCACCTGCGTCAACTCGTCGCCGGCCCTCGAGGAGCCCCAGTCGAACTGCTCGGGCAGGCGGTCGAGTGGGACCTCGACGTCGTCCAGTGCGAAGAGGACGGCATGGTCTCCATGAGACATGAGTCGTGCCCCCGGGAGCGAGCCGGTCCGTTCCATGAGCTCCGGAGAGGGTCGGGACAGTTCCGGCCTCGCCGCACGCATCCAGGCACCCAGCCCCTGCAGGCAGGCCCGCTGAGGGCCGGGAATAGTGCCGTCCGCGCGCGGACCGACATTGAGCAGAAGGCGTCCTCCTCGTGAGACCACGTCGACCAGGTGACGAGCAGCAGCGGGCCCGGTGAGGTATTGCTCGTCTCCCTCCAGCCGGTTGTAGCCGAAGGACAGCCCGATTCCGCGACAGTTCTCCCACCGGTCCGCGGCCTCGGATCCGCGCATCGCCTGATACTCGCTGGTCTCGTAATCGGAGTGGAACCCGCCGAATCGATCGTTGATAACGCCCTCCGGGCACAGCTCATAGTAGTGCTCAAGCAGTGTTCCCAAACCGTAGGGACCGAAGTTCTTGGCGCAGTCGGGCCATTCGATGTCATTCCAGAAGACATCAGGACGATATCGTTTGAACAGGTCAAGGCAGTGGCTGAAGATATAGCGGCCGTACTCGGGGTCAACGGTCCTCGCAAGAAGCTGCAGATCCTCCTCAGTCAGGATAACGGGAAAAGGGCGATAGTGCCAGTCCACGCCGCCCGAATAGTACACTCCGAATCGCATTCCCGCCTTGCGCGTCGCCCGAGAGATATCCTCGATGAGGTCCCGTCGAGGGCCGCGATGGACCGTGTTGCGTTCGTAGGTATCAGGGGCCTCCCACAGGGTGATGCCGTCGTGATGCTTGGTTGTCGGAATGACGAGCCCCGCCCCGGCCTCCTTGAATAGGGAGGCCCAGTCGTCAGGATCGAAGTGCTCTGCGTGCCACATGTCCAGGAAATGGTCGTATGGCAGGGAACCGTAGGTCTCTCGATGGTGTCTTCCTGCCGGACTGCCTGGAATACGTATGGTGTTGAAATACCATTCGGCGTAGGAGTTGTGGGTGAACCACGTCTTCTCGTCGGGCTCCGTGCCAAGCTCTCCGTGAGGCTCGGCCCAACTGGGTACTGAGTACGCCCCCCAGTGAATGAAGATTCCAAGAGGTGTCTCATCCAGCCACTTCGGTTGATGAGTTCCGAGGCGGGTTCTGTGCTGTGACGCAGTGGGCCGATTCATGGATTAACGACCTCCGAAGGCGCCGAGGGTGACACCCTTCTCCAGCTGGCTCTGCAGGAAGGTGACGATGAAGAAGGACGGTATGACCGACATGGACACGGCGGCCATCATGGGCCCCCAGTCGGTTCCCCTCTCACCTGAGAACATCTGAAGTCCCAGTGAGATCGTGGCCAGGTCTGCGTCATTGATGACAATAAGCGGCCACAGGAACGTGGACCAGTAGTCGATGAAGGAGAAGACTCCGACGACGAGCACCGGAGCCCTCAGTAGCGGGATGAGGATGTGCCAGAGAATCTTGAGATCGCCGGCCCCGTCGATCCTTGCCGCCTCCTCGAACTCCAGAGGCAGGCTCAGGATGAACTGTCGGATGAGGAACGCTCCGAAGGCGCCGAAGGCGAAGGGAAGGATGAGGGCCGTGTAGCTGTTGACCAGCCCCAGACGTTGGAAGCCGATGTACAGGGGGATGACGAGCACCTCCTGCGGAAGTACCAGGGTTCCCAGAAACAGCATGAACAGGTGGTCGCGAAACCGGAACCGGAGTCTGGCGAAGGCGTACGCGCTCAGTAGCGAGACCGTCATGGTCAGGGCGGCTCCGCACGTCGAGACGAGAATCGAGTTCAGGATGATGCGACCCAGGGGGATCTGGCGAGTTGCCTCGGTGTAGTTGTCCCATGCGAGGCGTGAGCCGGTGAAAGAGGCTCCGGTGGAGAACACCTCGGACGTGGGCTTGAGGGAGGACGCCAGCATCCAGGCGAAGGGGAAGAGGAACGCTATAGCGATCAGCGTGAGCAGGGAGTAGGAGACAATCCTGCTGATCCTGGAGCGATGCTCAAGAGTCATAGTTCACCCACCTCTTCTGCTGGCTGAACTGAAGGGCTGTCAGCAGCATGACGATAACGAATAGTACCCATGCCAGGGCGGAGGCGTACCCGAGCTTGTCGAAGGAGAATCCATTGCGGTACAGGGCGAGTACGATGGTGTTCGTCGACTCTCCTGGGCCTCCTTTGGTGAGGAAGAACGGCTGGGCGAACACCTTGAACGCCCCAATGACCGTCATGACGGTGCAGAAGAAGAAGGTGGGAGACAGGATGGGGAAGACGACCTGAAAGAATCGTCTCATTCCTGTCGCGCCATCAAGCTCGCTCGCCTCAAGGACTGACGGGTTGATCCCGTTAAGTCCTGCAGTAAGGACGACGATATTGTATCCAAGTCCCTGCCACAGGCTCATGATAACAAGGGAGGTCATCGCCAGGCCCGGGTTATTAAGCCAGGGGAGAGGTGGAACTCCTATGCTGTTGAGTGCAGAGTTGACAACTCCGTCGTCATTGAGAAGGAGGCGCCAGATCAATGCGTTTCCGGCCATCGGAGTGACGACGGGGATGAAGAAGATGACGCGGAGGGCGCGAGAGAACCTGCTGGGCAGATGCTGTAGCCAGTAGGATATTCCGGTGGAGATGATGAGGTTGGCCGCCGTGTACAGCAGCGCAAAGACTACTGTGTTTCTGAGGATCGTATAGAAGGCCGGGTCCTCACCGGAGAACATTCGCCGATAGTTGCCAATGCCGACGAACTCCGACGTCCCTAGAAGCGACCATGAGAACAATGAGATGATCAGTGATGCGATCAGAGGGACGGCGATGAAGATGATGAATCCGGTCATTCCGGGGGCCAGGTATGCGAGGATGCGCAACCTGCTTCGGAGCCCTCCGCGGGCCCTACGGCTTTCCGCGATGGTGGCTGTCCCCATCAGCCGGCACTTTCTTGCAGGTCCTTGAGGATGTCCGCGGCGGTGCGTGAGCCTCGATAGCCCTCGGGGCTGTACTGGGTGAATGAGGTCACGATCTGGTTCCAGTTGGCTGGTGTCACCAGGGGGGTGCCATGGTCCAGGAGGTACTTGATCGCATCGACGTTCCCGGCCGGCTTGCCCTCGGCCCATCCGTCGATCTGGGAGCTGATCGACGGCACTGTCCCACGAGTACGTGCCACCTTGCCAACGACCTCGGGGCTGACCAGCTTCATAATGTTCTTGAACGCGGCGTCCTTGTCCGGGCAGTTCTTGCCGATGCCGAAGCCTGATCCCTGGATGACGCCGATGGCCTGTCCGGAGTCACTGGGGATGACGCATACGCCCAGGTTCTCACCGAGCTGCTCGGCGAAGGTCGAGTACATCCAGGGGCCGTCGATGAGGGAGGCGGCCTGACCGGATGTGAAGGCGCCCTGCGCAACCTCGTCGCCGTCCGAGGCGGAGGGGGCCTTGGCGTAGCCGTTCACGGCAGAAAGATCGAAAGCCTTCTGAACCGCCGAGACGAAGGCGGCGGAGGTCAGGGAGAGGTTGCCCTTGTCGTCGAGCGCGGTGGCGCCATCGGCGTAGGCGAATGCCCCGGGGGCGGTGTCCATGAGGCTCGGCTTGATGGCCATGCCGACCTTGCCGTCAGTGGTCAGGGCCTTCATGTCTGACAGGAACTGCTCGTAGGTGTATCCGGTCGTCGGCTCCGTCAGGCCCGCCGCGCTGAAGGACTGCCGGTTGTAGAACATGACGCAGGGCTCGGCGTCGTAGGGGAGTGCGTAAAGCTTGCCGTCCACCGTCATGCCCTCAATCATGGCCTTGTTGAAGACCGACGTGTCGACCCCGTGCTTCTTGATGAGATCGTCCAGCGGCTCCATGATGCCGACGAGCTCCTTGGTCCGGGCTGCCTGCGTGGTCAGGATCCCCGGAGCGTCGGCGGCCGTCATTCGAGTCTTCGCCTTTGTGAAGTAGTCGTTGTAGCTGGGACCCGAGAAGTCCAGCTTGAAGCTGGGGTCGGTCTCTTTGACGGCGTCGACGAAGGCCTGCCACTGGGCGCGGTCCGACTCGCTGGACACCCAGGTGAACATCTGGGTTGGGGCGTTCTCGTTCTTGCTCTTGCCCGATGAGCACGATGACAGCAGGACCGCTCCAGCGCCGCTGAGAAGCGATGCTGAGATGAGGGTACGGCGGGAGAGTGATGCTGGGGTCATGGTCTTCTCTCTTCGTTGAGCGAGCGGGGCTGCCTCATTGCTGCTGCCGCTGTGGTCCGACGTTCTCGTCGGAACTGGTGAATGATGGTGCTCACATTAGTTGGGTCACAGAAAGGTGTCAAGCCTTGTAACTTGCTGAATTGATGGCAATTAAGCGCGATAGTGGTCGCTCATGAGTGTCCGCGGATGTCCGGTGAAGGTCTGGTGAAGGCAGAGAATAAAGTGAGCGCTGACATCCGGGTTCTCGTCTCCTCCTCTGGTCAGCTGCTGGAGGGGCGCGTGCTGTGCGTGGGGGTACGACGGTTGCGGGCAGCCTGACGGGCGCCGTCCCCGCCGGACACCGACCCTGGGAGGAGTGCGGTTCAGACGCCTACCGTTGACGACCTGACGACTAGCCGCGGCTCGAGAGAGATGCTGTGGGGCGGCTCGCCCCCGACGAGGTCGTCGGACAGGCTCAGCGCGGCCCGTCCCAGGGCGTCGAAGTCCTGCGTGATACTCGACAGGGACGGAGTCGCCCAACGTGCCAGGGGAATGTCGTCGAAGCCGATGACGGCGACGTCGTCGGGGATCCGTACGCCGGCGGCGAGCAGCTCGTGGCACAGGCCCAGGGCGATGTCATCGTTGCCGGCGAAGACGGCGTCGGGCAGACCGCTGTCGAGCAGACGCCGAGCAACCCTGGCTCCGGCCTCTCCCGTCCAGGAGTCCGTTCCCACCCAGCGACCAGGGACTCCGGCCTCGGCGCACACCGACTGGTAGGCGGCGAGCCGCTCGGAGGCGTCCTGCCACGACAGGTCCCCGGTGACATGGAGCGGTCGTGTGCGCCCCTGGGCGAGGAGGTGCTCTGTCGCCAGCCTGGCCCCCATCGCCTGGTCGATGGAGACGGTCGACAGCGTGGAGAACTCGTGCTGACCCGAGATGATGGCAACGACAGGGCCTCGGTGGCGCTGAGACGACAGGATGGCCAGGACGTCGGCGCGCTGGGCGAGGACGACGGTGGCGGCAACACGGTGGCCGTGAAGATGGGCAAGAGCCTCCTTGACCGACTCCGGCGATCCGTCATCAGCGGTGGCGAGAACGAATGTGTCTCCCCGCTCGCGAACGGCCCTGGCAATTGCGGAGAAGGTGGAGGCCATGCCGTGGGAGAGCCCGGCAGTCAGAAGGATCCCGACGGCCCCCGAGGATCCCGACGCCAGCAGACGTGCCGCAAGATTGGGCTCGTAACCCAGAGCCTGGACGGCGGCCAGCACCTTCTGACGCGTCTCAGGGCGGACCGACGGGTGGTTGTTGAGCACGCGGGAGACGGTCTGAGACGAGACTCCGACGGCGTCAGCCACGTCACTGAGGGTCACGCGTGTGGGCACAAGGAAAATATTAGCAGCGCCTTCGCACAGTTCTGAGACATCGGCGGGCGCCGGGTTCGAGAGGCGTCGTGCTGTCGTGGAGCGTGAATGCGGGTGCGCCGTTGAGGAGGACAACGCGGCGCGCGTCCCCCGCGACGACACGCCCAGCCAGTAGCGTGGCCGCATGAGCCTGGCCGTCTACCCCGGAAGCTTCGACCCCCTCACCCTGGGGCACGTCGACATCGCCGCCCGTGCGACCGCGCTCTTCGACGTCGTCGTCATCGGGATCGCCCACAACGCGGCCAAGGCCGGGCGCCACCTGCTCGACGTCGAGGAGCGCCTGTCCCTGGCCAGGGCCTCCACCTCCCACCTGCCCGGTGTCGAGGTGGACCTCGTCCCCGGGCTGCTGGCCGACTACTGCCGCCGGCGCGGCGCGAGCGCCGTCATCAAGGGGCTGCGCAACGGCAGCGACCTGGACGCCGAGCTCCCCATGGCGCTGCTCAACCGGGACCTGGGCGCGCCCGAGACGGTCTTCCTGGTCGCCTCGCCCGCCCACGCCCACATCTCCTCCTCCCTTGTCAAGGACGTCGCGGGCTACGGCCGGGACGTCTCCGCACTCGTTCCACCCGCCGTCGCCCGCGCCCTGGAGACCCGGCTCGCCACCGGCGCGCCACAGCCGGTTCAGCAGGGCGACGTGCCAGGACCCGTCCCACCCGGAACCCCGCCAGGCCGCTTCGTCGGCGCCGACCACACACGAGAGGACCTACCGTGACGACCAGCCGCGATGCCGGAGACGACCTGCTGCACATCCTCGACGAGCTCGACGAGCTCATCACCACCGCGCGCTCCATGCCGATGAGCGCCTCCGTGATCGTCAACCGGGAGGCCGCCCAGCACCTCATCGACCGGGCACGCGACGCGGTCCCCACCGCCGTCCACCGCGCCGAGAAGATCGTCGCCGACGCCGACGCCGTCCTGGCCGAGGGGCGCGCCGAGTCCGAGCGGCTCGTCCAGTACGCCCAGGAGGAGTCCGAGCGGCTGGTGGCCGGCGAGAACATCGTGCGCATGGCCAACGATCGGGCCGACAGCATCGTGGCCGCCGCCGAGGACAAGGCCGCCTCCCTGCGCCACGGGGCCGATGAGTACTCCGACCGGACCCTGGCCTCCCTGGAGGCCGAGGTCGCCAAGGTCGCCGAGCAGATCCGCGCCGGCCGAGAGGTCCTGGCCGGCCGTCTGGGCGACGGTGTGGACCAGTCGGTGGAGGTCCAGGAGCCCGTCCGCCGCCGCTCCGGCTGGTCCGTGGACCCCTCCGCCCGCTGAGGCACCGGCGTCGCCGGCCCACCGGGTACGCTCGCACCAGACACCTCGTCCATCACCTCGCCGACGACGGACACCGTCTCAGACGGCGCGGTCAACCCGTTGTGGAGGAAACCATGTCAGGACTCGTCGTCGATATCGTCGACCTGCCCCGTGCCACCGGCTCGGTCAAGAACCTGCGGATCCGCACCCCCGCCCCCGCCGATCTGGGCACCGAGGTCATCGGTGTGCCCGAGGGCAGCGACGTCGCCCTCGACGTCACCCTGACCTCGATGGACGACGGCGTCCTGGCCCGTGCCGACGCCGACCTCCACCTCCACGGCGAGTGCGTGCGCTGCCTGCGCGACCTCGACGAGGACCGTACCGTGAGGATCGACGAGCTCTACCTCTTCCCCGAGGCCATCGAGGCCCAGCGGGCCGAGGGCGATGAGGAGGCCGACGAGCTCCTCGCCGTCGGGAGGACCACGCTGGACCTCGAGCCCGCCCTGCGCGACGCCCTGGTGCCCACGCTGCCGTTCCAGCCCCTGTGCCGCCCCGACTGTCCGGGGCTGTGCCCCGACTGCGGGCAGCGGCTCGAGGACCTGCCCGCCGACCACCACCATGAGGTCCTCGACCCGCGCTGGTCCGCGCTGGCCGGTCTGCTCCAGACGGAGAGCGACCAGCGGACCGACCAGCAGAGCGACGGGGACGACGAGCAGGACAGTCGGGAAGACGCGCAGAGGGACCAGTCCTGATGGCCCGACGCCGCACCGCCCCGCCCGCGCGCACCGACACCGAGGCACTCGTCTACCGCTGGGGTCCCGGCATCGACGCCGAGCTCCTCGACCTGGCCCTGACCCACCGCTCCTACGCCCATGAGAACGGCGGCCTGCCCACCAACGAGCGCCTGGAGTTCCTGGGCGACTCCGTTCTGGGCATCATCGTCACCGAGTACCTCTACCGCACCCACGCGGCCGTTCCCGAGGGACAGCTCGCCAAGATGCGTGCGGCCACGGTCTCCGAGCCGGCCCTGGCCGCGGTCGCCCGTGACCTGGGGCTGGGGGAGTTCATCAGGCTCGGCAAGGGGGAGGCGCTCTCGGGCGGACGCGACAAGGACTCCATCCTGTCCGACACGGTCGAGGCCCTCATCGGGGCCACCTACCTCACCCATGGGCTTGAGGAGACCCGCACGGTCGTCACCCGGCTCGTCTCACGCTTCCTGGACTCGGCCCGCACCCGCGGTGCGGGCCTGGACTGGAAGACGAGCCTCCAGGAGCTCACCGCGGCCCACCAGCTCGGCAACCCCACCTACGAGGTGACCGGCACCGGCCCCGACCACCAGCGGGTCTTCGCCGCCAGCGCCATCGTCGACGGCCAGATCATGGGACAGGGCACGGGCAGCTCGAAGAAGATCGCCGAGCACGACGCCGCCGAGGCCGCCTACGCCGCCATCCTGGCCGCACGCGGCGACGGCGGACTCGACCTGCCCGGGGTCAACGAGGCCCTGCGCGCCGACCTGCTCACCCAGCAGGCCTCCCGGCAGAGCTGATGCCCGAGCTCCCCGAGGTGGAGGTGGTGCGTGCTGGGCTCGCCCGGCACGTGACCGGACGCACCGTCACCCGCGTCGAGGTCCTTGATCCGCGCCCCCTGCGCCGCCAGGACGGCGGGGCGCAGGCCTTCGTCAACCGACTCACCGGGCGCACCGTCACCGCGGCCGTCCGGCGGGGGAAGTTCCTGTGGCTGCCCCTGGACGACGGCCACGCCCTGTCGGCCCACCTGGGCATGAGCGGCCAGCTGCTCGTGCGTGGCACGGCCTCCGCCACCGGAGCGGGACCCGGCCCCGAGTCAGCGAGCGCCGCGGCCTTCCTGGCCGATCCGGGCGCTCGGCCCGGCGGGCGTCCGGTGGACCTCAGCGCCACCGTCCAGCCCCGTTACGTGCGGGATCTTTCGATCTCCCCGCGCCACCTGCGTGTACGCATCCATCTCAGTACCTGCACGAGCACCGACATCAGTGCCGGAGGAGGCCAGTCCGTTCCGGGCCCGGGCTCCGGCGCGGTCCTCGACCTGGTCGACCAGCGCATGCTCGGCGGGCTGCACGTCGTCGAGCTGGTCCCCACCGCCGACGGCGCCCCAGGCGGGGCGGGCAGCCCGGAGCCGCTGCTGCCGGCCGACGCCACCCACATCGCCCGTGACCTGCTCGACCCCGCTCTGCAGCGCACCGGTCCCGGCGGGGTCGTCGCCCGGGTACGCGCCTCGAAACGCGCCATCAAGACCCTCCTGCTCGATCAGGGACTCGTCTCCGGCATCGGCAACATCTACGCTGACGAGGGCCTGTGGGAGGCCGGGGTGCACGGGCTGCGCCCCGGATCGGCCCTCGGTCCCCGGGTCGTGGCCCGGATCCTCCGGTCCACGGCGGAGGTCATGGCCAGGGCCCTTCAGGCCGGCGGCACGAGCTTCGACGCCCTCTACGTCGACGTCGAGGGGGCCGCCGGATTCTTCGCCCGTGAGCTCAGGGCCTATGGGCGCCAGGGCCTGGAGTGCCGTCGCTGCGGGGCCGCCATGGCCCGTGAGGTCCTGGCAGGGCGCTCCCACACCTACTGCCCCCGCTGTCAGACCCGGCCGCGACGGCCCGTCCGATCGCAGCCGACCCCGAGAGCCCCGAGATAACGGTGCAATGACGCAGCTGTTCATGTGACGTAGGTCCCCGGCCCCTGGTAATGTCATGAGCATGTCACACACCCCCTCCTCGGAGATCGTCCGCGTCATGATCGTGGACGACCACGAGATCGTCCGCCGCGGCATCGCCGAGATCATCGACCGGGCCGACGGGCTCGACGTCGTCGCCGAGGCGGGCTCCCGGGCGGAGGCGGTGCGCCGCGCCGAGCTGGTCCGCCCCGATGTTATCCTCGTGGACCTTCAGCTGCCCGACGGCACGGGGATCGAGCTCATGCAGGAGCTGCGCGACTCGGTGCCCCAGGCCCTGCCGATCGTGCTGACCTCCTTCGACGACGACGAGGCCCTGGCCGAGGCCCTGGCCGCCGGGGCCCGGGCCTACCTGCTCAAGACCGTCCACGGTGCCGAGATCAGTGACGTCGTGCGGGCCGTCGCCTCCGGCCGTGTCCTGCTCGACGAGCGCACCGTCACGCGTCGTCGGGCCGACCATGACGATCCCACCGCGGACCTGACCAATGCCGAGCGCAAGGTGCTCGACCTCATCGGCGACGGCCTGTCCAACCGGGAGATCGGTGAGCGCCTCGGGGTCGCCGAGAAGACGGTCAAGAACCACATCACCTCGCTGCTGGCCAAGATGGGCCTGCAACGACGCACCCAGGTCGCCGCCTGGGTCGCCGGCCAGCGCGCCTCGGGCTGGCGCAACGGCTGACGCCGCTCGTCCGGCCGCCGGGACCGGCGGCCGGCTTCCAGGACTCAGCGCAGCCGACCGCCCCCGCCCAGCGGCACCCGCCAGGTGAAGCAGGTGCCGCGGCGCTCGCCGTCGGAGCGGGCCCGCGGGCCGATGACGAAGCTGCCGCCGTGGCGGCGGGCCCGTTCGGCCATGTTGGCGGTCCCGGAGCGGCGCTTGACGGACGGGTTCACCCCGATGCCGTCGTCGCGGCAGACGATCTCCACCACCGGGCTGCCCCGGAAGGGCTCGGCGTCCCCCGAGGCGTGACCCTCATCGTCCCCCGGACCGCAGCACAGCTCCGAGCCCGGAAGCACCCCCTCGATCTTGACGTCCACCGTCACCGAGGAGGCGTGGGCGTGGCGGGCCACGTTGCTCAGCCCCTCGCGCACCACGGCCACCATGTCGTCGGCGATGTCCGGGCCCACGACGGCGTCGACCGAGCCGATGAGCCGGTCCTCCTCGTCACGGTCCACCTGGGCCAGGCCCCGGCCATCGACGCTCAGCAGGAGCGAGGGGGCGTAGCCCAGGGCGTTGCGGGCCAGAGAGGCCTCCCGCCGCAGCCGCTCGACGACACCGACGTCCTCGTCGCGATCCCGCAAGGAGCGCACGATGGAGCGGATCTGGCCCACGGAGTCGTCCACCGCCTCCAGGGCGGTGCTCAGCACCGAGCACACCGTGTCCAGCTCCGCCTCGGCGCCGGTGCTCTCGTCACCGTCCCGGGCGGCGGCCAGACGCTCCCGGGCCGCCGAGATCTGCATGCCGGTGGCGAAGAGCTGCTGGATGGCCAGGTCGTGCAGGTCCCGGCCGATCCTGGCCCGCTCGTCCAGGAGCGTGGCCATCTCCTCGGCGTGCTGGGCATCGGCCAGCTCGAAGGCCATGGTGGCCTGGCCCGCCACGAGCTCGGCGATCTCCAGGTCCTGGGCGGTGAACGGGGCCGCGCCCGGGGAGCGCAGCAGCAGCATGACGCCCACCCCCCGACCCCGGTGGATCATCGGGGCGTAGAGGGCCGGACCGAACCGGGCCAGCTGGGGGACCCGGAGGTCGCCGCCCCGCCAGGCGTCCTCCAGTGAGGCCACGACGAGGCCCGTCTGGTGGGCCAGGGTGGTCAGGGCCCGGCCCTCGGGCGGGAAGAAGGTGCCGACCAGTTCCTTGGCGTGCTCGCCGTCGGCGATCTCGCAGATCCAGCTCTGCCCGATGCTGGGCAGGATGAGTGCCGCGGTATCGGCGTGGGCGACCTGGCGGACCCGGTGGGCGATGAGGGTCAGCGCGTCGTCCTCCTCGGCGCCCGAGAGCAGCAGCGTCGTCAGCTCCTGGGAGACGGCCATCCACTGCTCACGATCACGGGCCTCGCGATAGAGACGGGCGTTCTCCACGGCCACGGCCGCCGCCTGGGCCAGGGTCAGGACCGCGTCGGCGTCGGAACGGGTGAAGCCCCCGGGTTTGTCGCACAGGTAGAGGTGCCCGTAGACCTGCCCGTGAAGACGCAGCGGCGCGGAGAGCAGGCTGCCGGTCTCCTCGTCCTCGATGGCGCCGGTGAAGGCCGAGGCCCTCCCCAGGTCGTTGTCGATGACCAGGCCGGTGCCCTCGAGCCCGCTGAGCAGGGCGTGCGCGGACGTGTCAGAGACACCCGAGACACCGGTCGCACCGGGGGCCTCGGCGCTGTTGCCGGCTCCCTGTGCCGCGCTGGAGGCGGTGCCGGCCATCTGGGCGAGCTCGTCGAGGGTAGCCGTGGGCACCCCGCTGCACAGCCCGGTGCCCGATCCCTCGGGGGAGGTTCCGGCCTCGACGGCCTCGACATCCATGTCCGCGTGGCTGAGCACCGCGATGGTTCCCCAGGAGGCGCCCGTGATGGAGCAGGCCGACTCCACCAGGCTGCGCAGCGCGTCGGGGACCCGTAGGGAGCTGGTGAGTCTCAGGGCCGCCTGGATGAGGTCGACGGTCGCCTCATCCAGGCTCGGCTGCAGGGCCGCCGCCTGGCGGCCCCGGGTGGAGACGAGCTGGTCGGCATGGACGGCGTAGGCCAGGCGCCCCGCCGCAGCGGTCTCCTCGGAGAGCGGTGCCACCGCCTCCTCGGTTCCTCGGACCGGCGTGTGGGGCTCTTCCGGCTCGTCCTCGGGCACACCGGGGAAGCCGGCGCTCTGCGGGAGCGCGTCTGCTGCGCGCTGCGGGTCGTGTGTCGTCATCGTTCTCAGCTCGTCCGCCTCATGTGGGACGTGTCGTCCTGCTGCCTGTCCTGATCCTCCTGGGAGAGCGACCACCGGTAGGCCTCGGAGACCTCCTGGAGCTCGCGGTGACCGCCCCTGTGCAGGATAGTCGCCGGCACCTGCTCCTCGGCCGCTTGCGATGGGCGTCCCATGACCAGGACCTCGTCGGCGTGCGCCAGGGCGCTCAGGCGGTGGGTGACCAGGAGCGTGCCGCGCCCCTGGCGGGCCCCCACCGTCAGCAGATCGGCCACGAGGCGGTCCGCCGTGGCCGCATCGAGGTGCTCACCGGGCTCGTCCAGGAGCATCAGTGGCGCGGGGGCCGCCAGCGCCCGGGCCAGAAGGAGCCGACGCCGCTCACCGCCGGACAGCGTCGTGGCGTCCGTCCCGATGATGGTGTCGACGCCGTCGGGCAGCGACTCGAGCCAGTCGCCGAGCCCGGCCTGCCTCAGCAGCTCGTCCGCCTCGGCGGGAGCCACGTCCCCCCGTGCCACGCGCAGGTTCTCCAGGACGCTCGTGTGGAAGACGTGCGCGTCCTCCGCGGTCAGGCAGACCCTGGCCGCCACCTCGGGACGGGAGACCCGCCACGGCGGGACGCCGTCGAGCGTCAGCGTGCCGCCCCGGGGCTCCAGCAGCCCGGCCAACGTGGCCAGCAGGGTCGACTTCCCGATCCCCGAGGGACCCACGACCGCCACCCGGCTGCCGACCTCAAGATCCAGGTCGATGCCCTCGGCCACGACCGGGCCGCCCGGCCAGCCCACCGCCAGGTTCCTGGCCCTCAGGCGCGGCCCCCGCCCGGAGGGCGCAGGCAGCTCACGAGCCATGGTGGAGGTCGTGCTGCCGTCGTTGCTGGCGCCGCTGTCGCTGCGGGTGCTGGCCTCGGCCGTCTCGATGAGCTCCACGATGCGGCGGGCGGCGCCGGCCGATCGCACCAGCTGCACACTGGCCGGACCGAGCGCGGAGGTGGCCTCGAAGGCCGCCAGCGGAACCAGGACGATGACCGCCAGCCAGACCGGGCCGAGCTGACCGGCGGCCACGGCGCTCACCCCGACCACCAGGTTGCCCACGACCGCGATCCCCATGGCCGCGACATCCACGGCCGCCGCGATCGCCGCGGGGACCGCGGCCCGGTCGCGCAGCCGGACCAGGCTCTTCTCCCGAGAGGCGACCTGGCGCATGGAGTCCACCAGACGTCCGGAGACGGTGAGCTCCGGAGCACCCTCCAGAACCGCGAGCACCTCGGCGGACAGCTCGGTGGCCTCATTCTGGCGGGCCTGCTCGGCGATCCGGGCGGAACGGAACGTGGCCAGCGGGGCCCCCAGCCCGGACAGCAGCAGGCATGCCGCCAGGATGAGGCCCGCCGGCCAGTAGACGAGACCGATCCCGACACAGGTGGCGGCACCCAGGACGGTCGCCACCGCCGCGGGCAGGTAGGCGCGCACCACGAGGTCGCCGACCGCGTCGATGTCGGCCCCCACCCGTGCCAGGACGTCACCGCGGCGCAGTCCCACGACCGTGTCCGTGCGGGCCGAGGCCAGTGCCTCGTAGAGACGGGTGCGCAGGGCTCCCATACCCCTCAAGGCGGTGTCGTGCGAGACGAGCCGCTCGCAGTACCGCAGTACCGAGCGGGAGATGCCGAAGAGCCTCACCGCCACCGGCGCCACCCCCAGCGCGACGATGTCGGGCATCTGTGAGGCTCGCGCGATGAGCCAGGCCGCCACCCCGGACAGGGCCACGGCCGAGGCCATCCCGGCCGTGCCGGCCAGCACCGCCAGGGCGAAGCGTGAGCGGTCCAGGTGCAGCAGGCCCACGGCCCGGTGCAGCGACCGTCGCTCCCGGGCGGACAGAGTCGGGGAGAGGATGCTGGTCACCGGGCTCACGCCTCCTCCTGCGCTGCGGTCGACTCGTGGGCGGGAGACGGGTCGGAAGAGGTGGCTGCTGGTGACGCCGGCTCCATCGGTTCGCTCGTCACCGGAACGGTCTGCTCGGCCAGTGCGATGAGCGCCGGGCGGTGGGCGATGACCACCACCGTGCGTCCCGAGGCGTGCAGCGCGCGCACTCCGGAGAGGACATGGGCCTCGCTGGCGGCGTCGAGGTGCGCGGTCGGCTCGTCCATGACCACCAGGGGCGCCGTCGAGCACAGGGCCCGGGTCAGGGCGAGTCGCTGGCGCTGGCCCACGGACAGGCCCACGCCACCGCTGCCCACAAGGGTGTCCCATCCCTGCGGCAGACCGGCCACCACCTCATCGAAACCGGTGGCCTGGGAGGCCTCCACCACTGATCCGGGCACGGTCTGCGAAGCGTCCGGCGCCGTGCCGGGCAGCACGTTGTCCAGCACCGTGCCCGGGGTGATGGTGGGGCGCTGGGGGACCCAGGCGATCTGCTCCCACCAGGTGACCGGGTCGATCTCGCCGAGATCGACGGCTCCGTCCGGTCCCTCGCCGTCGGGCACGACCCTCACCCGGCCCCGGTCAGCGGGCAGCAGACCGAGGAGGACCTGCGTCGTCGTCGTCTTGCCCGCACCCGACGGCCCGGTCAGGGCCACGAGGCCGCCGGGGCGGATCGTGGCACTCAGCCCCGCCGGGGCCCACGCTCCCCGGGCGGCCACGGACACGGCGTCGAGCTCGATCGTGGCCGTGCGCAGGTCGGGGGCCGGCAGCGTGCCGCGCGAGGGGACGGGGGTCTCAAGCACCTCGAAGACCGACTCGGCGGCGGCCACCCCGTTGGCCGAGGCGTGGAACTGGAAACCCACCTGCCTCAGCGGCTGGTACACCTCAGGCGCCACCATGAGCACGAGCAGACCGGTGAACAGGTCCATGCGGCCGGCCACCAGCCGGAACCCGATCTCGACGGCGATGATCGCCACCGACAGCGTCGTGATGAACTCCAGGACCGCTCCCGACAGGAAGGCGATCCGCAAGGTCGACATGGTGGTGCGCCGGTAGGCGCGCCCCAGGGCGCGCACCCGCTCGGTCGGCCCCTGCTCGCGCCCCAGTGCCTTGAGGGTGGGCAGCCCCGAGATGAGGTCGAGCACCTGGTCCCCCAGGACCTTCATGGCCTCCAGCCGCTCCTGGGAGACGGACTGGGTCATCCGCCCGATGAGGATCATGAAGATCGGGATGAGAGGCAGCGTGCACACCACGGCCACCGCGGCGGGCCAGTCCTGGGTGATGAGAACCAGGACCGTGGCCGGGGTGACGGTGGCGGCCAGCACCAGCTGGGGAAGGTAGCGGGTGAAGTAGGGCTCCAGGTCATCCAGGGCGCGAGTCAGCAGCGTGGCGGTCCCGGCGCCGTGCAGGGCCTGCCACCGCGGACCCAGCCGAGCGGCGTGCTCCAGGACCAGCCGTCGCAGCTCGACGATCGTCCCTGCCGCGGAGCGGTGGGCGTGAAGCTCCTGCAGGAGAACCACCAGCGCCCGGGCCACCACGACGCCGCCCAGGGCCATGACCAGACCCCTGACCGACGCCGGTCCGGCACCGTCGGAGATGACCGCGGAGACGGCGCCCGAGATGAGGAACGCCTGCGCCACCACCAGCACGGCGGTCACCATTCCGGTCACGGCCGTGGCTGCGATGTATCTGCGCGCTGAGCGGGCGTAGCGCATCAGCCGGGGGTCGAGAGGCTTCACCCTCCCAAGGATAGGGGAGTAGGCCCTAAGGCCCGACACCTCCGGCTGATGCGCTCAGCAGCGCTCCACGTCAGCTCAGTAGCCGAAGTGCGCCTCGGGCTGGGCGGAGTCCCGCACCAGCGTGGGGTGCAGCCCTCCCTGGTTGGGGTTGATGCTCTCGGCGCTGATGCGCGAGGCGAACACCTTGTAGCTCCAGACCGTGTATGCCAGGACGCCGGGGACGAACACGGCGGCGGCGACGGTCATGATGAGCAGCGTCGTGTCGGCGCTCGCGGCCTGCTGGATCGTCAGCGAGTAGGCCGGGTCCACCGAGGAGCGCATGACGTTGGGCACCATCGCGGCGAAGATGAAGACGACGGCGAAGGCGATTCCCACGAAGTGCAGGGCGAAGGCCCGTCCCTCCTTCCCGGCGCGGCCGGCCAGCAGCGAGCCGATGAGGCCGGCCGCCGCGATGACCAGCGGAATCCATGACAGGACACTGCCCGAGTAGGCCAGCTGCGCCCACAGGGCCCAGGCGGCGGTGACGGCGGTGGCCGCCGGAGCGAGCCCGCGTGAGAGCCGCAGAGCCCGCTGCGAGAGATCACCGGTGGTCTTGAGGGCCACGAAGAGCGCACCGTGGTTGAGGAAGAGCAGGCAGGTGACGACTCCGCCCAGCAGGGTGAAGGGCGTCACCATGGTCAGCAGACCGCCGGTGATCTGGTGGGCGGCGCCGGGCACGAGCGAGTCCGCCGGGACCTGCCCGGCCGGGACCACGGCGCCGTCGGATATCTGGACGACCTCGATGTGCATGCCCTGGACCAGGTTCGCGAAGGCCACGCCCCACAGGATGGAGGGCAGCCAGGCGCTGATCGTGTGGACCCAGTCCCAGCGGTCGCGCCAGGTCTGGGAGTTGACCTTGGGGCGCCACTCGATGGCGCACACGCGCACGATGAGGCACAGCAGGATGATGAACAGGACGATGTAGGCCCCCGAGAACAGGGTGGAGTACCACTCGGGGAAGGCCGCGAAGGTCGCCCCTCCGGCGGTCAGCAGCCACACCTCGTTGCCGTCCCAGTGAGGGCCGATGGTGGCCAGGGTCGCGCGCCGCTCGCGCTCGTCGCGGCCCAGGATCTTCAGAAGCATTCCGACGCCGAAGTCGAAGCCCTCCAGGGCGAGGTAGCCGATCCACAGGACGGCGATGAGGATGAACCAGAGGATGCTCAGTGTCATGGGTGTCTACCTTCCTCGGTTCAGTAGGCGAAGGACAGGGCCGGGGTGCCCTCGGGCGAGCCCTTGGGCTCGCCGTCAGGGCTCTCCGAGCCCGGGTCATCGGATTCGCCGGCCTTGCCCGGCACCGGTGTGCGCACGCCCTCACGGATGTAACGGCGCAGCAGGACGAACCAGACGACGCCGAGTGCGGCGTACAGCAGGATGAAGATGACCATGGAGGCCAGCACCGTGCCGGAGGAGACCACGGAGGAGACGCCGTCGGCGGTGAGCATGTAGACCTGGGAGACCGGGTCGGACAGGTTGGGCACGATGACCCACGGCTGGCGTCCCATCTCGCGGAAGATCCACCCGAAGGAGCAGGCGATGAAGGGCAGCCACATGGTGGCCAGCGCTATCCTGCCCAGCAGCGGGCGGGAGATCAGCCTCCCGGAGCGGGTCAGCCACAGGGCCAGGACCCCCAGCCCCATCGAGGCCATGCCCAGTCCGATCATGAGGCGGAAGGACCAGAAGTTGACCATGACGTTGGGGCTGTGGTCGACGGTGTTGCCGCGGGCGTCGGTGGTGCCGTACCGCTCCGCGTAGGTGTCCCCGGCCTCCTTGAGCCCGGTGATCTCGGCGTTGAAGTCGTTGGTGGCCATGAAGGAGTAGACGCCGGGCACCGAGATGAACCGGACCATGCCGTCCTCGTTCCTGCAGTCCCCGAAGGCGGCCACGGTGAAGGGCGCCCCGGTCTCGGAGTGGCACAGCCCCTCGGCGGCGGCCATCTTGGCCGGCTGGTACTCGGCGACCAGCTGGCCCTGCATGTGACCGGTGCCGGCGGTGACCAGGCCCGCGGCCACCATGGCGATGGCCCCGAAACGGGTGACCCGCCGCCACAGCTCACGGGCCTCGAAGTCCTGCTCGGCGCGGGCCGCCTTGGTCATCCACCACACCGAGACGCCCATAATGACGGCGCCGGCGACCAGCAGCGCCGAGGAGATGACGTGCAGGACGGTGGCCCATACCAGCTCGTTGGACAGGAGCTTGAGGAAGCCGCTGACGCCGTCGAGCTCGGCGCGCCCCGTCCTGGGGTTGACGACGGCGCCGACCGGGTGCTGCATCCAGGAGTTGGCGGTCAGGATGAAGAAGGCGGAGAAGTTCGTGCCCGCAGCCACGGCCCACATGCACAGGTTGTGGAGCCTGGGGGACAGCCGGTCCCACCCGAAGATCCACAGGCCCAGGAAGACGGACTCCATGAAGAAGGCCAGCAGGGCCTCGAAGGCGAGCGGGGCGCCGAAGATGTTGCCGACGAATCGCGAGTACTCCGACCAGTTCATGCCGAACTGGAACTCTTGGACGATTCCGGTGGCCACGCCCAGCGCGAAGTTGATCAGCAGGATCTTGCCGAAGAACTTGGTGGCCACCAGCCACTGCTTGTTGCCGGTCCGGCGCCACAGCGTCTCCATGAGAGCCACCAGCGGGGAGAGCCCGATGGTCAGCGGGACCAGGATGAAGTGGTAGACGGTCGTGATACCGAACTGCCAGCGCGCCAGATCCAGGGAGTCCAGCGCCATGGGAGAGATGGCCATCCGTGCCACCTTTCGGAGATGACGATGAGATCGATAAGGTGTTCTGTAGAACGTCCTACAGGTCAATAAGGGTATTATAGGTCATCTATGACGTGCTGTCGTGAAACGGATGAGTTTCGATGCGGTGACGACGCTGACGACGACCCCTGCTTTCCTTGTCAAGACTATCGTTCCAAGGGTTGTGTGACGTGGTTTCGGGCTGGGATTGTTGAAGACTGACGATCTTGTGAGTGGGACTGAAGGCCCGTAAGTAACCGGCGGGAATCCACTGAAGACTGACTGAATGCTGAGTGAGAGCTGACTAGGTGATGAGATCTGTGTGTGGAGCGAGAGATGAGCCACCATGACCATGACGAGTCGCGCAGGTGCTTATCTCTGTATGTGTGGGATACTTCGTTCGGCTTCGGGTGCTTCGTACCAGTACCTGGGGCCGCGCCTTCCGACCGACCCTGTCCGAGGACCTTGCGCCGCCTGAGCTGCGCCGCTGCGAGCCCGGTCTGTGTGGACGTCAGGCGAGGCATGCGCCCTTACCGGGCGCGCTCGAGACTTTTTCGCTGCTCCCGCAGGGGAGCACAACCGCGCTGACGCGTCGAGGGTACGACGACGGCGTCAGCCTCGGAGAGTGCAAGCCCCATGGCACGTCGCACCACATCAGAATCAACAGAATCGCACGAGCAGGACCAGGCCGCCGGCGACGTCGTGAGTACCCCGGCCCCGCGCCGTCGCCGACGAGTCACCGCCGCTGCCGCCGCTCCCGCCCAGGCTCCCGCTGCCGAGCAGCAAGGCTCGGTGGGCGCCTCGGACGCCGTCACCGCCTCCGGTGACGGCGAGCCCGACATCGACGGTTCCGGGGCTCCAGGCGCCTCGGCGACCGCATCGTCCCCGTCTCGTCGCCGCCGCAAGGTCGTCGCGGCATCCGCCGCCCCGCATGCCGCTCCGGCCGCCGATCCTCGCTCCGCCGTCGCTGAGGCGACCGGTGAGCCCGACGAGTCGCCGGCGGAGGAGACCGGGTCCAGCGCCGTGCCGGACACTGACGTTGACGAGGGCGTCGTTGAGGCGCAGCCCGAGGAAGAGGAGACCGACGAGGAGGACCCTGACGCCCGGGAGGATCAGGAGGACTCCGACGGCGAGCTCGCCCAGACCTCCTCGGGTGAGGACGAGGAGGAGCCGGAGGTGCCCCGCCTGCCCGCCGCCTCGCTCCTGTTCCAGGCCCCCGACCCCAGCCGGGCCCGTCGACGTCGGCGGGTCACCGCCGCAACCGCTGCCCCTCAAGAGGCGCCGACGGCGTCGCGTCACCAGGGCGCACGTGGCTGGGGGGACGAGGACGAGGCTCTGCGGACCGGCTCTCCGACCGGTGCGGGGAACCGGGACGCGGACGACGACGAGGGGGAGTCCGCGTCGTCCTCCTCGTCGCGAGCGGGTCGAGGCGGTGGACGCAGCCGTCGGCGGCGGCGGGCGGTCGCCGACTCGGGCGTGACCCAGGAGGGACGCGGGGGCTCCGCGGCAGAGGAGTCCGGAGACGATGCTGACGCCGCCGAGGCCGAGGACCAGGCTCAGGCCGACTCGTCGGACGGTTCGCCGGATGACGCCCGTGAGGGCGGGGCTCGCCGCAAGCGCCGCCGTGGTGGGCGCGGTCGGCGCTCTCGCTCACGCGGTGAGGACTCCGCGCGCAGCGACTCCGACGACGAGTCCCAGGACGCCGGGGAGAGGCCCGCCGACGCGGCCTCCCCGGCGCGTGAGACCTCGGCGGACGCCGCCGTCGAGGCGACCGCGGGAGCCACGTCCGGAACGCGCCGGCGGCGCCGTCGGTCCCGCACCCGTTCCGAGGGCGGTGACCCGCGTGACGAGGTCACCGCCCTCAAGGGCTCCACCCGGCTGGAGGCCAAGCGCCAGCGCCGCCGTGAGGGGAGGGCGGCCGGGCGTCGTCGGCCCATCGTCACCGAGGCCGAGTTCCTGGCCCGCCGCGAGTCCGTGGACCGTCAGATGATCGTGCGCGAGTCCGACGGCCTCAACCAGATCGCCGTTCTGGAGGACGGGCTCCTCGTGGAGCACTACGTCTCCCGGCACACCCAGACCTCCACGGTCGGCAATGTCTACGTCGGTCGGGTTCAGAACGTCCTGCCCTCCATGGAGGCCGCCTTCGTGGACCTGGGCAAGGGGCGCAACGCCGTGCTCTACGCCGGCGAGGTCAACTGGGACGCCGCCGGCCTGGAGGGAAGGCCCCGCCGCATCGAGGACGCCCTCTCCAGCGGTGACACCGTCCTGGTTCAGGTCACCAAGGACCCGATCGGTCATAAGGGCGCTCGTCTCACCAGCCAGATCACTCTGGCGGGCCGCTACCTGGTCCTCGTCCCCGGCGGCTCCATGACCGGTATCTCGCGCAAGCTGCCGGACACCGAGCGCAGCCGGTTGAAGAAGATCCTCAAGCGGATCGTGCCCGACTCCGCCGGAGTCATCGTGCGCACCGCCGCCGAGGGGGCCAGTCAGGAGCAGCTGACCGCCGACGTCGAGCGGCTGGTGGCCCAGTGGGAGACCATCGAGAAGAAGGCCTCCTCGGTCATGAAGGGCAGCGGCAAGGCCCCGGTCCTCCTCAAGGGCGAGCCCGAGCTCGCCGTGCGGGTCATTCGCGACGTCTTCAACGAGGACTTCCGCAGGCTCATCGTCTCCGGGGACAAGACCTGGTCGACGATCTCCCAGTACATCGACGAGGTCAGCCCGGACCTGGCCGAGCGCCTCGAGCACTGGACCGGCCCCGAGGACGTCTTCACCGCCCACCGCGTCGACGAGCAGCTCGCCAAGGGCTTCGACCGCAAGGTCTGGCTGCCCAGCGGCGGAACCCTGGTCATCGACCGCACCGAGGCGATGACCGTCATTGACGTCAACACCGGCCGCTTCACCGGGGCCGGCGGCACGCTGGAGGAGACTGTCACCCGCAACAACCTCGAGGCCGCTGAGGAGATCGTGCGTCAGCTGCGCCTGCGCGACATCGGCGGCATGATCGTCATCGACTTCGTCGACATGGTCCTGGAGTCCAACCGGGACCTCGTCCTGCGCCGGCTCGTGGAGTGCCTGGGTCGCGACCGGACCCGCCACCAGGTCACCGAGGTCACCTCGCTCGGCCTGGTCCAGATGACCCGTAAGCGGGTCGGGCAGGGGCTGGTCGAGGCCTTCTCCACCACCTGCGAGCACTGCAAGGGCCGTGGCTTCATCGTCCACGACGAGCCCGTGGAGAACCAGCAGGTCGACATGTCGGCCTCGGCCTCGCGCGGCGGACGCTCGCGCGGGCGCAAGAACCGCGAGGAGCAGGCTGGATCCGGTAAGAAGGACGCTCAGGAGACCAAGAGCAAGAGCGCCAAGAGCACCAAGGGGAGCAGTAACGCCAAGGGAGGCGCCAAGAGCGCCGCAGGGGCCGACGCCGCGGGCTCGCCCGAGTCCGGCGTCGACGACGAGGCCCGGGCCGCGGTCCGTGGCGCCCTGGCCCAGATCGCGGCCGCCGCCGAGCAGGCCCACAAGGAGGCTCAGCAGGAGAGCCAGGAGCCTCGCGATGCTCAGGAGGCCACCGGCACCCAGAGTGATCAGTCCTCGCAGGCCGAGGACCCGCCGGCCGCCAGGACACGGAAGTCGGCTGAGAAGAAGGCCGGTGAGAAGAAGTCGGCGAGGAGGACCGGCAAGAAGGCCGGTGAGAAGACTGAGAAGAAGAAGTCTGAGAAGAAGGCCGGCAAGAGGTCTGTGAAGAGCTCCGAGGATCCTGCCGAGAGGGCGGCCGGCGGGAGGTCTGAGGAGACTGCTGGGGAGTCGGTCGCCGGTCAGGGGGCTGAAGGGCCGGACGACACCAGCCCCGCGAGGAGAACGAGGAGGCGGGCCACTGCGAAGGCCACCGCGCCGTCGCCGGAGAATTCTTCAGACGCCTCCGAGGCGTCCGCCTAGCGCCCGTGAGGCCTTCGTGCCCAAGAACACAGGGGGCGGGGCGAACCGGAGGTTGGTGCTGGGAGCAGGATCGCTTAGAGTTATCTGCCGGTGCGTCTTGCGCCATTGCCCAGGACAGGGCCCTCCCGGCGAGGCTGATCGAAGCCCCGCTGCGCGTGAGAGCCTTTCGAAGAATCTACAGAGATGAGCATTCAAGTGGTCTACGCGATCGTCAAGGCCGGCGGCCGTCAGGAGAAGGTCTCCGTCGGCGACGTCGTGGTTGTCGACAAGCTTGCTGGTGAGATCGGCGACGAGGTCACCCTCGCCCCCGTCATGCTGGTGGACGGCGACAAGGTGACCACCTCTGCCGCCGACCTGGCCAAGTCCTCCGTCACCGCCGAGATCATCGGTGACGAGAAGGGCCCCAAGATCAACATCCTCAAGTTCAAGAACAAGACCGGCTTCCGCAAGCGCCAGGGCCACCGCGCTCAGCTGACGGCCGTCAAGGTCACCGCCATCAAGTGACCGCCCCGGCGTCAGCCAGTACGTGGGCATCCTGAACCTACACGCTCGAGAAGAAAGAAGCCTTCAACCATGGCACACAAGAAGGGTCTTGGTTCCTCCCGCAACGGCCGCGACTCCAACGCGCAGCGCCTCGGCGTCAAGCGCTTCGGCGGCCAGCTCGTCAAGGCCGGCGAGATCATCGTCCGCCAGCGCGGCACCCACTTCCACCCCGGCCGCAACGTCGGCCGCGGCAACGACGACACTCTGTTCGCCACCGCAGCAGGCAACGTCGAGTTCGGCACCTTCCGCGGTCGCCGGGTCGTCAATGTCGTGCTCCCCGAGGCCTGAGCCCCGAGCACATCAGTACGTCGCATGAGGGCGGACGGCAGCTGCCGTCCGCCCTCACGCTATCCCCGGACTCACAGGAGACCCCATGCCCAGCTTCATTGACCGAGTGGTCCTCCACGTGGCCGGCGGCGACGGTGGCAACGGCTGCACCTCCGTGCACCGCGAGAAGTTCAAGCCCCTGGCCGGGCCCGACGGCGGCGACGGCGGTCATGGCGGCGACGTCGTCCTGGCCGTCGACCCCCGGGTGACGACGCTGCTGAGCTACCACCGCTCCCCGCACCAGCGGGCCGGCAACGGCACCCCCGGCATGGGGGACTGGCGGCGCGGCACCGACGGCAAGGACCTCGTCCTGCCCGTCCCCGAGGGCACGGTCGTCAAGGACGCCGGCGGCCAGGTCATCGCCGACCTCGTGGGTGAGGGGGCCAGCGTCGTCGTCGCCGAGGGAGGTACCGGCGGACGCGGAAACTTCTCCCTGGCCTCCTCCAAGCGCAAGGCGCCCGGCTTCCACCTGCTGGGCGAGCCCGGCCGGGCCCGGGACATCACCCTGGAGCTCAAGACCATCGCCGACGTCGCCCTGGTGGGCTACCCCAGCGCCGGCAAGTCCTCCCTCATCGCCGCCATGAGTGCGGCCCGCCCCAAGATCGCCGACTACCCCTTCACGACCCTCGTGCCCAACCTCGGGGTCGTCGAGGCCGGCGACGTCCGCTACACGATCGCCGATGTCCCGGGGCTCATCCCCGGCGCCTCCCAGGGCAAGGGGCTGGGGCTGGACTTCCTGCGGCACATCGAGCGCTGCGCCGTCATCGTCCACGTCCTGGACTGCGCCACCCTTGAGCCGGGCCGCGACCCGCTGTCCGACCTGGACACCATCGAGGCCGAGCTCGCCGCCTACTCCGAGCGCCTGGGGGACCAGGAGGACGACCCCTCCCTCACCGGCCGCGTCCCGCTCATGGAGCGGCCCCGCATCGTGGTGCTCAACAAGGTCGACGTCCCCGACGCCGCCGAGCTCGCCGAGTTCGTGCGCGCCGACATCGAGGACCGGGGCCTGCCCGTGCTCATCGTCTCCGCGGTCGCCCACACGGGGCTGCGACCCCTGTCCTTCGCCCTGGCCGCTGAGGTCGAGCGGGCCCGTGCGATGGCCCCGGCGGCGCCCTCGAGCAGCGGTGATCCCGGCGGGACGGACGGGGCGCGCCCGGTCATCCGCCCCGCGGCGGTGGGACGCCGTGAGAAGGACAGCGTCGCCCAGGTGCGTCTGCTCGCCCACCCCAGTGAGGGGCAGGTCTACCAGGTCCGCGGTCAGCGCCCCGAGCGGTGGGTGCGTCAGACCGACTTCTCCAACGACGAGGCGGTCGGTTACCTCGCTGACCGGCTGGCTGCAGCCGGGGTTGAGGACGAGCTCGTCAAGGCCGGCGCCCACGCCGGTGACACCGTCCTCATCGGTGAGGTGGATGGGGGAGTGCTCTTCACCTGGGAGCCCTCGATGAGCACCGGCCCCGAGCTGTTGGGTGCTCGCGGCACCGACCTGCGCCTGGAGGGCGGTCGACGTCGGACCAACGTGGAGCGGCGCAGTCAGTACCACGAGATGATGGACGCCAAGGAGGCCGCGCGCCAGCAGCTGCGGGCCGAGGCCGCCGAGGGTCTGTGGACCGATGCCACCACCTGGCACGAGGGCGACGAGGACTGACGGGCGGGAACCGGTGAATCGATCAGTGACTGACAGCAGCGGCGGCCTCGATGCAGGGAGGCGTCCGGGCCGGCTGCCCGGGGGCGCCCGCGTAGTGGTCAAGGTCGGCTCCTCCTCGCTGACGCGCAGTGATGGCGGGCTCGACCTCAACCGCATCGACATCCTGGCCGGCCTGATCGCCGGGATGCGGCGGCGCGGGCACGACGTCGTCCTGGTCTCCTCCGGGGCCGTCGCCTCGGGGCTGGCTCCCCTGGGCCTGGACCGGCGCCCCGACGAGCTACGGCTCCTGCAGGCCGCCGCCTCGGTGGGGCAGGGCCGGCTCGCCGCCCGCTGGGAGACCGCGATGAGCGCCTACGGCCTGGTGACCGCCCAGGTCCTGCTGACCGCCCACGACGTCGCCATCCGCAGTCACTACCGCACGGTGCGCGCCACCTTCGACTCCCTGCTCTGCCTGGGGGCCGTCCCCATCATCAACGAGAACGACGCGGTGGCCACCAGCGAGTTCAGCCTCGGTGACAACGACCGCCTCGCCGCTCTCGTGGCCCACCTGGTGACCGCCGACGTTCTCGTGCTGCTCACCGACGTCGACGGCCTGTGGACCGCGCGGCCCGGGACCCCCGGCGCCGAGCCCATCCGGCACGTGCGCTCAGCCGCCGATCTGGAGGGAGTCAGCGTCTCCGGACGCGGCTCCTTCGTGGGCACCGGCGGCATGACCACCAAGCTCCAGGCCGCCACCATCGCCTGCGCCTCGGGCACCACCACCCTCATCGCCCGGGCCGACGACGCCGCCCGCCTCCTGGGACAGGAGCAAGTCCCCTCGGACCTGGGCACCTGGTTCGAGCCCACCGGACCGCACCGCCCCAGCCGCCGGCTGTGGATGGCCCACGCCTCCCAGCCCGAGGGGCGCCTCCTCATCGACACCGGGGCCGCCCGGGCCCTGACCGTGGGCAAGAAGTCGCTGCTGCTGCCCGGTCTCACCGGCGTCGACGGCGACTTCGAGTCCGGGGCCGTGGTCGATGTCGTCGGCCCCGATGGCGTCCTGGCTCGCGGGATCTGCCGCTACGCCGCGCCCGAGCTGCGTGAGGTCCTGACCGCCAGGGCCGCAGGCGCACCGGCGCCCGATCACGTGGCCCCCGTCGTCCATCGCGACGACCTCGCCGAGCTGCCCCGCACCGCCGGGGTCTGAGGACACCATCGGCCTCGTCTTCTATGGTGGCCCCATGAACGACGTCGACGCCCACGAGCTCGTCACCGCAGCCGCCCGAGCAGCCCGCGCCGCCCAACGGAGCCTGGCCAGGATCCCGCGCGCCGTCAAGGACGCCGCCCTGGAGGCCATGGCCCGCAGCCTCACCGAGCACACCGAGGCCATCCTGGCGGCCAACGCCATCGACCTGGATCGCGGACGCGAGGCCGGGATGAGGCCCGGGCTCCTGGACCGCCTGGCCCTGGACACCGGCCGCCTGGACGCCATCGCCGGCTCCCTGCGTGAGGTCGCCGCCCTGCCCGACCCCGTCGGTCAGGTCGTGGACGGCTCGGTCATGCCCAACGGGCTGCGGGTGCGTCGGGTTCGCGTGCCCCTGGGGGTGGTCGGCATGATCTACGAGGCCCGCCCCAACGTCACCGTCGACACCGCCGCCCTGGCCGTCAAGTCCGGCAACGCCATCATCCTTCGCGGGGGCAGCGCCGCCCAGGACTCCAACGCCGCCATCGTCGCGGCCCTGCGCAGCGCCCTGGTCTCCCAGGGACTGCCCGCCGACCTCGTCATCAGTGTCGACGCAGCCGGACGGGACGGTGCCCGAGCCCTCATGCGGGCCCACGGCCTGGTCGATGCCCTGGTGCCACGCGGTGGGGCCGGACTCATCCGCACCGTCGTCGAGCAGTCCACCGTTCCCGTCATCGAGACCGGTTCGGGCAACTGCCACGTCTACGTCGACGCCAGCGCCGACCTCCAGCGCGCGGTCGACATCATCGTCAACGCCAAGACCCAGCGCGTCGGCGTGTGCAACGCCGCCGAGACGCTCCTGGTCCACGCCGACGTCGCCCCTACCTTCCTTCCGCAGGCGGCCGCCGCCCTGTGGGACAAGGACACCACCCTGCACGTCGATCCCACCGCCCACCGGCTCCTGGCCGAGGCCGCGGCCGGCATCGGTCGCGAGGGGCTCCTGACCGAGGCCACGCAGACCGACTGGGACACCGAGTACGGCTCGCTGGACCTGGCCGTCCGCGTCGTCGAGAGCCTCGAAGAGGCCATCGACCACATCCGGGCCCACACCACCGGGCACACCGAGGCGGTTCTCGCCCAGGATGTGGGCGTCATCAACGACTTCATCGCGGGCATGGACTCGGCGGCCATCATGGTCAACGCCTCCACCCGCTTCACCGATGGCGGCCAGCTGGGCCTGGGGGCCGAGCTGGGCATCTCCACCCAGAAGCTCCACGCCCGCGGTCCCATGGGCCTGACCGAGCTGACCACGACCACCTGGATCGTCGAGGGCGAGGGTCACATCCGCCCCTGAGGCCTGATTGACCCGTCGTTCATGTTACGGTCGTAGACAGCCCTGGGGGCTTGTGAGGTCGTCTCATGAGGTCTTTGAGGGCCGGAAGGCCCGGGTGCGGGACAGCCGGGCGGAAGTCAGGCAGCGGCCAGACGGAACGAGACGGAAGGGGGCACTGCATGCGGAACCTGCTTCACCGGGTCGGTCGTGGCCGCGTCGTCGCCACGGCGGTCGTCGTCGTCACCTCCGCGCTGCTGGTCGGGGTCACCCGTATGGTGTTCTTCAGCCCCGCCGAGTCCGTGAGCGAGCCGGGCATCGTCCTGACCGGTACCCCGGGAGACACCCCGTCGCGGTCCTCCTCCACGGCGCCGAGCCAGATCGCCGGTGACGCCAGCAGTACGCGCTACGAGCACTACGACACCGAGGCGGACTCGTCCGCGGAGCAGAGTCACTCCCCCCAACCGGTTGATCCCGATCCTCCGGTCGCCGTCGACCACGGCAGCCGTCAGCCCGCTCCCGCCGTGCCCAACGTGCCCGCAGCAACCAGGGGGTCCGATGACACCTACCCGGACATCGACGACGATGACGACGACAAGAACCCCGTCAGGAGCGGTGCCGGGGATCGGGACAACGACTACGACGTCGACGACTGACCCGATCGGTGCGCGATTGTTGCTCCGCGAGTCAGGGCCTTCGGGTCAGGTGAGTCGGTAGCCCATGCCGCGCACCGTCTCCACCCGGTGCCTGCCCAGCTTGTTACGCAGGTAGGAGACGTAGACCTCCACCACGTTGGAGCCGGGGTCGAAGTCCAGCCCCCACACGGAGCTCAGAAGCTGCTCGCGGCTGAGGACCTGGCCGGGGTGACGCATGAAGGCCTCGGCCAGGGCGAACTCGCGCGCGGAGAGCTCCACGGTCCGGCCCTCCAGCGTCAGGGTGCGGGTACGCAGGTCCAGGACCATGTCCCGGTGAGCCAGCCGCATCTGGTCGGGGCCCGTGGCCTCCGGGCGCAGCCGGACCCGGATGCGGGCCAGAAGCTCCTCGAAGGAGAAGGGCTTGGGCATGTAGTCGTCCGCGCCGCCCTCGAGCCCGGCGACGCGATCAGCCACCGATGATCGCGCCGTAAGCATGATGACCGGTGCCCTCACGCCTTGACCACGAAGCTGCTGGAGCACCTCGAAGCCGTCGATGTCGGGCAGCCCCACGTCCAGGATGATGAGGTCGAAGCTCTCCTGGACCGCGAGCGCCACGGCCTCCAGGCCGGCCGAGGTGTCGTGCGTGGTGAAGCCGGCCGCCTTGAGGCCCTTGGTGAGGAAGGCGACGATCCGGGGCTCATCCTCAACAATCAGGATGCTGCTCATGGCGGATCACTCCTTGAGTGCGGTGCGGGGCTGAAGAGGCGGTCGACTCCGGGGTGTCAGTCTTGGTGGCAGGAGCGGAGACCGGCGCCTTCAGGGGGATTCTCATGGTGAACACCGAACCGGCGCCCACCTGGGAGCGTATGTCCAGCTCCCCGCCGTGCGCCGCGACGATCGTCTCCACGATACTCAGTCCCAGTCCCGTTCCGGGGGCCAGCTCCTGAGCGTCGGCGGTGCGCTTGAACCTCTGGCGCACCAGGTCGATCTCCTCGGGGGCAATCCCGATGCCCTCGTCTCCCACCCACATCAGCAGGTGGCCCTCCCGGACCGCGGAGCCCAGGGAGACGGTGCTGCAGTGCTCGGAGTACTTCACGGCGTTGGCCACTAGCTGGAGCCAGGCCTGGGTGATCCGGGTGGGGTCGATGTCGGCCCGGGTGAAGGCCGCCGACTCCAGCTGCCAGCGGCGCTCACCCAGGGCGAGGGACTTGTCGAAGACCAGCTCGGTGAGCTCGGCGACGTCGGTCGCCACGGGGGCGGTGAAGTCGCTCTGGGCGCTCTTGGCCAGCAGGATCAGATCGTCTACGAGCATCCCCATCCGGTCGAGCTCGTCAATGGTCAGCAGCTGGGTCTGACGTACGTCCTCCGGGTCGCCGGGATCGGTGAGCTCGAGATGACCACGGACCACGGCGATGGGCGTGCGCAGCTCGTGGCCGACGTCGTCGAGCAGGTTGCGCTGGGCCTCCACCGAGGTCTGGACCCGGTCGAGCATCCGGTTGACGGCCGCAGCCAGAGCGGTGAGGTCGTCCCGGCCCCTGACCGGGACCCGGGTGGTCAGGTCGTCCTCGCCGATGGACTCGGTGGCGCGCCGCAGCTGCTCGATGGGGCGCAGGAGCCGCTCGACGGCGAACCAGGCCAGTCCCGTTACCAGGGCGACGGTGAAGACGGCGGCCGCGGCGTAGAAGGCCATGGTGCGCAAGAGCTGAGACTCTGCGACCTGAAGATCGATGACGTGCACCAGCGCCCCTCGCTGGGAGCCGTCCTGCACCGGGACCACGAGAACCCGGTAGCTCGATGAGGGGGTGCGCACCGTCTCGATGACCGACTCCGATGCGGCGGCCTGAGAGGTCACCTGCTTGAGCAGCTCGGCGTCCTCCTCGGGGCGGAAGGAGACGTTGTCGGAGGAGACCCATGTCAGCTCCGTGCCGGAGCTGGTACCCACGAATCCGAGCTCGGCCTCACCGGGCCCCTCCGCCGTGCGCTGGATATGGGCGCGAAGGACGGATGAGACGTCCTCCAGGGGCCGGCCGCTGGAGGGGTCGACCCGGTCGGCCGCCAGCTGGCGGATCCGGTCGCGGCTGTGCTCGAGCCGGTTGGTGGCGTCGGCCGACACGCTGGAGTGCCCCAGCGCCCAGACGATCGCCCCGCAGGTGATGAGCGCGATGCTCGCCACCAGCACGATCGCCCACATGACGCGGGTACCGATGGTGACGGTACGTGAGGGCATCAGTGAGGTCACCTCGCCATTGTGCCCGGTCCCATCGGGCTCCGCCCGGCGAGTCCGGGCCCGGGAGGAGCCTGGAGCGAGGGGACCGAGGGGACTCAGCGCCCCACCCCGGCGTAGGTCCACCCGGCCCGGCGCCAGGCCGCCGGGTCCAGGGCGTTGCGTCCGTCGATGATGACGCGATCGGCGACGCCGACGCCGGCGTCGGCGGGATCGAGGGCCACGAACTGGTCCCACTCGGTCAGCAGCAGGACGAGCTCGGCTCCCTTGAGCGCCGCCTTGGGGTCGTCCTCCAGAGTGAGGTGGGGGTGGGACCGGGCCACGACGGGCAGGGCCTGCGGGTCGCACACGGTGACCTCCGCCCCGAGGTCGGCCAGACGGGAGGCGACGTCCAGGGCGGGGGAGTCGCGCACGTCGTCGCTCAGGGGCTTGAAGGCCGCCCCCAGGACGGTGATCGCCTTACCGGTCAGGTCGCCGCCCACGTGGGTGCCGGCCAGCTCGACGATCCGGTCGCGCTGCTCGCGGTTGATGGAGTCGACCCGTCCCAGCAGGTCCGCCAGGTGCACGGCGCCGTGCAGGTCCGCGCTGGCCCGCAGCGCCCGGATGTCCTTGGGCAGGCAGCCGCCGCCGAAACCCACGCCGGCCTGGAGGAAGCGCCTGCCGATGCGCGGGTCGTGGCCGATGGCGTCGGCCAGGACGGTCACGTCGGCCCCGGCGGTGTCGCACAGGTGGGCCATGGCGTTGATGAAGCTGATCTTGGTGGCCAGGAAGGAGTTCGCCGCGGTCTTGACCAGCTCGGCGGTGGGGTAGTCGGTGACGATCCGGGGGATGCCCTCGTCCAGCAGGTCCCGGTAGACGGCGTCGAGCGCGGCCTGGGCCTCCTGGGCGTCCCGGGGGTCTGCGGGCACGCCGTAGACGATGCGGTCGGGGTGGAGGGTGTCGGCCACGGCGAAGCCCTCGCGCAGGAACTCGGGGTTCCACAGCACCAGGGCGCGACCGGCCAGGCGCTCGGCCACCTGCTGGGCGGTGCCCACGGGGACCGTCGACTTGCCCACCACGAGGCTGCGTCCGCCCTCGGGCAGCGTGTCACGCAGCATGTCGACCACGCTCCACAGTTGACTGAGGTCGGCCTGCCCGCCGGTGGCTGACTGCGGGGTCCCCACGGCGATGAAGTGGACGTCGGCCTCGGCCAGCTCCGTCGGTGTCGGCCTCGAGGTGAAGCGCAGGTCGCCCTGCTGGGCTCCGGTGGTCAGCAGCTCGGGAAGACCCGGCTCATAGAAGGGGGCGCGGCCCTGGGAGAGGGCCTCGACCTGCTCGGGCCGGGTGTCGATCCCCAGGACGTGGTGTCCCAGGTGAGCCATGGCGGCGGCGTGCACGGCGCCGAGGTATCCGCAGCCGATGACGGTGATCTTGAGGGGGTTCATGAGTCGTTCCAATCGTTCGTGAGGTCCAGAGAGGTGAAGGGTGAGGCCTCTGCCAGGCAGTGGCGCACCCAGGCGGGCAGCCACCGGTGGGCAGCGGGTCTGAAGGCGTGGACGAAGACCAGACGCAGCGCCGATGAGCGGTAGTAGGCCTCCAGACGCTCCGTCGTGGTGGGCAGCGTGCGGGCCAGGTCGTCGAGCAGGTCCCGGACCCGTGCATGGGACTCAGGGCCGAGCCGGCCCCGAACCGCCATGAGGTCCACGTGGGCCCAGAGGTTGCCCAGGTCGAGGGCGGCCTCGGCCATGGCGGCGGTGTCCAGGTCGAGCAGGGACAGGTCTCGCCCGTCCCACAGGAGCTGGCCGTCGTGGAGGTCGCGGTGGGCGATGACGTGCGCCCCGTCGTCCTCCCGCAGCCTCAGGCAGGTGTCCACCACCTGCTCGCGCAGGAGGTTCGACTGGTCGATGACGCCGTAGCGATGGGCGGAGGCGAACCAGCGGCGCAGCACCTCGGTCTCCTGCCGCGGCCCGTGCACGGGCAGGTCGGCCTCGGCGCGGGCCAGGTGCGCCCAGGAGTCCGCGAGCCTCCTCCATGCGGGCAGGCCGGCGTCGCCGAGCTCGTCGAGGCTGCGGCCGGGCAGCAGCTCGAGGTCGACGACGTCGTCTGCGTCGCCCAGGATCCTGGGAGTGCGCAGGCCGGTGACTCGCAGGACCGAGGCGGCGGTCGTGTGCGCCCGCACCAGGGAGACGGCCTTGTGGGGCCGTACGATCTTGCGGACCCGGGTGTGCTCCATCACCACGGCGCGGCGGCCGGCGCGGTGGACGACGAGCGCCCCGGTCAGGTGAGCGGACAGGGCCGGCAGCTCCGGGTCCGTGGCGTAGGGCAGCAGGTCGGGGGCGGCCCCCGCAGTGACGTGCCCGGCGCGCAGGCGGCCCTGGCCATCGACGCACTCGATGCTCGCGGTTGCGGGCACCGAGGTCCGGTGCTCGGGCCAGGCCCGGCGTATTCCGGGGACCGCGTGCAGCGTGCTCAGCATGCCCGTCATCTCTGTCTTCCTTGTCGTCTCAGCGGTCGGTGTCGTGTGTGCCGCTTCCGTCATGTCCAGGCCGCCTCCTCCTGCGGGGCCTCAGCGATGCGCTTGATGGCGGCCATCTCGGCCCCAACGCGCTCACGCCAGGACGGATCGGCCTGACGCAGGGGATCGGCCAGCCGTGCCAGACGTGACAGGGCGATCGCCGTCCCCAGCTGATCGGTGGCGGGTACCGCTCGATGCTCGCCATACCCCTCCAGCAGAACGCGCCGCAGGGACGGCGGGATCACGGCGAGGTAGGAGCCCAGGTCCGCGGCAGCCGACGCCAGACGCACCCGGTCGAAATCGGTCAGCCAGATCCGCCCGGTCGAGTACTCGTACAGCACCTGGTCGGGGGAGAAGTCGCCATGGCAGAGAACCGGTTCCCCCGGGATCCGGGCGGGCAGCATGCCGCCCACCTCCCGCACCCCGTGAGCCAGCTCGGGGGCCAGGACCTCGAGCTGGTGGGCGTGGACCTCGGCCAGGTCCCGTGGATCGGGGTGCTGACGCGGCAGCCGCCCTACGAGCCCCGGCTCCAGCATCCCCGTGCAGGAGTGGAGCTCGGCCAGCAGCGCTCCCACGCGCCGCGTGGCCGCGACCGTCGCGTCATCCGCGACCTCGGCCAGGTCCGTGTCGCCGCACCACTGCTGGAGGCTCGCGTGCCCCTCGCACCGGGCCACGGCCTCAGAGCCGAGGAGACGCGGTACCGGGAGAAGACCGGACAGGGCGTGGTGGACGTCGTCGGCAAGTCCTTCGGCGCGCGCCCGCAGCCGCAGGACAGCGGAACCGACTCGCAGCACGAGACGCCGTGAGGGGTTGTAGCGCAACAGGTCACCGGCCTCCCAGGCCCCCAGCGCCCCCTGGCGGGTAGCGCGTGCGATCGGCTCGGCCAGCTTGGGGTCGGCGTGAACCGGTCCGCTCTGCAGCAGCAGGTCGCCATCCACGGCCCGAGTGACACGGGGCCGCTCAAGTCCCAGGGAATCGGCCAGGCGCTCGGCCTGGGCGGCCTTGGAGTGCGAGACCGGCCAGAGCAGCCGGGCCCAGCCGGTCACGACTCCGGTGCTCCGCTCCGCCAGCGAGACCAGGATCGAGACCTCCGGTTTAATGCGCAGCCTGTCGGCTCGCACCGGTTGCCCGAGCAGCTCACTGAGTCGGTCGGCGTCGAGCACGGTGGACAGGGCAGCGGCCGTGGTAGCCGTCGTCGCCGTGGTCGCCGTGGTCGCTGGAGTCTCTGGAGCTCCTGGAGTTGTCGTCGGAAGGCTCATGATCCGCTTCCCTCCAGGGCGAAGGAGTCGGACAGCCGGCTGGCCGCCCACCGACGGAACTCGGCCGAGGTGTCCATGAGGTGCCGGGGGCTCCCCTCCAGGCGGATCCACCCGTCCTGGATCCACACCACCCGGTCGGCGCGCATGGCCGCCTGCGGGTCGTGGGTGATGGTCAACGTCGTGCGTCCGGCCACCAGCTCGTCTATCGCCTGGAGCACCGCCGACGTCGAGGTCGGGTCCAGCCCGGTGGTCGCCTCGTCCAGGATGATGATCGGCGAGTCGCGCAGCAGCGCCCGGGCAATGGCGATGCGCTGGCGCTGGCCGCCGGAGAGGGTGCCGCCCCGCTCACCCACGGCCGTGTCGTAGCCGATGGGCATCTGGGTGATGAACTCGTGGGCATGGGCGGCGCGTGCGGCCGCCTCCACCTCCTCGTCAGAGGCCTCCGGGTGTCCCAGACGGATGTTCTCCCGGATCGTGCCGGTCAGCAGCACCGCCTCCTGGTGCAGGACCGAGACCTGTGAGCGCAGGAACCTCAGGTCCAGCTCGTCCAGGCTGTGACCGTCCAGGCTGACCGTGCCCGACGTCGGATCCAGGGCCCGCACCACCAGGGACGCCAGGGTGGACTTGCCCGAGCCCGAGGGGCCCACGAGGGCCACGTGCTCACCGGGGACCACCGTCAGGCTCACACCGTGGAGCACCTGCCGGCCCTCGTAGGCGGCGTGCACGTCGTCGAAGTGGACCATGCCGTGGACCGGGTCCAGCACGATGGCGTCATGCGGGGAGACGATCTCGGGCTCGACCGCCATGAGGTCGGCAACGCGTTCGCCCGAGGCGGTCGCCCGGGCGATGCGGCCGGTGTACTTGGCCATGTCCCGCAGCGGCTTCATGGTGGTGCGCAGGTAGGTCGTGAAGAGCACCAGGTCTCCCGGGGACATCGCGCCGCTGAGGACCCGGATACCGCCGCCGACCATGACCACGGCGGTGGCCACGCCCACGATGACGTCCGTGGAGCGCTCCAGGCGCGCGGCGATGCGGCGCGAGCGCACCCCCTCGCTCAGGGACACCGTGTTCGCACCCGTGAAGCGCTCGTGCAGCAGCGGCTCCAGACCGTAGGCCTGGACCACCTTGATGGCGCCGAGCGCCTCCTGAGCCGTGTTGGCCAGGTTCCCCTCCGACTTGCGGCTGCGCAGGGAGGCCGCGGAGATCCGCCGCGAGTTGCCCGAGGAGGCGACGACGAAGGCCACCACCGCCATGACCACGATCATGGCCAGCAACGGGTCCAGGAACACCATGACCACGACCATGACCAGCAGGGTCAAGGTGTTGGCGGCCATCGGCAGGCCCGCGGTGACGGCCACCTCCTGCATGCGGTTGACGTCGGCGATGAGACGCTGGACGGTGTCCGCGCTGCGATTGCGGGCGTGGAACTGCTGAGAGAGCCCCTGGACGTGGTGGAAGGCCCGGCTGCGCAGGGAGGCCGCCGTGCGCGAGCCCACCAGGGCGAAGGCCACGGTGGCCAGGTAGTTGCACACGGCCCGGCCGGCCACGATGACCAGGAGGGCCACGCCGAGCCCCACCAGGGAGGAGGTCGTGGCGGGTGCGCTGCCCGTGTGACGGCCCAGAGCCGCCACCAGCGAGTCGATGACGATCTTCAGGGGCCAGGGCTCCAGGACCCGGAAGACGACCTCCGCCAGAAGCACCGCAGTGCCGCCGGCCATGAGACGCCACTGCGGCGCCGCATCGGGGCCCACCAGGCGCAGGGTCTGACGCATCGGGGAATGACGCATCCGGGAACGACCGTGCCGACGACGAGGAGATGAAGCCATCAGCGCTCACCGTCCTCAGTAACCCCGGCCAGCCCCAGGATCCGGGCCACCGTTGAGCTCCAGGAGTGGTGCTCCTCGGCCAGGCGGCGCCCACCGCGCCCCATCCGAGCACGCCGGTCGGGACAGGCCGCCAGATCGTCCAGTGCCGCGGCCAGAGCCGTGGGGTCCGAGGGGGGCACGAGCACGCCGTGCCGTTCGGACCCGTCCCGAAGCAGCCGGGGGACCTGGCCGACGTCGGAGGCCACGACCGCGAGCCCCGCGGCCAGGTACTCCAGGACCTTCATGGGGGAGAAGTACTGCTGGTCGCTCCCACCCAGGTCCGGGTAGGGGGCCACCCCGATCGCCGAACCCGCCATGTGGGCGGGGACGTCCTGCGGAGCAACCGCCCCGCGGAAGTCCGCCTCCACCCCGAGGCGCTCGGCCTGAGCCCGCAGCGCCCCCATTTCGGGGCCGTCACCGATGATCCGCAGGCTCCAGCCCTCACGCGCCAGGGCCGCCGCCGTGATGAGGTCGGCCACCCCGTGCCAGGGCTTGAGGGTCCCCACGAAGGTGACGACCACCCGGCTGGGGTCCTCCGGCTGAGGCCGGATACGGCGCACGCTCACGCCGTTGGGCACGGTGTGGATCCTGCCGGAAGCGTCATCGCAGCCCGCTGGGTCGGCGGTGCGACGACGCACCCAGTCGGCCACGGGATCCGAGACGCAGACCGTGGCCCTGGCGGCCCCGACCTGGCGACGCAGTACCCGTGCGGCACCGGAGGCATCCACCAGCGAGCGGTGACGACGCTGCTCCTCGATCAGCGGAGCATTGACCTCCAGGATCCCCGGCACCCCGGTGGAGGCCGTGATGTCGGCCAGCGCGGTGGAGAACAGCGAGTAGCGCTCGTAGACCAGGTCGGCTCCGTCGTCGATCACCCGTGAGGCGATCCGCTCAGCGGCACGCACCTGCGCCCGCTCCCGCTCGGCGGCCTCGACGTCGGCCACGGCCTCCAGGTGCGGCTCCAGGTCGTCCAGGTCATCGGGAACGTGCTCGCCGCGGCGCACGGCGTACAGCACCACCTCATGGCCGGCGGCCCTCAGCTCGCGGACGACCTCCTGGATGTGTACCGAGGCCCCTTTGGTCCCGAACACCGCAATGCCCGGGTCGCAGCAGATGTAGGCGATCCGCATCAGGCGGCTCCTTCCCGGTCGGTCAAACGCACGGCGGGAACAGGGGGAGCGGGGCGAGCCCCCGACTGCCAGGCGGCCAGGACCTCTGCCTGGGCACGGGAGTCGAAGTGCTCCTCGATGAGCCGGCGCGCTCCCCGCGACAGGGAGACGGTGTCCACCTCGCCCATCGCGACCCCACGCAGGGCAACGGCCAGCTCGGCCGGGTCCCCAGGCGGCAGCAGGAGCCCGGTCACGCCGTCACGGACCACCTCCGGCAGTCCCGAGACCGCGGTGGCCACCACCGGGGTCCCGCAGGCCATCGCCTCCAGGACCACCGTCGGCAGACCGTCGATATTGCCGTCGGCCGCCTCGATGCACGGCGCCACGAAAACGTCCGAACGCGCCAGCAGGTCACGCACCTCCGCCTGCGTGAGCGGCCCCAGCAGGCGGACCCTGCCCGTCAGGCCCAAGCGTTCGATCTGCGCGGTCAGACGCTCGCGCTCGTCACCGTCACCGGCCAGCTCCACCTCGACGTCGACGCCGGAGCTCACCAGGATCCGCACCGCCTCGACCAGGTCCGCGAAACCCTTCTTGGGCACCAGACGCCCTACGGCGCACACCCGCAGCGGCCCCGCCACCCCGGTCGGAGCCGGCACACGGTAGGCGAAGCGATCCAGCTCGATGGCGTTGTAGCGCAGCGACACCGTGGCCCCCGTGCCCGCCAGCACCGTTTCCAGGTGCTCCTCGTTGTACCGGCTGATGGCGATGACCCGCTGCGCGTCGCCGCAGATCCGACGCAGCCACGCCGGGTCCACGGACTCATGGAAGATGTCCTTGGCATGGGTCGTCACCGTGTAGGGGATCTTGGTCAGGGACGAGGCGATCCATGTGACCCTGCCCGCCAGCGACGCGAAGTGCGCGTGCAGGTGGGTGATCGAGTCGCGACGCACCTGACGCGCCAGCTCCACCCCCTGAGCGACCTCGTCACCGGGAAGATCCGCCAGCACCGGCATGATGGCGGCGAAGCGCTCGCGGTCGTCCTGGCGGGACAGGCCGCCGGCGAGCTGGCTCCACATGTCGATGGCCCGCTGCGGGCGTCCCACCCAGCTGACCCGGGCCGCCACCCGGGCGATCTCGGGGTGGAAGCGCGAGTCCGTGGTGGGACGCAGCGCGTAGATGCTCAGGTCCTCGCCCTGGGCCTCGCGGGCCAGGATCTCGGTGACGATGAAGGTCTCCGAGAAGCGCGGGTAGACCTTGAGGACGTAGCCGATGCGGGTGTCGGATGCGGGACTCATGCGGGGATCTCCAGACTGGTGAGGCTGTTGAGGGGGCTGTCGAGGATGTCGAGGCCGTCGGTCCGGCCGATGAGCTCGGCGGCGAGCCGGGGGACGGTTGCCAGGCCGTCCAGGCGCAGACGACGTCGTCCTGCCGGCTGGTTGCCGGCGTCGGCGTCCCGGTCCCGCAGATGCTTCGTGAGCCATCCCTCCAGCGCGGCAGCGCTCAGGTCCGTGACCCGCAGGAGGTCCACGGCGCCCGCGTCCTTGAGGGCAGCGGCCCGGATGAGCTGCTCGAGGCGGGGCGTCTCACGGGGCACGAGGAGCGCCGGGGTGTCGGAGGCGAGGATCTCGCTGACCGTGTTGTACCCGGCCATCGAGATGATGGCCGCGGCCTGCTGGATGTGGTGGCTCATCCCGGGCCAGGTCCGGCGCACGGTGGTGCGGGGACCCGCCACCTGGGCGACCTGGTGGAACAGGGCGGCGTCGAGCTGGGGACCGGTGACCACGACGTGCCGGTACCCGTCTGGGACGCGCGCGGCGGCCGCGGCGCGCAGCAGGGCGACGCCGTCGGAGCCGCCACCGGCGGTCGTCATGATGAAGGGCTCCGTCTCCTCGGTGTTACCGGCCAGGGCCGTGGACGCTGCGGTGCCGTCCGTGGCCTCCGCGACGTCGCGGCCGTGGGCGAGGTAGCCGGTGTAGCGCATCCGCTCCCTCAGTGCCGGCGGGGCCTCCCCGGCGGCGCCCAGGTCGTGGACCGAGGCGTCCCCGTAGACCCAGACCTCGTCGATGAGCCGACGTAGCGTGTCGACATCGCCGAGCGCGTCCCACTCGTGCTGCACGGTCGTGGGCGTGTCCAGGACCTCGCGCAGGCCGAGCACCACGCGTGCGCCGGGGCGTGACTGACGCATGCGTGCCAGGGGCTCGCGCAGCTCCTGGTGCACCCCGTAGGGGTGACGGTCGACGATGAGCAGGTCCGGGGCGAAGGTGCTCAGGACACCGGACAGCAGGGAGCCGCGGACCAGGGTCAGGTCCTCCCGGGTGATGCGCAGGCGCTGGGGCAGGTAGGTGCCCCTGGCCTTCCTGACCCCCGGCAGCACCAGCCAGTCGAAGCCGTCCGGAAGCCGATGCTCCTGGCCCGGCGCCAGCCCGGTGATGACCAGGCCGGTGACATCACGACCGGTGAGCCCCGGCAGCGCCCGGGCCAGGTGATGGGCCAGGGCGAGATTGCGGCGGAGGTGTCCCAACCCCTGGGCGTCGTGGCTGTAGAGCGCCACCCGTAGGGGAGCGGTTGTCATGGATCGTCTCTTCTCTTGGTGTCAGTCCTGGATCGTTCTGGGACGATCCTGACCGGCCAGGAGAAGACGACGATTAAGGGGGGATGAGAAGGCTCTCAGGTTTGTCGGGGGACTAAACCAGCTGCACCTCGGCGCCCGCCCGACGCAGGGCCGCGACCTGGTCGGCGGGGGCGCCGTCGTCGGTGATGACCAGGTCGATCTTGGCGGTGGGGCAGATGAGGGCGAAGGCGGTGGTGCCGAGCTTGGAGCTGTCGCACACGACGACGACGCGTTGGGCGGCATCGACCAGGGCGGCATTGACGGCGGCCTCGCCGTCGTGCTGAGTGTAGGCCCCCCGGTCATCGAGGCCCTCGACGCCCAGGAAGAGCGTGCCCACGCTGATCGAGGGCAGGATGAGTCCGGCCAGCGGACCGGTGAGCTCGAAGGAGCGGGCCCGCGCGATACCGCCGGTCACGACGACGCGTACGCACTGGCGCACGGTCATCTCGTTGGCGATGTTGACGGCGTTGGTCACGAGGGTGACCGGCACGTCCGGGTCGGTCAGGTCCGGTAGCAGCACGATCTCCCGAGCCACCTCGGTGGTCGTGGTGCCGCCGTTGAGGCCGATGGAGTCGCCCGGGTTCACCATGGCGGCGGCCGCCTTGGCGATACGGGTCTTCTCATCGGCCATCTTCGAGGTGCGGTAGCGCAGAGGCGGCTCGGTGGAGGTGGGGTTGGCGACGGCGCCGCCGCGGGTGCGAGTGACCAGCTGCTGATCCGCCAGGTGGTCGAGGTCGCGCCGCGCGGTCGCCGCCGAGACTCCCAGGCGCGCGATGATGTCATCGATATGGACACTGCCCTCGTCCATGACGATGTCGAGGATGGCCGAATGGCGATCATGCCGAGACATCTCGGTCCTCCTGGAGCTCAAGGGGCTGCCCGGGGCCGGGGGAGTGGGGCCGCGTGGCGTTGGGGCACGGAACATGATTTGTGCATCAACTACTTGCCTTATCCTGGTGACCGCGCGGCAGGTAGTCGGTGTGCTGATGCCAGCATAGATCAGGAATGCCCTCAGTTGCCCGCTGAGAGCGACACATAGCGATACGAACCTTGCTACTGTCGTCGACATCAATCATGCCAACGTGTGGGGCGGTGGTCCCGTGGGCTTGCCGCCCCGCCCCTGAGAACAGAGAAAACATGGGACATCCCGCAGACCTTTCCGAGTGCTCCTGCTCCAGGGGGCGCACTGTCGCACTGGGGGTCGACGTCGGTGCCGACCGTATCACCGCGGTCCTCGCCGATGGTCGGGGACACGTCATCTCCTCCCTGGAGCGCCCGGTCCCAGGCGGCTGCGGTCCGGACGGCCTGCGACTGGCCGAGGAGATCGCCGGCGTCATCGACGCCCTGCGTGCGAGCACCGCTGACGAGCTCCTCGGCCAGGGGTCCGGTGGGGAGGCCGAGGATTCGGCGCAGGCGTTGCCGGCCCTGGTGGTCGGGGTCTGTGTGCCGGGCGTCGTCGACGAGAACGAGGGGTGGGTCCGTCACAGCGACGCGCTGGGACTGCAGGACGTTGCGCTGGCGAGTCTCGTCAGCCGGTCCCTGGCGACTGAGTCCGCCGAGTCCGCCGGGTCCGTCAAGGTGGTTCTCTACCAGGAGGCCCGATGCGGCGCCTGGGCCGAGAGCCGCTGGGGAGCGGGCGGCGAGAGCTGCCTCTACCTGACCGTCGGTGCCGGTATCTCCTGCGCCGTCCTGCTCGACGGCGTCCCGGTGCTCGGTGGGGGGTGGGCCGGACAGGTCGGACGGGTCCTGGTCTCCGATCCCGACTGGAGCGGTGAGAGGGCCCGCTTGGAGGATGTCGCCTCCGTTGACGCGATGGTGGGGCGCTACACGGCCGGCATTGTCGATGACTCTGTTGATGGCCCTGCTGATGACTCCGTTGATGGCCCTGGTGGCGCAGCCTCGATTGCGTCGCCAGCCGGCTCGGGGGAGTCCGACGTCGTCGTCTCCGTTCGGCGCACCGGTCCGGTCGCCTCGGGGCTCGATGCGCTCCTCAGCGCGATGCGCTCGGGGGACCGGGAGGCCCGCCGTGTCTGGGACACCGGCCTGGACGCGCTGGCGGATCTCATCGCTCGTGGTGTCGGTCTGCTCGGACCCCTCGACGTCGTCGTCGGATCGGAACTGACCCGGGCGGGGGAGGCCGTCTTCCTGGAGCCGCTGCGTCTGCGCGTCGCGGACCTCATGGCCGGTCTGCCGGTGCCGAGTCTGCTGCCGGCCCGGCTCGGGAAGCCGGCTTCGGCCTTGGGCGCGGCCGGGCGCGCTCTGAATGGCTGATAACGCCCTGATAATATTCTGGATATCACCTTGTGTCTCTGCGCCGTTGGCTGACAACTCGCTTATGGTGTTGCGGAGACCCACAATGGGTGCAGGCCGTGGCAGTATGTTCGCCAACTGCAGTCGTCCGAACCGGTTGAGGAGAACCAACGTGTCCCCCAGGATAGAAGCGAGGCGCAGCGCGTGACCCAGTCTGCTCGTCCGCTTCGCATCGGCATCATGGGGGGGACCTTTGATCCGATTCACCATGGGCACCTCGTTGCGGCCAGCGAGGTTCAGAACGTCTTCGCTCTCGATGAGGTCATCTTCGTGCCCACCTGGGCCCAGCCCTTCAAGAAGGAGCGCCGGGTCTCCCCGGCCGAGCACCGCTACCTCATGACCGTCATCGCCACGGCCTCCAACCCGAGGTTCACGGTCTCCCGGGTCGACATCGACCGGGGCGGTACGACGTACACGATCGACACCCTTCATGACATCGCGGCCGAGTACCCGGGCGCGGAGCTGTACTTCATCACCGGCGCGGACGCCCTGGCGCAGATCCTCACCTGGAAGGACAGTGAGGGCATCTTCGACCTGGCCCACCTGGTGGGGGTGACGCGTCCCGGGCACGTACTCAGTGACTCCGGGGTCCCCCAGGACCGGATCTCGCTGGTGGAGGTCCCGGCGATGGCGATCTCGTCGACGGACTGTCGTCAGCGAGTCGGCGAGGGGTCACCGGTGTGGTACCTCGTTCCTGATGGTGTCGTGCAGTACATACGCAAGTACGGGCTCTATCGTATGGCCTTGCGGCCGGCGTCGGCGACGTCGATGACGGCGAGAGTGGCCCGCGAGCAGTCCCTGAGGAAGGAGAACGACGGTGAGCACTGAGCAGACCGGCGTCAATGCCCCCACGTCCGAGGAGCCGACGCAGGATGAGCACGCTCCACGCGGCAGTCGTCGTGCGATCCGGCAGGCGGAGCGCGCCGCCGAGCGCGAGGCGATCCTGACCGGTCAGCAGCCGCTCCTGACCCGGCGCGAGATGAGGCGTCTGCGTGAGGAGGCCAAGGCGCTCAGGGCGGCTGTCGAGGCCGGCGAGATCACCCCTGAGCAGGCCCAGGCGCTCCAGGACCCCCTCGCCGATCCGGCATCGGTCACCCCCCGTTCCTCCGCCCCGTCGGGCGACGACGCCGAGACCGGGCTGGAGGAGTCTGCCGAGTTCCCGGCTGTGGACGAGGGTGGTGCGGCCTACCTCGAGCAGGGAGGGCAGAACCCTCCTCTCAACCTCTCCGTCCCCGAGGGGCCGTCAGCCTCCGCTCCGAGCTGGCGCTCACTGTCGGCGGCCGAGGCCGTGGCGATCTCCGAGATCGAGACCGGTCTCATGGAGGCGGTCGACCTGCCGGTGGCCACCCTGGACTACGACGCGCACTGGGCCGCCGACGCCGCTTCTGAGCCCGCCCCGGTGCCCACTCGCTTCTCGCTCAAGGAGCGCCTTGAGGGTGGTCCCGGCTCCCAGACCGACGAGCAGGAGGGCATCGAGCCTCAGGGACCCGCCGAGGATATCGGTCAGGCGGACTCCGAGGAGCCCGCCACCAGCCCCTATGACTACCGAGAGGGCTTCGCGCCGACGACTCACGGTGATGAGGCGGTGTCCTCCTCCCAGTCGGCTGAGGCCGTCACCGCGGTCTCCGCTGTCCCCGTCGTGTCGACATCGGCTTCCGGGGCCGCCGACTTCGCCACCTTCGGGCAGTCCGGAGCCCCGGAGGTCACCGAGTCGGCCCGCAGCGGTCTGAGTGCCGGGTCGGCGTCCTCCGCCGGTTCGGTACGCCGCCCGATCGTCCGCATTCCGGCCGCCGCGCAGGGGGTGCGCACCGTCAACACGTCCACGGGCGAGCTCAGCTCGGTCCAGCCGGTGGACAGCTCCTCGTCCGCTCAGGACGCCGCCGATGCTCAGGAGGCCTACGGCATGGCCTCCATCGAGGAGCCGATGACGCAGGAGAGCGTCGCGGTCGACGTCGAGGCCCAGACCATGATGCCCTCGCCGCAGACGCAGCAGGACGATGAGTTCGGCACGGTCGGTGCACCGCAGTGGAAGTCGCTGCACCAGCCCTCCCAGGCGGACAGCTTCCAGGAGACGATCGTGACCGGGGTGACCGGGGCGGCTGAGACCACCGATGTCATGTCCGGAGAGGCCGTCAGCCCCTACGCCTTCTATACCGACGAGGCCGAGAACGGTAACGGCCCGGTCGGCGGGTCCGAGTGGGACTCTGTGGCGGCTCCCGCCGCTGAGGTACCCGAGGAGCCGTACCTGGCTCCCGTCAACGAGGTGACCGGGAGGGTGCCCGCTCCCGAGCACGTCCTGCCGATGGAGCAGCCCAGCTCCTCCTCGCGTACCGGCAAGATGCTCATGGCCGCGCTCATCATTGTCGTCCTGCTGCTCATTATCGCGGTTGTCGCGTGGCTGCTGATCTCCAACAGCAGCAATAGTGCCAGCGCCATGAGCGCCACCGTCGGGGCGGGGGAGTGGATCCGTCAGCTCGTATGACGGCGGCGCGCGCGGTACAGTCGCCGCTGCCGCACGATGCCGACTGACCGCACCGAAGGAGATCCGTGCCCGCCACCGAATACGCCATCAGCCTTACTGCTGCCGCCGCTCGTGCAGCGGCCGACAAGAAGGCTGAGCACCTCGCCGCAATTGACGTCTCCGAGCGACTCGGCCTGACCGACGTCTTCCTGCTGGCCTCCGGCTCGAACGACCGTCATGTTCACGCCATCGTCGACGCGGTCGACGCGGCCATGCACCGCGCCGGTGCCAAGCGGCGGACTCGTGAGGGCTTCGCCGATGCCCACTGGGTGCTGGTGGACTACGGCGACGTCGTCGTCCATGTCCTGCAGGACGAGGACCGGGAGTTCTACTCGCTGGAGCGACTGTGGAAGGACTGCCCCGCCATCGATCTGCCTGAGGACCTGACGCAGTCCGGCAGCCGGGAGGGCGACGAGGAGAGCGGACAGGGGGACGCCGCGTCATGACCGACCTCATCCTGTGGCGCCACGGCCAGACCGACTACAACCTCCAGGGCCGTATTCAGGGGCGGGTCGACATCCCCCTCAACGACACCGGCCGCGATCAGGCCCGGCGAGCAGCCGACGACATCGCGGCACTCGGACCCACACGGATCGTCTCCTCCCCGCTGGTGCGGGCGCATGCCACCGCTGAGGTCCTGGCGTCACTGACCGGGCTGAGCGTTGAGACCAATCCGGGGCTGGCGGAGAAGTCCTTCGGGGACTGGGAGGGGCTCAAGGCGGCCGACATCAAGAAGCAGTGGCCCGAGCACTACGCCACCTGGCGCGCCGGCGGAGACCTTCCTCAGTTCAGGATCGAGGGGCGCCGCCAGACCGCCGAGCGGGTGGGGGAGACTCTCAAGGCCATCGCCGCCGACGCCGGAAAGGACGACGTCATCGTGGTCGTCTCTCACGGGGCGGCCACCAACCTGGGGGCCACCTACCTGCTGGGCATGGACGCCCAGCAGTGGTTCGGTCTGCGTGGCATGAGCAACTGCTGCTACGGACTCATGCGTTCCAACAGGCGACCTCCGGGCTGGTCCGTGGTGAAGTGGAACGCCGGGCCGCCGGTGGACCCGAGCCCGCTGGGCAAGATCCTCGGCTGAGCGGGTGAGGTAGTACACGCGCCGCGGATTTGCCCTGGCGGGGCCGATCTTCATACAGTTATCCGCGTCGCCGTTCGCGAGCGACGCCCGAACGGGGCTATGGCGCAGTTGGTAGCGCGCTTCCATGGCATGGAAGAGGTCGGGGGTTCGAATCCCCCTAGCTCCACGAACCGCTCGGATCCTTCTCCGGGTGGAGCACCCATCTCGGGGCTATGGCGCAGTTGGTAGCGCGCTTCCATGGCATGGAAGAGGTCGGGGGTTCGAATCCCCCTAGCTCCACAGAATCAATGACCGGGCCCCGCCGATTCGGCGAGGGCTTTTCTATATTCCTGCTCGCGCGCAGGTGTGTGCGGCACAATGCCGGGTATGACTACTGCTGTCCTGGTCAAGGCTCTGGGCGCCTTCTTCGCGATCATGAATCCCTTCGTCAACCTTCCGCTGTTCCTGAGCCTGACCCAGGACCAGGACGCCACCACCCAGCGGCGCACAGCGGTTCGCACGACGATCTCCTCCACCGTCATGTGCGCCGTCGTCCTTCTCCTGGGGGCGACGATTCTTCGCTTCTTCGGAATCGGTGTCGACGATTTCCGGATCGCCGGTGGGATCGTACTGCTCATCATCTCCCTGTCCATGCTCAACGGCAGCGGTTCCAGCGCCCACGAGGGAAGCAAGCAGGAGAAGAAGCAGCATGATGCGGCCGGTGGCGGGAACGATGTCGCCTTCTACCCCATGACCTTTCCCATCCTCGTGGGCCCCGGAACGATTGCGACCATCATCGTCATCCAGTCCCAGGCCCGAGGGCTTGGCGGGCATGCCGCCGTGGCGGCCGCGCTGGCGGCCGTCCTCGTGGCGCTCGGGATCGTCCTCTACTTCTCCTCCAGCATCGGCGCGCGCCTGTCCATGACGATGCGCACCATCATGACCCGCCTCATGGGCATGATCCTGGCCTCGATCGCGGTGCAGATGATCGTCGTCGGGATCCAGCACCTCTTCCCCGGGCTGGCCCGCTGAGACGCGCTCCACGTGTGGGCTTCCACGAGGAACTGGCCCCTTGGAGAGTCTGAGGGTAGCCTCACCTTCAGATGTTGCCGGGAGCACCCCGCTCCCACGTGCGGCAACACGGTAGGAAGGTAAGCGTGTGACGTCCGTTCAGGTCCCCGACATCATGCAGCGCGCCCGGCGCATGGCCAGGCGTCTCCTGGCCGGCAGCGGAAGCGCCGCGGTGACGGCATACCGCATCGATCCCTCCGCGCCCGCCGCCTTCGTCGCTCACGCCATGCGGGCCGATGGCCAGATCCTCGTGGCGGCCTGCCCGTCGCAAGGCACTCCGCTGGCCATCGCGCCCGACGACGTCGCCGTCGACGTTCGACTCGACGTCACCCTTGACGCCGCTGAGCCCGGTGTTCGCATCACGGCCGCCACGGCCCACCTGCTCGGCAGCCTGACGTGGGTGGACGGTGAGGACCGTGCCCTGGTCCTGGCCTCCTCGCGAACCCCCGCCTGCCACTGCGCCATCGTCGGCGAGGACCCTCTCGAGCGCGTTCGGGAGATCGCCTCGGGGCCCGGCGGGCGCCTGGGCGTCATCTCCTGCGAGCGCGTCATGCTCCACTGCGTCTCCGGGGTCTCCAGTCACGACATCGAGGAGATTCTTGACCTCTCCGCCGATGCCGGCACGATTCCGTCCTTCTCCTGGAGTCCTCAGGAGGTCATGGACGCTCACGAGGCGGTCAGCGCGGTCGGCCAGCTGGGACTGCGCGCCGTCTGCGAGGCCGTGCGCGAGGGGCAGATGCCCGGCTGGACCTGCTCATCGCGCCCCGCCGTCGGCGTGTGCCCCACGCTGTGGGACAGGACCCTGTGCGTTGACGTCGACGCACACGGAGTGACCCTCATGTCCATCACGGGAGAGGAGGTCACTACCCTGGTGGTCTCCTTCCCCGAGGCCCTGGCCAGTGCCGCAGAGGTCGGGCCGGCTCTGGAGCGGCTCGCCTCTCAGGCTCTGCCGCAGCGCCTGGCTCGTCCCTGACCTCGACGCCTCAGGACGGTTCCGGCCGACTCTTCGCCCAGAGACTGAAACGGGGGATGCCACCATGCGGTGGCATCCCCCGCTGGCCCCCAGCCGCTCGAGCTGGAGAGCCTTCCGGTCAGCGAACCTCGTAGGTCTTGCAGGAGGCGGTGTCACCGCCGACGCTCACGGCCTCGGCCGTGCACATGAGGTCCTTGTTGTGAATGCACTCGAGGCGCTGGCAGGCGCCCACGTGCCCCTCGGCCACGGGCAGACCGCCGCGGGCGTCGAGGCTGATGAAGGTGTCACAGGCCGGTGCGCCGTTGTCGCCACCCACGGTGATGGCGAAGGCGGTGCAGCCCCCGTTGTTGAAGGCGCAGGAGGTGGTGGTGCAGGAGGCGATCTGGGTGACGGACATGATGCTTTCCTTTCGAGCGGACGTGCGCTGCGGACATGAATAACGTAAATCCGCACCCGTGCCCCGGCAACGAAGGACAGCCTGGCCTGCTTGGTTCGAAATTCAAGAACGTTGGAATGACAACGTTTCAGTGCTTCCGTCGGAGGTGGTGCGGTGCCCGGGTGCCCCTCGAGGGAATATAGGGTTGTGTGCCGTCGATTTTCGTTATTCCTTGCAGGTAAGGCACGCCTTCACGGAAAAGAGGGGAAGAGCTTGTCTCCTGTATTCCCTCCGAAGCCTTGGCCGCTTCTGCCTCTGGGTTCACCTGGGCTCAGCTGTGCGCGGCGGCCACGGCCAGGCGAAGGGAGTCTGCGAAGCGTGTCTCGCGCTCGGAGGCGCTCATGTCGCCGGAGTGGTCGAGCAGGTGGTCGGAGACGGTCAGGACCGCCAGTGCCTGCTTGCCGTACTCGGCGGCGACGCCGTAGAGGGCGGCCGCCTCCATCTCCACGCCCAGCACCCCGTAGGCGGCCAGTGCCTCGGTCTGGCCCTCGGGGGTGAAGTAGAAGTGGTCCCGCGAGATGACCGTACCCAGGTGGACTGTTCCGTCCGTCTGGGCTCCCTCGCTCAGTGAGGCCTCGTAGGCGGCTCGGGCGAGCTGGAAGTCGGCGACCGCGGAGAAATTGACCCCGGGGATGCGCAGCTGGTTCATGGAGGAGTCCGTATGGGCGCCGGTGGCCACGATGACGTCGCCGATCCTGACCTTCGGGGAGATGCCACCGGCAGTGCCCACCCGGATGATCCGCTCCACCCCGAACTGGCTGAACAGCTCGGTGGCGTAGATCGTGAAGGAGGGCTGTCCCATGCCTGAGCCCATGACGCTCAGCGGTCTGCCGTCAACGGTTCCGGTGAAGCCCAGCATTCCGCGCACGTCGGTGACCAGGCGGGCGTCGTTCATGAGGGTCTCGGCGATGCGCTGAGCCCGCCTGGGGTCGCCGGGCATGAGGACCGCGGGGGCGAAGTCGTCCGCTTCCGCGGCAATGTGAGGGGTGGCCATGGGACTCCTCTCGGGAGGGCGAGTGGGTGATGGGGCAACGTTCAGTGTGGCACAGGTCGCGTGAGAAAAGACAGGGTGTCACCCCACCTGATGTCCGCATCGTGGACATCGGACGACACATCGTGGTCGCTGGGACTAGCGTCCAGCGACAAAAGGGCCTGCGACCACTTCGCAGGAAAAGGCGGCCGACGGGTCGCCTTCGTTTGTGACATCACGGAAGGTTGCTCATGACCTCCAAGACAGGGGAGAGCGAGTCTCTTCAGGCGCCCCCGCGCGAGCAGTGGAGCGGTCAGCTCGGCTTCCTCGTGGCGGCCATCGGGTCGGCGATCGGGCTGGGTAACATCTGGCGCTTCCCGGGCGTGGCCTACACCAACGGCGGCGGCGCCTTCATCGTCCCCTACGTCATCGCGCTGCTGGCGGCGGGACTGCCGATCCTCTTCCTCGACTACGCCCTGGGTCACCGCTTCCGCGGATCACCGCCGGCGGTCTTCCGGCGCATGTCCTCCAAGTTGGAGTGGCTGGGCTGGTTCCAGGTCTTCATCTGCTTCGTCATCATGACCTACTACGCGGTGGTCGTGGCCTGGTCCCTGCGCTACATGTTCTTCTCCGTCAACATCGCCTGGGGCGACGACGCCGGAGGCTTCTTCGAGCACTACATCGGTATGGACCGCCTCGGCTCCGAGGTGGCCTACTCGCCGTCCCTCGTCATGGGGGTGGCCCTTCCGCTGCTGTTCGTGTGGGTCTTCGGCCTGGTGGTGACCGCCCTGGGAGTCAGTGGCGGTGTGGAGAGGGCCAACAAGGTCTTCCTGCCACTGCTCGTTCTCATGTTCGCCGCCCTCGTGGTGCGCGCCCTCATGCTTCCCGGTGCGGGGGAGGGGCTCAACGCCCTGTTCACCCCCAAGTGGTCCGCCCTGCTGGACTACAAGGTGTGGATGGCGGCCCTCGGCCAGATCTTCTTCTCCCTGTCAGTGGGCTTCGGCATCATGCTCACCTACGCCTCCTACCTCCAGCGCCGTCGCTCCAACCTGGTGGGCACCGGCCTCGTGGCGGGCTTCGCCAACTCCTCCTTCGAGCTGTTCGCCGGCATCGGCGTCTTCGCCACCCTCGGATTCATGGCGCACACCCAGGGCATTGGCCTGAGCGACATGAAGATCACCGGTCCCTCCCTGTCCTTCGTCACCTTCCCCACCGTCATCGCCCAGATGCCCGGAGGGGCGCTGTTCGGAGTGCTCTTCTTCGCCTCCTTCGCCATGGCGGGGCTGACCTCCTTCATCTCCATCATCCAGGTGGTGGCCGCGGGCGTCGGGGAGAAGCTCGGCCTGACTCCGAAGGCGGCCTCGCTCGTCGTCGGCATCCCGGCCGCCGTCCTGTCCTTCGTCCTGTTCGCCACCAGCTCGGGCCTGCCGGACCTCGACGTCGTCGACGCCTTCATCAACAACATCGGGGTGGTCTCCTCGGCCATCATCATGTGCGTGGCCGTGGCCTGGGTCCTGCGGCGCAGCAGGCTGCTTCAGGACCATCTCAACGCCGTCTCCGAGTCACGGATGATCGGCCTGTGGTGGCGCGTCCTGGTCGGTGTCGTCGTTCCCGTCCTGCTGGGCTACATGTTCCTCCAGACCCTGTGGACCTACCTGTCTGAGGGTTACGACCCCGAGTCGTACTCCAACGGCTTCGTCATGGTCTTCGGCTGGGGGATGCTCCTGCTGGTGGCCCTGTGCACCGCCGTCATGACCCTCATCCCCTGGAAGACCCCGGTGGATGAGTTCGAGCCCCTCACGCTCGAGGCCGCTTCCGAGGAGGAGGACTGAGATGACCGGAACCGCTGTACTCATCATGCTGCTCGCCATCGTCATCATCTGGGGCGGCCTGGCGGTGTCCATCACCGCGCTCATCTCGCGCGGACGCCGGGAGGATCGTGACGCCCGTGCGGAGGCCTCAGCGCGGGCCCGCGAGCACATGCTCCACCCCGAGCGGATCGACTGACCGTCTGCCGTCCGCCGGGAAGAGAGACTGACTCCACCACCCGCCCGGGGCCCGGTTCGGCCGGTTTCCAGACGGGTGGGCCACAATACGCCTATGACTCAGACTGATGTGAGCCCTCAGACGCTGCCCCGTCTGGTGGCCTTCGACCTCGATGACACGCTGGCACCCTCGAAGTCGGCCATGCCGCCCGCCATGGCCACGGCACTGAGGCGGCTGCTCGACGTCGTCCCCGTCTGCATCATCTCCGGGGGACAGATAGGGCAGTTCCGCGACCAGGTCCTGGCTCATCTCGACGCCGACGCCGACGAGTTCTCCCGGCTCCACCTCATGCCCACCTGCGGCACGCGGTACTACACCTACGACCCCTCGCAGGCCGGGCGGGATGACGATGCGTGGAAGCTGGTCTACGCCAATGACCTGACGCCTGAGCAGATCCGTACCGGCTTCGAGATCGTCGAGGCCCAGGCGCGCCGGCTCGGCCTGTGGGAGGAGAGGACCTGGGGCGAGATCCTGGAGGACCGCGGCAGCCAGATCACCTTCTCCGCCCTGGGGCAGGACGCCCCTCTGGAGGCCAAGCGCGCCTGGGACCCGACAGGGGAGAGGAAGGCGGCCCTGCGCGACGCCGTCGCCTCGCTCCTGCCGGAGCTGGAGGTGCGCTCGGGCGGGTCCACGAGCGTGGACATCACCCTCAAGGGGGTGGACAAGGCCTACGGCATGAAGCGCCTGGCCGAGGTGACCGGCATCGCGCTGGAGGAGATGCTCTTCGTCGGCGACCGCCTGGACCCCGAGGGCAACGACTACCCGGTCAAGGCCCTGGGCGTTCCCTGCCAGGCCGTGGGCGGATGGCAGGACACCGTCACCTACGTCACCTCCCTGGCGAGCCTCATCGCCTCCCAGGAGCACAGCGGTGAGGACCACGCCGCCCGGGTCTCGCTGGGCGCCCGTCTCTGAGGCGGGCCGTGGTACCTACAGACACCGACTCCGGAACCGGCTCCGGCTCTGACACGGGTGCCGACACCGACGCGGGCGCCGGTTCCGGTGCCGTTGTCGCCGATCGTGCCGCCGACCTGCGGGTCGGACTGCTGAGGGCCGTCCAGCGCTGCGGCGCCCTGGCGCTCACGGTGGTGCTGTCACTGCGGATCTGGTGGCGCCGACGTCGCTCAGGCACCCGTACCGTGATCGGCACGGCGGCGATGATCCTGTCCTCCAGCATGGTCTCCCTCCTCCTGGGCCTGTCCACGGCGACGGCCTCAGCGCCGGTCGGCCCGCACGAGGCGACCTGGTCGACAACCCTGGACTCCACCGTCACCCTGGACCTCGGGCCGCTGGGAACCGCCTCGATGGAGTCGCCCGCGGGCATCCTCGGCGTCAAGGTGGTCCTGGGTGAGATCCCCGGAGACCCTGCCCCCGACGCCGCCAGCACCGCCAGTGTGGGGCAGTCGTTGTCCTCCGACGCCGCCTCCTACCTCTCGCTCGTCTCCCACCCCGGCCTGACGATTCGGCAGGGGCTCTACGGCCTGGCGGGGGACGCCCTGCGCCGGGCCGGGGTCGTCGAGGCGATCTTCCTGTGCTGCGTGGCCGCCTGGCGCCTGGCACCGACGAAGCCTCTGCGGGAGACGGTCCGCGCTGGCGCCTCGCACCGCTGGGCGACGACCGTGGCGGTCTCGGCCGCTGTGGCCACCGTGGTCTCCCTCCTGGTCCCGGCCACGCGCACGGCCACTGCACACGGCTCGACCCTGTCCGTGCTGGAGGGGACTCCGCTGGCTCAGGCCCGCTTCTCGGGGCGCATCGCCGACGTCGTCACCGCCTACGGCCCCAAGGCGCGCTCCTTCGTGGAGACCAACAACGACTTCTACGCCAAGGCCGACACCAACCTGCGCGCCGCCTGGAAGGCCTCCGAGCAGACCGACGGCCTGGTGGACGTCACCGCTGCCGACGGAGAGGTGGACACCGAGGACCTTCAGGCCCGCCTCAAGGCGGCCTCCGCGAAGACCCTGGTGGAGGCCGGCCCTGCGCCCCGGAACGAGGCTTCCCTGCCTCCTGAGGGCTCGGACGCCACCGTGACGCCGTCGGCCTCGGCCACCCCCTCGGCCGCGGCGCTGCCGGTGACGGGTGCCCACTCGGTCCCCGAGCGCGGCCGCAAGACGGCCGTGCTCACCACGGACCTGCACTGCAACCTCGACGTCATCGCCTTCTCCGGGGTCCTCGACCAGCTCTCCGGCGCGGACGTCCACATGGACGACGGGGACCTGACCATGACCGGCTCCGACCCGGAGCGCGTGTGCGTGGACGCTCTGACCCAGGCGGTCCCGAGCTCAACCGCGAAGATCGCCACGATCGGCAACCACGACTCCGACGCCACGGCCGCCCGCCTGCGCTCCCAGGGCTGGACCGTCACCGACGGCTCGGTCCAGAGGGTCGCCGGAATCTCGGTGCTTGGAGACGACGACGCCGAGCGCACGACGACGGCCGGCACCAAGCCGCGCAGCGGTGAGACCACCGAGCAGATCGCCACTCGCCTGGCCAAGGTCAGCTGCGGACGCACACCGGTCAACGTCGTCCTCATCCACCAGCCGGCCGCCTTCGACCCGCTCATGAAGGAGGGGTGCGCGCCGCTGCTCCTGGCCGGACACGTCCACGCCGAGCGCGGGATGACCACGGCGATCAGCCCCGAGACCGGCAGGCCCGTGAGTGGGATCATCTCCGGCGCAGGGAAGGGCGGCACCTCGCTGGGCTCGGTGACCGAGGACGCCTTCCTCCACGTGATGTCCTTCGACTCCACCGGCGCACTGGTGGCCTGGCGGGCGGTCGTCCTTCACCCCGACGCCTCGGTGACGGTGGGGGCCTGGCGGTCGGTTCCCGGCATCGCCCCGGGCCAGGAGACGGCGACCATGGCCTCGACCCCCGACCCGTCGGCGTCGGCTTCGCAGACGGCACCGGCCGAGACTTCAGGGGAGGCGCCGGCCGACTCCGAGGAGGCCGCGGGGAGCGAGGACGCGGCGCAGCCGCAGGAGGGCGCCGAGCCTCAGGACCAGGCCGATCTTTCGGACGGGTAGGGCGCAGACGGCCCCTTGTGGCATACGCTCGCACCCTGATCACCCCACAACGCCCAGAAGAACTGATGACGCACCACCGGTGAGGAGACTGACGATGTCGCGCATGCCCACAGATGCCGAGATCGATGAGATGAGTGAGGCCGAGCTCGAGGCCTACCTGGGGTCCGCCCCCGGGCAGGAGCTCGACCGGCGCACCCGCCGCGACACGGACGAGGGATCTGCCGAACGGCCGGCCTGGCTGCGCCGTTCCGGGGCCGAGCGGGGCTTCGGCTGGCTGCTCCTCGTGTGCGCCCTCGTCGGGATCGTTGCCTGCTGGGAGCTCATCAGTGCCCAGCTCAACCTGCTGCGCAACCCGGACGCGGAGCTGATCTGCGACGTCAACCCCCTGGTGTCCTGCGGCGACTCGCTCAACGTGTGGCAGGGCAACCTCCTGGGGGTGCCGAACTCGTTCATCGGGGCCATCGCCTTCGGCGCCCTGGCGGCGATCGGCGCGGTCCTGCTCAGTGGCGCGCGCCTGCCGCGCTGGATGTGGTGGGGGCTGAGTGCCGGCTGCCTGGGCGGGATCGTCTTCGTCATCTGGTTCCTGTCCGTCTCCATCATGACCTTCGGCAAGCTCTGCCCCTTCTGCATGGTCATCTGGTCCGTCACCATCCCGGCGGCCGCCCATTCCTGGGCCTGGGCCGCGGCCGGCGGGCACCTGGGGCTGCGTGACAACCTGGCGCTGGACGTCCTCAAGGCCCGCTGGTGGATCATGGCGGCCATGTACCTGGCAGTGGTCCTCACCATCGTCATCGCCTTCGGGAGTCAGCTGGCGAGGTTGTTCGGGTGACGCCGCCCGTGGGTCGGCCGGCCTCGACCAGGCTCGGCTGGAGGCAGCCCTCGGTGGTGGGGGACTCCACCGTCACCCAGGACTACCTCAAGGTCGTGTGGGCGGCTTGTGAGTGGGGCGGCGCGGGTGCCTCCATCACCGGCCTGGCCAAGCGCATGGAGGTGGCGCCCTCGACCGCCTCGGAGAACGTGGCCCGCCTGGTGGAGGAGGGGCTGCTCGTCCACGAGCCCTACAAGGCCGTCACCCTCTCCGAGGAGGGGCGGCGTCGGGCCATGGGCATGATTCGCCGTCACCGCATCCTGGAGACCTACCTGGTCACCCAGCTCGGCTTCGGCTGGGACGAGGTCCATGCCGAGGCCGAGGAGCTCGAGCACGCCGTCTCCGAGCGGCTGCTGGAGCGGCTCGATGCGGTCCTGGGACACCCCACCCGTGACCCGCACGGGGACCCGATCCCCACAGCGGACGGCCGGCTCATCATTCCTGACCTGGTGCGCCTGGAGACCCGTCCGGTGGGCGCCGACGGCGTTGTCGGGCGAATCCAGGACGACACCGAGACGCTGCGTCGCCTCAGACGGGCCGGCATCGGGCTGGACAGCCGGGTACGCATCCGCGACCGGGGAACCGTGGCCCCGGCCGTGGAGGGCGGCAAGCGACGGCGAGCCACCGTCATCGCCCTGCTGGAGCCGGAGGCCTCACGCGGTGCACTGCCCGAGGTGGCCCCTGAGGCCATCATCCCCGACGGCTCCCTGTGGCTGCTGGCCTGACAGGCACCGGGACCTGCACGGATCCGTGTGAGGCTGGGGGACAATAGGGCCATGAGCACGATTTTCACCAAGATCATCAATGGCGAGATCCCCGGCCGCTTCGTGTGGGCTGACGAGGTCTGCGTCGCCTTCGCCACCATCGAGCCGCACACCGACGGGCACGTCCTGGTGGTTCCGCGCGTCGAGGTCGACTCCTACATTGACGCGCCCGACGACGTGGTGGCGCACCTGTCCGTGGTCGCCAAGCGCATCGGGGCCGCGCAGGTGCGCGTCTTCGATGCGCCTCGGGCCGGGCTCGTCGTGGCGGGCTACGGGGTCGACCACCTGCACCTTCATGTGCTGCCGATCCGCTCCGAGGAGGACCTGTACTTCACCTCTGCCCGCCACCCCGAGGGCCCAGAGCTCGACGCCGCTATGGAGCGTCTGCGAGCAGGCCTCGTCGAGGATGGCTGGGGCGAGTTCGTCCCAGCGAGGATGGACAGCGCCGCGCTCGGCTGACGTGACCGGTCTCGCCCGCCCGCGGGACGGTCGCCGTCGGGCCGTGCTCCCGCCGAGCGATAGGCTGTGCCCCAGCACCAGGAAGCACGAGTAGGAAAAGAGCGCTGCCGCGATGTCAGAGAGAACCGCACCGGGCGAGTCCGACACCCCCTACCGCTACACGGCGGCCCTGGCGGACTCCATCGAGACCGCATGGCAGGACCGCTGGGAGGCCGAGGGCACCTTCAACGCCGACAACCCCGTCGGCGCCCTGGCCGGCCCCGGGGCGGACAAGGAGAAGTACTTCCTGCTGGACATGTTCCCCTACCCCTCCGGCAAGGGCCTGCACGTGGGCCACCCGCTGGGGTACATCGCCACCGACGTCGTCGCCCGCTTCACCCGCATGACCGGCAAGAACGTCCTGTACACGATGGGCTACGACGCCTTCGGCCTGCCCGCCGAGCAGTACGCCGTCACCACCGGCCAGCACCCGCGCATCTCCACCGAGGCCAATATCGCCAACATGCGCCGTCAGCTGCGCCGCCTGGGTCTGTCCCACGACCCGCGCCGCTCCCTGGCCACCATCGACGTTGACTACGTGCGCTGGACCCAGTGGATCTTCCTGCAGGTCTTCAACTCCTGGTTCGATCCCGAGGCCCCGCGCCGCGACGGCCGCGGCAAGGGCGCGGCCCGGCCGGTCTCCGAGCTGCGCGAGAAGCTGGCCTCCGGGCAGGTCGCCGTTCCCGGCGGCCGCGACTGGGACAGCCTGAGCGCCTCCGAGCAGGCCGAGGTCATCGACTCCTTCCGCCTGGCCTACGTCTCCAACGCGCCCGTCAACTGGTGCCCCGGACTGGGCACGGTGCTGGCCAACGAGGAGGTCACCGCCGAGGGTCGCTCCGAGCGCGGCAACTACCCCGTCTTCAAGCGCAACCTGCGCCAGTGGATGATGCGCATCACCGCCTACGGGGACCGCCTCGCCGAGGACCTGGACACCGTGGACTGGCCCGAGAAGGTCAAGCTCATGCAGCGCAACTGGATCGGCCGCTCCGAGGGCTCCGAGGTGACTTTCGCCGTGCCCGGGGCCGACCAGGACGCGGCGCTGAGCGTCTACACCACCCGCCCCGACACGCTCTTCGGCGCCACCTTCATGGTCGTGGCCCCCGAGCACCCCATTCTGGGTGGCATTGACGCCTCCGGCTCGGTGCGCACCGAGGCCCAGATCGCCGCCGACGCCGCGGCCCTGACCGTCCCGGCCGCCTGGCCCGAGGGCACCAAGGAGGCCTGGACCGGCGGCTACGCGACCCCCGCAGAGGCCGTAGCCGCCTACCGCGCGCAGGCGGCGGCGACGTCGGACGCCGACCGCACCGACGAGGGCCGGGTCAAGACCGGTGTCTTCACCGGGTTCTTCGGCATCAACCCCGTCAACGGCGTGCAGGTGCCGATCTTCGTGGCCGACTACGTCCTCATGGGCTACGGGACCGGCGCCGTCATGGCCGTGCCCGCCCACGATGAGCGCGACTACGCCTTCGCCACCAAGTACGACGTCGACATGATCCAGACCATCGGCCCGGCCGATGACCCCCACGGCGTCGACCTGTCCACCCAGGCCTACACCGGCGACGGCGTCGTCGTGAACTCCGCCCTGGGTGACCTGGACATCAACGGCATGAGCAAGGACGAGGCCAAGGCCACCATGATCGCCTGGCTGGAGGCCAAGGGCTCCGGCCGCGGCGCGGTCACCTACCGCCTGCGCGACTGGCTCTTCTCCCGCCAGCGCTACTGGGGCGAGCCCTTCCCGATCGTGTGGGACGAGGACGGCGGCGTCCACGCCCTGCCCGAGTCGATGCTGCCGGTCGAGCTGCCCGAGGTCACCGACTACTCGCCGCGCTCCTACGACCCCGACGACGCCGATTCCTCCCCGGAGCCGCCGCTGGGCAAGGCCACCGAGTGGGTCGAGGTCGAGCTCGACCTGGGCGATGGCCCCAGGACCTACTACCGCGAGACCAACACGATGCCGCAGTGGGCCGGTTCGTGCTGGTACGAGATGCGCTACATCGACCCCACCGACGAGACCGCGCTCGTCGACCCGGCCAACGAGGCCTACTGGATGGGGCCGCGGCCCGAGGCCGGCAACACCTCCGGCGGCACCGACCTGTACGTCGGCGGCGTCGAGCACGCCGTCCTGCACCTGCTCTACTCCCGCTTCTGGCACAAGGTCCTGTTCGACCTCGGTTACGTCTCCTCCTCCGAGCCCTACCACCGCCTGTTCAACCAGGGCTACGTCCAGGCCTACGCCTACACCGACTCCCGCGGCCAGTACGTGCCCGCCGACGAGGTCGAGGAGGTCACCGCCGAGGACGGCACCACCACCTACCTGTGGCAGGGCGAGGCGGTCAACCGCGAGTACGGCAAGATGGGCAAGTCCCTGAAGAACATCGTCACCCCCGACGACATGTACTCCGCTTACGGCGCCGACACCTTCCGCGTCTACGAGATGAGCATGGGGCCGCTCGACGCCGACCGCCCGTGGGACACCCGTGCCGTGGCCGGCAGCCAGCGCTTCCTGCAGCGCCTGTGGCGCAACGTCGTCGACGAGACCACCGGTGAGCTGACCGTCGTTGATGATCCTGCCGACGAGGAGACCCGCCGGCTGGTGGCCAAGACGATCGTGGGCGTGCGCGAGGACTACGAGGGCATGCGCCTGAACACGGCCATCGCCAAGCTCATCGTCCTCAACAACCACCTCACCGGGCTCAGCGCGGTCCCGCGCGAGGCCGTCGAGGCCCTCGTCCTCATGACGGCGCCCGTGGCCCCGCACATCGCCGAGGAGATCTGGAAGCGCCTGGGCCACGAGCACTCGCTGGCCCACGAGGACTTCCCGGTCGTGACCGACGAGTCCCTGCTGGCCGCGGACAAGGTCACCTGCGTCGTCCAGGTCAAGGGCAAGGTCCGTGACCGCCTCGAGGTCGACCCCGACATCTCCGAGGCCGAGCTGGAGAAGCTGGCACTGGCCGCCCCCGGCGTCAGCCGCACCCTGGACGGGCGCGGCGTGCGCAAGGTGATCGTCCGGGCGCCCAAGCTGGTGAGCATCGTCCCCGAGTGACCGGGGAAGGCGCTCCGACGGCGTCGTCCGCAGCGCGTTGGAACGTCGGAGCATCACACAGGGGCTGTACCGGCCGAGAAGGCGGGTACAGTCCCTCGTGCTGAGTCATTTGGTTGGCGGACAGGTGAACAGCAAGTAACCTTGCGACGTGGAGCAGGACCCCATCATCCTCGACAGTGCATATCGGCACGGTGTGTCGGATGAGGCTATGCTCCACGCACTGCGCTTCCCCGTTCGTCACTTTGTGCAGGACGATTCGATGACGATGTTCATAGGTGCTGACGAGACCGGCATTCTCGTTGAGGTAGGCGTCATCGAGTGGCAAGGTGTCATTGCTATCGCACACGCCATGCGCCCGGCCCGATCCAAGTATCTGAGGTGAATCACGATGACTCGACGCTCCATCGCAGACATCACGGCTCGTGCAGATGAGTTTGCTGATGCTTTCGAGAACTACGATCCGAAGCCCGGCGACCAGGATGCCCCGCTGCCACCGATCATGGCTGTCAAGCTTGCGGCGTGGCGCCGTGACACGGCTGAGCGTGAGCTTGCTGAAGCGGTGCATGCGGCCCGTGAGCAGCAGCTGTCCTGGCGTGAGGTCGGTGAGGCGATCGGAACTAGTGGAGAGGCTGCTCGTCAGAGGTACAGTGCCGTCGCGCAGTAGCCTTTGCCGTTTCCTTCGTCCGGGCCCCCAAGCTGGTGAGCATCGTCCCCGAGTGACCGGGGAAGGCGCTCCGACGGCGTCGCTTGCAGCCGCGCTGGAGTAGCGGAGGAATTGCACGAGGGGCTGCACGAACCGAGATGATTGGTGCAACTCCTCGTGCTGTTGCCTGAAGACGTTTCGATGATGTTCAGGCCGAGTGCCCGAATCGCTTCTGCGCAGCCTGCCGGGTCACGCCGAGAGCGGCTCCGATCACAGTCCAGGAGTCGCCGGCCTCCCGAGCTCGAGCGACCGCGGCATGCAGCTCGACCTCGGCATCATGCACCCGCTGACTCGCGGCAATGATCGCCCGGAAGTGCGCGGCGTCCCGAGCGGGCGTGCTGCTTGGATCGAGAGTCTCAAGGCCGGTCGTGTTGTGAGTGTGCGTCAGCATGGAGGACAACGTCATCACCTCGGATAGTCGTAGAACTTCGGTCGCAGGCGGTCGGCATGAATGATCCGGGTTGGCTCTGCGGTAGGAACCGCGACCAGCTCGAGCAAGGTGGCGTCAACTGCTGGCCCGATGACCAGAAGCCGTTCCTCTCCTTCGTACTCGTACTCGACCAGTTTTAAGGCGTTGGTCCAGGCATGTTCCACATCCGTACGGGAGACCCCGTGCTTCAGTGCCGACCGCCCAACCCTCATGTGTCAACTTTAGGTTGACGAGAGGTGTCGGTCAAGGCAACGCACACGCGACATGGCGACAGGGTCTCAGCGGCGCCTCAGGGTGCCGAAGATGGAGCGCGTGATCTCGCGGGTGATCTGGCGGCCCACCGAGCCGATGGTCTTCTCAACCTCGCGTTTCCGGCGCTCGGCGGCCTTCTCCGTCTCCCGCTGGCGGCGCTGAGCCTCCTTGACGGCTTCGCGCTCCAGACGCTCGGCCTCCTTCTGGCGCTGGGCCGCCTCGCGGGCGGCCTCCTTCTCCAGGGCCTTCTGGGCGGCGGCCTCGGCCTTGGCCTGCTCCTTGGCGGCCTGCTCGGCGGCGCGGGCGGTCTCAGCGGCCTCGGCGTCGGCCTGGACCCGCTGGGCCAGCAGCTCGTAGGCGGACTCGTTGTCCACCCCCGTGGCGTACTTGGGCTTGAGCGCCGAGGAGGCCAGCACCTGGTTGACGGTACCGTCCTGGGCCGGGCCCATGACGGCGGCGGGCACGTTGATGACCACCGGGGCGACCGGGGCCGGGCGGCCCTTCTCGTCCAGGACGCTCACGACGGCCTGGCCGGTCCCGAGCGACGTGAGCACCCGACTGAGGTCGACGGGGCTGACCGGGAAGGTGGAGACCGCCTTCTTGAGGTTGGCGGCGTCGGCCGGGGTGTGGGCGCGCAGCGCGTGCTGGACGCGGCTGCCCAGCTGGGCCAGGACCTCGTCGGGCACGTCCGTGGGGGACTGGGTGATGAAGACGATGCCCACGCCCTTGGAGCGGATGAGCCGCACGGTGCGCACCACGGCCTCCAGGAAGGCCTTCGAGGCGCCGGAGAACAGTAGGTGGGCCTCATCGAAGAAGAACACCATGGTGGGCTTGTCCGGGTCGCCGACCTCCGGCAGGGTCTCGAAGAGCTCGGCGAGCAGCCACATGAGGAAGGTGGAGAACAGCGTGCCCTGGGACTGGATGTCGGCCAGCTCAAGGGCGGAGATGACGCCCCGCCCGTCGGGGGACAGGCGCATGAGGTCGCGCACGTCGAGCGCCGGCTCGCCGAAGAAGGCCTCACCGCCGGCGGCCTCCAGCGCCGCGATCTCACGCAGGATGACTCCGGCCGTGGCGGCCGAGACCCCGCCGATGGTCTTGAGCTCCTCCTTGCCGGCATCGGTGTTCGTCAGGTAGTCGACGACGGCGCGAAGGTCCTTCAGGTCCAGCAGTGCCAACCCCTGAGCATCGGCCCAGTGGAAGACGAGCTGGAGGGCGGAGGCCTGCGTGTCGTTGAGGCCCAGGACCCGCGAGAGCAGGATCGGCCCGAACTCGGTGACGGTGGTGCGGATCGGGGTGCCGCTGATGCCGCTGGAGTCTCCCCCTCCGAGGTTGAACAGCTCGATGGGGAAGGACTGGCCCTTCCAGTCCTGACCGGTGGAGGCGACCCGAGCGGTGATCTTGTCATTGGAGGCGCCGGGCTCGGCCAGTCCGGTCAGGTCGCCCTTGACGTCGGCCAGGAAGACCGGGACGCCCGCGCTGGACAGGCCCTCGGCCAGGAGCTGGAGCGTGCGGGTCTTGCCCGTGCCGGTCGCGCCGGCCACCAGCGCGTGCCGGTTGAGCAGCCCCAGGGGAATGCCGACCGACAGACCCTTGACCGGTGCGGGCTCGCCGTCGGAGAGCGTGTCGAGGTAGGTGCCCACGGGGAGGGTGGGGGAGGAGAAGCTGTAGCCGGAGCGGACCTGGGCGGTGTAGCCGGTCTCCTCAGTGGTCTCCGTGACCTGACCGACCTCCTCCACCGGAGCGGCCGCCTCAGCCTGAGGGGCGGTCTCCGCCGGGGTCCCCTCCGCCACTGGCGCCGCGGCGGGAGCCGCGGGCTCTGTGGGACCAGCGGGTGCGGCGGCGTCGACCGCTTCCGTGGGCGTCTGGGGCGGAGCGCCTGCGTCGGCTTCTGTCGCCTCCACGGCAGGGGCCGCCTCTGCGGAGGCGGGACTGGAGGCGATGGCGGCATCGAGGGCTGCTTGAGCGGCGGCGGCCTTGGCCGCGGCGGCGTCGGCGGCGGCCTGAGCGGCCTCGGCCTTGAGGCGTGCGATCTCAGCGGAGTCGGTCATGGCGTCATCGTAAACGCCGAACCTGCCAACGCGCTGACCCAGGCGTTCCAGGATCCTGACGCGTCTGAACGCGTGAGCGGATCAAGCCTCTGGAAAGCCACGTCCCCGAGATCGCCCACAGGGGCCTCACAGACGCGAATACCCGGTATCCAGGACAAACGGAGAGAAATGTGGTCTTGATGCCGTTTCCGGTCTTGTGGGCGGCGCAGACCCGGTCGACAGGGTAGCCTCTAGGACCGAGAGATCCGAGACCGCGTGTCCGGCCCCGATCCTCCACTCGTCCCCTGTGCCGTGAGGTTTGCGCGCCCCCATGTTGCCCCCTGCGTCGTCGTACCCGAACGTGCCGTCCCTGCGGGGCCAGCGGCTGCGGCCCTCAGGTTGCGGGATCGGGTGAGCGTCATGCGGATCGCCTTCTTCATCGACGACTACCTCCCCTCCGTCCACGGCGTGGCCACCTCCACCGCCACCTTCCGGGCCGCGCTGGAGCGCATGGGCCACGAGGTCTACGTGGTCGCGCCCAAGGCCGAGGGCTATGAGGAGACCGACGGCCACGTCATCCGCCTGCCCTCCTCGCGCTACTACGTCTTCGACAGCCGCGAGGTCGCCACCATCTATCCCGGCCTGGCCAGACGCTTCGACGCCTACGACTTCGACATCGTCCACAGCCAGACCCAGTTCAGCCTGGGGGTCCTGGCCCACTGGGTGGCCAAGCGCCAGAACATCCCTCACGTCACCACCATCCACACCCTCTACACCGAGCTCATCGACGACTACCCGCTGGCCGTGGTCTCCGGCCTGCTGGCCCTGTCCGTCGCCTTCCCCGTGGCGCTCAAGTCGCTGCCGGTCCTGCCCAGGGTCCACCGCGACTCCATCAAGCACCTCAACAAGCGCGACATGAAGACGGCCCTGTCCCGCCAGGGGTGGCGGCTGACGGCGGCCTTCGCCAACAAGTGCGACGCCTGCCTGTCTCCCTCCCAGCACCTGGCTCAGATCCTCATCGACGACGGCGGGCTGACCGCCCCCTGCATGGTGCTGCCCAACGGGCTGGACTCCAGCCGCTACCGGCGGGCCCGCGCCGCTGACTCGCCGATTCCCAAGGCCCCCGGCGAGAAGATCATCATCTGCGTGGCCCGCCTCAGCCCCGAGAAGCGGCAGATGACGCTCATCGAGGCCATGCCCCACCTGGCCGACATGCCGGTCAAGCTGGTGCTGGTGGGGCCCGGACCCTCCCAGGAGGAGCTGGGCCGGCGCGCCGAGGAGCTCGGGGTCGCCGACCGGGTGGTCCTGACCGGTAAGTGCTCGCCGGAGGAGGTCGCCGTCCTGCTCAAGCAGGCCGACGTCTTCTCCCTGGCCTCCTACCACTTCGACAACCAGCCCATGGTGTTCCTGGAGGCCGCCGCCTCCGGGCTGCCGATCGTCTACTGCGACGAGCGGATGACCGAGTGCCTCACCGAGCACAACGCGATCCTCACCGACGGGATCGAGGGGAAGGACTTCGCCCGGGTCTTCGCCTCGCTGCTGTCCGACGACGCCCGGCTCTCCGAGCTGTCCGACGGCGCCCTGGAGGTGGCCAGGCAGTTCGACTCCGAGACGATGACCGAGCGGCTCGTCAACCTCTACGACGACCTCCTGGCCTCTCGCAGCGCAGGACTCCCGGGGGCGGGAGGCCGGTAGCCGCAGGCCCTGGGTGTTGCCGCCACGGACGGCGCCTGGCCGGTGATCGCGCGGCTTGCCGATAAGGTAGGTGGCATGTCGCTCGCCGTCGTCACCGACTCCGCCGCCTGTCTGACGGAGACCCTGGTGCGCGACCGTGCGATCGAGGTGGTCCCCCTTCACGCCGTCCCCGGCGAGGACGGCGCCCCCGGGACCACGTCGCGGCCCAGCGTCCAGGAGCTCGTGGACGCCTACCGGCGCGCAGCCGGCCGAGCCGGGGAGGTCCTGGCCATCCACATCTCCTCGGCACTGTCCGGGACCATGGACAACGCTCGGCTCGCCGCAGCCCAGCTGGACGCTGAGTACTCCGGGTACTCCGGGTACTCCGGGTACTCCGGGGGCGCCGGGACCGACGGTGCGGGGAGGGCGCAGCGTCGCCGGCCGCAGTGGCTGCGCGTCGTGGACTCCGGTACCAGCTCGGGAGCCCTGGGGCTCTCGGTGCTGGCCGCTGCCCGCGCCCACGACGCCCGCCGCGGTGCGGCTCTGGCTCAGGCCAGCACCGCCCGCTCCTGCCAGCTCTTCGTCGTCGACGACCTGGGCCGCCTGGCCCGCTCGGGGCGGATCGACCGCACCACCGCCCGCCTGGACGGCGTCCTCGGGATCCGCCCGGTCCTGGCCCTGACCCGTGATGGCATCCGGGCGCTGGAGACCGTGCGCGGCGCGGCCCGTGCCAGGCGCCACCTCATCGCCCAGGCCGTTCGCGCCGCCGGCGGGACCGCCCTGTCCGGCCCCAGGCGTCCCGCCGACCCGGTGCGCCTGGCCATCCAGGGCGACGACGCCGACATGCTGGCGCGGCTCGAGGCCGGCCTGCGCGAGGCCATGGAGGAGGCCGGAGCCATCGTCACCGAGGTCCTCACCCTCCCGGTCGACGAGGCGACGCGCACCCACGTGGGTCCCGGTGCCCTCGGTATCGCCGTCGCCCCCGACCTACGGGCCCACTGAGCCCGTTCCGACGGCGTAAGCCGGATGCCACAGGTGGCCGGGTGCAAGCGCTCTCCACAGGGCGTGCGGGTCGACTGCACGGCCCGCACGCCCAGCACCTACCGTCAAGGACATGGGCGTTAGAAGGAGCAGCGGGAACCGGTCCCTGGACGACCTCGTGCGTCTGGCCTGCTCAGCCGATCCCGAGGAACCGATCCACAGGCCGCGCCGCCTGGCGATCGCGCCGAGAGCCGCCGTCGTCGCCGGCTGCGTTCTTCTCATTCTGGCCGCCGTCCTGGCGCTGAGAGCCGTCCTGTCCTCCACCGACGCAGGAGGTGAAGCGGATCGCGCAGCAGCAGCCGGAGCCTCCGCGTCGATAAGGACCCCGGCCACAGGACCGGCCACTGCGCCTGCCACGGGACCGCCCTCAGGAGCGGCCAAGGGGCCAGGCGCGCCTGCTGCGAGCGGACCGGCCGCCGGAGCCGGCAAGGTCGTCGTCCATGTCACTGGGGCGGTCACCAGGCCGGGCGTTGTCGCCCTGGAGGCGGGCAGCCGCGTCGCCGACGCCATCAACGCCGCCGGAGGAGCCTCCTCGGACGCGGACACCGAGCAGCTCAACCTCGCCCGAGTGCTGAGCGACGGCGAGCAGATCCGGGTGCCGCGCAACGGCGAGGTCCTGCCCGAACCCGCACCGCAATCCGCGGGACCCGCCGGTGCGCGAACGGGATCGGCCACAGGAGGGCCCGGTGGTGGCAGCGGCGCAGGAACGGTGAACATCAACACGGCCTCGGCCTCCGAGCTGGAGAAGCTGCCCGGAATCGGCCCGGCCCTGGCCCAGCGGATCGTGGAGTACCGCGACTCCCACGGCCCCTTCGCCAGCGTCGACGCGCTCACCGACGTCCCCGGCATCGGTCAGGCCAAGCTGGAGGCCCTGCGGGAACAGGCCACCGTATGAGTGCCGATCCTGCTGTCGTCGACTCCCGGGCCCCGTGGGACGACCCCGCCCTCTACGAGCGCCTGCGCCAGGAGCAGGAGCAGCACCAACGCCGAGTGCGCGGCGTGCACGCCACCTTCTCCAAGGCTCCCGAGGCCCTCGACCTGCGACTGCTCGCCCCGGTGATCGCCTGCTGGGGCGGTGCCTGGTGGGCCGTCGGACACGATGGGGCGGCGCCGTGGAGACCGGTCCTCCTCCTGGCCGCCGGATGCATCGTCCTGGGCGCGGCGCTGATCGTGCCCGTGCTGCGCTTCCGGCCGCCGCGTCACCGGGCAGACCCGTGCCCCGGAGCCCCCGCGCAGGACCCCGGCGCCATCGGCACCGTCAGCGCCAGCCTGCTCGTGTGCGCCCTGTGCGCCGCGACAGTGCTCACCATCAGCGCCGCCCATTTGTGGGCGCGCCAGCGCGACCCCCTGACCGTGGCAGTGGCCTCCGGACGCCCGGTCACCCTGATCGGTACCGTCTCCCAGGAGCCACGGGTCTCGGCCACCGGTCGGTCCACCCTGGTCATCACTGCCCTCGACGTCGAGCAGGTGGACGGGCGGGCCTCATCCCTGAGCGCCACCGTCCTGGCGGACAAGCAGTGGCTGAGTCTGCACATGGGTACCCGCATCCAGGTCCGCACGCGCCTGAGACCCACCGATCCGGGGCGGGCCGAGGCCGCCATCATCCCCAAGCGCGCGGGCCTGACGATCCTCGACCCGCCCTCCGGTGTGCTCGGAGCCGTCACCAGTATCCGTTCCGGTCTGGCCCAGGCCGTCGGAGCACAGGACGCCGGAGGAGCGCAGAGCACGGGAGAGACGGAGGATGCGCAGGGCCCCTGGCCACCGGGCGCCCGAACCCTCGTGCCCGGTGTCGCCCTGGGCGACGACCACGCCCTGCCGGCCCAGGTGCGCGAGGACATGCGCACCGTGTCCATGACCCACCTGACCGCCGTCTCCGGGCAGCACGTGGCCATCGTCCTGGGCCTGAGCCTGGCCGCCCTCGGGGCCCTTCCCCGGCGGTGGCGGGCACTGCTCGGAACGGTCCTGCTCACCCTGCTGGTGGTGCTGGTGCGGCCCTCCGGCTCCGTGCTGCGCGCGGCCACCATGGGGGCCGTCATGCTCCTGGGCGTCGTCGCCGGACGGCGCGCCGCCTCCGTGCCCGCGCTGTGCGCCGGGGCCATCGTCCTGCTGCTCGTCGACCCCTGGCAGTCCCGGGACTACGGCTTCGCCCTGTCAGTGGTGGCCACCGCCGGCATCGTCGTCGGAGCCAAACCCGTTGCGACCCACCTCTCACGCCGCCTGCCCCGCTGGCTGGCCGCCGCCGTGGCCCTGCCGCTGGTGGCCCAGGCCGCCTGCGGGCCGGTTCTCGTCCTCCTCCAGCCCTCGGTGGGCGCCTGGTCGGTTCCCGCCAACCTGCTCACCGAGCCGGCAGCCGTCATCGCCACGATCAGTGGGCTCCTGGCCGCGCTGGTCCACCCGGCTTGGCCCGCGGCCGCCACTGTTGTCGCCTGGCCGGCGCTCGCGGCCTGCTCCTGGATGGTGCGGGTCTCCCGGTTCTTCTCCCACCTGCCCGGCGCCGCGGTGCCCTGGCTGCCGGGGATCCCCGGAGCGCTCGCGCTGGGAGCCTGCGAGATCGGGCTTCTGCTCCTGGTGGCTCCCCGTACGCGCCGCGCCCTGTCGGGGACGCTGAGGCGGTTCGTGCGGCCTGCTCGTGGCAGGCTTGCCCCATGGCAGCGACCAGAACCTCCCGCCCCCGGGGCCAGCGCAGCGCATCGTCAGGACTCCGGTGGGACCAGGCCCGGCTGGCGCCGATCGTCCTCATCCGCGCCGGCGAGGAGATCCTCGCCGACCGCGCGGTCTCAAGCCTCCTGGCGCAGGCCAGGGCGAAGGACGCGACCACCGAGATCACGCGCCTCGAGGCCGCCACCTACGAGCCCCACCAGCTCGACACCCTCGTGTCCCCCTCGCTGTTCGGCGAGCCCCGGCTCGTCTACGTCCCCGCCCTGGAGCAGATGACCGACGCCCTCCTGGCAGACCTCATCGCCTACGTGGGGGCCGCCGACCCCGAGGTCAGCGTCATCCTTCGCCACAACGGCGGTCAGCGGGGCAAGCGCCTGCTCGACGCCATCAAGGCCTCGCCCTACCCGACCATCCAGTGCGACGCCATCAAGAGCGCCAAGGACAAGTCCTCCCTCGTCGTGGCCGACGTGCGCCGCGCCGGGCGGAGCATCGCCTCCGATGCCGTCGGCGCACTCGTCGACGCCCTGGGCAGCGACGTGCGCGAGCTGTGCTCCGCCGTCGACCAGCTCCTTGCCGACACCCAGGGCACCATCAGTGTCGACCACGTGCGCACCTACTACGCCGGGCGCATCGAGGCGACCGGCTTCACCGTGGCCGACGCCGCCGCGGCCGGCAACACCCCGGCCGCCATCACCGCCCTGCGTCACGCCGTGGCCACCGGCACCGACCCGGTGGCCATCGTCGCCGCCCTGGCCATGAAGGTGCGCCAGCTCGCCCGGGTCGCGGCCGCTGGAGGCCGGCGCATGAGTCCCGCCGAGCTGGGCATGGCCCCCTGGCAGGTGGACCGGGCCCGACGCGAGCTCCAGGGCTGGTCCGACGACGCCCTGGCCACCTCGATCCTGGCGGTCGCCCGCGCCGACGCCGAGGCCAAGGGTGCCAGCCGCGACCCCGTCTACGCCGTCGAGCGGGCGGTCCTGACGATCTGCCGCGCCCGCGCCGCCGGCGCCTCCCGGCGGCGCTGACTCAGCGCTTCTTGTACAGGGACTTGGTGGCGTAGACCGGCTCGTTGGTGACCTGGACACCCAGGGCGCGGAAGATGCCCTCGTCCACCGAACCCAGGATCGTCGAGGTGTGCACGTCGCAGCCCCGCAGCGTCTCGAGCTGGTCGAGGGCCTTGCGGGCGTTGTCGTCCCCGTTGGCGGACACGGCCAGGGCGATGAGTACCTCGTCGGTGTGCAGCCGAGGATTGCGGCTGCCCAGCCCCTGGGTCTTGAGCCTCTGGATGGGCTCGATCGAGGCCGGGGCCAGCAGGTCGATGCCGTCGTCGATCCCGGCCAGGACCTTGAGGGCGTTGAGCAGCATCGCCGAGGAGCACCCCAGCAGGGCCGAGGTCTTGCCCGTCACGATGCGTCCGTCGGGCAGCTCGATCGCCGAGGCCGGCTCGCCGGTGGCCGCGGCCACCTCCAGCGTGGGCGGCACGACGGGGCGGTCCTCCTTGCTGACCCCCACCTTGGCCATGAGCAGCGCGATCCGCTGGGACTGGATGGGGGCGATGGCGTCGCGCTTCTCGGTCACCAGGGCCCGGTAGTAGCGGCGGATGATCTCCTGGTTGGCGGCCTGCCGGCAGGCCTCGTCGTCGCAGATGCAGTTACCGGCCATGTTGACACCCATGTCCGTGGGGGAGGCGTAGGGCGAGGATCCCAGGATCTCCTCGAACAGGCGGGTCAGGACCGGGAAGACCTCGACATCGCGGTTGTAGTTGACGGTCTGGACGCCGTGGGCGGCCAGGTGGAAGGGGTCGATCATGTTGACGTCGTCGAGGTCGGCGGTGGCGGCCTCGTAGGCGATGTTGACCGGATGGTCCAGGGGCAGGTTCCAGATCGGGAAGGTCTCGAACTTCGCGTAGCCCGAGGAGATGCCCCGCTGGTGGTCGTGGTAGATCTGGGACAGGCAGGTCGCCATCTTGCCGCTGCCCGGGCCGGGGGCGGTGACGACCACCAGGTCCCGGCGGGTCTCGATGTACTCGTTGCGCCCGTAGCCCTCCTCGGAGACGATGCGGGCGACGTCGCCGGGGTAGCCGGGGATGGGGAAGTGGCGGTAGACCGTGATGTCCAGCGCCTCCAGCTTGCGCTTGAAGTCGTGGGCCTGGCGGTTGTCCTCGGTCCACTGGGTCACGACGACGCTGCCCACGTAGAGCCCGTAGCTGCGGAAGGCGTCGATGTGGCGCAGCAGGTCGTCCTCGTAGGAGATGCCCAGGTCCGCGCGGACCTTGTTGCGGGCGAGGTGCTTGGCGTTGACGGCCATGACGATTTCGACCTCGTCGGCCAGCTCGGCGAGCATGACGATCTTGTTGTCCGGGGTGAAGCCGGGCAGCACACGCGAGGCGTGCATGTCGTCAATGAGCTTTCCGCCGAACTCCAGATAGAGCTTGCCGCCGAACTGGGCGCGGCGCTCCGCGATGTGGCTGGACTGCATCCGCAGGTACTTGTCGCGGTCGAATCCGATGCGCAATGGGCTCTCCTTGAAGCGGTCTGATGGGCGTGATGGGTGATTGCGGGGTGATTCTGAGAAGGGGGTGGGGGGCTGGGAAACGGCTCAGCAAAAAGGGGGAGGGCGCCTCCCCGGTGGGAGGCGCCCTTCGGATTCTCACTGCTGCGGTGACCTCAGATGGAGGCGACGCGCTTGGCGAGCTTGGACTTGCGGTTGGCGGCCTGGTTCTTGTGGATGACGCCCTTGGAGACGGCCTTGTCCAGCTTGCGGGAGGCGGCCTTGAGGTGCTCGAGCGCGGCGTCCTTGTCACCGGCCTCAACGGCCTCGCGCACGCGGCGCACGTAGGTCTTGAGCTCGGACTTGACGGACTTGTTGCGCAGGCGGGCCTTCTCGTTGGTCTTGATGCGCTTGATCTGGGACTTGATGTTCGCCACGGTGAAACTTTCTCGCGTCTGATTGGTCGATGGCCGGAGAGAGGGTTCGCGCCACGGGCTGACATGAGGTGGTGGGGCACCTGGCTGGACCCGGTCGCCGGACCCCGCAGCCGGCCAGGCCAGAGGTCCAGTAGGCGACTGTATCATTCGGGATCGCCGCGTCCCCAGGAGCGAACCGGTGGTCGGGCGTGAGGTGCATCGCCCCCCGGATCCGGGCGGTCCGGGTGCTCAGGCGTGGTGGCGGCGCAGGGCGACGACGACGCCGTCGAAGACCTCCCGGCTCATCGTGGCCCCCTCGCGGCGCACCGCGGCGGGCTCCACCAGGAGCAGCCGGTCAAGGCGCACCTCGCTGGGGCGACCCTGACGGTCCCAGCCGCCGGTGCCGACGTCGTGCCAGAAACGGCCCCAGCGCGCCTCCTGGGCGGCGTCGCGGTCATGGTCCTTGCTGGTCATCTGCGCCACGACGAGGCGGGTCTCGTGGCGCGCCAGGACCAGCACCGGCCGGTCCTTACCCTGGGCCGGGTCCTCCTCGAAGGGGACCCAGGTCCACACCACCTCTCCGGGGTCGGCGTCGCCGTCGGGGTCGGGGGAGTAGCTGAAGGCGGGCAGCCCCAGGACGGCGACGTCGTAGACGCCGACGTCCTGGGGTGATGATGATCCTGCTGCTGGTGCCGTTGCGGCAGAGCCGGCTCGCTGGGAGTCGGGACGCGACCCAGGAGAGGCTGACGCAGGAGATGGCGACGGCTTCGATGTCCCGGTGCGGACGGGGTCAGCGGATCCGGTCGCCGCGCTCTCCGACGTCCCCTGCGAGGCTGAGGGTTTCTGGGTGAGTGCGTCGCTGACGGCGTCGGAGGCGGCGCGTCCGAGCAGGGTGAGGATCCGGTTGAGAATGCTGGCCATGGGCGCCACCCTACCGCCGGGCCCACGTGCCGCGACGTAGACGGCTCGGCGGTCCCTCCCCGGTGCTGGGGAGGGACCGCCGGTCATGCAGCAGGGTGCCGCTGGAAGCTGGACGGTGCGCCCGAGCGTCCTAGTTCTTGGCGCGCGTCACGATGGTGCAGGTCGAGTAGGTTCCGGCCTCGATGCCGGCTCCGCTGTCGGCGACGTCGACCGCGGTGGTCAGGCCCTTGGAGGGGTCCTTGGGGTCGCAGGTGCTCAGCGCCTTCCACCCCTCCTCGGTGATCGTGTCGGCGTTGACCGTGTAGGTGTTCCAGAACGTCATGGTGGTTGACGACCCGGCAGGCAGAGTGTCTTCCGTCGGCAGTGACACGGAGCCGTCCGGCTGGATGGCGTAGTCATCCAGGGTGATCCACCAGGGGCCGCCGCTGCCCCACACGCTCTTCAGCGTCACGCCGGCGGGCACCTGAGGCCGCAGGGCGATGTTGGAGGTGCGCCCGTCGGCGTCGGTGGTGTTGGTGAAGGTGACGGTGTAGCCGACCTCGACCTCGTAGGTGCCGGTCGGGGCGGCCTAAATGCTGCCCTGGGAGCCCTGAACGGCTACCTTGCCCACCGGGCGGTCATCGACGTAGTCGCTGGAGAAGGTCTGGCCGCCGGCAGCGAGCTCCGCCTTCACCGTATTGCGCCCGACGACGCCGGTCAGGTCCACCTGGCAGGTGACCTCCTTGCCTTCGGGCACCTTCGCCTTGTCGCTGGAGACCTTGAGACTCTCGGCCGGCCCCTGGGCGGAGACGACCTCGCCGCCGAAGGCGGTCAGGTCGCAGGTCAGGGAGGTCACCTGGGCCTGTCCCCTGGAGCGTCCCGTGGAGACGGTGAAGTCGGACAGGGGCGTGGTGGAGTCGTTCCTCGCCCTCATGGTGAAGCGCCCGGCGTCCCTGGCGGCGCCGTCGACCTTGACCGCCTCAGTGGTGACGGTGGCGTGGGTGGCACTGGCGGCCGGCTTGTGCGCCGTGGCCGTGGGGGTGAGAACCAGGCTGCCCGTGGAGGTCGTGATCGTGGGACTGATGCTGTAGCTGCGCGCGTCCGCTCCGGGTGCCACTGTCGTCGTCCCGAGGTCCAGGTCGAGGTAGGAGCTCTGGTCCCAGGCGGCGTTGAAGTTGACCTCGTAGGTCAGGCTCAGGTGCTCGGGGGTGCAGCTGACGGCCTTGACCGAGCCGGCGCTGTCCCCATGCTGGTTGTAGTACAGGTGGTCGAAGAACCCCAGGCCGGAGTCGGCCAGCTTGGTTGCGGGCTCGCCCTGACCCTTGTTGATGTAGAAGGTGCTTGTTCCGGCGACCCTGTCCCCGTCCGGTGAGGGGCAGGACCAGGTCCACTGACCCGGTGCGGAGTCCGCCTCGATGGTGACGGTGGTGGAGCTGTTCGGGGCGATGGCGGAGGGGACGCGGACTCCCCAGCTCAGGCAGCCATCGGCGTTGTCGGAGCCGTGACAACCGGTACCCGCGGTGTTGTATCGCCCTTCGACGGTGATGGAGCCGCTATCGGCCGCGGGGGAGGGGGCTGCGCTCGCTGGAGCGGCGACGGCGCCGGCGACGAGCAGGGGAAGCGCCATGGCCACGCCCAGAAGGCGCCGCCAGGGCCGAGTGGGTTGAGAAGGTGGGGTGCGCATGAGCACGCCTTTCTCCGAGGTGATCGGGATGGGAACCAATTGCCTCATTAATATATCGCCGGGCAGGACATCATTGAATGGTTGAGGTACCCATTCACGTGAGACGTCTTCATCGACTAAGAATGGTCCAGACGTAGGTCGGGTACACGAATGTCTTCGTGTACCCGACCTACGTCTCTGTGGTCTCAGTGCTTCAGTTGGGTGCTGCGTTCTCGGCAGGCTTCTGCACGGTTGCCGTGATCTTCTGAGGGGTGTTGTCTGCGGAGGTCGTGACGGTTGGTGAGAAGGAGTAGGTGTGTTCGGCGGATCCCGGAGTCACCGTGGTCGTCCCCAGGCTCAGGTCGAGGTATGAGCCCTCGGAGCGCACCAGGTAATCGATCGTGTAGGTGATGCTCAGGTGCTCCGGGGTGCACGTGATGGCGTCGACCTGTCCGGCACTGTCTCCGTACATTCCGTAATAGAGGTGCGCGAAGTATCTGAGATCGGACTCGCTCAGCTTCTTGTTCTCACCCGCGATCGGGGCGTCGTAGAACGACGCCGTACCGGCGACCCGATCGCTCGCGAGGCAGTTCCATACCCACTGACCGGGAACGGAGTCGGCCTCGATGGTGACGGTGAGATCCTTCTTCGGTGTGATGGTGGACGGAATGCGCAGGCCCCAGCTGAGGCAGTCGGTGCTGGTGCCCGAGCCCTGGCATCCGGCGCCGTTCGAGTTGTAGATCCCGGAGGCGATGATGCTGTCGGAGGCGGGGGCGGCCTGTGCCGGCGATGCCAGGAGGCCGGCGACGAGCAGAGGAAGGACGGCGGCGACGCCGGCAAGGCGTCGCCAGGATGGAGCTGGGTGTCGTAAATGCATGAGCAACCTCTTTTCCGGAGTAGTCAGGACGGAAATGACTACCCGGTCAATATAGCGTGGTGCACGTCACTCGTAAAGAGGTTGTGGCCTCCTGTCGTCACGCAGCGGACCGATACCGGTTCAGCGCTGGCGCGTGGCCTCCTTCATGGCGGCGGTGAAGGCGACGAGCTCGCTGCGCAGCGCTCCGAGTGCGTAGTGGCGGCGCTCCTCACCACCCTGACCACTGTTCTCAACGGAGGTGGCGGCCACGATCTCGGGGGCGTAGCGCTCGACGATCTTGACCGTGGCCGAGCCGCTGATCGCGCCGTCGGCCCCGGCGGCGATCGCCTCGGCGACCTGCTCGGGCGTCGAGATGCCGAAGCCCAGCATGACGGGGGCGGCGGCGTCGGCACGCAGGCGCTCCACCGACTCGGCGAGCCCCACGGTGGACGAGGCCCTCTCGGTACCCGTCACACCCACCCGGGAGACGGCGTAGACATAACCGCGTGAGGCGGCCGCCACCGCGTCCAGGGTCTCGGCGGCGGCCGACGGCGGCGCGATGTAAACGGCGTCGACACCGGCGGCCTCGGCAGCCCGGCTGAAGGCGGCCGACTCGCGAATCGGGACGTCGGGCAGCAGCACCGAGTCGATGCCGGCCTGGGCGCACTGCGCGTAGAAGCGCTCCAGACCCATCGCGAAGGGCACGTTGCCGTAGATGAGCATGCCGATGGGCAGCTGCGGGTGGCGTCGGCGCACCCGCTCAACCACCTCCAGGCAGTCACCGAAGCCCGCCCCCGCGGCCAGGGCCCGCACGTGGGCCCTCTGGATCGTGGGCCCGTCGGCGACCGGGTCGGTGAAGGGCACGCCCAGCTCGAGGGCATCGGCCCCGCCGGCGATGAGGGCCTCGATGACGGCCTCGCTGGTGGCCGGGTCCGGGTCGCCGACCATGACGAAGGGGACGAAGGCGCCCTCGCCGCGCTCCCTGAGGGCGGCGAACATCGCGGGATAGCGGCTCATCTCAGAACTCCTCGTCCGGGCCGGTGCTCATGGCGGTACTCAGGCCGGCGTACTCGGTGCGCTTACCCATCTGCTCGACCATGCGCGAGGCCCGGGCCACGGCGCCGTCGGTGGAGAAGGACCCGCCCAGCCGCGCCCGCACCTGGTCGAGGTCCTTGTCCCCACGACCGGACAGGCACACCAGCAGGATCGGGGGCTCGTCGCCGTCGGGGACCGCACGGGCCATGGCCAGGGCCTGGGCCAGGGCGTGAGCGGACTCCACTGCCGGAATGATCCCCTCGTGGCGCGACAGCAGCCGGAAGGCCTCGATCGCCTCGTCGTCGCTGATGCCCACGTAGCGGGCCCGGCCCGTGTCCGACAGCCACGCGTGCTCGGGCCCCACACCGGGATAGTCCAGGCCCGCCGACACGGAGAAGGACTCCTCGACCTGTCCCTCGGAGGTGCGCATGAGGTAGCTGCGCGCCCCGTGGAGGATCCCCACCAGGCCCTTGTTGATGGGGGCGCCGTTGCGGGGCGTGTCCAGTCCCTCGCCTGCGGGCTCCACACCGATGAGCTCGACGTCGGGATCGTCGATGAACTCGGCGAACATGCCGATCGCGTTGGAGCCCCCGCCCACGCAGGCGATGACCGAGTCCGGCAGGCGCCCCGTCAGGCCCAGGACCTGGGCACGGGCCTCCCGGGAGATGACCCGGTGGTACTCGCGCACGATCGTGGGGAAGGGGTGGGGGCCGGCGGCCGTGCCCAGCAGGTAGTGGGTGTCGGCGAAGGAGGCCGTCCAGTCGCGCAGCGCCTCGTTGACGGCGTCCTTGAGCGTCCCGGCGCCACTGTTCACCGGTACCACCGTGGCGCCCATGAGCTCCATGCGCTCGACGTTAGGGGCCTGGCGCACGACGTCGGTGGCCCCCATGTAGATGGTGCAGTCAAGTCCCAGCAGGGCGCAGACCATGGCCGTGGCCGTCCCGTGCTGGCCGGCACCGGTCTCGGCGATGATGCGCTGCTTGCCCATCCGCCTGGCCAGCAGCGCCTGGCCCAGGACCTGGTTGCCCTTGTGGGCGCCGCCGTGGACCAGGTCCTCGCGCTTGAGCAGGATGCGGGCGTTGCCCTCCAGGGGCAGGTTGCGCAGCTCGGTGACCGCCGTGGGCCGTCCCAGGTAGCGGGTCATGAGCGTGTCCAGCTCGGCGGCGAAGGCGGGGTCCGCCTGGGCGTCGATGAAGGCGTCCTCGAGCTGGTCCAGGGCCGGGATGAGCAGCTCGGGCACGAACTGCCCGCCGTAGGGGCCGAAGAAGGCGGGCAGGCGCGGGTGGTGCCCCGCCCGCTCGCCCACGTCCTGGCCCGACGGCGACGCCTCCTCACTCCGCGCGCTCTGCGCCCGTCCCTCGGCCGGCTGGGGCAGCGGGACCGCGGTGGCCAGGTCCCGGGCGGCCCCGGCAGGATCCTCGGCCCCGGACAGGGACGAGCCCACCAGGAGGGCGTCCACCAGGCCCGACAGTCGCCGCACGTCGTCGGGCGCGCCGACCCCCGACTCACCGACGAGGACCACCCCGGCCGGGGCCAGTGGGGCCAGTTCCTCGGTGCGAGCCAGGTCCGTGTCCAGAGTGCGCAGGTCCCGGTTGTTGATGCCGATGACCTCGGCGCCCAGCGTCGCCGCCCGGTGCATCTCCTCGGGGGTGGAGACCTCCGTGAGCACCTCCATGCCCAGGTGGTGGGCCAGGTCGGCCAGCTCGCGGTAGACGTCGTCGGGCACCACCGAGAGCATGAGCAGGACCGCGTCCGCCCCCAGGCTCCGCGCCGCCAGCACCTGGACCTCATCGACGATGAAGTCCTTGCACAGGACGGGTACGTCCACCACCTCGCGCACGGCCGCCAGGTCGTCGAAGGAGCCGTTGAAGCGGTCGGGCTCGGTGAGTACCGAGACCGCAGCGGCGTGGGGCGCGTACTGCGCGGCCAGCGAGGCCGGGTCGTAGTCGGAGCGGATGGTGCCGCGCGAGGGCGAGGCCGCCTTGCACTCCATGATGAGGGCCGGCTGCGGGCTGGGGGCCCGGCCGCTGCGGGTGCGCAGGGCGGCGGCGAAGGAGCGCTGCGAGCGCTCCAGCTCCTCAGCGCTCAGGTGCCCGAAGCGGGCGCGCAGCTCGTCGATGCGCTCACGGCGCGCCTGGACGATCGAGTCCAGGACCGTGCCCGTGGCGATGAGCCGTGCCTCGACCGGCTCGCGGTGCGCGCGCTCGGGGCCCGGGGTGCCGGGAGCTGCGGGATCCGCTAAGGGACTGGGGGCGGTGTCGGGGGTGGTCATGGTCTCTCCTCAGGCCCGCTCGGCGGTCGTCTCACCGGTCGTCTCACCGGCCAGATCATCGGCCAGATCATCGGCCTTGGTCATGGACTTCAGGTGACGGGCCACGCCGCCGGAGCGGATCTGCTCCAGCGCCATGGCGGTGCCGTCGGCAAGATTGTCGGCCGGGCCGGCCAGATACAGCAGGGCACCGGCGTTGACGGCGATGGCGTCACGGTGGGCGGGCCTGCCCTCACCGGAGACGGCCTCGCGCAGCAGGCGGGCGTTGTCGGCCGGCTCCCCGCCCAGCAGGTCGGCCAGCTCGTGGGTCGCCACCCCCAGCTCCTCGGGAGTGACCTCATAGGCCTTGACCCCGCGGGGAGTCGCCTCGCGCACGAGGGTCGGTCCGTGGACGGCGATCTCGTCCAGGCCCGAGCCGTGCACGACCAGCGCCCGCTTGCGTCCCAGCTGAACCATCGCCTCGGCGATCATGTCCAGCATATTCGGGTCCCACACGCCCATGAGCTGGAAGGTCAGGTGGGCCGGGTTCACCAGCGGCCCCAGGACATTGAAGATCGTGGGCGTCGCCAGAGCCCGGCGCACCGGAGCCACGTGCCGCATGGCCGGGTGGTAGGCCTGGGCGAACAGGAAGGTGAAATGGTCCCGGGCCAGCAGCTCGACCGCCATGGCCGGCTCCACGTCCAGGGGCAGCCCCAGCTCGGCGATGACGTCGGCCGCCCCCGTCTTGGAGGAGACGGCCCGGTTACCGTGCTTGGCCACCGCGATCCCCATCGAGGCGGCCACCAGGCCCGCGCCGGTGGAGATGTTGATGGTGCCCACGCCGTCGCCCCCGGTGCCCACGACGTCCACCAGCGGGAAGGTCACCGACGGGAAGGTCCGGGCCGCCTGACGGAAGGCGCTCGCGGCTCCGGCGACCTCCTGGGGCTCCTCGCCGCGGGCGTGCAGCGCCGCCAGCAGCGCCGCCGTCTCCGCCTCGGACAGGTCCCCGGCACCCAGGGCGGCGAAGACCGTGGATGCCTGCTCGCGGGTCAGGCGCCGGCCCTGAACGACTTCGCGCAGCAGCTCGTGGGCCTCCTGCGCCGTGGCAACGTGGGTGCCGTCCCCAACGGTGGGGGTGGCGCTGTTGGTCTCACTCATCGGTTTGTGGCTCCTTCGCGGGTGGTTGAGGCGTGGGGTGCCCGGGGATGATTCTGCCCGAGCGGTGCCGCAGTCGTCGGGATCTGGGGGATGACGCGGCAGTGGCGTGGCTCAGGGGGTTCGGGCCAGGTCGGCGGTGATGGCCTTGAGCAGGGCCGGCCCCTGCGGGGTGAGGATGGACTCGGGGTGGAACTGCAGCCCGATCGCGGGAAGCGACCGGTGCCGGGCCGCCATGACGACGCCGTCGACCCCTTCGACCGGCGCGGTGCGGGCCAGGGTGATGAGCGCCGTGGGCAGCGTGCGCGTGCCCAGTGAGTGGTAGCGCGCCACGTCGAGCGCTCCGCCGTCGAGCACCGTGAAGGCCGGGTCCTGGCGACCCGCCTCGGTGACCTCCACGCGGTCGGAGCGGCCGTGGACCGGGCCGACCGGGGTGACTCGTCCGCCGCAGGCCTCGACGAGGGCCTGGAAGCCCAGGCAGATGCCCAGCGTGGGGATCGCCTGCTCCAGCGCGGTGGTGGTGAGTTCCATGAGGCAGCCCGACGTCGCCGGGTAGCCCGGGCCGGGGGACAGGCACAGGACCGGGCGGCGCCCGGCCTCGCGCTCGGCTCCGGTGGGCGTCAGCGCGGTGAGTACCCGGGAGGCCGGCACGTTGTTGCGGTAGACCTCGATCCGGGAGCCTAGCGTGGCGAACTGGTCGACGAGGTTGTAGACGAAGGAGTCGCGGTTGTCCAGCAGGACCACGCGGGCAGGGACAGTGCTCGTGGTGTCCTTCTCGGCGCTCTGGATGCTGGAGATGGTCATGGCTCAGGCCTCCTTACCGGACGTGTCGATGACGAGCGTGGCGCCCTGGGCGGCGGCGACCGCCTCCAGGACGGCGCGGGCCTTGTGGACGGTCTCGGCGGCCTCTGCTGCCGGGGAGGAGGCCGCCACCACCCCGGCGCCGGCCTGGACCAGGGCGGTTCCCTCTGTCACGAAGCCCGAGCGGATGACGATGCAGGTGTCCAGCTCGCCGTCGCCTCGGATGTAACCCACCGAGCCGCCGTAGGAGCCTCGGCGTACGCCCTCGGCCTGGCGGATGAGCTCGGCGGCTCGCAGTTTGGGGGCGCCGGTGAGGGTGCCCATCGTCATGGATGCCCGGAAGGCGTCCAGGGCGTCCAGGTCGTCGGCCAGGTCGCCGGAGACCTCGGAGACCAGGTGCATGACCCGGCTGTAGCGATCCACGCGCAGGAGGTCCTGGACGCTGCGGGTTCCCGGGCGGCTGACCCGGGCGACGTCGTTGCGGGCCAGGTCCACGAGCATGACGTGCTCGGCGACCTCCTTGGCGTCGGTGCGCAGCTCCAGCTCCAGGCGGGTGTCGCGCTCGTGGTCCACCGAGCCGTCTGGGTGCAGGCCGCGCGGCCGGGTCCCGGCGATCGGGCGGATGGCGACCCGGCCGGTGCGCGCCGAGTGCAGCAGCGCCGACTCCGGGGATGCGCCGAACAGCTCGAAGTCCGGGGCGGCCACGTAGAACATGTAGGGGCTGGGGTTGGCGTGGCGCAGCACGTGGTAGGCGGCCAGCGTGTCCGGGCAGGCGATGGTGAAGCCGCGCGAGGGCACCACCTGGTAGACGTCGCCATCGGCGATGTAACCGCGCATCTCCTCCACGACCGCCTCGAAGTCGGCGTCGGAGGTGGTGGGGACCGCGTGCAGGACCGGGGCACTCGCTGCGGCCGCAGGCGCGGTCGCAGCCTCATCGGATGCTGCGTCGATGGCGGCGGCCAGTGCGTTCATGCGCCGCTCCAGGTCGGCGGCGTCGACCGAGGCCCCCACCAGGGTGGCCTCCTGCGTGGGGTGGTCGACGACGAGGATGATGCGCGCGTCGTAGAAGAGGTAGTCCGGGCAGGTGTTGGCGCCCTGGGCGACCTCGGGCAGGGACTCGAAGGTGGACAGGTAGTCGAAGGCGAAGGCTCCCGCCTCCAGCGGCAGGTGGGGGTGGTCGACCTCGACCCGGGCCAGGACCCGCAGCGGCTCGATCGTGGACAGGGCGGTGAGGCGCTGGCGCTCCTCGATGGAAGGGTCGTCGTCGGCGCTGGTGGGCAGGTTGAGGGTGAGCCGTCCGGGGGAGTGGTCGACGACGTGCTCGCCCAGGTGTTCCTCCAGGCGGGCCAGGGCGGCGAGGCCGTCGGCCCCGGGGCCCTCGCCGTCGACGGCGTCCAGGGCCTCGGCGGTGACGGTCCCGCCCCAGCAGGTCAGCCTGGCCGATGCCTCCAGGACGGCGACCGTGGTGCGTGAGGCCTTGGTCGTGATGTCGGCGCTCTCCAGCAGGACGCAGTCCACGGGGCGTGCCGCCGTGCTCTCGCCGGCCGGGTTCCCGGTGGCGCGCAGCAGGCCGGCTCGGGTCAGGTGCTCCAGGAGGGCGCCGCCGTCGGCGTGGTAGCGCACCGGGCGCGTCAGGACGGTCGGCGAGGCCGCAGGCGGTGCTGCCGGGAGTGCGGTGTCTTCCTCTGTGGGTGGCATGGGGCCTCTTTCCTGAGATCGTGGGTCAGGCGGGCCTCTCACTCATGCGTCGGGCGGGCCCGCGGTGAGCGAGCCGGTACGTCCTAGCGCGTCAGGATGGCGGCTCGCCTCGAGGGGAGCCACCACCACTGCCGGTCGCGGAACGCTGTCATGGCACCGAGGGTAGAACGAGGTCGTGACGTGGCCAAATCGGCGGCAAGGGATGAGACGCGTGTCCGTATGATCCGCATGGGCGGCGCAGGTTCATGGACCACTGGTTGCCAGAAGAAGACCTGCTCCGACCGGAACGAGGACGGTCTCGGTCCCGGGTGTCTCTCGAACGAGGGAGATGAACTCTGCCACCTCGGCGGCGTGCGATATGCAGTTGTCCACTGCCAGAAGACCGCCTGGGCGCAGGATGCGCAGCAGATCCGGCCAGTAGTCGGCGTAGGCGCGTCTGTCGGCATCCAGGAACACGAAGTCGACCGACTGTGACCGGGTCTTCTCCAGGACCTGCCTCGCGTCGCCGAGGACGAGGTCGACGCGATCGTCAAGACGCGCCGCCGCCAGGTTATCGATGGCCTCACCGTGGCGCCGCTGGTCGCTCTCAACCGACACCATGCGTGCCCGATCATCGAGGCCGTCGGCGAGCCAGATCGTCGAGCAGCCGTTCGAGGTGCCGATCTCCAGCACCGAGCTCGGTCGCAATGACCTGATCAGCAGGTGCATGAGCTCGGCCGTGGCCTGGTCCACGTTGCGGTAGCGGCGGTCATGCTCGGGCTCAGAGCTGTCATGCTCTCTGCCCCGGACCAACAGGGCCTCGACCAGGGCCAGTCTCTCCGGTGTCATGATCTTCACGGTGAGCCATCGCCCCCGGCCGGGTCAAGCGCCCAGGTCAAGCGCCACCACGGGCCAGGCTGGTGCATGAGCCGACGAGCGCTCGCCTTACCGCTCCGGTCCAGCCGTACTAGTCCTGATCATCGCGTACGGTGGCTCGACGGCGCCGAATCACAGCGGCGAGCACCAGGGCCGCGATCACCAGGACGATGACGATACGACCGACCGGGCCGGTGAGCCATGCCGTCAGGATCGCCATGCCGATGGTCGTGTAGACGGCCGCCCAGGCGACCGCGCCGACGGCCGTGGCCGCCACGTAGCGGCGCAGCGGCATGCGGGCCACGCCCGTGGAGATCTGGATGAAGCTCTGCAGTCCGACGGTCAGGAAGGACATCGGCACGGCCAGCACGCCCCAGCGGGCCGACCACGACTGGGCGCGGGCGTACATGGGGGAGTCGATCAGCGAGGCCCACCGGCTGCGCGCGGTGCCGGCGGTGATGCCCCGACCGATCCAGTACATGGTGTGCGAGCGCATCATGGCCAGGCACCAGAAGAACAGGAAGACCCAGGGATAGGGCAGGCTGTGGATCCGTTCCAGCATGCGAGGAAGGCTAGCCTAAGCCGATCGGTGTCCGGTTGTGGAGTCGCCTACGCCCACGGGAGCTCGGTGTGCGGCCGCACCTCACACTGCGGGCGGGCCCGGCGGGCTGGGGCGGCGGGCCGACGTCGTGGGACACTTGGGCCAGACCCATGCCGGATACTGAGGAAGAGCCAGGAACCGATCTCCGTGTCACCGATCCCCACACCAGAGCAGATGACCAGCGTCCAGCCCGCCGCCACCGAGCAGGCGCGGCTGCGCAACTTCTGCATCATCGCGCACATCGACCACGGCAAGTCCACCCTGGCCGACCGCATGCTCCAGGCCACCGGCGTCGTCCAGCCCCGAGACATGCGCGCCCAGTACCTGGACCGCATGGACATCGAGCGTGAGCGCGGCATCACCATCAAGTCCCAGGCCGTACGCATGCCCTGGGCCATCGAGGACGGCGATGGCGTCACGCGCGCCTACGCCCTCAACATGATCGACACCCCCGGGCACGTCGACTTCTCCTACGAGGTCAACCGCTCCCTGGCCGCCTGCGAGGGCGCGGTCCTCCTGGTCGACGCCGCCCAGGGCATCCAGGCCCAGACCCTGGCCAACCTCTACATGGCCATCGAGGGCGACCTGACCATCATCCCGGTCCTCAACAAGATCGACCTGCCCGCCGCCGAGCCGGAGAAGCATGCCGAGGAGATCGCCTCCCTCATCGGCTGCGACGTCGACGACGTCCTCAAGGTCTCCGGCAAGACCGGCCAGGGCGTGCCCGAGCTCCTCGACCGGATCGTCGAGACCGTCCCGGCCCCGCACGGCGATCCCGACGCTCCGGCCCGCGCCATGATCTTCGACTCCGTCTACGACACCTACCGCGGCGTGGTCACCTACGTGCGCGTCGTCGACGGCGCCCTCAAGCCCCGCGAGCGCATCGAGATGCTCTCCACCGAGGCCGTCCACGACCTGCTGGAGATCGGCGTCATCAGCCCCGAGCCCACCCCGTCGGCCGGCCTGGGAGCCGGCGAGGTCGGCTACCTCATCACCGGCGTCAAGGACGTGCGCCAGTCCAAGGTCGGTGACACGGTCACCTCCGCAGTGGCGCCGGCCGCCGAGCCGCTGTCGGGCTACCAGGACCCCAAGCCCATGGTCTTCTCCGGCCTGTTCCCGGTGGACGGCTCGGACTTCCCGGCTCTGCGCGACGCCCTGGACAAGCTCAAGCTCAACGACGCCGCCCTGACCTACGAGCCGGAGACCTCGGTGGCCCTGGGCTTCGGCTTCCGCTGCGGCTACCTGGGCCTGCTGCACCTGGAGATCATCCGCGAGCGCCTGGAGCGCGAGTTCAACCTGGACATCATCTCCACGGCGCCCTCGGTGGTCTACGAGGTGACCATGGAGGACCGCACCACGCACACGGTCACCAACCCCAGTGAGTTCCCCGAGGGCAAGGTCGCTGCCGTCTCCGAGCCGGTCGTGCGGGCCACGATCCTGACCCCGAGCGAGTTCGTGGGCACGGTCATGGAGCTGTGCCAGTCGCGCCGCGGCACCATGCAGGGCATGGACTACCTCTCGGAGTCCCGTGTGGAGATGCACTACGTGCTGCCGCTGGCGGAGATCGTCTTCGACTTCTTCGACGCCCTGAAGTCGCGCACCCGCGGCTACGCCTCCCTGGACTACGAGATGGACGGCTCCCAGGACGCCAACCTGGTCAAGGTCGACATCCTGCTCAACGGGGACAAGGTGGACGCCTTCAGCGCCATCGTCCACCGCGACTCGGCCTACTCCTACGGCGTCATGATGACCAAGCGCCTCAAGGACCTCATCCCGCGCCAGCAGTTCGAGGTACCCGTGCAGGCGGCCATCGGCACCCGGGTCATCGCCCGCGAGACCATCCGGGCCCTGCGCAAGGACATGCTCGCCAAGTGCTACGGCGGTGACATCACCCGTAAGCGCAAGCTGCTGGAGAAGCAGAAGGAGGGCAAGAAGCGCATGAAGGCCATCGGCCGCGTCGAGGTCCCCCAGGAGGCCTTCATCGCCGCCCTCGGCGCGGACACGCCCACCGGCGCCAAGCCGGGCAAGTAGCGAAAGCAGGACCGATAAGCAGCGGGCAGGTACGGGCCGGATACGAGCACAGGACGACTCAAGGCGAGGACAGCACCGCGGGACCACGGAAGGATGGGTGCGGACATGGCTGACATGACGAGGAAGAGCACGCCGAGCACGGTGGGCACGGTCGAGGCCGCGTTGAGCGACGACGGCGCCGGCCTGGCTCTCACCCGTGAGCTGGCCCGGGTCCTGGATGAGCCTCATGCCGGCGCCGACGGCCGCCACCGTGACGAGCCCTCACCGTTCCACGACGGCGACCCGGTGGGAACCGTCAGCGCCGTGTGCACCGTCAAGCAGCTGCGGCCCGACGCCGGCCCGGCGGGCGTCTCGGCGATCCACAAGGGCGCCGTCGACGGCCCGGTCGAGGTCACCCGCACCGGAATCGTCACCGACGAGCACGGGGACCGTGCCCACCACGGCGGGGCCGACAAGGCCCTCTACGCCATGAGCGCCGCCGAGCAGCGCCACTGGTCGCAGGTCCTCGGCGGCATCGAGCCGGGCCGACTGGGGGAGAACCTCCTGATCGAGGGCGATATCGACGACGTCGAGATCGGCGCGATCCTGTCCATCGGAGACCCGGCAGCAGGGGGCCTGCGGGTCAGGGTGACCGGTGTGCGCAACCCGTGCGCCACCTTCGCCCGCGGCGTGGGCCGGGCCGACTGGGTGGAGGTCTTCTCCTCGCGCAGCCGGGTGGGCGTCTACCTCGCGGTCCTCGCCGAGGGAGTGGTGCAGGCCGGAGACGAGGTGCGCGTGGTCGCCTCCCCGGGGCACCGGGTCACCTGCCGGCGCTGGTTCGCCCACCACGACCCGCGCGACGCTCAGGCGCTGCTCAACTCCGAGATCTTCGGCAACTGCGTCATCGCGCCCTTCACCAAGAAGTACGTGCGTGCCGCCGCCCACGAGCAGGTCGGCTGAGGGCGCCGTCGGGCACCGAGCAGACGGCATCGAGAGATCACAGAAGCAGAAGCAAGTAGAAGGATTCAAGGCTCCGCATGGCTCAGCAGCATCCGCTCCGCTCCCACGCCATCCACTCGCGCGTGCGTTCCTTCTCGCGCGCCGGCGGCAGGCTGCGCCCCGTCCAGGCCGAGGCCCTGGCCGAGCTCGGTCCCCGTTACGTGGTCAGCGTCCCGCGGGCCGACGCCGTGCGCACCGTCTCCCCGGGCTTCCGGCTGGAGCCGGACCGGCTCTTCGGGCACGTGGGCCAGGTACGGCCGCTCATCGTCGAGGTCGGCTCGGGCAGCGGTGAGGCGCTGCTGGCCCACGCGGCCGCCCACCCGGGGGCGGACTACCTGGCGGTGGAGGTCTGGGAGACGGCGATCGCCCGGCTGGTGACTTCGATCCACCGGCAGGGTCTGCACAATGTGCGCGTCGTCCCGGCGGATGCCTCCCAGCTGCTGGCCACGGCGCTGCCGGTGGCCTGCGCCAGCGAGGTGTGGGTGTTCTTCCCCGATCCCTGGCGCAAGCCCCGTCACCGCAAGCGCCGCCTGGTGACCACCGCCTTCGCCGACTCGGTGGCACGGGTCCTGCGCCCCAGCGGCGTGTGGCGCCTGGCCACCGACTGGGCGGACTACGCCTGGCAGATGCGCGACGTCGTCGAGGACGTGGCGGCCCTGCCCACGGGACTGCGGCCCGACGCGACCCTGCCCTACTTCCGGCACGACGATGCCGCAGCCCGCCCCGACCTGGAGGCTGAGACCGCCGAGGAGGGAAGCCTGGGCAACGGTCTGGACCCGGGGTCCCCGGCCGGCGTGCGCGGCGGCTGGTCGCCCCGTTACGAGGGGCGGGTCATGACCCGGTTCGAGCAGCGGGGACTGGACGCCGGGCGCACGATCCGCGACCTGACCGCGGTGCGCACCGAGGTGGCGTGGATCCCCGAGCGGGGTGCCTCCATGCTGGAGCGCCTCGAGGCCGAGGGGCAGGCCTGGGACCACCTGGAGACCCGGCCCTGGCGCCTGCGCGAGGGCCGTGGTGACGGCCTGCTCCATTCGGCGGACCGGTCGTGAGCACTGCCGCCGGGCTGCCCCGCCGCGCCTGGCTCATGATTATCGTCGTCGGCTTTCTGGGCTTCTGCGCGGTGCTGCGGGCCCCGGTGGGGGTCATCCCGCCGCTGCTGACGCGCCTGGGGCAGGACCTGGGCATGGGGGAGGTGGCTCGCGGCGCCCTGACCTCCGTGCCGATCCTGTGCTTCGGACTGCTCACCCCGCTGGCCTCGCTCGTGGTGCGCCGCATCGGCGTCAACACCGCGGGCCTGCTCACCTTGGCACTGGCACTCATCGGGGCGCTGCTGCGCTCGGCCGGGACCACCTGGGCGGCCTTCGCCGGAACCGTCATCATCGGGGCCGGGCTCACGGTGGGCAACCTCGTGGCCCCCATGGTCATCGGCCGCGACTTCTGGCACCGCACCGCCCTGATGACTGGCCTGTACTCCTCCACCTGCAACGTCATCGTCACCGCGGCCACGGCCCTGGCCGTGCCGCTGGCACTCGTCATCGGCTGGCAGGGCTCAGCCGCAGCCTGGACCGCGATCCCGGTGCTGCTGGCCGGCGCCATGTGGATCTGGGTCTTCCCTCCCGGCGGCCGGGCTCCCCGGCAGAGCCTGCGGGAGCGGTCGGGCATGACCTCCTGGGTGACGGAGCACTCCCTGGCCCGGCCGACGTCGTCGACCGGTGCCGCCGTCTGGAGGCGCCCTCTGACCTGGGTGATGGCCGTGGCCTTCGCGGGCTCCACCTTCTCCTACTACGCGGTCTCGGGCTGGCTGCCCACTGCTCTGGCCGACGAGCTCGCCATGACCGAGGCCGGAGCGGGCGTGGCCGCCTCCGTGTTCTCCCTGCTGGGGATCGTGGGGCCCCTGCTGGTTCCGGTCATGTTCGAGGCGCTGGGGTGGTCGGCCGGCCGCGTGCTCGGCGTCATCTGCGCCTGCTGGCTGACGCTGCCGGTCTGCCTGGTCGTTGCGCCCGGCTACTGGCTGGTGCCCTGCATGCTCTCGGGCATCGCGCAGGGCGCCTTCTTCGCCGCCCTGTTCACCCTGGTCATCCGCCGCTCGGAGTCGGTCGACGAGACCCGCCAGACAACCGCCCTCATCCAGACGACCGGCTACTGCGTGGCCGCCGTCGGCCCCGTCATCATGGGTTGGGTTCATGAGCGCAGCGGTGGCTGGGTAGCCCCGTTCACCATGGTGGTGGGCGTCCTGGTGCTCATGACCGTGTGCTCCCAGGTCGCGGCCCGCACAGGCGAGTCCGGCGGAGCCGAGCGCGCCGTTGCGGCCGGTGCCCGGCAGGGCGAGAAGCAGGCCGGCGCTTACGGCGGTGCCGCATGAGCCCGGCCCAGCCGGTGGGCGAGCCCCTGCCGGGACGGGGGGAGCTGCCGGCGCGGGTGGCCGCACCCGCGCCGGATCAGAGCACGCGCCCGTTCTCGGTGTACCTGCACGTGCCCTACTGCCGGGTGCGCTGCGGCTACTGCGACTTCAACACCTACACGAACCTGTCCATGGGGCAGGGAGCCTCCGCCGAGGACTTTGTGGGCACGCTCGCCGGCGAGCTGCGCGCCGCCCGCCGCGCCATGGATGCCGCGGGCCTGCCGGTGCGCCAGGTGCAGACCGTCTTCGTGGGCGGAGGAACACCGACGATGCTGCCCGCCTCGGACCTGGTGGGCATGCTGGACCTCGTGCGCGAGTGCTTCGGTCTTGCGCCGGACGTTGAGGTGACCACCGAGGCCAACCCGGACTCCGTGGACGAGGCGGACCTGGTGGCCCTGGCTCAGGGCGGTTTCACCCGGGTCTCCTTCGGGATGCAGTCGGCCGTGCCCCACGTGTTGAAGGTCCTGGAGCGCACCCACGAGCCCGCTCGGGTGCCTCACGTCGTCGAGTGGGCGCGGCGGGCCGGGCTGAGCACCTCGCTGGACCTCATCTATGGCGCCCCGGGGGAGTCACTGGAGGACTGGCAGCGATCCCTGGACGCGGTGACGCGGATCGGCCCGGATCACGTGAGCGCCTACGCCCTGGTCATTGAGGAGGGCACCAGGATGTGGGGCCAGGTCAGTCGCGGCGAGCTGCCGATGCCCGAGGACGACGACGAGGCCACCAAGTACGAGATGGTCGACGCCGCCCTGGGGCAGGCCGGCTACGAGTGGTACGAGATCTCCAACTGGGCCCGTCCGGGCTCCGAGTGCCGCCACAACCAGGCCTACTGGCTCGACTGGGACTGGTGGGGCGCCGGGCCCGGTGCCCATTCCCACCTGGGCGACGTGCGCCTGTGGAACACCAAGCACCCGGTGGCCTGGGCCGGACAGATCACCACCGGACACCTGCCCGTGGCCGGGCACGAGGTCATCGACGCCGACTCCCGCGAGCTGGAGCGGATCATGCTGGGCATCCGCCTGCGCGAGGGCATCGAGCTGGCCGGCCTCGCAGACCCGTCAGCGGGCTCGGCCGACGGCGCCGGAGCCATGCCGTCGCACCTGGTGCCCGCCGTGGCAGGCCTCGTGGCCGACGGGCTCCTCGACGCAGGCGCGGCCATGAGGGGGCGGGCGGTTCTCACCCTGCGCGGCCGCCTCATGGCCGACACCGTCACCCGAGCCCTGACCCAGTGATCCTGGGTGGCCGGCTCATGATGGGTGGCGCGCCTGCTACTCGCCGCCCGGCCGCATGTACTCCCGAATCGCCTGGAACAGCTCAGGTGGCAGCTCCACGTGGCCAAAGCGAAGCTTCGGCGCCACCTCGTGCCATCCGGGAAGGGTGCGCAGCACGTCGAGCGGTACCTCTCGCACCGGCGTCTGCCACTCGATGTCGCGTCGGTACGGGATGAAGCCCGGAAACATCTCGTGCTGGTAGACCTCGTCACCCACGACCACTCCGCAGGCGGTAATCGCCTGGCATGGTTGCTTGGAGGCGAACTCCTGCTTCGGCGAGTAGTAAAGGATGTAGTCGCCTCGCTGCATGCGCTGCAGCGGTGCCTTCTTGCCGTGGCACAGCTGGCAGAACCCCTCAGCCACTCCTCGAGCCACATGATCCTTCGAGGCAACGCCGAGCCAGTACTTCATCGTGATGCGCACCTTTCCTCGTGCTTCTCGTGCTGGGTGACGTCGTTACGACGCCTTCTCGTGGACGGTGATGGCGTAGCCGTCGGGGTCGGCGAAGGTGAAGGTCAGTCCGAAGGGGCCGGGACTCGGGGCGCTCAGGATCGTGATGCCCGCGGAGCTCAGGGAGTCATGCAGCTCCTGGACCGCGTCGCAGTGCAGCCAGAGCGCCACCCCGAGGCCGGGGCGAGGAGTCGCGGAGAGATCGGTGCCGGGCAGGGGCTCGCGTACTGCGAAGGGGATCGGCGTCGTCGTGAACAGGACGGCACCAGGAGGCGCCGCAGGGGCACGTCGCAGCCCCAGCCTGCTCTCGTAGAACTCCGCGGAACGCTCGAGGTCTCGCACCTGCAGGGCGATGAAGTCGGGACCGGTGACGGTCATGGTGATCTCCTCTCAGATAATGTATGTCAGGTTTCTGACATATCGAGAGTATGTCAGAATGCTGTCATGAGTCAAGACGACCCCAGGGAGCTCCTCGGCTACCAGCTCAAGCACGTTCAGGCTGCGCTTCGAACGCGCATGGATGAGGCACTTCGCCCCCTGGGTCTGAGTGCCCCGCAGTACCTCTGTCTCGAACTGCTCAGTCGCGCGCCGGGGGCCTCGACCTCCGACCTCGCCAGGGAGGCCTTCGTGACTCGCCAGACCATGAGCACGCTCCTGCGCTCCCTCATGGATCGAGGACTGGCTCAGCGCGTGGAGCAGGCGCCCAGCGGACGCGCCCTGCCGCTGCGGCTCACCCCTGAGGGGCGGAGCCTACTCAAGGAGGCGTCGAAGGTGACGTTGGAGATCGAGCGAATCATGGTCGCTCCGCTGAGTGAGGCCCAGCTGCGAATGGTGCAGGAGGCGCTATCGGCCTGCGTCGCGGCGCTCGAGGAGTAGGTGCTGGGTCGGTGGCTGTCCTCCCCGCTCGCGTAGCGATATTTCCAGGACGATCTCAGGGATCTGTGGCATTTTAGCCGGATGACTGATTCACAGTACCCAGGTTATTCAGGTGACGGTTCCCAATCCGGTGACAACCCTCAGGGTGCTCCGGGCTACGGGGCACAACCCGGCTATGGCCCTCAGGGGGGAGATGCTCCCGGCTACGGTCCGCCACCCGGGTACGGAGCCGGATATGGAGCACAGCCCGGCAGTAACCAGCAACCCGGTTACGGCTCCCAGCCCGGCGCCGCCCCGGGTTACGGCCCTCAGTTCGGCGCGGCCCCGGGATACGGTCCCCAGCCCGGCGCGGCCCCGGGATACGGTCCCCAGCCCGGCGCGGCCCCGGGGTACGGTCCCCAGGCCGCCATGGGTGCCGGAGGAGGTGTACCCCCATATTCCGGAGGGGTTATGGGTGGCGTGCCGATGAGTGTTGGTGATGGCCTGTCCTGGGCCTGGTCCAAGTTCAAGGAGAACGCACTTATTCTCATTGTTGGGATCGGGCTGTGGACCATCCTCTCAAGAGCTGGATTCGATGCCCACATCACCCTCAATAACCAGGAGTATGGTGTCAGTACGGGAATTCCTTTCGGTAACGTCATCTCCTTTGTTGTGGGACTGTTCGCTCCCATCGTGATCGCCAACATGTCGCTCAAGGTGGCTACTGGGCGACCTCTGGAGTGGAGTGACCTCTTCACGTTCCCGAACATGGGGGCGGGTGTTTTGGCGATCCTTCTAAGTACGCTCGCCACGTTGGTCGGTATACTTCTGTGTATTGTCTCCGGCATCATCGTGACCTTCCTTCTCTACTACTCCGTCTACTTCACCGTGGACAGGGGTGTGGACGGCATCGAGGGCATGAAAGCATCCTGGAGGACCCTGTCCAGCCACGTCGGTGAGCTCCTCCCCTTCGCGCTGACCGGTGTCGGCCTCTACATCCTCGGTACGATCACGCTGGTCGGCTGGCTTGTGACGATCCCGCTGGCGGTGCTCATGACCGGTTACTCCTACGTGCGCATCCAGGGCTACGACGTCGTCCGCTGATCTCGCCGCCGTCCTGCTCTGCGCCCCGCACGCCTCGGCCTGCGGGGCGCAGACTCATCGTGGGCCGAAGCGCTCTCCGGCTCGGCTAGAGTGAGGACCGACGTCATCCCCGAGAACCATCCTGCCCGCCACAAGGACTTCCGTGCCCCCGAGCCCAGCCACCCCCGACCCGCGTGAAGCGGAGGAGCGCCCCGCCCTCATTCTGGCCAACCTCGGCACCCCGGCCGAACCGACCCCCAAGGCGGTCCGCTCCTTCCTGCGGGAGTTCCTCTCCGACCGGCGTGTCATCGAGATGCACCCCCTCCTGTGGCGCCCCGTCCTGGAAGGCATCATCCTGCGGGTGCGTCCGCGCGCATCGGCCGCCAAGTACGCCACCGTTTGGCGCCCCGGTCAGGAGACCAGCCGTTCCGGCTCCCCGCTCATGCACTACAGCGAGCGCCAGTGCGAGCTTCTTCAGCGTGAGCTGGGCGAGGCGGTCCAGGTCCGCATCGCCATGCGCTACGGCCGGCCGTCCCTGCGGCACGTCATGGGCGAGCTCATGGAGGCCGGCTGCCGCCGGATCGCCCTCATCTCGCTCTACCCGCAGTACGCCGCCTCCTCGGCGGGCACCGTCGTCGACGAGGCCGCCCGCTTCATCCTGGGCTCCCGCAACCAGCCCGAGCTGCGCACCATCCGCTCCTTCGAGGCGGCCCCTGCCTACATCGAGGCCCTCGCCACCGCCCTGGAGCGGCACTGGCAGGCCCACGGGCGCCTCGACCCGGCCGCCGGCGAGCGTCTCCTGCTGTCCTTCCACTCCATCCCCCAGGCCATGCACGACGCCGGAGACCCCTACCGAGCCGAGTGCGAGCGCACCGTCGAGCTCCTCTCACGCAGGCTCGACCTGCCCGACGGGCTCGCCCGGCTCACCTTCCAGTCCGTCTTCGGGCCCGCCGCCTGGATCGGGCCCGCCACCATCGACACGGTCGGCGAGCTGGGGCGTGCCGGCTGTCCGCGTCTTGACGTCATCTGCCCCGGCTTCTTCTCCGACTGCCTGGAGACCCTTGAGGAGATCGACCAGCTCAACCGCGAGACCTTCACCACTGCCGGAGGCGGCACCTTCCACTACATCCCCTGGGGAAACGACTCCGCCGGCGCCATCGCCACCCTGGCTGAACAGGCAAAAAACGTGCTGGCCGGGTGGATCTGAGCGGGAGGAGGCCCTGCTGCACCCGGCTACGTCGTCGGCTCCGGCAGCAGGTCTCAGCACCAGAGACCACAACGCCTCATCGGGGGAACGGCCGCATGGGGCGGTATGGTGACGTTATCAGCCCCGATTCTGTAAGGAAGTCGCCGTGCATCTTGAGTGGTGGTCCGTCCTGCCCTTCGCGGGCATGCTCGCCTGTATCGCCGTCCTGCCGCTGATCCCGGCCACGGCGCACTGGTGGGAGAAGCACTCCAGCCAGCTGCTCGTCTCCGTGAGCCTGGGCGTGCCCGTGGCCGCCTGGATGTGGGTCGCCGGTGGCTGGCAGGTCGTCTTCGCCTCCGTGGTCGAGTACCTCCAGTTCATCTGCCTTCTGCTGTCCCTGTTCGTCGTCTCCGGCGGGATCTTCCTCAAGGGCGACATCCGCGCCACTCCCCGCAACAACACGATCTTCCTGGCGATCGGCGGAGTCATCGCCTCCTTCGTCGGCACCACCGGCGCCGCCATGCTCCTCATCCGGCCCCTGCTGGCCACCAACAAGGAGCGCCGCTACCGTGTGCACACGGTGCTCTACACGATCTTCATCGTGGCCAACTGCGGCGGCCTGCTCACCCCGCTGGGCGACCCGCCCCTGTTCCTGGGCTTCCTGCGCGGCGTGCCCTTCACCTGGACCTTCAACCTCCTGCGCGAGTACCTCTTCGTCAACATCATGCTGCTGGTGAGCTACTACGCCCTGGACTCCTACTACTACTCCCAGGAGCCCGCCAAGTCCGTGCACGACGACGACACCGAGATCGAGCCCCTCGGCCTGAAGGGCTCACTCAACTTCATCTTCTTCGCCGTCATCATCGCCGCCGTCGCCTTCGCCCCCTCCATCGACGTCGAGGCTATCGAGCATGGGCAGGCCGTCCTGGGAGACTGGGTCCCCGTGCGCGAGATCATCATGCTCTCGGCCGCGGCCGGCTCCTACTTCCTGGGCAGCCGGGAGGTCCGCTTCAAGGACAACCAGTTCACCTGGGGCCCCATCGCCGAGGTCGCGATCCTGTTCGTCGGCATCTTCCTCACCATGATCCCGGCCCTGCACTACCTCGACGAGGTCGCTGGATCACTGCCCCTCAACGAGGTCACCTTCTTCGTCTTCACCGGCGGACTCTCCTCCGTCCTGGACAACGCCCCCACCTACGCCACCTTCTTCGAGATGGCCGGGCAGGTCACCCACCCCGGTGGGGCCACCGTGGCCGGGGTCCCCGAGATCTACCTCGTGTCCATCTCGCTGGGCGCCGTCCTGTGCGGCGCCATCACCTACATCGGCAACGGGCCGAACTTCATGGTCAAGTCCGTGGCCGAGTCCGATGGCGTCGAGATGCCCAGCTTCGGCGGCTACGTGGGCCGCACCATGAAGCACCTGGTCCCGGTCATCGCCGCCATGGTCCTGCTCTTCATCGCCCCGGGCACTCTGTGGAAGGTCCTGGGCGGGGTGCTGACCGTGGTGCTCCTGGGGCTCGACGCCCGTCTGCTGTCCCAGTCGCGTCGCCTGGCCCTGGCCGACCAGTCCGAGAGCTCCGAGAACAAGGGCTGAGCCGGCTGGCCGGCTCAGTGCGTGCCGGGAGCGGTCACGAAGTCGATGAGCTCCTCCATGCGGCCCAGCAGGCTCGGCTCAAGGTCCTTGTAGGAGCGCACCGTCGCCAGGATGCGCTGCCAGCCCCGGGCGACGTCGGCCTGGGTGGCGTGCGGCCAGCCCAGGGCCTCCAGGGTCCCGTGCTTGATGTCGGTGCCCCGCGGGATGTCCGGCCAGCGCTTCAGCCCCACCCGGGACGGTTTGACCGCCTGCCACACGTCCACGTACGGGTGCCCCAGGACCAGCACGTTCTCCCCGCCGGGCATCTCGGCCACCCGCTGCGCGATCCGAGACTCCTTGGAGCCGGCCACCAGGTGGTCCACGAGGACCCCCGCCCGCCGCTCAGGCGCCGGACCGAACTCGGCCATGACCTCCTTGAGGTTATCGACGCCGTCGAGCATGAGGACCACGACGCCCTCATGGCGCAGGTCATCGCCCCAGACCTTCTCCACCAGCTCGGCGTCGTGCTTGCCCTCCACCCAGATGCGTGAGGCGCGCGCCACCTTGGCCCGCTCGCCCTCGACGGCGTAGGAGCCCGAGGCCGTCAGCCGGCGCCCGGCCGCGCTCACCGGCCCCGAGGGCTTGCGCTTGCGCGCCACGGGCGGATCCAGGATGACTGGACGGCCCTCGATCCAGAAGCCGGGCCCCAGGGCGAAGCCGCGGCGCGTTCCGTGACGGTCCTCCAGGACCACGACGTGCTGGCCACCGGACTTCTCCACCGCCACCGCGGCACCGACGAAACCGGTCTGTCGGTCCTCGACCACCAGGCCCGCTGAGACCGGCACATGCACCGACTCCGGGCGCACGGCGCCGGGCCCCGTCCGGTGAGGGTTAACCGACAGGACGTCCCCGCCGTAGCGGTCGCCCGCCGACGGCCTCCGGGCAGCGCCGCCGTCGGAGCGCGCACCGGCCGGAGCGCGCTGCGCCTGCTGCTTCTGCTCGGCCTCGGCACGGGCCCTCAGGGCGGCGCGGCGGGCGGCGGTCGAGCCGGGGACGGGGGAGCGGTACGGGGTGGGCGTGTTCACCCTCGGCACGGTAGGGGAAACTCACGGCCCGGAGACGTTGGACCCGCCGGGCCACGGCGTAGGATGGCACTCGCGTGGGGTGAGTGCTAATCGCTTGCCGACACGCACCGGCACCACATCGATCGTGTCCAGGCAGTGACGGGAGGAGGACCCATGGCCAACGACCGACGTCTCAAGGTCCTGTCCGCCATCGTCACCGACTACGTGCGCACGCGCGAGCCCGTGGGCTCCAAGGCCCTCGTGGAGCGCTACCGCCTGGGCGTGTCCCCGGCGACCATCCGCAACGACATGGCGGCTCTGGAGGATGAGGGCTACATCCACCAGCCGCACACCTCCGCCGGACGCGTCCCCACCCAGAAGGGCTACCGGCTCTTCGTCGACGAGGTCGCCCGCATCAAGCCCCTGTCCGCTCCCGAGCGCGCCGCCATCACCGCGCTCCTGTCCGGGGCGGTCGACCTGGAGCAGGTCGTGGCCCGCACGGTGCGGGCGCTGGCCCAGCTGACCGGCCAGCTCGCCGTCGTGGAGTACCCCAGCCTCAGGTACGCCGCCCTCCAGCACCTCGAGCTCGTGGCCCTGGGGCCCGAGCGCGTCCTGCTGGTCATCATCACCGACACCGGCCGGGTCGACCAGCGCACCGTGACCCTGAGGTCCAGGGGCGGCTCAGGGGCGCGTCACGACAACGGCTTCGACATCGCCGACGTTGTCGACCCCCTCGTCCTGGAGCGGCTGCGCACCCGTCTCAACAGCGCCCTCGTGGGCCGCCGCGCCGCCGACGTCGCCCCGATCCTGGCCTCCCTGGCCGATCAGGCGCCCGCCGAGGAGCGGTTCCTGCTCGAGGCCGTGTCCGACGAGCTCATCGCCGCGCTGCGCCCCGACGCCGAGGAGAGGCTCGTCGTCGCCGGAACCGCCAACCTGGCTCGCGCCACCCCGGACTTCTCCTCCCTGGGGCCCCTCCTGGACGCCGTCGAGGAGCAGGTGGTGCTGCTGCGCCTGTTCACCTCCGATGACGCCCCGACCGGCGAGAACCGGATGCGCGTGAGCATCGGCTCGGAGAACAACGACGACGCCCTGGCCGAGGCCTCCGTCGTCACCACCACCTACGGGCCGGGAACCGGCGAGGCCGTCGCCCACCTCGGGGTCATCGGCCCCACCCGCATGGACTACCCGGCCACCATGACCGCCGTGCGGGCCGTGGCCCGCTACCTGTCCAGGTTCCTCTCCCCGCCGGAGACGTGAGACCCGGCAGGCCCGGGCCCGCCCCAGAGCGATTCGGTCAAGCACGTGAGTAGACATCTTCAGACAACCACCGCATGAGTCGTAGCTGTAAAGGAAGAACGCAGTGAGCAACTACTACGAGGTCCTGGGCGTCAGCCGTGACGCCACCTCCGAGGAGATCAAGAGGGCCTACCGCAAGAAGGCCCGCCAGCTGCACCCCGACGTCGCCGGCCCCGGCCACGAGGAGGAGTTCAAGGAGGTCTCCACCGCCTACGAGGTCCTCTCCGACCCCGACAAGCGCCAGATGTACGACCTGGGCGGGGAGGACGCGGTGCGCGGGGGCGCAGGATTCGGCGGCGGCTTCGCCGGTGCCGACTTCGGTGACCTGGGCGGTATCTTCCAGTCCTTCTTCGGCGGGGGAGCGGCCAGCCGCGGACCGGCCTCCCGGGCCAGGCGTGGTCAGGACTCCCTCGTGGCCGTGGACGTGGAGCTCTCCGACGTGGCCTTCGGGGCCACCCGCTCCGTTCCCATCGACACCTACGTCACCTGCACCGCCTGCGAGGGCTCGTGCTGCGCCCCGGGCACCGAGCCGGTCACCTGCTCCCAGTGCAACGGCGTCGGCAACGTCCAGCGCATGACCCGCACCCTGCTGGGACAGGTGATGACCTCCTCGCCGTGCCCGGGCTGCCAGGGCTACGGCACCGTCATCGTCACCCCCTGCAAGGACTGCTCCGGCGAGGGGCGCACCCGCGTGCGCCAGGACCTGGAGGTCTCCATCCCCGCCGGGGTGTCCACCGGCACCCGCATCCGCATGTCCGGGCGCGGCGAGGCCGGCCCGGCCGGCGGCCCCAACGGCGACCTCTACCTGGAGATCCACGAGAAGCCGCACGAGTTCCTCGAGCGCGACGGCGACGACCTCTACACCGAGCTGCGCGTCCCCATGACCGCGGCAGCTCTGGGCGCCGTCTTCCCGCTGCAGACCCTCGACGGTGAGCAGAACGTCACCGTCAAGGCCGGCAGCCAGCCCGGCGACGAGGTCGTGCTCGACGGCCTGGGCGTGGGGCGGCTGCGCCGCAAGGGCCGCGGGGACCTGCACGTGTCCATCGTGGTGGAGACCCCCACGCGCCTGGACGAGCGCCAGCGCGAGCTGCTGACCGAGCTGGCCCGCCTGCGCGGGGAGGACGACGTCGAGCCCGTGCGCGACTCCAGCGTCATGGGCAAGCTCAAGGAGCGCTTCTCCGGGCGCTGAGGGCTACCGGGCCGCAGGGGACTCGGGCCAGTAGTGGGAGTTCGGGGTGGCCCGGGCCCCGAAGATCGCCTGGCCCACCCGCACGCAGGTGGAGCCGCCCTCGATCGCGGCCTCGAAGTCCCCGCTCATCCCCATCGACAGCAGGCCGTCGCCGACGGTGCCGGCCTGGAGTCCGGCGTCGCGCAGGTGGCGCATGACGCGGAAGCACTCGCGCACCCGCTCCGCGTCGTCGGTGTGGGCCGCCAGGGTCATGAGCCCGCGCACCCGCAGCGAGGAGTAGGCCGGAAGTGCGGCGAGGAAGGCGGCGACGTCGACCGGCTCCAACCCGAACTTGCTGGGCTCGCCCGAGGAGTTGACCTGCACGTAGACGTCCAGGGACCGCCCGGCCGCCTGCAGGCGCCGATCGAGGGCCTCGGCCAGGCGCAGAGAGTCCAGGGCCTGGAACTCGTCGGCGAAGGCGGCCACGTTCTTGGCCTTGTTGGTCTGCAGATGACCGATGACGGACCAGGAGATGCCCAGGTCCGCGAGGTTCTCGCTCTTGCGCTGGGCCTCCTGGACCTTGTTCTCGCCCATCTGGGTGATGCCCGCGGCGAAGGCGGTGCGCAGGCGCTCCTCGGGGACCGTCTTGGAGACCGGCAGCAGACGGATCTCGGCGGCGTCACGTCCCGCGCGCTCGGCGGCGGCGGCGATCCGGGCACGGATGGCCGCCAGGTTACGGCGGAAGTCCTCCACGGTGAGGGCGGCGGCATAGGCCGGTGTCGGGGCGGGCGAGGACTGCGGGGAGGCGGAGGCGGCTGAGGGCTCGGTCATATCTGCTGACGCTAGCACCGCCTGCGGCCGCCGGTTCGACACCGCCCGTAGGCTGGGGGCGTGACCGCACCCGTCTTCCTGTTCACGCCCGAGACCATCGAGCCCGCCGACGCCGCCGCGTCGGCCGCACCCGGCACCATCCTCATGCTCACCGGGCCCGAGGCCCGTCACGCCGTGACCGTCAGGCGCCTGCGGAGCCAGGAGCGCGTGGACCTCGTTGACGGGACCGGCCTGCGCCTGGTGTGCGAGGTGACCGGCGCCGGCGTCGGCGGGGCCAAGGACCGCCTGGCCGTGCGCGTCCTGGAGCGCATCGAGGAGCCGGCACCGCCGCTGAGGCTCACCCTTATCCAGGCCCTGGCCAAGGGTGGCCGCGACGAGCAGGCCGTCGAGACCGCTACCGAGGTCGGGGCGGAGCTGGTTCTGCCCTGGCAGGCTGAGCGCTGCGTGTCCGTGTGGCAGGGGGCCAAGCAGGCCAAGGGACGTCAGCGCTGGCAGGCCACCGCCCTCCAGGCCGCCAAGCAGGCCCGACGGGCCCGCGTGCCCGAGGTCGAGGCGGTCCGGGACACCCGGGCGCTGATTGACTGGGTGAGATGGACGGTTCGGGCAGGGGGAGTGGTGCTGGTCCTGCACGAGGAGGCGCGCACGCCCATCAGCACCGCGATGGAGGCGGTGCGCCTGCCCGCGTCGGGGGCTGCTCCGCTGGTGATGGCCGTCGTCGTGGGGCCCGAGGGCGGTATCAGTCCCGAGGAGACCGCGGCTCTGGAGGCTGCCGGAGCGACGACGGTGCGGCTCGGTCCCCACGTCATGCGTACTGCGTCCGCCGGCCCGGTGGCCCTGGCGGTCCTCGCCCACAGCAGCGGCCTGTGGGAGTAAGGCAGTGACGATGGTGACGATTCCGGTGGATGCCCATGTGAAGGAAGAACTGTGCAGACTGGCAGATGAACGTGGCATCAGTGTGGACGCGGTTGTTCGTGAGCTGCTTGCCCAGGCTCGTTGCGACGAGCGGTTCGCCGAGATGAGCGAGGCGATGGAGATGAACCCTCCCGACAGTTCCTATTTCGCAGAGCTACGCCACTGGGAGTCTGAGGCATGGGACTGATTGGAACTCATTCTGGGGAGTCTATGGTTGCTGTTGGTGTCCATGCGGCAGACATGACCAGCTCCTCAGTCGAGGTGACTGTCGGGCAGTCTTGGAGTCCTGCAGTTGTTACTCAGTTCGTAACCTCTCAGTGCTGCTCACATCCGCTGTGTGGACACTATGTGCTTCAAGCTAGCGCCTTCTCGAGTGTCTCACGCATGAACTCGCTGCGAGTCTCGCCTCGAGCCTCAGCCTTACGGTCTAGAGCGTCTCGGTGAGAGCGTGGGACTTTGAATGCGATGGTGACAAGTTCCTCGTCTGAGATTCGAGGCCTTCCTGGAGAAATGATGAACTCTCCTGGAGTTCCGGGGTAGTTCCCTCGTTCTGCTGCCTGAGCGAGGCTCTCAATCTCCTCGTCAGTGAGTGTGGCTCCGCTCTTCGTTCTGTAGGTGCTCATATTTCCTCCTTTCCAATCTTTAGCTCCTGAGCCATCTTGTGGGTGAGTCGCATGGCATGAAATATCAATAGGCTGCTGTCATCGAGCTCCACTCCAACCATCTCGAGTAGTCGTCCATGAGAGTCGGCTCCGGCTGCTGCGTAGTATTCAGGTGGGTCATAGTTCCTTCGGCGGACTGCGATGGCGCTGCGCCAGGCCGACTCGACGTCCTCGACCTGGATGTCGGGGTGACGGCGGGTGATGCGAGGGTGAACGGTGATCCTGTCCAACATCCGCGTAACCTTCTACGACACGTTTTGTTGAACAAAATTCTAGCACGTTCTGCTGTGGTGTCGCTTCCCAACGGGGCGGATCGCGGGCATGCTCTGTTCATGAGCGAGACGAGTGAGCGATGAGCCCGCGGGGGCGGCGGCCGGCGGGGAGTCCGGACACGCGTGAGGCCATCCTGGCGGCGGCCCGCGCCGCCTTCGCCCGCGACGGCTACCAGACCTCCCTGCGCGGTATCGCGCGCGACGCCGGGGTCGACCCTGCATTGGTCCACCACTACTTCCCGGATCGGGCCATGCTCTTCGCCAAGGCCATCATCGAGCCGTTCGCCGGCGTTCAGGCCGACCTGATGGGCCGGGCCGCCGCCATCACCGAGCTGGAGCCGGAGAAGTTGGGGGAGGGGATCGTGCGCTCCTTCATCACCCTGTGGGATGAGGCCGGCGCCGACCGCTTCACCGCCCTCATCCACGCCGTGCTCGGTCAGGGCGGCAACATCACCCCTTTTCGAGACTTCATCGCCGCCGGCATCCTTCAGCCCATCGTCACACGCTTCTGCTCCGACCGCCCCGAGCTGCGCGCCCAGCTCATTGCCAGTCAGGTCATCGGGCTGGGCATGACCCGGTGGGTTGCCCGGATGGACCACATCGCCGGACTCGATGCTGAGGCCGTTGCCGCACTCGTCGGCCCCACCATCCAGCGCTACGCCTTCGACGACCTGCCAGACGTCGCCGATCCCGCCTGAGGTCCGTTCCCACCGCGGCTTCCGGGTCGAATTTTGTCCACATGGGACGACTTTGAAGCCGCTTTTCCAGTGCTGATTAACTTTAAAACGCTCTGACCAGCGCAGATGTGAACCGCCTTGGCCGAGCGCTCCGTCAAAGTCGTCCCGTTTGGACAGTTTCACGCTCCTTCCTGCTCCTACGGCGCCCCCGGTGGGCCCGCCCGCGCAGGCTGATCCAGTCGCGCCTGCACAGTCCCCTGGACAGAAGGCCTGTCATAGACCTATATTCATCATATGATGAAAGGCGATGAAGGAGACGCGCCCCGAGAGTCGGGGGCCGGCAGCCAATCGCACGACTCAGCCCGGAAGACCAGCACTCCCGCGAGGCCCGCGTCGCCGGCCGTCACCACGACGGACCTGCGCGTGACCCGCGGAGGCAAGGAGATCCTCCACGGCCTGGACCTGAATTTGGAGCCCGGTACCATCACCGGCCTGCTCGGCCCCTCGGGCTGTGGCAAGACCACCTTCATGCGCACGCTCGTCGGCGTCCAGCACTACCGCGGACAGGTAAAGGTCCTCGGGCACGTCCCCGGCGCCTCCGCCGTGCGCGGCCGGGTCGGCTACGTCACCCAGGACCAGGCCGTCTACACCGACCTGACCGCCCGCCAGAACTTGCGCTACTTCGCCTCCCTGGCCGGCAGTCGGGCCCGCGACCTGGACGAGGTTCTCGACGTCGTCGGGCTGAGCGCCCTGGCCGACCGGCCCGTGGCCACCTACTCCGGAGGGGAGGCCGGGCGGGTGAGCCTGGCCTGCGCGCTCGTGGCTGACCCCGACCTGCTCGTCATGGACGAGCCGACCGTCGGCCTGGACCCCGTCACCCGCGAGGAGCTGTGGTCCACCTTCCATGCCCTGGCTGAGCGCGGTGCCACCCTCTTGGTCTCCAGCCACGTCATGGATGAGGCCTTCCGCTGCGACCAGGTTCTCCTCATGCGCCAGGGCCGCATCCTGGCCACCACCACCACCGTCGGCGACCTCCTGGCCAGCACCGGGGCGGAGACCGTGGACGCCGCCTTCCTGGCCGTCATCGCCGACTCCGAGGCCGCTCCTGCGCAGAAGGGAGGGCAGCACTGATGCACCTGCGCACCTACCTGGCCACCACCCGCCGCATCCTCACCCAGCTGCGCGCCGATCGGCGCACGGTCGGCCTCATCGCGATCGTGCCCGCGGCGCTGCTGACTCTGCTGTACTTCGTCTACCGCGACTACCCCGGCGCGGATCTGTTGTTCAACCGCATCGCCGTCTCCATGATGGCCATCCTGCCGATGGTCGTCATGTTCCTGGTCACCAGTGTCGCCATGCTGCGCGAGCGCGTCGGCGGCACTCTGGAGCGGCTGTGGACCACACCGATCCACCGGGCCGACCTCCTGTTCGGCTACGCCACCGCCTTCGCGCTGACGGCCGTCATCCAGTCACTCATCCTGTGCGCCGTGGCCGCGTGGGGGCTGGACGTGGACATCTCCGCCGCCTGGGGGTGGGTGGTGCTCACCGCCCTGGTCGACGCCTTCGTCGGGGTGTCCCTGGGGCTGCTGGTGTCGGCCTTCGCGCGCACCGAGTTCCAGGCCGTCCAGTTCATGCCCGTGGTCATCGCGCCTCAGCTCTTCCTGTGCGGGCTCCTGGTCAGTCGCGACCAGCTACCGCGCGCCCTGGAGGTGATCGGCGACGCCCTGCCCATGAGCTGGGCGGTCGACGCCGTCACCGAGCTGACCACGGCCAGCGAGCCGTCCGACGATTTCTTCCGATACCTGGCCTACCTGGTCTGCTTCGGCCTGGTGATCCTGGGAGTCGCGGCCTCCACCGTGCCGCGTAGGACCCGCTGATCAGGGATTGGACAGTAACGGCGGGCACGAGGACTGTGGGTCCTCGTGCCCGCTACCTGGTTCCGGGTGGGGTTAGGGTTGCCTCATGTGGATCGTCTTCGCCTGCGGCTCAGCACTTTTTGCCGGCATCACCGCTGTCCTGGCCAAGGAGGGGATCCGCACCACGGACTCGACCGTGGCCACGGCGCTGCGCACCTTCGTGGTGCTGGCCGGTGCCTGGGGCATGGTGTTCATCGTCGGATCGCAGGCTGATCTCACGCACCTGGACGCTCGTAGCACCGGACTGCTGGTGCTCTCAGGGTTGGCGACCGGAGCCTCCTGGTTGTGCTACTTCAAGGCGCTCCAGCTCGGCAACGTCAGCAAGGTCGTCCCGATCGACAAGCTGAGCACCGTGCTGACGGTGCTGCTCGCCCTCATCTTCCTGGGGGAGAGGGTGAGCCTTATCGGGGCGCTCGGGGTCGTGCTCATTACGGTGGGGACGCTGCTGATGCTCGACGCCGATGACCTGCGCGGCCTGCCCCGTGCGGTTCGCGACGGCGGGGGCTGGCTGCTCTACGCGCTCGGTTCAGCCTTCTTCGCGGCGCTCACCGCGATCCTCGGCAAGGCCGGTATCACTGGGGTGGAGTCGAACCTCGGCACCGCGATCCGTACCGGGGTGGTTCTAGTGATGGCCTGGCTGATGGTTGCCATCACCGGGAAGCTCCACGAGGTCCGCAGTGTGCCGCGCGGGGAGCTCGGCTTCGTCCTGGCCTCCGGGGCTGCGACGTGCGCCTCGTGGCTCTGCTACTACCGGGCTCTCCAGGACGGCCCCGCCAGCGTGGTCGTCCCCATCGACAAGCTGAGCGTGCTCGTGACCGTCCTCTTCTCCGCCCTTGTCCTGCGAGAGGTTGTCGGTAAGCGCTACCTTGTTGGGCTAGCCCTGCTCATCGGTGGGACTCTCGCGATGGTGGTTCTCTGAGTCCTTGCAACCAAGAGCCTCGATGCCGGAGTGAGGAAGAACCGGTCGCTGGGACCTTGGTACTTGGTGCCTCCACTTAGTGTCTTAGTGCCTCGTCTTGGTGCCCTGACTTAGTAACTTAGTGCTTCGACTTGGTGCCTTGTGGAGCCGACTTACAGACTCAACTTAGTGATCCGACTTGATGACTTGGTGACTCAACACGCTGACTGATCTCTGCAGAACCGTGCCTGGGTGGGTATACCGCTGCCTTCATGCGATCGAACCAATACCTCGCTGGTCGACATACCCAGGCCGGACGGTAGACAACATCCTGTTGTCTACCGTCTACTTAATTTGCTTACGGCTCAGCCTTCTTCACTGCGTTCTCCGCGATCTTCGGCAACACCTGCGTCGCTGGATAGCGGGGTGAACCTTGGTACTGCGATTCGTACCGGGGTGGTGCTGGTGATGGCCTGGGTGATGGTTGCCGTCACCGGGAAGCTCCACGAGGTTCGCAGTGTGCCGTGTGGGGAGCTCGGCTTCGTTCTGGCGTCCGGGGCTGCGACGTGCGCCTCCTGACTCTGCTACTACCGGGCCCTCCAGCTCGGCAATGTCAGCAAGGTCGTCCCCATCGACAAACTGAGTGTGCTCGTCACTGTCCTCTCATCCGTCTTCGTCCTGCGGGAAGCCGTCAGGAGACGTTACCTCGTCATGCTGAGAACGCCGTAGGTGAAATAGTTTATATTACTGATTTAACAATAAAGGATTTCCATCTTCGTTAAATTCCACCCATTTCGCCCCTTCGGGAAGTCCTTCTTTATTCAATTCAAGGTCTTGAGGGAAAGAAATTTTGTCTTCATCTTTAAGGTTCACGTTAAATAAAGATCCGCGAAAGTTAACCCCCTCCTTAAACGTCACGCCAGAGAAGTCTGCTGCTCCAACAAAGTGTGCCCCTGTATGTTGGTAGCTGGAAGACTTGCATTCTCCTGGAGAGCATAATGGACAGCTGAAGCTAACTTGTTTTTCGAATATGGAGCCCGTGAATTTTGTGTCGCCATAAAACTTTGTTCCACAAAAAGCGACGTCTTTTTCGAAGTGAATGAACTTAAATCGATGTTCCAGTGCTGAAATATTTTTGAATTCTGAATTCGAAAAGTTGACCGTACTTTTGAAGTGAGCGTTATCGAACTCCGCTCTCCCAAAGTATGCGTTATAAAAGTTGGCGGCCTTGAAGAATGTTGCTTCTTTAAAGCCGGCTTTTTCTTCAATGGAGAGACCCGTAAAACTGCAGGTTGAAACCAGAGTTGTCTCTTGAAGATTGATTGAACTAATGCGAGCTAGGTTTAGGCTAATATCTTCCACTAGCGTAGTTCGGTGAAGATCTAAATCAAGATAACTCCATTGGCTTGTGCCTTTTCTAGGTACTCTCTCTGTGCGGTTTGATATTGCATTCCAAATCGTTGATTCTATGGCGTGGTCTAATCGTGTAGGTATGGAGCGATTGGTTCGAAGGTAGCCGCATAGGATTTCGACAACGCGTTTGTTATAATCAACCCCGTACTTTTCGCTTCCGTAGGTATCGGCGACGTCGGCCAACGCGTAGACACCTGCGATGCGAACCTGAGGTGATTCGGAGCCCAATTGTTGAACTGCGTCAGCAAGTTTTTGTCGGCTTCAGTTTCTTCTAGGTGCGCTCGGTCCTTTTCCGCACCAGACTGCTCTCGGTACTTAATGACAAGATAGCCGACTCCTCCTATTCCACCAATGGTGGTCAAGGTTGTCTTGACTTGGTCTAACGGATCTGCTGTTAAACGATGTCATCCTGAAAATAGTCGATCAGGCTAGCTGCCTGAACCCCATACGGCACTGAGGAGTGTATATGCAATTAACCCGAAAAGCACCCAGATTGTAATCGCAAGAAATAGCGGCAGTCTTCTTTTTCTTAAATAAAGCGTGGCGATAAATGGTGTTATAGCGATGCCGACAGAAAAGACAAGTGCCCTGAAGTCGTAATTGTATTCATTGTTGATTCTGAATTCAATTCCCAGTAGGTAGCAGAGGGTTGTTGTTGATGTAGTTAAAAATACTGTCGCTACGATCGCTTCTACTGCGTAAGTCTCTATTGTGTTTCTGATGCGACTTTTGTTTGTTTGAGTCTGCTCGTTCATTCGTTTCCGGCTTTCGTGATATGCGATTCAATTGTTAAGTGGGGTGTGGGGTATTGCTGCTATAGACTACAGCAACTACATCGACGCGTGTTCTTGTTGGTCTGATCGCTCTCATGCACGTTGCGCAGTACCATCGGAGCACGATGACAGACGCTTCCGCCTCCGTGCCCGCTGAGCCTCCTGTAGGCCAGGGCTCCACCTCCGCCGCACCGCCACCCATCCGGCCTGCCGACGGCCCCGCCCAGCCCACCTCCACTGCCCCCGGCGCCGAGGTGGTCCGCACTCTCACCCTGCCGGAGGACGTCGCCCCCGTAACCCTCTTGGGTGCCCGGGACGAGGTGCTGCGCGCCATCGAGAAGGGCTTCACCGACGTCGATATCCACGTGCGCGGCACCGCCGTCACCGTCTCCGGCCCCGCCGCCCGCGTCGACACCGTCGTCGTCCTCCTGTCCGAGCTCATCGACGTGGCGCGCACCGGCACGCCCCTGACCGCCGACGCCGTCGAGCGAGCCATCGGCCTGCTGGAGACCGCCGCCCGCCCCACCGAGGTCCTCACCGACGACATCCTCACCTCCCACGGCCGCACCATCCGGCCCAAGTCGCTGGGCCAGAAGGCCTACACCGACGCCATCGAGGAATCCACCATCACCTTCGGCATCGGGCCCGCCGGCACCGGCAAGACCTACCTGGCCATGGCCAAGGCCGTCGACGCCCTGGCCCGCAAGCGCGTCTCGCGCATCATCCTCACCCGCCCCGCCGTCGAGGCCGGCGAGAACCTCGGCTTCCTGCCCGGCAGCCTCACCGACAAGATCGACCCTTACCTGCGTCCCCTCTACGACGCCCTCCACGACATGCTCGAGCCCGAGGCCCTGCCCCGCCTCATGGCCGCCGGCACCATCGAGGTCGCGCCCCTGGCCTACATGCGCGGACGCACCCTCAACGACGCCTTCGTCATCCTCGACGAGGCCCAGAACACCAGCCCCGAGCAGATGAAGATGTTCCTCACCCGCCTCGGTTTCGGCTCGCGCATGGTCGTCACCGGGGACATCTCCCAGGTCGACCTGCCCGGCGGACGCGAGTCCGGCCTCATCGTCGTACGCAGGATCCTCGCCGGCGTCGAGGGCATCAGCTTCTGCGAGCTGGGCTCTGCCGACGTCGTCCGGCACCGCCTCGTGGGCCGCATCATCGAGGCCTACGCCCGCCACGACGCCGAGACCGCCGCGCAGGCGGCCGCCGCCCGACCCGCCGGTTCCGGTAACCGCAACGGCCGGGACAGCCAGTACCGTCGGGGGAGCAGCAACCGCCCCGCCCGGCCCCACTCGGAGAGGAACCCGCATGATCATTGAGACTGGGAGGCGCGAAGCATTCATACCTCACGAAAACGTCGAATCATCTGTTTGCATGACGTGGATTGTGCTATAGTTACGAACTAAGAAGTTCCGCGCGGATGGTGTGATCTATTGCGTGAACTGATATCTAACGAGACCGGAGAGGGCGATGACTACAATCATCTCAATGTTCAACCATAAAGGTGGGGTTAGTAAAACCACCACAGTATTTAACTTGGCTTGGAGGTTAGCTAAATCTGGGAAACGGGTTATTATGGTGGACGCCGATCCCCAATGTAATCTCACTGGTGTGGTTCAAGGCTTGAACCCTATCTGGTCCGACGGTGAATTTGCTGAGGTTTCGGATACCCAGGAAAGAGAGTATGCCGAAGTTCAGGATCGTGTTGAGAGCGAATGGGCGGGCATCGAAGATAAATCTCTTTATGAGGCGCTTCGCCCGGCTTTTGAATCTGAGCCAAGACTTATGGAGCCGGTTGAGTGTATTCCCGTCGATGGCTGCTCGGGGTTATTTCTTCTTCCTGGAAGTCTTAGGCTCGGAGAGTATGATGTCACTTTGAGTGTGGCCTCGGAGCTCAGTTCAAGTCTTCTTTCTTTTAAGAATGTTCCGGGGGCGGCCAATTATCTCCTGCGCACAACTGCCGATGCGATTGATGCGGATTATGTCATAGTTGACATGAATCCAAGTTTAGGCGCTCTTAATCAGAATCTTGTATGCATTAGTGATTTACTTATAGTTCCAACAGCGCCAGACTATTTCTCTGTGATGGCTTTGAGGTCGCTTGCTCAAATTCTACCTCGGTGGATAAGGTGGGCAAAGAGAGCAAGTAAGAATGAAATCTTGCGCAGCGCGTCTTACCCGTTCCCTGAGCCTAAACTTAAGTTGGCGGGAGTGGTAATTCAACGCTATCGGCTATACAAGTCTCCAACCGAAGATAACTTGTATGGGACCCCTTCTGGGTCATTTGCTGCGTGGATTGAGCGTGTATCGAAAGCAGTTTCTGAAAACTTTGTGCCAAGTCTCCGGGATGCTGGAATGCTATTCGATGAAGATGAGTATAAGCGTGCAGGAGTGCCTAGTTCTCTAGTCTTAGCTAGGATTCAAGAGTTCAACAGCTTGTTGCCGAAGTCTCAGGAATATAGAGTGCCTGTCTATGAGCTGACGGATAAGCAGTTAAGGCAAGCTGGCGTGGTACTAGATGCGTCTAAAAAGCAGATTCGTAGCCTATCGAGAATCTTTGAGGAATTCGCGAGTCGCGTCATCAAGTTGAATGGGTGATTACTGTGTCGTTAGGTGAAGTGGCAACGACCGTCGCCTATGCGCTTCTTGAACAGGCTGATGAACTCAAGAAGACTGCTTTACTGGTTAACTTGAGTGATGATGCAAAATCTGCATGCTTGAGAGCTTCGTACTTATTCTGCGTGGCTAGTGTGGATTCATATTTCGGTGAACTTGCCTATGATGCTTCCACTCGTGTGGTGAACTACGGGGAAATTGGCGACCTTCGACGTCTTGCTGATTTCCTAGGTGTTAAATTTGATGTCCTTCAGGATGAGCGTGGCTCTGAACGAATTGACTTAAAGATTAGGCAAGAGGTCGATAAGATGACTTTACTTAAGCCGGACAAAATTGATAGAATGATACTGAATATATTCGGGTTTGATGGTAGTCGTCAAGGCGATACAGTTTGGCACGACATAGCACTGCTTGCTCGATCTAAATATAATAGTGTGCGCATGCAGCTTGATTTGATATATGAGCGCCGTAATAAGATTGCCCATGCTGGCGACTGGGATATGCGAGAGTTTTCTTTTCGTCCTATTAGTGAAGAACGTGTCGACGAATCTCGTAGGTTCGTTGGGGATGTGATTCGTGGTACGCAAGTGTGGATTGAAAGAAATTCTCAGTCATTCAATGGTGGTCGTTTGTTTTCTGCTGAAGTGAAGTGATTTAATAAATCATTTGTTTGCAGAGAGGAACCCGCATGACCACTGAGGTCATCAATGAGACCACCACCGTCATCGACGCCGCCGAGTTCGCGGACCTCGCCGACCACGTCCTGACTGCCATGCACGTCAGCCCCGCTGCCGAGCTCAACATCATGTTCATCGACCCCGAGCCCATGGAGGAGCTCCACGTGCGCTGGCTCGACCTGCCCGGCCCCACCGACGTCATGAGCTTCCCCATGGACGAGCTGCGCCCCGGCTCGGCCGACTCGCCCACCCCCGCCGGAACCCTCGGCGACATCGTCCTGTGCCCGCAGGTCGCCGCCAAGCAGGCCCTGGCCGCCGGCCACTCGGCCGTCGAGGAGATGCTCCTGCTCACCGTCCACGGCATCCTCCACCTCCTGGGCTACGACCACGCCGAGCCCGAGGAGAAGAAGGAGATGTTCGACCTCCAGCGCCGCCTCCTGCTGACCTTCCTCGCCGAGCGCGGCAAGTGAGGACCGCGTGACTGGTATCCCCACCGCCGCGCTCATCGCCTGCGCGGTGATCGTCCTGGCCCTGGGCGCCCTGCTGTCCGCCGGCGAGTCCGCCCTGCTGCGCTTCACCCGCGCCGCCGCCGATGACCTCATCGAGGAGGGCCGCCGCGGCGCCGTCCGCGTGCGCCGCCTCGCCGAGCACCGCACCCGGGTCCTGGCCTCCCTCAGCGTCGCCCGCGTCGCCGTCGACATGCTCGCCGCCGTCCTCATCACCCTGGCCGCCTCCGGGCTCGTGCGCGCCTGGTGGCAGGTCCTGGCCCTGGCGCTGCTGGCCAACATCATCCTGCTGGGCGTCGTCGTCGGCTTCTCCCCGCGCAGCTACGGGCGGCGCAACCCCGCCGCCACCCTCCTGACCCTGGGCCGCCTGCTCACCTGGGTCGACGTCCTGGGCGCCCCGCAGCGCCGCCTCCTGTCACGCACCCGCCGCGCCGAGGCCGCCCCCACCGACGCCGAGACCCGCGAGGCCGTCAACGAGGACCTGCGCGAGATGATCGACGAGATCGGCGAGACCGACACCATCGAGGACGAGGACCGCGAGATGATGCGCTCGGTGGTCGAGCTCGGCCAGACCCTCGTGCGCGAGGTCATGGTCCCGCGCACCGACATGGTCACCATCGACGCCCACAAGCCCGCCTCCGCCGCCATGCGCCTGTTCATCCGCTCCGGCTACTCGCGCGTGCCCGTCATCGGGGAGGACGCCGACGACGTGCGCGGCATCCTCTACCTCAAGGACGTCCTGCGGCGCCTGGCCGCCCACCCCGAGCACGAGGGGCTCGCCGTGGCCGGCTTCGTGCGCGACGCTGAGTACGTCCCCGAGATGAAGCCCGCCGACGACCTCCTGCGCGAGATGCAGACCGGCCGCTTCCACATGGCCCTGGCCGTCGACGAGTACGGCGGCACCGCCGGCCTCGTCACCATGGAGGACCTCCTGGAGGAAGTCGTCGGCGAGCTCACCGACGAGCACGACCCCGAGCTGCCCGAGGTTGTCGAGGTCGCCCCCGGCACCTACCGGGTCCCCGCCCGACTCGCCCTGGACGAGCTCGGCGAGCTGTTCGACCTCGAGATCGACGACGACGACGTCGACACCGCCGGCGGCCTGCTCACCAAGGCCATCGGCCGCGTCCCCCTGCCCGGCGCCGCCGGCGACATCCAGGGCGTCCACCTCCAGGCCGAGGAGACCGCCGGACGCCGCCGCCAGGTCGCCACCATCCTCGCCTCCCGCACACCCGCCCCAGACAAGGACACCGATGACTGACAGCACCGACAGCTCCTCAGATCCCCTTGAGATGCCCGCTCCCGGGCCGGCCCCGGCCGGCTTCCGCTTCCCCACCGACGCCGAGCTCATGGACGGCCCCAACCCGTTGACCGATCCCGATGAGGAGGAGGTCGACGACGAGGACGAGACCGAGGAGGCTGCGGTCGATGATGAGCCCGACGGTTCCGACGCCGCGGCCCGGCTGGACGCCGACGGCTTCCCGATCCTCGACGAGGACGACGAGGACGACGAGGACTCCGCCCGGGTCGAGATCGTCGTCCCCGACTTCCCCGAGGACTTCCGTGCCGGCTTCGCCTGCATCGTGGGCCGCCCCAACGCAGGCAAGTCCACCCTCACCAACGCCATGGTCGGCACCAAGATCGCCATCACCTCCGGTCGCCCCCAGACCACCCGCCACAACGTGCGCGGCGTCATCCACAAGGACAAGGCCCAGATCGTCCTGGTCGACACCCCCGGCCTCCACCGCCCCCGCACCCTGCTGGGCAAGCGCCTCAACGACCTCGTGCGCGAGACCCTCACCGACGTCGACGTCGTCGTCTTCTGCATCCCCGCCAACGAGAAGATCGGCCCGGGCGACCGCTTCATCACCCGCGACCTCGCCGAGCTGCGCACCCCCGTGGTCGCCGTGGTCACCAAGGCCGACACCGTTACCCGCGAGGCCCTGGCCGCCCAGCTCCTGGCCGTGGGTGAGCTGGGGGACTGGGCCGACATCGTCCCGGTCTCGGCCAAGCGCGACGAGCAGATCGACGTCCTGGAGGAGGTCCTGCTGAAGCACATGCCGCTGTCCCCGCCGCTGTACCCCACCGGCGAGATCACCGACGAGCCCCAGCAGGTCATGATCGCCGAGCTCGTGCGTGAGGCCGCCCTGGAGGGCGTGCGCGACGAGCTGCCCCACTCCCTGGCCGTCGTCGTCGACGAGATCGCCGACCCCGACGACGAGCGCGAGGTCGGCCGCATCAAGGGGGTGGGAGGCCGCCTGCAGGTGCGCGTGAGTCTCGTCGTCGAGCGGGACTCCCAGAAGGCCATCATCATCGGCAGGGGAGGCCGGCGACTCAAGGAGGTGGGCGTCAACGCCCGCAAGGGCATCGAGGAGCTGCTGGGTCGCAAGGTCTACCTCGACCTGCACGTGCGCACCGCCAAGGACTGGCAGTCCGACCCCAAGGCCCTGGCCCGACTCGGCTTCTAGGGCCTCGCCTTCCCGACTCGATCAGGCACCGGGACCAGAAGCGGCCGCGGTACAGGAAGCGGTATAGGACAAGGTCAGGACTGACATAGGACTTAGGTGTCTTGCGAAACGCCGGCGACCTGTTCACCGGATCGGTCGCGCACTGGGGGTGTTGTACCGCACACTATGAGTGTCTGATGCCGACCCGAGCCCGGAGGCCCACGCATGACGAACACCGCCGTTCCCAGCCCGCCCCAACGCACCGACGCCGGCGCCACGAGCCGCCGCTGCCCCGACGACCTGTGGGAGCTGGGGGAGCGGGCCGTCGCCCGAGCGCGCCGGTGGGCTGACGAGTCGGCCTCCGAGTCCACGCCCCGCTCGGCCAAGCTCCTGTCCCGGATCCTCGCCGACCCCGAGGGCCTGACCTTCACCACACGCTTCGTCGACGACGTCGTGCGCCCCACGGACCTCGACGTCGCCAGCGACGCCCTCAAGCGCCTGTCCACTGGCCGCACCGACTTCCTGCCGCCCGCCCTGGCCGGGGCCATGGGCCTGGGCTCGGCCGCCTCCCGCCTCGCCCCACGCACCGTCACCGCCGTCGCCAGGCGGGTCTTCCGGGAGATCGTCGGCGACCTCGTCGTCGACGCCACCGACAAGGGGCTCGGCCCGGCCCTGGCCCGCCTGCGCAAGGGCGGCAACCGCCTCAACGTCAACCTCCTGGGTGAGGCCGTCCTGGGGGAGAAGGAGGCCGCCCGTCGCCTGGCCGAGGTCTCCCGCCTCGTGACCCGCGACGACGTCGACTACGTCTCGGTCAAGGTCTCCGCCGTCACCGGACCGCACAACCCCTGGGGCTTCGAGGAGGTCGTCGCCCACGGCGTCCAGGCCCTCCTGCCCCTCTACCGGCTGGCCCGCGACCACGGCACCTTCCTCAACCTGGACATGGAGGACTACAAGGACCTGGACCTGACCATCGCCGTCTTCACCGCGATCCTGGACCAGGAGGACATGCGCGGCTACGAGGCCGGCATCGTCCTGCAGGCCTACCTGCCCGACTCCCTGGGCGCCATGCAGCGCCTCCAGCAGTGGGCCTCCCGGCGCGTGGACGCGGGCGGCTCACGCATCAAGGTCCGCATCGTCAAGGGCGCCAACCTGTCCATGGAGAAGGTCGACGCCGAGATCCACGGCTGGGAGCTGACCACCTGGCCCACCAAGCAGGCCACCGATACCAACTACAAGCGCATGCTCTCCTGGGCGATGACCCCCGAGCGCACCCGCGCGATCCGCCTGGGCGTGGCCGGCCAGAACCTGTTCGACATCGCCTTCGCCTACGAGCTGCGCGCCGCACGAGGCGTCGAGGATGATGTCGAGTTCGAGATGCTCTCGGGGATGGCCACAGACATCCAGGAGGTCGTGCGCCGCGAGACCGGGCACCTGCTGCTCTACGTGCCCGTTGTCGACCCCGGCGAGTTCGACGTCGCCATCTCCTACCTGGTGCGCCGCCTGGAGGAGAACGCGGCGCCCGAGAACTTCATGTCCGACGTCTTCGACCTGGCCGACGACGAGGCGGTCTTCAACCGCGAGCGCGACCGCTTCCTGGCCGCTCTGGCCGACCTCGACCCGGACGCCCCCGTGCCGACCCCCAACCGCACCCAGGACCGCCTGGCCGAGCGGGAGGCCGGTATCCCCGAGGAGACCGGGACCCTGGAGGAGCGCGCCAGGCGTCCATTCGTCTCCGAGCCCGACTCCGACCCGGCCCTGGCCGCCAATCGCCAGTGGGCCCGTGACATCGCCGCCGCCATCCCGGACTCCACGCGGGGCATGGCCGAGGTGGAGGCAGGGGCCGCCCGCCTGGCCACGAACGGAGAGGTCGACGCCCTCGTGGCCGCCACCGCCGAGGCCGCCGAGGTCTGGCAATCCATGGAACCGGCCGAGCGGGCCGCCGCCCTGCACCGGGTCGGGGACGTGCTGGCCGCCCGGCGCGCCGAGCTCATCGAGGTCGCCGGCTCCGAGGCCGGCAAGACCATCGACCAGTCCGACCCGGAGGTCAGTGAGGCCATTGACTTCTGCCACCACTACGCCGAGTCCTCCCTGCTCCTGCACGATGACGACTACATGGTCGGGGCGCGTTTCGCCCCGGTGGACGTCACCGTGGTCGCCTCGCCCTGGAACTTCCCGCTGGCCATCCCCACCGGGGGCGTGGCCGCGGCCCTGGCGTCCGGCAGCGCCGTCATCCTCAAGCCCGCCCCGCCCGCCCGGCGCTGCGCGGCCGAGCTCGTGCGCGCCTTCCACGACGCCGGGATCCCCGACGACCTCGTGGTGCTCGCCCCGCTGGAGGACGGCGACGTCTCACGTCACCTGGTGACCCACAAGGACGTCGATCGGGTGGTCCTCACCGGCTCCTACGACACCGCCCGCCTCTTCCGCTCCTGGAGGCCGGACATGCACCTGTTGGGGGAGACCAGCGGCAAGAACGCCATCATCGTCACCCCCTCGGCCGACCCTGACATCGCCGTGCGCGACGCCGTCTACTCGGCCTTCGCCCACGCCGGCCAGAAGTGCTCGGCCTCCTCCCTGCTGGTCCTGGTCGCCTCGGCCGGCACCTCCGAGCGCATCGCCCGCCAGCTCGTGGACGCCACCGCCTCCCTGCGGGTGCGCCTGCCGCTGTCCCTGGACTCCCAGATGGGGCCCGTCGTCGTGCCCGACGACGAGAAGGCCGTGCGCGGCCTGACCACCCTGGGATCCGGCGAGCACTGGATCCTCAAACCCCGCTACCTGGGTGACGGGCTGTGGACACCCGGCATCCGGGCCGGGGTCGTGCCCGGCAGCGAGTTCCACCTCACCGAGTACTTCGCACCCGTCATCGGTGTCATGCGCGTGGACACGCTTGAGGAGGCGATCGAGGCGGTCAACGCCGTCGACTACGGGCTCACCTCCGGGCTCCAGACCCTGGACGCCACCGAGCTGGCCATCTGGCTCGAGGGCGTCCAGGCCGGAAACCTCTACGTCAACCGCGGCATCACCGGGGCCATCGTGCGCCGCCAGCCCTTCGGCGGCTGGAAGCGCTCGGCCATCGGTTCGACGACCAAGGCCGGTGGCCCCTCCTACCTGCTGGGGCTGGGCGAGGTCGAGCCCGCTCGCGGCCAGGGCGAGGGGGAGGCCGGTGACCTGGGGGAGCAGGGAACCGCCGCCCTGGACCCGCGCGTGGCCAGCCTCTGCGACGCCGTGAGCGGCCAGCTGGATAGCGAGGACCTGGCCGAGCTGCGCCGCGCCCTGGTGGCCGACGCCTCCGCCTGGAGGACCGGCTACGGCGCGAACCGCGATGTGACGGGCCTGGCCTGCGAGCGCAACATCCTGCGCTACCGCCCCGTCGACGTCGTCGTGCGCGCCGGACGGGGAACCGCCCTGGCCGACGTCGTGCGTGTCATGGCGGCCGGTGTGCGAGCCGGCGGCTTCATCAGCCTGTCGGTGGCCGACCGCCTGCCCCAGCCACTGCACAACGCGCTGCTGGCCGCAGGCGTCCAGGTGACGGCTGAGGACCAGGACGCCTGGGACATCCGCCTGGCCGAGCTGGCCGCCTCCGGCGGGCTGGGCGCGCGCGTGCGCGTCATCGGCCCACGTGAGGAGGCCCCGGCCGCCCGTTGGAGTCACGCCAGCCGGGTGACCGGAGGGAGTCCCGACATCGCCCTGTACACGGGGGCCGTGACGGCCTGCCCGCACTCCGAGCTGCTGCCCTTCCTGCGTGAGCAGGCGGTGGCCATCACCAACCACCGCTTCGGCACGCCGCTCGACCTGGCCGAGGGCCTTTTGTAGGCCGGGCGGCGCCTGCCCGGACCTGCCCGACCCGCTCGGCAGCCGCCATCACACGTACGGGGACATCCTGCACCTACGGGGACGGTTTTTCTGTCCCCGTAGGTGCAGGATGTCCCCGTCGGCGTTGGATGTCTTCTCCAGTGCCCGCGATGGCTTGTCAGCTTCGCTCCGTTGCTACCATGTGTGCTACCGAAGTAGCATGACGGTATGAAACTCAGCGTGAGTCTGTCGGAAGCGGATCTGGCCCTGCTGGACGAGTGCGTCAAGCGCGACGGCCTGACATCGCGTTCGGCTGGTGTTCAGAACGCGATCCAGCTGCTCGGCAAGGCCGGCCTCCAGGATGCCTACGCCGAGGCATGGGGGGCCTGGTCTGATTCCGAGGATGCAGCCCTGTGGGACGGGACTGTTGCCGACGGGCTCGACGGAGACTCCCGTGCTGCGCGGTGAGATCCGCATCGTTGATCTCGAACCTGTCGTCGGAAGTGAGGCGAACAAGCGACGCCCTGCGCTTATCGTCAGTAACGACCACGCTAATGCGGCAGCCGCGCGTCTCGGCCGTGGTGTTGTGACCGTCGTCCCGTTGACGAGCTCAACCGCTCGAGTCCTTCCCTTTCAGGTCTTCCTTCCCTCTGAAGCAACCGGCCTGCCTCGGGACTCGAAGGCTCAGGCGGAACAGGTCCGTTCCATTGCTGTGGAGAGAATCGGGGAGGTTGTCGGTTGGTTGCCCGGCAGTCTGATGAAGCGAGTGAATGAGGCTCTCGCGCTGCATCTCGATCTGTGAAGCAGGTTCGACGTGTGCGGCGTCTGCTTCGGGTTGGTGCGTCACCTGAGGCGGGGGAACTCCTCGAGGGAGAAGACCGACTCCACGGGCACCTCGAAGTAGCCCGCGATGCGCAGGGCCAGGTGCAACGAGGGTGCGTACTCGCCGCGCTCGAGGTAGCCCACAGTCTGGTAGTGGACGCCGAGCGCCTCGGCGAGCTCACGGCGGCTCACCCGCCGATCGGTGCGCAGCACCGCGATCCGGTTGTGGACGACGTCGTCGGACATGGTCACAGGCCGGTCTGGGAACGGATGGTGGACTGCATGCGGGCCAGGCTACCGATCGTCTCCTTGCGGAAGCTGCGCCGTACGACGAACGACGCCCCCGCGAAGCCGATGACCGTCCAGGCCACCAGGACCCCGACGGCGAGCACCGGGGAGAAGATGCCGCCCACCTCCCACGAGGGGTCGTCCACCAGCGCCCACCGGGTCAGGTGTCCCGACCAGTATGTGGGCAGTGCCAGCTGAACCGCCTGAACCCACTGGGGGAGCCGGTCCATGGGCATGAAGAAGCCGCTCGTCCCGATCAGGGCGAAGACGGGCAGGTAGGTGATCATGAAGGTGTAGACGCCGCGCACGAAGGCGCCCAGGAGGAAGCCCAGCGGAGCCGTCGCGACGGCGGACAGCACGATGAGCGGCAGGCAGGCCAGCACCTGTGAGGCGCTCAGGGGAAGGGCCTCAACGAAGAGGGCCCCGCCCAGGAGAATGGTTCCCTGGAAGACGACGGTCTGGGTGATCGACGACATCGTCTTGCCGATCGCCCACGTCAGGGGGCCGTGGGGCAGGACGCGCACCCGCAGCAGAGCGCCGCCGATGCGGTCGGTGTAGGCCTCGCCGGCGATCTGCAAGGTGATGAAGCAGCTGATCGTGCCGATGCTGCTGGCGATGAACATCGGGCCGAAGGTCGCGTGGGCCTCGGCGGTGGCCTGGGTGTGCCTACCGACCACAATGATGCCGGTGACGGCGATCAACAGCGCGCCGCTTGTTCCGACAAGACCGGCTCGCAGGTCCGAGCCTGCCTGACGGGAGGCCGCGCGCAGAACGGCCTGGACGGTGCGGGTGCTCATGCTCGGGACTCCTTGCTGACAAGGGAGAGGTAGGTCTCCTCCAGGGTGGGACGGGTGATGGTCAACCCGGTGACGGCGTCGAGGTCGAGTTCCTTGACGAAGCGCTCGGGGCAGTGGGTGGTGTGGACGTGATGGGCGCCGTCCTGGACCCAGGTGACCTCGGCGCCGCCCTCGAGGCGCTCACGAAGCTCGGTGACCGTGCCGTCGGCGATGATCCGCCCCTCGTTCATGATGAGCACCCGTGAGGCCAGGCGCTCGGCCTCGGTCAGGTCGTGGGTGGTCATGACGATGGTGGCGTCGTCGTCGACCCGGGCCAGGATGAGATCGTGCAAGCGCGCCTTCGACGCCGGGTCCAGGCCGGTCGTCGGCTCGTCCAGCACGAGGAGTTCGGGTGCGGCCAGGAGGGCGGCCGCGAAGTCGATGGTGCGTCGCTGTCCTCCGGACAGGCGCGACAGGCGCGAGTCGGCCTTGCCGGCCAGCCCGACGGCGTCGAGCACCTCCTCGACAGTGCTCACCCGCCTCGCCGCTGTCAGCTGGACCGAACGGATCCACTCCAGCTGGTCCCTCACCCGCCACTTGGCGTGGTCGGTCCAGCTCTGCTGGACCAGCCCGACCCTGGCCCAGAAGTCGGCGCCCGCCCGGCGCGGGTCGGTGTCGAGCACGCGCACCCTGCCGCTCGTCGGGGTCAGGGAGCCCAGCAGGTTCTCCACGAGGGTTGTCTTGCCCACGCCGTTGGGACCGAGCAGGCAGACGACCTCGCCGGCCTGGACCGACAGGTCGAGTCCGCGCAGGACCGGGACGTCCCCGTAGGAGAACTCGAGGTTCTCCGTGATGATGACTGGAGGCATCACACAAACCCTCCTCAGTAGAAGCGCGACTGAATGTAGCAGAAATACTACATAGTGGTGTTGATATTCGTCGAGTCGGAGGGGCTGCTCGGTGGCTGACCGCCTCGTCGGTCGTCTCACCCAGCGGTCCCGCCCGGCGGCCTTACCTGACGACGGGTCGTCATCGGGGTAGGGTCTACGCCGTGCGAGCGACTCCACGGCCTGATGCCTGGCAGCGGGTAAGCCTCCTGCTTAGTCGCCGCGGCGGGGCCTGACAGGCCGGCACCCCGACCGCGGCTGACCCGTCCTGCTCGGCCACGTTCCCGACCGCGTCTCCCGCATCTCCGGAGCTCTCCAGGCCTCCACCGGGACCGCCGTCGGAACCACGAAGCACCTGATCCCAGGAGAACCCCGATGCGCCACGCCCGCCCCGCCCCCCAGCAGCCCTCCGGCATGCCCTTCGCCAAGTACCGGCCCTTCCTCGACGTCGTCAGCATCGACCTGCCCGACCGCACCTGGCCGGACGCGCATATCACCACCGCCCCCCGCTGGCTGAGCACCGACCTGCGCGACGGCAACCAGTCCCTCATCGAGCCCATGGGACCGCAGGCCAAGCGCGCCATCTTCGACCTCCTGGTGTCCATGGGCTTCAAGGAGATCGAGATCGGCTTCCCGGCCGCCTCCCAGACCGACTACGACTTCGTGCGCTCCCTGGTCGAGGACGGCGCGATCCCCGAGGACGTCACCATCTCGGTCCTCACCCAGTCGCGCGGCGAGCTCATCGACCGCACCCTGGACGCCTGCGTCGGCATCCCGCGCGCCACCGTCCACCTCTACAACGCCCTGTCGCCCCTGTTCCGCAACGTCGTCTTCCGCATGGACCGCGACCAGATCCGCGAGCTCGCCGTCGACGGCACCCGCCAGATCATGGCCCGCGCCGAGAAGGTGCTCGACGAGGACACCGTCTTCGGCTTCGAGTACTCCCCGGAGATCTTCGTGGACACCGAGCTCGAGTACAGCCTCGAGGTCTGCCGGGCCGTCATGGACGTGTGGGAGCCCGAGGGGGACCGCGAGATCATCCTCAACCTGCCCGCCACCGTCGAGCGCGCCACCCCCAACGTCTACGCCGACCAGATCGAGTGGATGAGCCGCCACCTGCCCCACCGCGACGCCGTGTGCCTGTCCCTGCACAACCACAACGACCGCGGCTCGGGCGTGGCCGCCGCCGAGCTCGGCCTCATGGCCGGCGCCCAGCGCGTCGAGGGCTGCCTGTTCGGCCACGGCGAGCGCACCGGCAACGTCGACCTGGTGACCCTGGCCCTCAACCTCTTCAGCCAGGGCGTCGACCCCATGCTCGACCTGTCCGACATCGACGAGGTCCGCCGCATCGTCGAGCGGGCCACCGGCATGGACGTGCCCCCGCGCACCCCCTACGTCGGTGAGCTCGTCTACACCTCCTTCTCCGGCTCCCACCAGGACGCCATCAAGAAGGGCTTCGCCGCGCGCGCCACCCAGGTCGACGCCAAGAAGGCCGAGGGACTGACCGAGGCCGACGCCGAGATCGCCGTGCCCTGGTCCATGCCCTACCTGCCCATCGACCCCCACGATGTGGGCCGCTCCTACGAGGCCGTCGTGCGCGTCAACTCCCAGTCCGGCAAGGGCGGGGTGGCCTACCTGCTGGGCACCACCCGCAAGCTCGAGCTGCCGCGCCGCCTGCAGATCGAGTTCTCCCGCATCGTCCAGCGCCACACCGACACCTACGGCGGCGAGGTCGACGGTGCCCGCCTGTGGTCCATCTTCGCCGACGAGTACCTGCCGGCCGCCGCCGCCCCCGAGGCCGGGCTCAGCCGCTGGGGCCGCTTCGAGCTGCGCGGGGCCACCCTGACCTCCACCGGTGACGACGAGGACTCCACCCTCACCATCACCCTCGTCGACGGCGGCCAGGAGAAGCACCTGACCGCCACCGGAAACGGGCCCCTGGACGCCTTCGTCACCGCCCTGGAGAGCACGGGCCTGAGCGTGCGGATCCTCGACTACGCCGAGCACGCCCTGAGCGAGGGGCGTGACGCCCAGGCGGCCAGCTACGTGGAGTGCGAGGTCGACGGTCAGGTCCTGTGGGGCGTGGGCATCGACCCCTCCATCACGACCTCCTCCTTCAAGGCCGTCATCTCCGCCCTCAACCGCGCCCTGCGCTGAGAGGGCGTGAGAGACTGCGTCCGTGATGAGCAGGCTCTACCGGGACGAGGCGATCGTCCTGCGCACCTACAAGCTGGGGGAGGCCGACCGCATCATCGTGCTCCTCACCCGCCACCACGGGCAGGTGCGCGCCGTGGCCAAGGGCGTGCGCCGCACCAGCTCGCGCTTCGGGGCGCGCCTGGAGCCCTTCTCCATGATCGACGTCCAGCTCCACGCCGGACGCAACCTCGACGTCGTCACCCAGGCCGAGATCATCGACCCCTTCGGCCGCGCCATCTGCGCCGACTACGCCATGTTCACCTGCGCCTCGACCATGGTGGAGACCGCCGAGCGCCTCAGCGCCGACGACGGCGACCTGGGCACGGAGGCCAGCCCCCAGCAGTACCTGCTGCTGGCCGGGGCCCTGGCCGCCATGGCGCACCGGCGCCACGCGCCCGGACTCATCCTCGACTCCTACCTGCTGCGGGCCCTGGCCCTGGGGGGCTGGGCGCCGTCGTGCTACGACTGCGCCCTGTGCGGCGCGCCCGGACCGCACCGGGCCTTCCACGTGCAGGTCGGCGGCGCGGTGTGCGAGTCGTGCCGCTCGGCCGGCGCCGTCGAGGTTGAGCCGGCCACGATGGTGCTCCTGGGCGCCCTGCTCTCCGGTGACTGGGCCGTGGCCGACGCCTCCGGCCAGAGGGAGCGTTCGCAGGCCTCCGGGCTCGTCTCGGCCTACACGACCTGGTATCTGGAGCGGCGCCTGCGCTCCCTCGCACTGGTGGAAAGGGCATGACCATGGCAGACGCCACGAAGGACCCGGCCGCGGGCGCGACGCGGGACATGACGATTGATGAGGCCCCGCCCCTGCACCGTCCGGGCCTGACCCCGCCCGCGCTGCCGCCGGCCGCCCTGCCCCGGCACGTGGCCGTCGTCATGGACGGCAACGGGCGCTGGGCCAACGCCCGCGGCCTGCCCCGCACCGAGGGCCACCGGGTGGGGGAGGCCAACCTGCTCGACGTCGTCGCCGGAGCCGTCGAGATCGGCGTGAGCGAGCTGAGCGCCTACGCCTTCTCCACCGAGAACTGGCGGCGCTCGCCCGGCGAGGTCCGCTTCATCATGGGTTTCGCCCGCAAGGTGCTGCGCGCCCAGCGCGACATCCTCCACTCCTGGAACGTCAAAGTGCGCTGGGTCGGGCGCGCCCCGCGCCTGTGGAAGTCCGTGCTGCGTGAGCTGCGCGAGGCCGAACGCCTCACCGCTCACAACACGGGGCTGGTCCTCAACCTGTGCATCAACTACGGCGGGCGCGCCGAGATCGCCGACGCCACCCGCGCCATCGCCGAGGACGTCGCCGCCGGCCGACTCAAGGCCTCCTCCATCAACGAGAAGACCATCCAGCGCTACCTGTACTCGCCCACCATGCGGGACGTGGACCTGTTCATCCGCACCGGGGACGAGCAGCGCACCTCCAACTTCCTCATGTGGTCCTCCTCCTACGCCGAGCTCTACTTCTCACCCCTGGCCTGGCCCGACTTCAACCGCACCGAGCTGTGGAAGGCCTGCGAGGTCTACGCCGGGCGTGAGCGCCGCTACGGCGGGGCCGTGGACAAGGTGCTTCAGGAGCCCGGCGAGGCCGGGGAACCTCAGGACGACGAGGACACCGAGGACACCGAGGACCCGGACGATGGCGAGCAGTAGCCGGCTGCCGTCAGCCTCCGTCAGCCCCGCGGCGCGTCGTGTGAGGACTCCTGGGCCGAGCAGGCGGCGCACAGGCCGAAGAACTCGGCGGTGTGCTCCATCTGGGTGAAGCCCTGCTGGGCCGAGACCCGGCGGATCCACTCCTCGAGCTCGCCGCCGGCGACCTCCACGGTGTGTCCGCAGCGGCGGCACACGATGTGGTGGTGGTGCTCCTGCCTCTCACAGGCCCGGTAGAGGACCTCGCCCTCGGCGCTGCGCACCTGGTCCACCGCACCGCCCTCCGCCAGGGTCTGCAGGTTGCGGTAGACGGTGGCCAGCCCCACCTTGGTGCCCTCGGCCTCCAGGGCCGCGTGGATCTGCTGGGCGGAGCGGAACTCATCGGTGCGCGCCAGGATGTCGGCGACGGCGGCGCGCTGACGAGTGGCGCGGGGACGCTGCGCCGTGCTGCGTGCGCTCATGATCTATCTCCTGAGGTGATGCGGTGCCGTCGGGAGCGGCTGACGAGCTGCCACAGTCCTGACAGGAGGGCGACGATGGCGTACCCCCCTACCAGGAGTACCACGATCATGGCGCCGGGGGAGGCCGCAACCAGGTAGGTGATCGTCAACCCGGACACGCAGGCCACCACCCCCAGTCCCATCGCCAGGTACATGGTGCGCGAGAACGAGTGCGAGACGAGCTGGGCGATGGCCACCGGCACGATCATGACGGCCGAGACCAGCAGGGCGCCCACCACCCGCATGGACACCGAGACCGTCAGGGCCGCCACCACCGCCACCAGGACGTTGAGGGCACTGGTCGGCAGCCCGCAGGCGCGGGCGAACTCCTCGTCGTTGCACAGGGCGAACAGCGGTCCGCGCAGCCCCAGCCCCACCAGGAGCACCAGGGTGGCCAGGGCGATGGTGAACCAGGCGTCGGAGACCGAGACCGTGGAGATCGACCCGAACAGGTAGGAGTTGAGGTTCGTCGTCGTGCCGCCGGCCAGACGGATGAGGATGACCCCGCCGGCGATCCCCCCGTAGAACAGGATCGCCAGGGCCACGTCGCCCCGGGTGCGGCCGTTGGCGCGGATGACCTCGATCGTCACGGCGCCCAGCACGCTGATGACGATCGCCCCGGGCACGGCCCAGGCGTCATGGGGGGTGACGTTGGCGGCGGCCCCGGCCAGCCAGCCCAGGGCGATACCGGTCAGGGCGATGTGCCCGATCCCGTCGCCCAGCAGCGCCAGGCCCCGCTGAACCAGGTAGGTGCCCACCACCGGGGCGGCCAGTCCCACGAGCACCGCGACGATGAAGGCCCGCTGCGTGAGAGGGCTGGCGAGCATGTCGGAGACGAACTCGATCATGGCTGGGTTCTCCTGCCGCTGCGGGGCCGCGTCCCGGACAGCCGGTGGTCGAGGACGGGGGCGTGGTGCGCCGGAGGGCCGCCGGCATCCGGGTGATGGTCGCTGTGGTCGCTGTGGTCGCCGGAGTCACCGTAGTCGCCGGAGTCACCGTAGTCGCCGTCGTCGCTGCGGGCGCCGTGGTGCCGGTGACGACCGGAGGGGCCGCCGGTTACCGTGTCGCGCAGGCGAGAGACCTCTCCGGCCGGCCCGTCGGCGACGAGCCGGCCGTCCTGAAGCAGGATCGCCCGCTGGACGACGTCGGCGAGCTCACCCATCTCATGCAGAACCGTCACCAGGGTCAGCCCCTGCGCGCGCAGCCCCTGGAGGGTCGTGGCCAGGGACTCGCGGCTGGCGCGGTCGATCCCCGCCAGGGGCTCATCGAGGATGAGCAGCTCGGGGGAGCGGACCAGGGCCCGGGCGATGAGGACCCGCTGGGCCTGGCCGCCGGAGAAGACCTGGACGTGGTCGCCGGCCCGGTGGGCCAGGCCGACGGCGTCGAGCGCCGCCATCGCCCGCCTCTTAGCACCTCGGCCCCGGTCCGCCCAGGGGTGGCGTGGCCCCAGGAGCCCGGAGCGCACCACCTCCAGGGCCGTGGCCGGCACGCCGGAGCCCGCACCGATCCGCTGGGGGACGTAGCCGATGCGCTCCCAGGGGACTCTGCGGCGCCTCGTGATGGGGGTGTCCAGTACCTCGATGCTGCCGCCGGCCGGCGGCACCAGTCCCAGGACGGCCTTGACCAGGGTGGACTTGCCCGAGCCGTTGGCGCCCAGCAGCGCCACGGACTCGCCGCCGCCCACCGCCAGGCTCACGTCGTCCAGGATGAGGGATGCGCCCAGGACGACGCTGAGGTCGCGCACCCTGATGGCGAGCGCGGACGACGCCGCCCGGGGTGAGCCGGACGGCGCCGTCGGAGACGATGGTGTCGATGGTGAAGGCGACGGTGATGGTGACGGGGGTAATGAGGTCATACCGGTGTGATCGTGCCGATCTGGTTGGATGTCAGCCGGGCGGCCGTCTGAGGCGGTCGCCCGGCCCCGACTCTACTGGCATGTCAGGGCGGCCCTAAGTCGCTCCAGGTTGGTGGTCATGGCGTCGGTGTAGTCGCCCCGCTCGGGCTTGGACTCCAGGGGGCTGAGGACACTGGTCTCCGCCCCGGTCTCATCGGCGATCGCCTTGGCGGGCGCGTCGGAGACCAGTTCCTCGGTGAAGATCGTCTGGACGCCCGTGTTCTGGACCACCGACTTGATGTTGGCCATCTCAGCGGGACTGGGCTCGGTCTCCGGGTCGATGCCGGAGATGGAGGCCTGGGTCAGCTTGTAACGGTCGGCCAGGTAGCCGAAGGCGGCGTGTGAGGTGATGAAGGTGGTGTGCTGACAGGTGGACAGGCCCGTGCTGTACTGCGAGTCCAGGTTGGTCAGCGCCGTCTTGAGCTTGTCGAGTCCCGCCTTGTAGTCGTTGGCGTTGGCCGGGTCGATCTTGGCGAAGGAGGCCTCCATGGCCTCGGCCACCGCGATCATGCGCTGCGGGTCGAGCCAGAAGTGCGGGTCGAGGTCGCTGCCGTGCTCCTCGCCCTCGGCGTGGCTGTGCTCACCGTCAGCGCTGTGCTCGTCATGGGCCGCCTCGCTGGGCTCCTCGCTCGCGGCGGCCGAGGCGTCGCCTCCGGCGGCCTCGTCGCCGTGCTCGTGCTCCTCCTCAACCCCCTCGTGGTGGACGAGGTTGGCCGGCTTGCTCAGGTCCACCACCGTGGGTCCGGAGCCGACCTCCTTGACGGCCTTGTCCAGCGAGGGCTGGAAGCCGGGGACATAGGCGATGAGATCGGCCTTGCCCAGCTCGGCGGTCTCCTTGCCGGAGAGCTCGAAGTCGTGCGGCTCGACGTTGGACGGGGTCACGGTGGAGACCTTGACCAGCGGGCCGCCGATCGCCTCGGCCAGGTAGGCGATCGGGTAGAAGGACGTCGAGACCGTCAGGGTCTTGCCCGGGGCGATCGTGTGGGCGGAGGAGGCCGACGAGCTCTCGCCTCTCAGAGCGCTGCACGCGCTCATGCCGGCGGCCAGGAACAGGGTGGCTCCGAGCGCCACGATGCGACGGAGATGATGGGAACGAGTCCGTGAAACACTCATGCGAATCATTCTCATACTGCTGACGTGATGCGTCAAACCACGGCGGGCCCATGTGCGCTGCTGGGGGCTGGTTTGCGGGTCCTGCCGCACGACATCACCCGGAGTCCTCGCGGGCCTGCGGTGCGACGGGCCCCTCACCGACACATGACGGCCCTGCGCCTAGACTGTCCCCACTCGTCCCCACCAACCAGGCGGGACCACGACCACTCCTGAAGGAGCACTCCGTTGGCATCCACCCCTTCACGCCTTGACGCCGTCATCAACCTCGCCAAGCGTCGCGGGTTCGTCTTCCCATGCGGCGAGATCTACGGCGGAACCCGCTCGGCCTGGGACTACGGGCCGTTGGGCGTCGAGCTCAAGGAGAACATCAAGCGCCAGTGGTGGCAGTACATGGTCCGCTCGCGCGACGACGTCGTCGGGCTGGACTCCTCGGTCATCCTGCCGCGCGAGGTGTGGGTCGCCTCCGGGCACGTCAATGCCTTCACCGACCCTCTCATCGAGTGTCAGTCCTGCCACAAGCGCCTGCGCGAGGACGAGCTCCAGGAGGCCTACGCCGCCAAGCACGGCATCGAGGATCCCGACTCGGTGAGCCTGGAGCAGATCGCCTGCCCCAGCTGCGGCACCCGCGGCCGCTTCACCGAGCCCAAGGCCTTCTCCGGCCTGCTCAAGACCTACCTGGGTCCGGTCGACGACGAGTCCGGGCTGCACTACCTGCGCCCCGAGACCGCCCAGGGCATCTTCATCAACTTCGCCAACGTCATGAGCGCGGCCCGCAAGAAGCCGCCCTTCGGCATCGGCCAGGTGGGCAAGTCCTTCCGCAACGAGATCACACCGGGCAACTTCATCTTCCGCACCCGCGAGTTCGAGCAGATGGAGATGGAGTTCTTCTGCGAGCCGGGCACGGACGAGGAGTGGCACCAGTACTGGATCGACTACCGCAAGGCCTGGTACATGGACCTGGGGATCAGCGAGGACAACCTGCGCCTCTACGAGCACCCGAAGGAGAAGCTCTCCCACTACTCCAAGCGCACCGTGGACCTGGAGTACCGCTTCGGCTTCGCCGGATCGGAGTGGGGCGAGCTCGAGGGCATCGCCAACCGCACCGACTTCGACCTGTCCACCCACGCCGAGCACTCCGGCAAGGACCTGTCCTACTTCGACCAGACCCGCTCCGAGCGCTGGACCCCCTATGTCATCGAGCCGGCGGCGGGACTGACCCGCTCGCTCATGGCCTTCCTGGTCGAGGCCTACACCGAGGACGAGGCCCCCAACACCAAGGGCGGGGTGGACAAGCGCATCGTGCTGAAGCTCGACCCGCGTATCGCCCCGGTCAAGGCCGCCGTCCTGCCGCTGAGCCGCAAGGAGGAGCTGACCGGCCCGGCCAAGGAGCTGGCCGCCCGCCTGCGCCGCTCCTGGAACGTGGACTACGACGACGCCGGAGCGGTGGGCCGCCGCTACCGCCGCCAGGACGAGGTCGGCACACCCTTCTGCCTCACCTACGACTTCGACTCGCCCGAGGACGGCGCGGTCACCGTGCGCGAGCGCGACACGATGACCCAGGAGCGCATCCCGCTCGAGGGCGTGGAGCGCTACCTGGCTGAGCGCCTCATCGGCTGCTGAGCCCGGATCCCGCCCCGTGTCCCTGGCCCACGCCAGAGGCTCGGGGCGGGCATGATGGGACGGTGAGCGCCAACTCGACCTCCCCGAGCCACGAGCCCCTCCCTGCCGAGGACCTCCCTGAGTCCCCGGCCGAGGAGATCGGTCATCGCAGTAGCCACGGCAGCGACGGCAGCCGCAGTGGCCACAGCCACTTCCACTCCGGTCCCCTCGATCTGGATGCGGGCGAGGCTCGCCGGGTGAGGATCGTGCTCGGCGTCATCGTCGGAGCCCTGGTGCTGGCCACCGTCATCGGGCTGTTCATCCTGTGGCCGGGCAAGAGCTCGCTCATCGGCTCACGATCCTTCACCGCCGAGGGCGGCTCGGTGGGCCGGGCCACCATCACCTCCGTGGACCTGTCGAGCTGCCAGAGCGCCGTGAGCGCCCTGACGGAGGTCAACGGCGTCAAGCAGGAGGACTTCGCCAAGGGGCACGTGTGCGCCCGCATCACCCAGGGCGAGGGCAAGGGCCTGGTCATGCCGGTCCAGCTGGTGGGCGAGCCCCGCAAGCTCGCCCACACCGGGGACCGCCTCGTCGTCCTCTACTCTCCCCAGGCGATCCTGTCCGGCTCCCCCTACTCCTTCATCGACTACCAGCGCCAGCTCCCGGTCGGCGCCCTAACGATCGTCTACCTCGTGCTCGTCGTCGCCGTGGCCGGACGCAAGGGCGTCCTGAGCGTCCTGGGCCTGCTGGTGGCCACCGGCGTGCTCGCCTTCTTCATGATCCCGGCGCTCCTGTCCGGATCCCACCCGCTGGCCGTGACGCTGGTCGGGTCGATGGCGATGATGCTCGCGGCCGTCTACGTCGCCCACGGCATATCCATCCGCACCACGACGGCCCTGCTGGGCACGGTGGCCGGCATCGTGCTCACCGTGTTGCTTGCCCTGTGGGGGACCGACGCCGCCCACCTGACCGGCGACGTCGACGAGACCGCCCGCCTGCTGGCCTCCCGTACGCGCATCGACCTGCAGACGCTGCTGACCTGCGGCATGGTCATCGCCGGGCTCGGTGTCCTCAACGACGTCACCATCACCCAGGCCTCCTCGGTGTGGGAGCTGCACGCCGCCAACCCGCTGCTGTCGCGCACGCGTCTGTTCACCGGTGGGATGAGGATCGGCCGGGACCACATCGCCTCGACCGTCTACACCCTGGCCTTCGCCTACGCCGGTACGGCGCTCCCGCTCATCCTGGCCGCCGCCCTCATGGACCGGGCGGTGCTGGACACCATGCTCTCGGGCGAGATCGCCGAGGAGATCGTGCGCACCCTCATCTCCTCCATCGGCCTGGTCCTGGCGATCCCGGCGACGACGGCGATCGCGGCGGCCCTGTGCCGCGTCACCCCGGTCTTGGACGATTAACTGACGGATAACTGACTGACGAGACTGACCGGAGGACGGCGGCCAGACTCGCTCAGCCGCCGGAGACGTCGGACTCGGCCTGGCTGAGCATCTCGCGGTGGGCCTCGTCCAGGACGGGGGAGTCCAGCCAGCCGTCGGGCAGACGCGGGGTCTTGGGGCTGCCCGCCCGACCCCGGGGGCCCTCAACGATGTCACCGGGGTAGTCGACCACCTCCGGCAGGCGCGAGCGCATCCGCTCCAGGCCGGCGTCGAGCCCCTCCAGGCTCCTGATCCCCATGAGATCGGCGCGCGCGGCGCCACCGACCGGGTAGCCCTTGAGGTACCAGCCCACGTGCTTGCGCAGGTCGCGCACACCCCGATCCTCACCCATCTCCTCGGCCAGCATGCGCCCGTGGCGGCGGATCACCCCGATGACGGCGTCCAGGTCCGGGCGGGTGCGCACCCGGGAGCCGTGCATGGCCGCCACGATGTCGGCGAACAGCCAGGGCCGCCCCTGGCACCCGCGGCCCACGACGACGCCGTCGCAGCCGGTGGCCTCCATCATGCGCACCGCGTCGTCGCCCAGCCAGATGTCCCCGTTGCCGAGCACCGGAAGGTCGGTGGCCTCCTTGAGCCGGGAGATCTCCTCCCACCGGGCCTTGCCCGAGTAGTGCTGGCGCGCGCTGCGGGCGTGCAGAGCCACGGCCGCGATCCCGGCGTTCTCAGCGGCCCGGGCGGCGTCGAGGAAGGTCTCGTGCTCCTCGTCGATGCCCAGGCGCATCTTCATGGTCACGGGGACCTCCCGCACCCGCCCGGTGACGCGGGTCGCCGTCTCACTGGCGCGCACGGCCTCGGTGAGGATGGCCGCCAGCAGGTCCCGCTTCCACGGCAGCGCCGCCCCACCGCCCTTGCGAGTCACCTTGGGCACCGGGCAGCCGAAGTTGAGGTCGATGTGGTCGGCCAGGTCCTCCTCGACCAGGATCCGCACGGCGGCGCCCACCGTGGTCGGGTCGACCCCGTAGAGCTGGATGGAGCGCACCCGCTCGGCGGGGTCGGTGCGCACCATCGCCAGCGTGCGCTCGTTGCGCTCCACCAGCGCCCGGGTCGTGACCATCTCGGTGACGTACAGACCCGCCGGGGCCAGCAGCCCGCCGCCCGGCGTCGTGACCGGGCCGGGGGAGGCGGGGGCCAGGGACTCGGGCAGAGCGGCCTCGGCCGTCTCCCGGCACAGCCTGCGGAAGGAGGCGTTGGTGACCCCGGCCATGGGGGCGAGCTCGACCGGGGTGGCCACCTCCAGCGGGCCGATGCGCAGGGGAGTGGGGAAGCGGCCGGATGCATCGGTGCCGCCGGTGCGGGGGGAGGTCTCGCTCATCGTCACCCTGACATGCTGACACACGGCAGGCGCAGGGACCTCGACCCGCCCGCCGCTGCGACCCCGGAGAGGGCCCGGCACAGATAGCCTGTGAAGTAAATAACACGGTTGGATCGAGATCGGCACGTGACGAATTACTGATGATGAATGCTCTCGCGCGTTACCTTGTGTGCTTGTGCTGATGAACGAAGAGACCGAGCCATCGATATCACGTTCCGTCGTCGTGACCGGAGCCTCCCGAGGGATCGGGGAGGCGGTCGTGAAGGCGTTTCTCGCACAGGGCGACCGGGTGGCGGGCATCTCCCGCTCCGGTGAGGCCCCCGACGGCGCCCTGGCCCTGGCCGCCGACGTCACTGATCCCGACGCCCTGGCCCAGGTGCTGTCCGCCGCCACCGAGGCGCACGGCCCCATCGAGGTCCTCGTGGCCTCGGCCGGCATCAACCGGGAGTCCCTGGCCGCCCGTACCTCCTCCCAGATGTGGGACGAGGTCATCTCCGCGGACCTGACGGGCACCTTCAACACCGTGCGAGCCGTCACCCCCGCCATGATGCGGGCGCGCAGGGGCCGCATCGTCCTGGTCTCCTCGGCCATCGCCGCCCGCGGAGGCGTGGGCCTGTCCGCCTACGGCGCCGCCAAGGGCGGGGTGGAGGGGCTGACCCGCTCCCTGGCCCGAGAGCTCGCGCCGCGAGGCATCACCGTCAATGCCGTCGCTCCCGGCTTCGTGACAACCGCGATGACCGCCTCCCTGCCCGATCACATCCGAACCGCCTACCTCGAGCAGATTCCCCTGGGGCGCTTCGCCGACGTCGCCGACGTCGCCGGTCCCGTCCTGTTCCTGGCCTCTCCTGCGGCCTCCTACGTCACCGGCGCGATCCTCGGCGTCGACGGCGGCATGGGCATGGGACGGTAACAGTCGTGGGACGATGAGAGCATGAACGCTTCCGCCGGTCTGCTGGCCTCGCGCACGGTACTGGTCACCGGTGTCCTGCGGCCCAGCTCGATCGCCAGCGCCATCGCCGAGGTGGCCGTCCGGCAGGGCGCCCGCGTCCTGCTGACCGGCCACCCCCGGACCCTGGCGGTCACCGGCTCGGTGGCCCGCGGCCTCGGCCTGCCCGATCCGGTGACGACCCTGGACGTGGCCGACGCCGACTCCCTGTCCGATCTCGCGCCCGCCCTGAGGGATCTGGGCGTGAGCCGCCTGGACGGCCTGGTCCACTCCATCGCCCGCGCCGACGTCGACCTGCTGGGCACCGTCCTTCCACTTGAGGGAGCCGACACTGCCGGGCGAGCGGAGCGGATGCGAGAGCTTGAGCGGGCCCTCACCGTCTCCGCGGCGTCCCTGCCCGCGCTCGTCGACGCCGCCCGCCCGCTGCTGGGGCCGGGCAGCAGCGTCGTGACCCTGACCTTCGACAGTGCCCGCGTTTGGCCCGGCTACGGCTGGATGGGGCCCCTCAAGGCCGCCCTGGAGGCCTCCGTGCGAGCCCTCGCCGTCGAGCTGGGCCAGCGTGGCGTGCGGGTCAACGCCGTCTCCTCGGGCCCCCTGAGCACCACCGCGGCCAGTGCCATCCCCGACTTCGAGGTGCTCAGCGGGCGCTGGGGCGCCGCCGCCCCGCTGGGCTGGGACACCCAGGACGCCACCGCGGTGGCCCGCAGCACCGTCGCCCTGCTCTCCTCCTGGCTGCCCGCCACCACCGGACAGGTCATCCACGTCGACGGCGGGGCCGGCGTCGTCGGCTGATCGCGCACACCGGCGCAGGGGAACCGCGCCGGAACTGCGTCAGAACCGTATCGGGGGCCGCCGCGGTGCCGTAGGGTAGAGCCGTGACAACGGATCCCATGCGCCGCCTCGTGCTCGTCCGCCACTCCAAGGCCTCGCACGACGCCGTCACCGACCTGGAACGTCCCCTGACCTCCAAGGGCGCCGCTCTCGCCGGTCTGCTGGCCAAGGAGCTGCGCAAGCGCCTGGAGACCACCGACCTGCTCCTGGTCTCCCCGGCCGCCCGCGCCCGCGAGACCGCCCGCCCCCTGCGCGACCGCCTCGAGCCCGCCGACACCCTGGTGCGCGAGGAGATCTACAACCTGGGCCCCAACGGCATCCTGCGGGTCCTGGCCGAGGAGGGCGGCGAGGCGAGCACGGTGGTCGTCGTCGGCCACGAGCCCACGATCTCCGTGCTGGCCCACATCCTCCACGACACCGACGACGACCTGGCCTCCCAGATCTCCTTCGGCGTGCCCACGGCCACCGCCGTCATCATCGACGTCCCCGGCAGCTGGGCGGAGCTGGAGCCCAGGAGCGCCCGCATCCGCGAGATCTTCACCGCCCGCAAGCGCGACTGAGTCCTCGGAGGAGCCCGATCAGACTCCTATTCAGCCTCTGAACGGGCCCCGATCAGCTGCAGGACGGCCCGCAGGTCGCGCACGTGGATGGCGGCGTCGGCCTGCTCGACGACCACCGGCTTGGCGCAGAACGCCACTCCCAGCCCCGCGGTCGCCAGCATCCCCAGGTCGTTGGCCCCGTCCCCGACGGCGATGGTGCGCTCCATGGGCACACCGTCCTGCTCGGCCCAGCGGCGCAGACAGCGCACCTTCTCCTGACGGTCCACGATCCGCCCCAGCACCCGGCCGGTGAGCACGCCGCCACTGACCTCCAGGCGGTTGGCCGCCACGTGGTCGATACCCAGTCGCTCGGCCAGGGGCACCACGACCTCCTCGAAGCCGCCCGAGACGACCCCCACCCGGCAACCGCGCGCGTGCAGCGCCTCGATCAGCCCGGCCGCCCCCGCCGTGGGACGAACCTCGGCGAGCACGTCCGCGAACACGCTCTCGGGGACCCCGGCCAGCGTCGCCACCCGCTCGCGCAGCGAGGCTGCGAAGTCCAGCTCCCCGCGCATCGCCCGGGCCGTGACCTCGGCGACCTGCTCGCGCGTCCCGGCACGCTCGGCGATGAGCTCGATGACCTCCTGCTCGATGAGGGTGGAGTCCACGTCCATGACCAGCAGGCCGGGGCCCTCGGTGACCAGGGGGCCGTCGGTCAGGACACCGCTGACGGAACCGGTGAGGGCGGGGGAGGTACTACTCATGGCGTCATGCTAATCGCCGCGCGCGGCTGCGCCGTCGCCCGGCCGAACCGGACGACGGCGCAGCAGCCGGAGAAGATGAAAGGTGAGTGGTCAGGGCCGCTCGGGTCAGCGGGTGACGAGCTGGCCCTTGGCCACCACCGTGATACCGGACTCGGTCACGGTGAAGCCCCGCTCGCGGTCGTGCTCGGGGTCGATACCCACCATGGCGCCCTCCTCGACCCGGACGTACTTGTCCAGGATCGCGCGGTTGACCACGGTGTTGCGCCCGACCTCCGCACCGTCCATGAGGACGGACTCGCGCACCGAGGACCAGGAGTTGACGCGCACGCCGGGGGACAGGACCGAGGAGATCACCTCACCGCCGGAGACGATGACGCCCGGCGAGACGATCGAGTCGACCGCGTGACCCAGGCGCTCGTGGTGACCGTAGACGAACTTGGCCGGCGGCATCGCCGCCTGGTACCCGGCGAACAACGGCCAGCGGTCGTTGTACAGGTTGAACACGGGGGTGACCGAGATGAGGTCCTGGTGGGCGTCGAAGAAGGCGTCCACGGTACCCACGTCACGCCAGTAGTCGCGATCGCGCTCGGAGGAACCGGGAACGTCATTGTCCTTGAAGTCGTAGACGCCGGCCGCACCCTGGTTCACGAACCAGGGCACGATGCTGCCGCCCATGTCGTGCTTGGAGGACTCGTCGGCGGCGTCCACCGTGACGGCCTCCAGGAGCGCGTCGGCGTTCATGATGTAGTTGCCCATCGAGGCCAGCACCTCGTCGGGGGAGTCCGGCAGGCCGGGGGTCTCCTTGGGCTTCTCGACGAAGGCCTTGATCCTGCCGCGGTCGGCCGGGTCGGTCTCGATGACGCCGAACTGGTCGGCCAGGGACCGGGGCTGGCGGATGCCCGCCACGGTGCAGGGCAGCCCGGAGGCGATGTGGTGGTCCAGCATCTGGGAGAAGTCCATGCGGTAGATGTTGTCCGCACCGGTGATGACCACGTAGTCGGGCCGCTCGTCGTCGAGCAGGTTGAGCGACTGGTAGATCGCGTCGGCGCTCCCCAGGAACCAGTGCTTGCCCACGCGCTGCTGAGCCGGCACCGGGGCGATGTAGTTGCCCAGCATGTCGGACATGCGCCACGTCTTGGAGATGTGGCGGTCCAGCGAGTGGGACTTGTACTGGGTGAGCACCACGACCTTGAGGAAGCCGGAGTTGATCATGTTGGACAGCGAGAAGTCGATGAGCCGGTAGATGCCACCGAAGGGGACGGCGGGCTTCGCGCGGTCGACGGTCAGGGGCATGAGACGCTTGCCCTCGCCACCGGCGAGGACGATTGCGAGAACGCGAGGTTGAGCCATGTGGCCCACCTTACGTTGCCTGAGAGACTTATGGGGCCAAACAGATCACAATTTGAGGCAGTTATGAACCGGTCATGACTCGGCACGGACCTTCGAACTAGATCCGCCTCCCTCCGGGCCGCCCACGGGCCCGCACACGTGAGTCGGTGGAAACCACCGGCGTCGAAAGGTCCCACTCGAAGGCGTGTGCGTATACCGTCGGATGTGGCGCCCGCCCCACCGCGGACGCCCGTCCTGCGCCGAGGAAGGCGCGGTCAGTCCATCCAGCAGACAGAGGAGAGGCACACCCATGAGGGTAGACCTGCTGACCAAGGAGTACCCGCCCTTCATCTACGGCGGCGCCGGAGTCCACGTCAACGAGCTGGCCAAGGTCCTGCGCCCCCTGGCCGACGTCCGCGTCCACGCCTTCGGCGGCCCCCGCGAGCCCGGCACCGAGGGCGCCGACGACGGCGTCACCGGCTACCCCGAGATCGCCGAGCTCGACGGCGCCAACGCCGCCCTGCGCACCTTCGGCGTCGACCTGGAGATGGCCCAGGGCACCGAGGGAACCGACCTCGTCCACTCCCACACCTGGTACGCCAACCTCGCCGGACACCTCTCCGGCCTGCTCCACGGCGTCCCCCACGTCATCAGCGCCCACTCCCTGGAGCCCCTGCGTCCTTGGAAGGCCGAGCAGCTCGGCGGCGGCTACGCCCTGTCCTCCTGGGCGGAGAAGACCGCCTACGAGGCCGCCTCCGGCATCATCGCCGTCTCCAACGGCATGCGCGAGGACATCCTGCGCTCCTACCCGGCCATCGACCCCGAGCGCGTCAAGGTCGTCCACAACGGCATCGACCTTCAGGCCTGGAAGCACCCCCAGGGTGAGGAGGCCGACGCCGCGGCCGCCGCCACCCTGAAGCGGCTCGGTATCGACCCCGACCGCCCCACCGTCGTGTTCGTCGGCCGCATCACCCGCCAGAAGGGCCTGCCCCACCTGCTGCGCGCCTGCGAGCAGCTGCCCGCCGACGTCCAGGTCATCCTGTGCGCCGGCGCTCCCGACACCCCCGAGATCAAGGCCGAGGTCGAGGGCCTCGTGGCCCGCCTGCGCGAGAAGCGCACCGGCGTGGTCTGGATCGAGGAGATGCTGCCGCGCCCCGAGCTCATCGCCGTGCTGGCCGCCTCCGACGTCTTCGTGTGCCCCTCGGTCTACGAGCCCCTGGGTATCGTCAACCTCGAGGCGATGGCCGTGGGCCTGCCGGTCGTCGGCTCGGCCACCGGCGGCATCCCCGACGTCATCGTTGACGGCGAGACCGGGCTCCTGGTCCCCATCGAGCAGGTCCAGGACGGTACCGGCACCCCCATCGACCCGGCTCGCTTCGAGGCCGACCTGGCCGAGCGCCTGACCACCCTGGTCACCGACGCCGAGGCCGCCAAGGCCATGGGTGAGGCCGCCCGACGCCGCGTCGAGGAGCACTTCGCCTGGGAGGCCATCGCCCAGCGCACCATGGACGTCTACAACTGGGTGCTGTCCCAGGGATGATCGCTGAGCCGGCTCAGAACCGGCCCCGGCCGGCTCACAGAAAGCCGGCGGGTGGTGCGGCTCGTTACGACGAGTTACCGGGCCCACCACTCGGTGGCGGCTGCGGCGCCGTGGCGAGCCACCGCCAGCAGCGGACGCAGCACGCTCGAGCGCCGCTGCGCCTGGAGGGCCGTCGTGGCCGCGCCTTCGTCATCCAGGGCCAGCTCGCAGATTCCCGCCAGCCGCAAGGAGCGCTCCAACAGCTCCCGGTTGCGGCTCGGCAGCCAGGGAGGGATGAGGCGCGGGTCCACCACGGCGGTGAGCAGGTCATTGAGGGCGTCGGCCGTCTCCGGGCGCTCGCGGGCCAGGTCGAGCTCGACGAGCGAGTCGATGGCCTCCTCGGTGGCGGCGTGCACCTGTCTACGGGCGTGCGCCGCGTCGAGCGGAGGCAGTGGCCCGCTCACCGGCGCGGCGCGCCAGGTCACGGAGGTGCCGGAGTCCTCGGGCACCAGCAGAACCCGTCCTGGCCCGCCCTCGATGACGACGCCCTCCTCGACGTCGGGCAGGATGCCCCAGGTGCCGGTGGCGCCGGAGGGCGAGGGCAGGACCGCCGTCACCCGGGTGAGTGGGCGGGCACCGGCGAGCCACCGTTCCAGGCCGGTGCGCTCGGGAGCATCACCATCTCCGTTCGAGGCTCCGGTGACGCCGTTGACGACGCTGCCGATGACGTCATGGACGCCGTCGGGTCCCTGGACCAGCGACAGGCCGTGGGAGGAGGGCGTCGGTGCCCACAGTGCCAGCACGATGCTGACGGGCGGGTTGAGGGGATCCATGGGGGTCCACCATAGTGAAGGACCAGACGACCTCGACCGGGATGCTCGACCAGGGCGGGGAGCGCCCCGCATCTGCCCGGTGTGATGTCGGTAGCACGATAGGATCGGCTCATGACCAGTGTCCTGCACCTTGACGACGTCTCGCTGCATCGCGGCAGCCACCAGATCCTCAGCCACGTCAGCTGGACCGTGGAGGAGGGACAGCACTGGGTGCTGCTGGGACCCAACGGTGCGGGCAAGACCACCATCGCCAGGATCGCCTCGGCCCGGCTCTTCCCCTCCTCCGGGACGGTGGACGTCCTCTCCGAGCGGCTCGGGCGCGTGGACGTCTCCGAGCTCCACCCCCGCATCGGTCTGCTGTCCTCGGCCCTGGCCGCCAACGTCCAGGGGGGCGAGAAGGTTCTCGGCGTCGTTCTGTCGGCCTCCTACGGGCGCATCGGGCGCTGGCGCGAGGAGTACGACGACTTCGACGTCGAGCGTGCCCACGCCCTGCTGGGCGCCCTGGGAGCCGGGCACCTGGTCGACCGCCTCTGGGGGACGCTGTCATCCGGGGAGCGCAAGCGCGTCGAGCTGGCCCGCGCCCTCATGCCGGACCCGGAGATGCTCTTCCTCGACGAGCCCGCCTCAGGCCTGGACCTGGCCAGTCGCGAGCAGCTTCTGGCGGCGCTCACGGAGATCATCTCCTCGCCCGACTCGCCCTCCATGGTCCTGGTGACCCACCACCTGGAGGAGATTCCGGAGGGCTTCACCCACGCGCTCACCCTGCGCGAGGGCAGGGTCGTGGGATCCGGCCCGTTGGAGCAGGTCCTCACCGAGGACACGATCAGCACGACCTTCGACATCCCGCTGGAGGTCACCCACGACCGCGGCCGCTACACCGCCAGGGGAAGGCCGGGCGGTCACGGCAGGCGCGTCGCCGAGGCCCGGGGCTGACCGGCTCCGGCTCAGGTGGCCGTACCGACCCGCACCGGACCACAACTCACCAACCGCGTTCATCAGGAGGTTCTCATGGAATGGCTGTTCTGGATCGGAGGGGCACTGCTCCTCGTCGTCGTCGAGACGGTGACGGCCGATCTCACCTTCCTCATGATCGCCGGTGGCGCACTGGGGGGCGGTCTGACAGCCTTCCTCGGCGGGCCCCTGTGGGCGCAGGTGGTGGTCTTCGCCTGCATCTCCACCCTGCTGCTCTTCGCCGTGCGCCCTTGGGCCAAGCGGCGCCTGGCGGCCACCACCCCGCAGATGAAGACCAATGTCGACGCCCTCATCGGCAGATCCGCCACCACCATCACCGCGGTGGACGACGGCGGCGGCCGGGTCCGCCTGGGTGGCGAGGAGTGGAGCGCCCGGCTGGCCAGCGCCGCACCAGGGGCCGGCCTCCGTCTGGAGGCCGGCACCCGGGTCACCGTCACTGAGATCGACGGGGCCGTGGCCGTCGTCGCCCCGGCGCCCGCCGACGCCTCCGCGTCCTGACGCAGGGATCCTCCCGGCAGGGCCACAGCGGTCTCGACCCGGCCGGCGGTGTCCCACCGTGTTGGCCTGTATCGGCGTCCATCGGCGTCGTCGGCATCGCGCCCACTCGTCCTCACCCGTACCCTCGCTCCTAGTTCCCGTGGCCGGCCCGCAGCCGTCCTGACCACCCGTTCAACCCCGCAGGAGGAAACTCGTGCCCGTCATCTCCATCATCTTGCTGCTCCTGGCAGTACTGGTCATCGTCGCCATCTTCCGGGCGGTGCGGATCGTCAAGCAGAGCACCGCGATCATCGTCGAGCGCCTGGGCCGCTTCCAGGCGGCCTACACCGCCGGGATGCACTTCCTGGTTCCCTTCGTCGACCGGGTGCGCAACGTCATGGACCTGCGTGAGCAGGTCGTCTCCTTCCCGCCCCAGCCGGTGATCACCTCCGACAACCTCGTCGTGAGCATCGACTCGGTGGTCTACTACCAGATCACCGACCCGACGCGCGCGACCTACGAGATCTCCAACTACCTCCAGGCCATCGAGCAGCTGACCGTCACCACGCTGCGCAACGTCGTCGGCTCGATGGACCTGGAGCAGACGCTGACCAGCCGTGACCAGATCAACGGTCAGTTGCGCGGCGTCCTGGACCAGGCCACCGGCCGTTGGGGCATCCGCGTCAACAGCGTCGAGCTGAAGTCCATCGACCCGCCCGCCTCCATCCAGGGCTCGATGGAGCAGCAGATGCGCGCCGAGCGGGACCGCCGCGCCGCGATTCTGACGGCCGAGGGCGTCAAGCAGTCCCAGATCCTCACGGCCGAGGGTGACAAGCAGTCCGCGATCCTGCGTGCCGAGGGCCAGGCGCAGTCCGTGATCCTCAAGGCCCAGGGCGAGTCCCGCGCCATCCTTCAGGTCTTCGACGCCATCCACCGCGGTAACGCCGATCCCAAGCTGCTGGCCTACCAGTACCTCCAGACCCTGCCCAAGATCGCCAACGGCTCCTCCTCCAAGATGTGGATCGTGCCCACCGAGTTCACCGCGGCCCTCGACGGGATCGCCGGCGCCCTCGGCGGTGGCAGGGACGGCGGGCCCGGTGGAGGCCCCGGCGGCTCCGACGACGACTCCGACTCCGGCCCCGGCGTCGACCTGTCGGGCAGCGAGCTCGACCTGGGCATCGCCTCGGACCTGGCCAGCACCAGCCTCCAGGCCCCCGAGGAGGCCCTCGCCCAGGCCCGTGGCGAGGTTGAGTCGGCCGCCCAGGAGGCCAGTGAGGAACCCGCCCCCAAGGGGAACGCCACTCCGAAAGCGCCCGCCGATGACTCTGATGGCGGGCCGGCCGTGACCGTCCCGACGACGGACAGCGCCGAGGGCGCCCACGCCGCGCACGGCAACCGCGCAGCCGCTCCCGGGGAGCAGCTGGGCCAGCCCGGCACCGTGCCCCCGCGCGGCGGCTACGGCATCCAGGCCCAGCCCGGTTACGGCACGCCTCCCGGCGCGCCCCAGGGACCCTACGGGGCCTGATACAGGCACCCGCGACCCTGAGCACTGGGCGTGGAGACGGCGGCGAGAGTCCTGCGGTCCGTTACGGACTGATGTACCCTCGCCGCCGTGCTACGTCTCACGCTGCGTCGTTATCTGCGGCCCTATGTCTGGCTGATAACCGCCGTCCTGCTCCTGAAGACTCTCGAGACGGCTGCGACCCTGTGGCTGCCCACCCTCAACGCCGACATCATCAACAGAGGCGTCGTCAGTGGGAACACGGAGGTCATCTGGCGTCTCGGGGCTCTGATGCTCGCCGTGACCGCGCTTCAGGGAGTGGTCGCGGTCGCGGGAACCTACTTCGCGGCCAGATCCGCCATGGGACTGGGACGCCACATGCGCTCGGACATCTTCTCCCACGTCCAGCGCTTCAACGTCGAGGAGATCTCGCGCTTCGGTGCGCCCTCGCTCATCACCCGGTCCACCAACGACATCCAGCAGGTCCAGTCGGTGGTCTTCATGATGTCGTCCATGATGCTCATGGCCCCGATCATGCTCGTGGGCGGAACGATCATGGCGCTGCGCGTGGATGTCCCCCTCTCCGGGCTCCTCATGGTGCTCGTTCCGCTTCTCGCACTCGTGCTGGGCCTGATCACGAGCCGGCTCCTGCCCCACTTCCGTACGCAGCAGTCCCGCATCGACCGTGTCAACCTCGTCATGCGCGAGCAGATCCAGGGCATGCGCGTCATCCGCGCCTTCGTGCGAAGCGCGCAGAGGCGAGACGTCTTCGAGGAGGCCAACAGCCGGCTCACCGCCACCTCCTGGAGCATCGGACGGCTCATGGCCCTGACGTTCCCAGCCGTCCAGCTCATCATGAATCTCGCCTCGGTCGCGGTGGTCTGGTTCGGAGGCATGAGGATCAACAGCGGCGACATGTCGATCGGTGACCTGAGCGCCTACCTCAACTACATCGCCCAGATCCTCATGTCCGTCATGATTGCGGTGATGCTCCTCAGCATCCTGCCTCGGGCGCAGGTGGCCGCCGGCCGCTTCCAGGAGGTCATGGCGCTTGAGCCCTCCATCGCCGCGCCGGACGAACCGGCTCACCTGCCGCCGGCTCCAGGTGCCATGCGCGACGACCGTCAGTACGTCTCCAGCACCTCCGCCGATGACGTCCCCGCCAAGGACGGTGGTGGCCCAGGCCGAGGCCGACGGATCCGCCTGGACGACGTCGCCCTGCGCTATCCCGGCGCCGACAGCTGCGCGCTGCGGGGCATCAGCCTGGACATCGAGCCCGGGACCACGACGGCCTTCATCGGTTCCACCGGATCGGGCAAGTCCACCCTGGTCAAGCTGCTGTCCCGTCTCCTGGACGTCAGCCACGGCTCCGTGAGCGTCGACGGCGTCGACGTGCGGGACCTGGACCCTCATGAGCTGAGGCGGGCCATTGCCACTGTCCCGCAGAAGGCCTACCTCTTCTCCGGCACCGTCCGCTCCGCCCTCCAGCACGGCAAGCCCGACGCCAGCGACGCTGAGATATGGAAGGCCCTGGAGGCCGCGCAGGCGGCGGGATTCATCCAGTCCCTGGACAAGGGCCTGGACCACGGCGTGGATGCCGGGGGCGTCAACTTCTCCGGGGGCCAGCGCCAGCGCCTGGCCATTGCCCGGGCACTCCTGCGCCCCGCCGGGGTGTACGTCTTCGACGACTCCTTCTCCGCACTGGACTATGCCACTGACGCCCGCCTCCGAGCGGGACTGCCCCGGGCCACGGGAGGGGCCACCATTGTGATCGTCGCCCAGCGCGTGGCATCCATCCGTGAGGCCGACCAGATCGTCGTCCTGGACAAGGGGCGCGTGGTCGGAACGGGCACCCACGACGAGCTCATGGACCAGTGCCCCACCTACCAGGAGATCGTCCTGTCACAGATCAGTGTCGAGGAGGCCGCATGAGTCAGGGACCCGGGCCCAACCAGGGAGTCCCGACCACCAGGGCCGAGGACGCAAGAGGCGCCTGGATGCGTCTGATACGGGAGCTGCGCCCGGAAGGACCACGGATCCTCCTGGTGATCGTCCTGACGACCGTCTCGGTCATCCTCAACGTCCTGGCACCCCGGGTGCTGGGACGCGCAACGAACATCATCTACGAGGGCGTCCTGGGAACACTGCTCGCACGCGAGGGGCTGCCGTCTGGAACCGGTGGGGACGAGCTCGTCGACATGCTGCACCAGCGAGGGATGGACACCTATGCGTCGATGGTGGGCAGCATGGACGTCACAGTCGGATCAGGTCTGGACACCGGACGCCTCGCCGCAGTGCTGGCACAGGTCATCGCTCTCTACACCGTCGCCGCTCTCCTGCTGTGGATCCAGGGACGCCTACTGACTGGAGTGGTACAGCGTACTGCGCGGCGTCTGCGCTCAGAGGTGGAGGACAAGCTCACCCGCGTCCCTCTGTCCTACATCGACCAGGGCTCGCGAGGCGACGTCCTCTCGCGAGTCACCAACGATGTCGACAATGTGTCCCAGACCCTCCAGCAGACCATTTCCCAGTCCTTCAACTCGCTCATCACCATCATCGGCGTGACTGCCATGATGATCTCGGTCTCCGGTGAGCTGTCTCTTGTGGCACTGGCGACGATCCCGGTGGCCATCGTCGCGGCCGCTCTCATCTCCCGGCGCTCGCGTCCGCACTTCACCGAGCAGTGGGACGCGACGGGTCAGGTGTCGGGAGTTGTCGAGGAGGCCTTCACCGGGCACGAGGTCGTGGCCCTGTTCAACTCGGAGAGCACCTTCGAGAAGCTGTTCAACGAGCAGAACGATCGGCTCTACGAGGGCTCCTACAAGGCGCAGTGGATATCCGGGACCATCCAACCGGTCATGCGGATCATCTCCAACCTGAACTTCGTGGTCATCGCCGTCGTCGGTGGCCTGAGGATCACCACGGGCGCCATGACGCTCGGGGACGTGCAGGCCTTCATCCAGTACTCCCAGAACTTCAGCCAGCCGATCACCCAGCTGGCCTCCATGGCGAACCTGCTCCAATCCGGTGCGGCCAGCGCCGAACGGCTCTTCGATCTCATGGATGCCCCCGAGGAGGCTGACACGGGCACGGCCCACCTTCCCCAGGAGGTGAAGGGGCGCGTCGTCTTCGACCACGTGCGATTCTCATACACCCCGGACACAGAGCTCATCACCGACCTCAACCTGGTGGTCGAGCCTGGACAGACCGTCGCCATCGTCGGGCCCACCGGTGCGGGCAAGACGACCCTGGTCAACCTTCTCCTGCGCTTCTATGACCCGCAGTCCGGCTCGATCTCGATCGACGGCGTGGACATCAGCGAGCTGACCCGCGAGGAGCTGCGCGAGCAGATCGGCATGGTTCTCCAGGAGACCTGGCTCTTCGAGGGCACCATCGAGGAGAACATCGCTTTCGGCAGACTCGGCGCCACCCACGACGACGTCCTGGAGGCTGCCGAGGCCGCCAGTGTCGACCACATCATCAACGCCCTGCCCCAGGGATACGACACGATGATCGATGACTCCGGCACGGGAGTCTCAGCGGGGGAGAAGCAGCTCCTGACCATCGCCCGGGCCTTCCTGGCCAACCGCCACATCCTCGTGCTGGACGAGGCGACCAGCTCGGTCGACACCCGCACCGAGCTGCTGGTCCAGCAGGCCATGGTGGAGCTGCGCAGGAACCGCACGAGCTTCGTCATCGCCCACCGCCTGTCCACCATCCGTGACGCCGACGTCATCCTGGTCATGGAGGAGGGGGACATCGTGGAGCAGGGCAGCCACGATGAGCTCATCGCCGCCCGCGGCGCCTACTACGACCTCTACCAGAGCCAGTTCTCGGGCCCGGCCTCGCCCGGCGCCCCCGCCGTCCAGCCGAACCCACTGCTGGCAGAGGTCGGCCGCGACTCCCGGGGCAGGCGCTCGTGATCATTCGTCTCGATAACCTTGACGCTCCGCACACGGCCGGTAGTGGCACCGACGAGCACCTGGCGGACTACACCCGGCTGACGGACGTGGCGCTCCGCCGCCGGCTGGAGACGCGGCGAGGCCTGTACATGGCCGAGTCCAGCAAGGTCATCACGCGGGCCGTGGCCGCCGGGCACGCCCCGCGCTCCTTCCTCATGGCCCCACGCCATCTGGACGAGATGCGCCCGGTCATCGCCTCCGCGGTCGGCACCGGGGGACGTGACGACGGCGGGGACGTTCCGGTCTTCATCGCCCCCGAGGAGGTGCTGGAGTCCATCACGGGCTTTCACCTGCACCGCGGGGCACTGGCCGCCATGAACCGGCCGGAGCTCGCGTCCGTCCCCGCTCTGTTGTCGGCCGCGCGTGGAGGAGCGGGCGCCAGACGGGTCGCGATCCTGGAGGACCTGGTGGACCACACCAATGTGGGCGCCGCCTTCCGCAGCGCCGCAGCCCTGGGGATCGACGCCGTCCTGGTCACCCCGCGCTGCGCCGACCCGCTCTACCGGCGCAGCGTGCGCGTCTCCATGGGCACCGTCTTCCAGGTCCCCTGGACCCGGATCGAGCACTGGCCCGCCATGGACGAGCTCCACGCACAGGGCTTCACGGTGGCGGCTCTGGCTCTGTCCGAGCACTCGGTGGCGCTGGACGAGTTCGCGAGCTCGTCGACCTGTACGGAGGCGGGCTCTCGGGTGGCAGTCGTCCTGGGCACGGAGGGAGACGGGCTGTCGCACCGGACGATCGCGGCCGCCGACGAGGTGGTGCGCATCCCGATGGCCGGGGGAGTGGACTCCCTCAACGTGGCCGCGGCGGCGGCCGTGGCCTTCTGGGCGCTGCGGCTGCCGTGAGCCACAGCCGCCGGTGAACGCCGGAAGCAACGCGTCGGGGCCGGATCCGTACGGATCCGGCCCCGACGCTGTATCAGCGGCCGCTCAGGTCAGCGGTACCGAGGCTCAGGCCTCGGGAGCAATGACCTTGATGAGCGCCTCACCGGGCTCCACCGAGTCGCCACCGACGACCTCGACGGAGGCGAAGGAGGCGGTGTTGGTGATGAGGACCGGCGTGGTCAGCGGGTAGCCGGCCTGCTCGATGACGGAGCGGTCCACGCGGACGAGCTCCTGGCCCTCGCTGACGCGGTCACCCTGGGAGACCTTGACGTCGAAGCCCTTGCCCTCCAGGTTGACGGTGTCCAGACCCACGTGGATGAGGATCTCCACGCCGTTGTCCAGGGTGATGCCGAAGGCGTGCCCCGAGGAGGGGGCGACGACGACGGTGCCGTCGGCCGGAGCGGTGACGATGACGTCGCCCTCGGGCTCCAGGCCCACGCCCTGGCCGACGGCGCCCGAGGAGAACACCGGGTCGGGAACCTTGTCCAGGTCCATGGTCGTGGCCTTGAGCGGGGAGGCGATCTCGGTAACCGCGCCGGGAACCAGGGCCGGCTTGGGCGTGGGGGCCTTGGCGGTCCGGTCGCCCTCCTCGACGGCGTCGGTGGCGGCAGCGGCGTCGGCCTCCTCATCAGCCTCGACCGGCGCGGAGGAGGTCGCGGCGTCGGCGGCGGCGACAGCCGCCAGGGCCTCGGCCTTCTCCTCCTTGGAGCGGTAGTCGGTCAGGATGATCAGAGACATGGAGGTGGCGAAGGCCGCGGCGATGGCGATGACGTACAGAGCCATAGGGGTGAAGACCGGGATGCTCAGCAGTGAGCTGAAGACGAAGGTGGAGGCCTTGATACCGCCACCGATACCGGTGATGAGACCGCCCACGAGACAGCCGGCCAGCAGACGCGGGTAGATGCGCTTGAACCGCAGGTGGATACCGTAGAGGCTCGGCTCGGAGATGCCACCGAACAGGCCGGCGGCCAGGGCACCGGAGGCCGTCTGACGCATGACCTTGTCCTTGTCGCGAATGGCCAGGACCAGCACACCGGCGGTGGCGCCGAAGCAGGCGAAGTTCCACGAGCCCATGGGGCCCTGGATGAAGTCGTAGCCCAGCGAGCTGATGTTGGCCAGCATGATGGCGTTGAGCGGCCAGTGCAGACCCAGCGGCACCAGGAACGGGTAGAGCAGTGGGATGACGATCGCGAAGACGATCGGTGCGCTCGTGTTGAGCCACGCCAGTCCGGATCCCAGGCCTGTACCGACCCAGATGCCTGCTGGACCGATGAGGAAGGCCGTCACCGGCATCATGATGATGAAGGAGAAGAAGGGAACGAAGACCATCTGCACGTTGGCGGGAATGATCCTGGCCAGCCCCTTGTAGACCAGGGCCAGAATGGCCACCATCATGAGGGGAACGAAGACCTGGCCGCTGTAGTCGTTGAGCTGCATGGGAACGCCCGCGATATGCGCGACGCACAGGTCCTTGTCCAACGCGGCGTTGTGGGTGCAGGTTGCTCCCATTGCCTTGTTGAGTTCAAGGTATTGAGGCGTCATAAGCGCCGCCATGACCGCAGCGCCGACCCAGGGGTCGATGTTGAGCTTCTTGGCGGCGTTGTAGGCCACCATGATGGGCAGGAAGTGGAACACCGACTTGTACATGGCTTCCGCGAAGACCTGAGCGGCGGGCTTGTCCGCGGCCGTGAGGTTCGGGTCACTGGCATTAATGACGCCAAGCGAATCCAGCACCGCAAGGCCGGCGATGATGAGCGAGGCGCCGAGCAGCACCGGCAGCAGCGGACGGAAGGAGTCCGAGAGGTACTCGAAGAAGGCGTCCACCAAGGCATTCTTGCCGCGGGCCTTGGCACGGGCGGCGGCCTTGACGTCGGCGTCGGACTGCTCCGAGTCCGAGGATGAACCGCCATGGCTCTTCATGGCCGGAAGGCTGTTGATCTCGTCGTACACGCTCTGGACGGCACCACCGATGACGATCTGGTAGCGGTCCCCGGACTGGGGGACGGCGCCCATGACGCCCGGGATGGCCTCAACGGCCGCCTTGTCGATGCCGGAGGCGTCCTTGAGCTCGAAGCGCAGTCGGGTGGCGCAGTGGGTGAAATGGATGATGTTCTCGGCGCCGCCGACGGCGTCGAGGATTGCCTCAGGGGTTGAGGTCGTGGTTGCCATTCGGGCCCTTTCCTACTGAGCGAGGTGGACGACGACGGTGGATGCACGCCGGTGCGCTCCGGGTCCTCGGTGGGCTCGCTCTCGGTGGTGGGGGATCTGTCACCTCCTGCGCCGCACGGACGCAGCGGAGGTGCTTGGGGAAGAGGCTACTGCCTCACGGCCCGGAACTGAAAGGGAACAGTCCGTCCGGCTGGTGCAGATGTCTGGCGGAGTGCCGGCTCCGGGCGGACCCGGTCGGTCGAGATCAGGAGTGCGTCGCATTGGCGGCCAACGTCTTCCGAGACAATCCACGCCCGTGAACTCGCAATGCTCAGGGATCCACAGACCCGTGTTCGTGCAGATGACGCCCCTTTTGCGCACAGGCACCCGGGCCGGCGTGTGCGTCGACGCAGCGGTTTTCACACGCTGGGAGCCCGACCCGCCTCAAGCGAAGGAGCTCGACATGAGCGCGCAGACATCCGTGACAGCATCCCTGCCGTCCCCGTCATCCTCTTCATCCCTGTCGCCACTGACCGCGCAGACCACTGCGGTCCGCCCGTCCACAATGACCCTGCCGCCCTCCTCACCTGCGACGGGCGTGACCGACTCGGAGCGCCTTTACGGCCCTCCGGGATGGACGGTGCGCATCGGCCTGTGGCACCTGCTCCAGCCCTGGCTCGACACCCCGCGCCTCCTGCCGCACGAGCGCCTGCTGACGGACGAGGCGGCGTTGCTCACGGACGCCGTCGGCGCCCCGGTCAACGACTACGTACCGTTCCGCGGGATGGACGCCGCCACGGCCGCTGACCTGCTCCTACGCCTGCCGACCTCGGCACTGGCCGACCGCCAGAACCTCTCCCCGAGCCTGAGGGCGATGCTGACGGCCTGCGCCCGGGCCGACGGACGGGTGCGCCTTTCCGGATACGGGATCGGCCCCCAGCGCGAGGACGAGCGCCTGTGCGTCGAGGCCCTGTGGGTGGCGGACCCCGATCTGCAGGGCTATGAGGTGTTCGCCGAGCACAGCCGGGCCTGCCAGTGCTCCGCGCTGTGGGAACGGGTCAGGCAGCGCTATGAGCTCGACGCCCGGTGCATCCCGGACGACATCGTGCGCACCCGCCCCGAGTGGGCGGGCGGCGGGGTCGGCTGGTGGATGTGGTGGGACTGATAGGTCCGTTGCGGCGGCCAGGAGCGACGGACCCGTACCATGGCGCGCGTGATCAACGTCCAGGACCTCACCATGCGTATCGGTGCCCGTCAGCTCGTCGCTCACGCCGGCTTCCGGGTCGACAAGGGGATGCGCATCGGTCTCGTGGGCCGCAACGGCGCCGGCAAGACGACCATGACCAAGCTGCTCGCCGCCGCCTCCGTGGAGCAGGGGGCCGGTCGTGCCGTCAACGACGCCGATGAGCGCCACGGCCTGGAGGCCGTTGAGCACGAGGGCACGATCACCTGCACGAGCTCGGTGGGCTACCTGCCTCAGGACACCAAGGTCGGGGACTTGAGCGAGATCGCCCGCGACCGGATCCTGTCGGCCCGCGGCATCGACGCGCTCCTGGCCCGCATCCGCAAGGCCGAGGAGCGCATCGCCGTCACCGAGGGCGAGGCCCAGGCCAAGGCCCTGGACCGCTACACCCGCCTGGACCACGAGTTCACCATGGCCGGCGGCTACGCGGCCGCCTCGGAGGCGGCCCGTATCAGTGCCGCCCTGGGCCTGCCCGACCGGGTCCTCGATCAGCCCATCGGCACGCTCTCGGGCGGTCAGCGCCGCCGGGTCGAGCTCTCCCGAGTCCTGTTCCAGCAGCCCGACACGCTCCTGCTCGACGAGCCCACCAACCACCTCGACCACGACTCGATCCTGTGGCTGCGCGACCACCTGCGCAGCTACTCCGGCGGCTTCATCGTCATCAGCCACGACGTCGAGCTCCTGCGCGACACCGTCAACCAGGTCATGTACCTCGACGCCGGTCGCGGGGTCCTCGACGTCTACCACCTGGGCTGGGACGCCTACCTCAAGCAGCGCGCCGACGACGAGCACCGGCGTCGTCGTGAGCGGGCCAACGCCGAGAAGAAGGCCACCGCCCTGCGGGCCCAGGGGGAGAAGATGCGGGCCAAGGCCACCAAGGCCGTGGCCGCCCAGCAGATGCTCAAGCGCGCCGAACGCCTCATGGCCGACCTGGAGGATGAGGCCGCCGTGGAGAAGGTCGCCCACCTGCGCTTCCCCGACCCCGCCCCCTGCGGCAGGACACCGCTGCGGGCCGCCGGCCTGTCCAAGGCCTACGGCTCCCTGGAGGTCTTCGCGGGCGTGGACCTGGCCATCGACCGCGGCAGCCGGGTCGTGGTCCTGGGGCTCAACGGCGCCGGCAAGACGACGCTTCTGCGCCTGCTCGGCGGTGTGGAGGAGCCCGACTCCGGCGAGGTCATCCCCGGCCACGGCCTCAAGATCGGCTACTACGCCCAGGAGCACGAGACCATCGACACCGAGGCGACCGTCGTGGAGAACCTGCGCCGCGCCGCACCGGGCATGAACGACACCCGGGTTCGCAGCGTCCTGGGCTCCTTCCTCTTCTCCGGCTCGGATGCCGACAAGCCCGCCCGGGTCCTCTCCGGCGGGGAGAAGACCCGCCTCGCCCTGGCGATGCTCGTGGTCTCCAGCGCCAACGTCCTCCTGCTCGACGAGCCCACCAACAACCTCGACCCGGCCAGCCGCGAGGAGATCCTCGGCGCTCTGGGAACCTTCGCCGGTGCGGTCGTCCTGGTCACCCACGACGAGGGCGCCGTCGAGGCCCTGGCTCCGGACCGGGTGCTCCTGCTGCCCGACGGCGACGAGGACCTGTGGGGGCCGGAGTACCTGGAGCTGGTGGCCCTGGCCTGAGACGGGAGCCGTGCACTAGGCGCCCGTTCGGGTGGACGGACCCGTCTCCGACTGACGGAGAGGCCACCAGACACAGTGAGTCCCGTCACTCCGGCTCTCGGGTGGGGACCGCGTAGGGTTGTCACCAGGAACAAGGCCTCTGGCTGGAGCGTTGCCTCCGGTGGAACCAGCCGGCTCCTCCCAACGGAGCCGCCGCAGGATCTTCGACGGCGTCGTACCGAGCGCCGCAGACACACCATGACCACGAGATGACCACGAGATGACCAGGAGATGACCAGGAAATGACCACGGCAGAGACCACCCTGACCAACCCCGCCGACACCGAGACCCCCGAGCACGAGGTCATCCTCACCGAGACCGCCGCCGCGAAGGTCGCCAGCCTCCTGACCCAGGAGGGCCGCGACGACCTGCGCCTGCGCGTGGCCGTCCAGCCCGGCGGCTGCTCCGGTCTGGTCTACCAGCTCTACTTCGACGAGCGTCTCCTGGACGGCGACGCCGTGCGCGCTTTCCCCACCGGGGGCGGAGAGATGGACAGCGTCGAGGTCGTCGTCGACCGCATGAGCGTGCCCTACCTGTCGGGGGCCACCATCGACTTCGCCGACACCATCGAGAAGCAGGGCTTCACCATCGACAACCCCAACGCCGCCGGAAGCTGCGCCTGCGGCGAGTCCTTCCACTGATCCCTCCCGCGCAGACCCTCCCTCAAGCCAAGGAGCTCATGTGCGCCGCACATCCCTCAGCCTGACCGCCCTGGCCGCGGCCGCCTGCCTCGCGCTGGCCGGCTGCTCGGGGTCGTCCTCCTCGTCGGCCTCCAAGGCAGCCGCCTCTGAGACCCCAGTTCCGGCGGCCACGGCGCCCGTGGACTGCTCGACCCTGACGATCGACTCCGACTCCGAGTCCCTGCCGACCATTGGCGGCGACGCCGGTGCGCAACCCACCGTGTCCTGGAAGCAGGGCGCCCAGGCGCCCAAGAACCTCACCGTCAAGACGCTGACGCAGGGGACGGGAGCCGAGATCGACGTCGGCGGCGTGGTCAAGGCGAACTACACGGGCTGGCAGTGGGACGGTACGGACCCCTTCGACACCTCCTTCAAGGGCGGCGCCCCGGTGGCCTTCCCCCTTGACGGCGTCATCCAGGGATGGAAGTGCGGTCTGGCCGGGCACCACGTGGGCGACCGGTTGGTCATGTCGATCCCGCCGGAGCTCGCCTACGGCAACAAGGCGGCCCAGGACGCTCAGGCCGCCCAGGCCGGTGGGGCCCAGAGGCAGCAGAACCCGGCCGGGACGCTCGTGTTCGTCGTCGAGATCGTCGACGGCTCCAGCAGCAAGGTCTCCGGCGCCTCGGCCACGGCCACGACGGAGGGCGAGGAGGCCGTCAGCCAGCGCGGCATGACGGTGAACGGGGAGCTCGGCCAGCCGGCGACGCTCTCCATCGGCGCCGACGCCGCCCAGCCGACGCAGTCCGAGGTCATCGTGCTGGCCCGGGGCAACGGGCCGGCCGTCACGGAGAGCTCAACGATCATGATCAATGTGGCCGGAAGCTTCTGGGACGGCTCCCAGCCCACCAGCACCTGGGATCAGCAGGCCGCCGAGTCACTCAACATGGCCCAGGCGAAGCAGTCTCTTCCGGGACTGATCGGTGTGCCGGAAGGATCCCGGGTCGTCGTCCTCATACCTCCGGTCCAGGCGTCGGGCCAGCAGCAGGGGTCTCCGGCGTCGGCCTATGTCATGGACATCGAGAAGGTCCTCTAGCGCGAGCCGTGCAGTCATCTGCTAATACGGGCTGTGGCCCGCACCTCTTGATGGGTGCGGGCCACAACCGTGTCGGTGTGCCGCCGGGGTTATCGGCACGGCGCCGGTGAACGGTCAGCGGACGATGAGGCCCTGAGCCTTGGCGGCGGCGTCGGCCAGGCGCTCGGAGACGTCCTGCCAGTTGGCGATGTTCCAGACGGCCTTGACATAGTCGGCCTTGACGTTGAGGTAGTCGAGGTAGAAGGCGTGCTCCCACATGTCCACCATGAACAGCGGGATGGTGCCCACGGGCACGTTGGCCTGCTGGTCGAAGAGCTGGAAGATGACGAGCCTGCCGGAGATCGAGTCGTAGGCGAGCACGGCCCAGCCCGAGCCCTGGATGCCCAGGGCGGTGGCGGTGAACTGCGCCTGGAACTTCTCGAAGGAGCCGAAGGAGTCCTTGATGGCCTCGGCGAGCTCGCCCTCGGGCTGGCCGCCGCCGTTGGGGGAGAGGTTCTTCCAGAAGATGGAGTGGTTGGTGTGGCCGCCCAGGTTGAAGGCGAGGTTCTTCTCCCACAGGTTGATCGCACCCAGGTCGCCGGCCTCACGGGCGGCGGCGAGGGCCTCCAGGGCGGCGTTGGCGCCGGCGACGTAGGCGGCGTGGTGCTTGTCGTGGTGGAGCTCCATGATCTTGCCGGAGATGTGGGGCTCCAGGGCGGAGTAGTCGTAGGGGAGCTCGGGAAGGGTGTACACGGCCATCAAGGACTGCCTTTCAGTGGGTGGAGTGGCTCCAGTCCCGGCTCAGCAGGGCTCGTAGGACTGAAGTCCTGAACACGGTTCATGCTAGACGTGGGGGCTGGAAGAGGGATAGTAAGCCTCTGTGTGATTACACTGACCGCGGAAACACCGCCGTCCGTACCCGTCCACGAAGGATCCGCCATGACCGACCAGGCTGCTTCCTCCCGCCTCGAGCTCCTCGTCTTCTCCGACGACGCCACCGTGCGCCAGGAGGTCATCGACGGCGTCGGGCGCCGACCGGCCAAGGGGCTGCCGCTGGTGACCTGGACCGAGGCGGCCACCGCCGAGGGCGTGCGCATGGCCATCAAGGACCGTGAGAAGAAGGACCAGCCGCCCTTCGACGCGCTCGTCCTGGACGCCGAGGCCAAGAAGCTCGGCGGCATGGGCCTGGCCCACGAGCTGTTCACCGAGCTCGACGAGCGCCCCGCCGTCGTCCTGCTGACGGCACGTCCCCAGGACGACTGGCTGGCCGCCTGGGCCAAGGCCGAGGTCGTCGTTCCCCGTCCCCTGGACCCGCTCAGCCTCCAGGAGGGCGTGGCCAAGGCCCTCACCGCCCGCCGCGGCACCGTCGCCCCAGCCGGCTGACACCAATGTCGGTGGCGCTGCGGTGGAGGAGGGCGATCACTCCTCGGAGGCGAGGACCCTGCGGTGGCGGGCGGCCGAGCCGGTCGGCCAGGACAGGAGCGAGGGGTCGCCGTCGACCTCCACGATGCGGGCGCCGGCGTCAAGGATCCAGTCGGCCAGCAGGCTCGTCTCCTCGATGCTCGCCAGGTCACCGACGCGCTCGGGCTCCTCGACGACCCGCGAGCCGGCGCGCAGCAGCTCGACGGCGGGACGCGGATCGGCCCCCGGGGCGGTCGTCATGGAGCCGGCCAGCATGCCCCAGCGCACCACCACCAGCTCCCAGCCACCGCCCTCGCGCCGCCGGGCCGCCATGAGGTGCGGACAGGTCAGGAGGGGCCGCACCTGCTCGGCGCGCGCCACGCCGCGCAGCAGGCAGCGCAGACGGCTCGTCCAGGTCCCGGCCTCCTCATAGCGCTCGGCCTTCGACAGGGCGGCGATCCGCTCCAGCAGGGGAGCGGCCACCAGATCGACATCGCCCGACAGGCAGGCCAGGGCCTCCGTGGGCTGCGCCGGAGCGTCGTCGCGGCGGACCCGGCGAAGGTCATGGCCGTCCCAGCGGCGCAGGCGCAGCACCGACTCGGCGGCACGCAGGGCCTCCTGCCCCCGGCTGCGCGAGGCGAAGGGGCCGACCGCGCGGTCGACCTCCGCAGTGGGCAGCACGGTCGTCAGCGCCAGCCGGGGCCCGGCATTCGGCCCCGGACCCGTCGTCAGATGGAGCCAGGGCCGGCGGCGCGGTGCCCGCGAGCGGCGGTTGACCGGCGGATCGAGCTCGGCGATCATCCGCAGCTCGCGCACGCGGGCCTCAATGAGCGTCGGTGTGGCGATGTGGCGCACGCTCACCGTCGTGTCCAGCATCTGCGCCACCTTGCGGCGCTTCTCGGCCGCGGTGAAGTAGGAGCGCACGCGGCGCCTGAGGTCGGCGGCGCTGCCCACGTAGAGCACCTGGTCGGCCGCCGAGCGGAACTGGTAGACGCCGGGGCCGCTGGGCAGGGCGTCGGCGAGACGGCTCTTGGCACGCCGTCGCGCCGGTACCGGGTCGCAGGCCGTGGCCAGGTCCTCCAGGTGCGTGACGCCCAGCGGCGCCATGACCTCCAGGGCCGCGTGCAGCACGTCCACGGTGGCGCGTGCGTCGTCCAGGGCCCGGTGCGTGGGGCGGGTCTCGGATCCCACGAAGGCCGCCAGTGTTCCCAGCTTGTGGTTGGGCACCTCGCTGCGGGTCCAGGCCTTACGGGCCAGCGCCAGCGTGTCCAGCATCCGGGGTCCGGGCCACTCCAGGCCGAGGGCCGATGCCGCACCGCGCAGGTGCCCGACGTCGAAGCGGGCGTTGTGCGCCACCAGGACGACGTCGTCGGCCACCAGGTCCGCCCAGGACAGGAAGGCCTCCACGCAGGCGCGCACGCCGGGCGCCCCGGCCACCATCGCGTTGGTGATGCCCGTGAGCATCGTGATCTGGGCCGGGATCGCCACCCCCGGGTTGACCAGGGTGGAGAACTCGGCCAGCACCCGCCCGCCGCGCACCTTGACCGCCCCGATCTCGGTGAGTGCGCGGGCGCCCGGCGCCCCGCCGGTGGTCTCCAGGTCCACGACGACGAAGGTCGCCCCCTCCAGGGGCGTGCCCATGTCGGCGAAGGACACCTGGGTCCCGACGGTGCTCACGGTCGCAGGCTAGAGGACGGCAGTGACACGCATCGTCTTCGCCTGTCGGGAAGTCGGTGCGAGCACGGTGGGAAGCACCCTAGAATCATCCCCATACCCGAGCGGCACCGCCGGCTCCGGTGCCGTCCGTCTCCGATGGTGCAGGACCGCGTGGTGGCCGCCCAGCCAGCAGATCACAGGAGGCCCCGCGTGGGATACGGACCCATCAAGGCAACAGTCGGCCCGGCCCTGGAGATGCTCTATCAGCCCTGGATCCGCGGTGAGGAGAACATTCCCACCGAGGGCGCGGCGATCCTGGCCTCCAACCACCTGGCGGTCATCGACTCCTTCTTCCTGCCGCTCCTGGTGGACCGCGAGGTCGCCTTCATCGGCAAGGCCGACTACTTCACCGGCAAGGGCGTCAAGGGCTGGGCGGTGAAGAACTTCATGAGGACCGTGGGCACCATCCCCGTGGACCGCTCCGGCGGCAAGGCCTCCCAGGCGGCGCTCCAGGCCGGCATCGACCGCCTGCGCTCGGGCGAGCTGTTCGGCATCTACCCCGAGGGCACCCGCAGCCCCGACGGGCGCCTCTACCGCGGCAAGACCGGCGTGGCCCGCATCGCCCTGGCCACCGGCGCCCCCGTGGTCCCAGTGGCCATGATCGGCTCCAACCTGGCCCAGCCGATCGGCAAGTCCATCCCCTCCACCCGCCACCGCGTGGGCATCGTCATCGGTGAGCCGCTGGACTTCTCCCGCTACAAGGGCCTGGAGAACGACCGCTTCGTGCTGCGCTCCATCACCGACGAGATCATGTACGCCCTCATGGCGCTCTCCGGCCAGGAGTACGTGGACCTCTACGCCGCCGACGTCAAGAAGGCCATGGACGCGGAGAAGAAGACCGCCGACGAGGTCGTCGCCGAGATGCTCGCCGCCCAGGCGCAGGCGCGGCCCCAGGCGGCGCCCGTGGCCGCGCCCGGCGGTCGCCCCGCCCCCGAGGTCTCCGTGCCAGAGCCGCCCGAGGACAAGAGCGGCAAGGACAGCAAGGACAAGAAGAAGGACAGGGCCTCCGACGACGAGGCCGAGCCCGGCACCGAGTAGAGGGCGGGTGCCCGCCGGGCCGGTCGGGCGAGGGCCGCAGAAAGACTGACCAGTCAGTTCCAGAGAGCCTGCGTGCTGCGATAAAGTTACGGAATCCTCCTGTAACACGCACCACACGTTGAGGAGCGCTCATGGCTGCCATGGATCGCGACACTTTCATTCCCGTCGGGGCATCGATTGCAAAACTGCTCCTCATAGCCTCCGGGCAGGGAACGCTCGCCGCAGCGGTTGGTGAAGGTGCCGGGCTGTTGGCGAGGCTCCGTGGAATGCTGGAGATCGGCGGAAAACGGGCGGCATTCGCAGAAAAGATCGCCGACGACGCAGCAACGCAGTTGCTCCGAGAGCATCAGAGGATTTCCGAGGCCGACTGGCATGTGGCGGCGAGGTTGGTCGCGTCCCTCATCGACCGGCTCTCGGAGAAGAAACGGCTTGTCGCGGAATATGACTGGAGAAAACTGAGGCAGGCTCTTCTGGACCTGGGTGGCACAGACCTGCGCAGCAATCTGGTGGATGAGTCGGCGAGGCAATCCTTCGACTGGGTGCTTGAGGTGGCGTGCCAGCACATTGTTGCCTGCTTCACTGAAAAGGAGATGTTGGTCTCCATTCTTGAGAGTGTCGAGCAGGTCCGTGCCGGGATTCAACGACTTGCCGACCGTCCTGCTGGAGCCTCGCAGACGCGTGCCGTTGTTGCTGACCATATCGAAGTTGTCCGCGACCTTGCTCCGGATCCCCTGGAGGATCGAGAGCGAGAGTTAGCCGAGCTAGAAGCATTTGTCCGTGGGACGCAGGACACTTGGTACACCATGGAGGCGAGCATGGTTAGCGGTAAAACCGCCCTCATGTCCTCTTTCGCGTTGAATCCTCCCGATGACGCATGCGTTGTGTCTTTCTTTGCTCGCCGCATCGGTGGCGACGGGAACGACTGGAGGAGTTTTTCCTTTGTTGCCGGGGCGCAGTTATCAGAGATCTTGGGAGATGAGTATACCGAGCGCGTGTCCGATCCGGCATCCCAGGACACCGAGTTCCGTCAGCTTCTGCGCCAAGCAGCAACGGCGTGGCGATCAGATAAGAACCCTCGACCTCTGGTTCTTCTCATTGATGGAGTGGACGAGGATTCCTACTACGAGCGTCCGGATGATGCTGCAGCCAAGTCCATTCTATCGTTGCTGCCGCGACACCTCCCCGAAGGTGTGAAGGTGACGACAGCGTCTCGGCTGAACCCTCGGTTGCCAGAGGATATAGTATGCAATACTCCGAGGGTGATTGTCTCACTTAAACCTTCTCCTATCGCTCAAAAGAAGATCAATCAGAAGGATATTGAAACGTTCTTCAAGTCTGATTTTGCTGCAGATATTGGGGCGTTTCTGGCTGCATGTGGCGGATCATTGACCATAGATGAACTGCGTCAGTTGGTCTCTATGTGTCGTTATCGTGACAATGTGTCGAGCAGAGACATAAAAGCATGTGTGGATCGTTCTCCCGGTCGAATGCTCATGAGGGTCAATGTTGGCTTCGGTGGTCAAGGGGGCGTGTCTTACGCTCTTGGACATGATGCTGTTTTGCGGGCTGTGGTACGTGAGATCGCTCCGGATCTTTTCGGAGACGATAGTGGAGCGGGAGGTGTGGATTGGTGGGCACAGAACCGCGAGGAGGCATTAAAGCCGTACCGTGAGATCGTCCGGAAATGGGTGGTGGATCGGGCTGGTGAGGGGTGGGGTAGAGCAACGCCAAATTATATGTTGAGTAATGCTTGCTTCAATCTCATGCTAAACCATGACATTCAGGTCGTGCTTGACCCTGGTCGCTACAACGAGATGCGGCGCCGTTTCGGGCGGAGATCTCGGGTTCTGCGAAAGATTGACCTGGAGTACTTCAAAACATTGGATGTAAATCGTGGAGAAGTTTCTGAGAGTGTGATGACACCCCTTCTTGATGTTGCTGAGCTGAGAGAATCGCTCGCGCGGGCATCTATTTATTTTCCCGGATTGCCTAGGCTCTACGTCTCATATTTCAGTGCTGCTCCTGAGGATGCATTAGATGTGGTGTTATCTGTTGATGAACCGAAGGGCAGGATGAACGCTCTTAGTGAAACAATGAAGGCGGCTATGGAATCTGGGTGCGGCTACGCATTCTCGCCGCTCTTTCGTGCTGTGCTTGAATCCTTGGTTTCTTGTCGAGATCTGCATGATGAAATTCTGTGTATATTGGTGGATATGCTCGCGTCCATTAGCTGCGTGAGGAAGGAGTCTCAGGTCGATGTTGATGAAGTTTTCAATCTAGAGGGCTGGGTCAAAGAGATTCTCGTTTCCGCAAAAATGGAAGGATGCTTCCTTCCAGTGTGCTCCTTGTTGTTTAAGCAAATCGACGATTTGAGTGATAGTGCTTATGTGATCGCACCTCTTCTTCTTGCTGAATATATGGCGGAGCGGATCGGAGATCTCGGGTTGCGTGCGCGGACTCTGGCGGAGCTGGCGGGTGTGCTGGCTCGGGTGGGTGAGACTGGGAGGGCGAGGTGGGTTGCCGAGAACACAGTGGGCATGGCCGAGCGGATCGAGAATCCCTGGCAGCACGATCTGGTTCTGGAGGAGGTGGCGGGGGTGATGGCTCGGGTGGGCCTGACTGATGAGGCCCTCGCCTTAGCCGAGCGGATCGAAGTTTCCTGGGAGCCTGAACAGGTGCTGGCAGTGGTTACTAGGGTTACTGATGTGCTGGCCCAGGCAGGTCAGACTGAAAGGGCTCGGCGGGTTGCTGAGGATGCGGTGGGCGTTACTGAGCGGTTTGAGGACCCTGTGCATCAGGAGCTGGCTCTGGCGAGAGTTACGGGGGTGTTGGCTCGGGTGGGCTTGACCGATGAGGCCTTCGTCACGGCCTCGCGGATCGGAGATCTCGGGTTACGTGCCTTGGCCTTGGCGAGAGTGGCGGATGCGTTGGCTCGGGCAGGTGAGGCTGAGGGAGCGCGGCGGGTTGCTGAGGACGCGGTGGGCGTTACTGAGCGGTTTGAGGATCCCTGGGAGCACGAACCTGTTCTGGAGGAGGTGGCGGGGGTGTTGGCTCGGGTGGGCCTGACTGATGAGGCCCTTGCCTTAGCCAAGCGGATCAAAGCTTCCGGGGAGCGTGCACGGGTGCTGGCAGCGGTTGCTGAGGCGCTGGCCCAGGCAGGTCAGACTGAAAGGGCTCGGCGGGTTGCTGAGGACGCGGTGAGCGTGGCTGAGCGGTTTGAGGATCCCTGGGAGCACGAACCTGTTCTGGAGGAGGTGGCGGGGGTGTTGGCTCGGGTGGGCCTGACTGATGAGGCCCTTGCCTTAGCCAAGCGGATCAAAGCTTCCGGGGAGCGTGCACGGGTGCTGGCAGCGGTTGCTGAGGCGCTGGCCCAGGCAGGTCAGACTGAAAGGGCTCGGCGGGTTGCTGAGGACGCGCTGAGCATGGCCGAGCGGATCGAGAATCCCTGGCTGCACGAACTTGCTCTGGAGGAGGTGGCGGGGGCGTTGGCTCGGGTGGGCCTGACTGATGAGGCCCTTGCCATGGCCGAGCGGATCAAAGCTTCCGAGAAGCGTGCACGGGTGCTGGCAGCGCTTACTGATGCGCTGGCCCAGGCAGGGCGGGCCGATGATGCCTTGAGAACTGTGGCGGCAATATATGATCCGAATTCCCGAAGTTATGTGCAATCCGCGTTCACTAAGGCACTTGTACGCGAAGGATCATCGGACGAAGCTGCCGAAGCGATGCGTGTCGAGCTCGCCTGGGCAAGAGGAATTGCACAACGTCAGGATGCCGCAGAATGCTACGCCACACTCGCAACGGCATGCCTTGATGCCACCGACCACGTGGACGCAAAATCCACAATGCGTGAGCAGTGGCTCGGTCTGGCCCGCTCTGCACTCGCCCATTCCTGGTTGTACGGAGCGTTGGTCTGGGATCATTTCGACATCCTGATGCGTGTAGCCCCAGGCCTGGCTGTTCGGCTGGTCAACGAGCGGATCCTTGCCGCTCCTGAAGGCGGCACCGACCCAGAGACCGAACCTGGCTGCGGGTTCGAAGGGCCTGGCGGGGAGGCCGGGTCGTACCGTTAGGATGGTCTCGTCACTCCTCGTACCCAAGGAAAGGTTCCCGATGTCGATTCGTCGCGTCGCCCTGCTCACCGCTGGCGGTTTCGCCCCCTGTCTGTCCGCCGCCGTCGGCGACCTCATCGAGCGCTACACGCAGGTCGCTCCCGAGGTCGAGATCATCGCCTACCAGTACGGCTACCACGGCCTGCTCACCGGCAACTACATCGTCATCGACGACGAGGCCCGCAAGAACGCCGGCATCCTGCGCGACTTCGGCGGGTCCCCGATCGGCAACTCCCGCGTCAAGCTCACCAACGCCAAGAACCTCGTCGAGCGCGGCCTGGTCGCTGAGGGCGTCAACCCCCTGGAGTTCGCCGCCGAGCAGCTGCGCAAGGACGGCGTCGACGTCCTGCACACCATCGGCGGTGACGACACCAACACCACCGCTGCGGACCTGGCCGCCTACCTCCACGAGAACGACTACGAGCTCACCGTCGTCGGCCTGCCCAAGACCATCGACAACGACGTCGTCCCGATCCGCCAGTCCCTGGGTGCCTGGACCGCGGCCGACGAGGGCGCCGGCTTCGCCTTCAACGTCATCGGCGAGCACCGCTCCAACCCCCGCATGCTCATCGTCCACGAGTGCATGGGCCGCAACTGCGGTTACCTCACCGCCGAGACCGCCCGCCGCTACCACGACCTGCTTCAGACCAAGCAGTGGGCCCCCTCCCTGGGCCTGACCAAGGAGCGCTGGGACGTCCACGCCGTCTTCGTCCCCGAGATGAAGCTCGACATCGCCGCCGAGGCCGAGCGCCTCAAGGCCATCATGGACGAGCAGGGCAACGTCAACATCTTCCTGTCCGAGGGCGCCGGCGTCCCCGAGATCATCGCCGAGATGGAGGCCGCCGGCCAGGAGGTCCAGCGCGACCCCTTCGGCCACGTCAAGCTCGACACCATCAACCCCGGCCAGTGGTTCGCCAAGCAGTTCGCCGAGCTCATCGGCGCTGAGAAGGTCATGGTCCAGAAGTCCGGCTACTACTCGCGCGCCGCACACGCCAACGCCGAGGACCTGGCCCTCATCAAGAAGATGTGCGACCTGGCCGTCGACTGCGCCCTGCGCGGCGAGTCCGGTGTCATCGGCCAGGACGAGGAGAACAACGACGAGCTCACCGCGATCGCCTTCCCGCGCATCGCCGGCGCCAAGCCCTTCGACATCACCCAGCAGTGGTTCACCGACCTCATGGCCGACCTCGGCCAGAAGGTCGAGCCCGCCGAGGCCGCTCCCGAGCACTGAGAGATCTCAGGCTGAGCCTGAACCCCTCATCGCACCGTGGCCGGTGCCGTCCACCTGACGGCGCCGGCCACACGTGTTGAGAGCGCAAAGGCACTCAGACAGCCCCGTATGTCACTGCTGGAGACTTTTCACCCACGCTGTGGCGCCCCTTGCTCTCCGAACCTTCACGTTTGCGCAGGTCGCAGCCTTACGGCCACTGCGCTCATGCGCTGCCGCAGCCTTAAAAGTCTCCCGCAGTGACACAATCCGCCCTCAAGCCCCGGGCTTCGCCTCGTTCCGCGATGCGGCGCCGATTCCGGGCGATACTCCCGGCTGTCCTATGCTGACGGGCGTGATGAACGAGCTCTCCGCCGCCCGCACGGACGTCCAGGCCCCCGCTTGGCGCCACCTGCCCGCACTGCAGCAGCCGGCCTACCCCGACGAGGCCGTGCTGGCCGACGTGGTGACGGACCTGCGCCGCCGGCCCCCGCTCGTCTTCGCCGGAGAGGTCGACTCCCTGCGCGACCTCATCGCCCAGGCCAGCACCGGGGACGCCTTCGTCCTCATGGGCGGGGACTGCGCCGAGTCCTTCACCCACAACACGGCTGACAACATCCGCCTCAAGGTCCAGACCATCCTGCAGATGGCCGCCGTCCTGACCTACGGCGCCTCCACGCCCGTGGTCAAGGTCGGCCGCATGGCCGGTCAGTACGCCAAGCCCCGCAGCTCGGACACCGAGACCCGTGGCGAGGTCACCCTGCCGGCCTTCCGCGGCGACTCCGTCAACGGCCACGAGTTCACCCCCGAGGCCCGTGTCCCCGACCCCAGGCGCATGCTGGACGCCTACCTGCGCTCGGGCACCACCCTCAACCTCATCCGCGCCTTCACCATGGGCGGTTACGCGGACCTGCGCGAGGTCCACTCCTGGAACCGCGGCTTCACCGCCAACCCCGCCTACAAGCGCTTCGAGTCCTTCGCCGACGAGATCGACCGGGCCATGCGCTTCATGGAGGCCGCCGGCGTCGACTTCGACGCCCTGCGCCAGGTTGACTTCTACGCCGCCCACGAGGCCCTGCTCCTGGAGTACGAGGACGCCATGATCCGCGAGGACTCCCGCTCCGGGCGCCTCTACGACACCTCCGCCCACATGCTCTGGGTGGGGGAGCGCACCCGTGAGGCCGACGGCGCCCACGTGGCCGTCCTGGCCGGCGTCCACAACCCCGTGGGCGTCAAGGTCGGCCCCACCACGTCCCCCGACGACGTGACCCGGCTCATGGACCGCCTCAACCCCGACGGCGTGCCCGGGCGCCTGTCCCTCATCACCCGCATGGGCGCGAGCCGCATCCGCCAGGCCCTACCGCCGCTGGTCGAGGCGGTGCGCGCCGACGGGCGCCCCGTCACCTGGATCACCGACCCCATGCACGGCAACACCATCACCTCGGACAACGGCTACAAGACCCGCCGCTTCGAGACGATCCTCGACGAGATCCGCGGCTTCTTCGAGGTCCACCGCGCTCTTGGCACCGTCCCGGGCGGCATCCACGTCGAGCTCACCGGCGACGACGTCACCGAGGTCCTCGGCGGGGGCGAGCACATCGACGAGGCCGGCCTGGCCGAGCACTACGAGACCCTCGTCGACCCGCGCCTCAACCACCAGCAGTCCCTCGAGGTCGCCTTCGAGATCGCCGAGATGCTCAAGGGCTGAGAGCCACCGCCGTCAGAAGATGTTGATGGTGACCTTGGAGTCCGGCTTGACGCTGGAGCCCGGAGCGGGGTCGGTGGAGCGCACGGTCCCGAACGGGCCGCCCAGGCGCTTGTTGACCTCCACCTTGAGCCCGATCCCCTCCAGGGTCTTCCTGGCCTCGTCCTCGCTCTTGCCGGTCACGTCGGGGACCGTCACCTTCTCCGGCCCCTTGGAGACGGTCAGGTCCACCGAGTCGCCCTTGTAGTAGCCCGAGGCCCCGGCGATGGGGGAGGAGGAGATGACCTGCCCCTTGGCCACGGAGTCGGAGTAGTCCTGGGTGACCTTGCCCTTCTTGAGCCCGGCCTCCTCCAGGGTCTTCCTGGCCTCGTCCTCGCTCTTGCCGGTCACGTCGGGGATCGTGGCCGGCTCCTTGCCCTTGGAGACCACGATCGAGATCCTCGAGGTGTGCTCGATGACCTTGCCGGCCTTGGGATCGGAGGAGATCACCTTGCCCGAGGCGACGCTGGCGGAGTACTCCTCGGTGACGTCCCCCAGGGTCAGGCCCGCCGCCTTGATCGCGGAGCTGGCCTGGTCCTTGGTCTTTCCGACGACGTCGGGAACCGTCTTGGTCTCCACGCCCCGGGAGATGACGACGGTGACGGCATGGCTCAGCCCCACCCTCTGACCGACCTTCGGCTGGCAGGAGATGACCTTGCCGGCCGGCACCGTGTCCGAGTAGGCCCGAGCCGGCGTGCCCCAGTTGAGCCCCTGCCTCTCCAGGGCGAGCTGCGCCTCGTCCTGAGACATGCCGATGATGTCGGGGACGGGGACCCGCCGCCCCGGACCCGCCGTCAGGTACCAGGTGGCGCCCGCCCCGGTTCCGGCCACGGCCAGCAGCCCGACGATGACGGCCGTGCGACGGTTGAGGCCGCCAAGGCCTCTTCGCCGGGTGGGTACGGCGGTGGTCTTCTGGGCGTCGGCCGCCAGGGCCTTGCGCGACAGCGCTCGGGTCCTGCCCTTGGTGTCCGGTCCGATGGAGCCGATGGGCAGGGAGACGGTACGCATACCGGCGTGGGAGGAGGAGTCCTCGTCGGAGTCCTCGTCCTCGTCGTCCTGGGGCTCGTTGTCGATGGCGGAGCGGGCGGCCTGGGCATTGGCCGTCATGACCTCCTGGGTCCGGATCGACCCGGTTCCGCCCCCGCGGCGCACGGACAGCTCCGAGTCGGTGAGCTCGTCGACGACGTTGCGCAGCAGCGCCAGCGCCTCATCGGCGTCGGTGGGACGGTCCTGCGGCTCGCGGCGCGTCATGATCGCCACGAGCTCGTCGACGTCGGCCGGCATGTCGGGGACCAGCGTGGAGGGCAGGGGCACGTCCTCGTGGACGTTGCGGAAGGCGATCTGGATGGGGGAGTCCGCGGTGAAGGGCTGCTCTCCGGTGAGGAGCTCGTAGAGGACCACCCCGGCGGAGAAGACGTCGGCGCGAGAGGTGGAGTCCCCCGACGTGATGAGCTCGGGCGCCAGGTAGGCGACCGTTCCCAGGACGTTGCCCGTCGTCGTCTGCGTGACCTCCGTGACCGCCCGCGCCAGACCGAAGTCGGCCACCTTGGCCACCGAGCCGTCCGAGGGCAGCAGGACGTTCTCCGGCTTGATGTCGCGGTGCACCAGACCGGCCCGGTGGGCGGCTCCGAGCGGGCGCAGCAGCTGAGCCACCAGCCCCAGGGCCTCCTTGACCGACAGCGGCCCCGCCGCGATGAGGTCGCGCAGCGTGGGGCCCTCCACGTACTCCATGACGAGGTAGGCCACCCCGTCGAGACTGCCCTGGTCGTAGACGGCCACTACGCCCGGGTTGGACAGGCGGGCCGCTGCCCGGGCCTCGCGCCGGAAGCGTGAGACGAAGTCGGGGGAGTCGGCCAGGTGGGCGTGCATGAGCTTGAGTGCCACGGTCCGGTCCAGGCGACGGTCGTGGGCGCGGTAGACGGTGGCCATGCCACCACGCGCGAGGCGGTCGACGATCTCGTAGCGAGAGTCGACCAGCCGACCGATGAGGGGATCCGTGACCACGAGCGCGATTCTACGGTGCCTGCGGCGCATCGACAGCCGCTCGCCGCCGCTGACGGGTAGTCCTGCCCATCCGGCGGGTTCTGCCCGTTTCGCCTGCCATGTCAGGAGCTTCGGTGCGTCAGCAGGTCTGCCAGGGCGGCCAGGTCCTTCAGTGATGCGGTACTCACCACGCCCTCGTCCCGGAGTCGCTCCAGCGCCTCGAGCCCGGCATCGCGGTGGGTGATGATGATCTCCTCGTGGGCGTCGCGTGCGCCGCAGTCCTCGATGAGCGTCGCCGCCTCGGTGATCTGCTCCGCCGTGGCCCCGGCATTGGCCAGAACGCTTCCGAGCAGCTCCCGGCCGACGTCGTCGCAGCGGCTCCAGGTCAGGGCCAGCAGCACCGTGCGCTTGCCCTCGCGCAGATCGTCTCCCGCCGGCTTTCCGGTGACCTGCGGCGAGCCGAAGACGCCCAGCTCGTCGTCGCGCAGCTGGAAGGCGATACCGATCTCCTCACCGAAGACCGCCAGGTGCTCAGCTGTCGGGCCGGCCGGCTCCACCCCGGCCAGGAGAGCTCCGATGAGCAATGGGTGGCGAACTGAGTACCGGGCCGACTTGTGGCGCACGACCGACAGGGCGTCGTCGTGCATGCGTCTGGCCGCAGATACCGGGTCCTGCCCCCAGGGCAGTGGCAGGTTCTCGCTGCGTACGTCGAGGAACTGGCCCAGGGCCACCTCGGTGGTCATGGCGTCGAAGGCGGACCGGGCGTGCCGGAGCGCCTGCTGCCCGGCCTCAGAGGCGGCGCGCGCCTGCGCCAGGGCGCTCATCTCCTCTCCGGCCAGCGACAGCAGGAGGTCGCCCAGCAGGATGGCACCGTTGGCCCCGAAGGCCTGTGAGCACCCCAGCCAGCCACGGGCGCCGTGGTCCCGGGAGAAGGCACGGTGCGCCGCAGGCAGGCCCCGTCGGGTGTCGGCCCCGTCCATGAGGTCGTCGTGGACCAGCGCGCTGGCCTGGTAGAGCTCGAGCGCTGCTCCCAGGCGGACGGCGTCGTCGCTGGTGAGGCGCTCACTCCGGTGCTCCGGGGCGATGGTGAGCGCGTAGCCGACCGCACCCAGCACGGCGCGCATGCGCTTGCCCCCGGTCAGGACGCTCGCGGCGGCCTCGAGCAGCTCCGGCGCGGCCTGCCCCAGGTCCTCCCAGCGCCGGTGACAGCCGCTCAGGACCTCCTCCAGGCGGTGCTCGACGGCGGGACGGACACGGCCCAGGGCCGCAGGCAGCGCACTCATGCCCGCCAGGGTAGACGCAGCAGGGCCGCCGCGGCCTCCCCAGGGGCGTCGATAGCCGTTTTAGCGCCGCCGGGTGCCGACCGCGGCAAAGGTTAGGTCATGCTAAGTCACCGGTGCGAAGTTGCTGGGGAATAAACGCTACAATTCTGGGGTTGTCTGCTGTGCCGGGTCGGGTCCCCATACCCCGTCGCCGGCTGTCCGCCCGCCCACGCGAAAGGAACTCCGTGGCTTCTTCCACAGTGACGCGCTCCCGCACCGAGCTCACTGACGACGTCGACGAGACCACGCTCGACGATGAGGACTTCGACCTCGACGACGAAGGAGACGACGACACCGACGACTCCGACTACGACGATGAGGACTTCGACGACTCCGACGAGGACGACGACGAGGACTCCGATGAGGACGAGGACCAGGAGGACGACGACTCCGAGGCGCAGACCGTCCAGGATGATGACGGCCCCGCCCCCGAGCTGCGCGACTACTACCTGGATGTGAGCCTGGAGGAGAACGGCGACGGCTCCAAGCGCAGCCCCTTCAACAACCCCGCATCGCTCAAGGGCGTCCGGCTGGCCCCCGGGGCGACGCTCTTCGTGCGCTCGCGCACGATCGTGGAGAACCTGGAGATCGCCGGTCACGGCACCCTGGAGGAGCCCATCACCCTGGCCCCCTACGGCCACGGCCCGGTGCCCCGGTTCGTCATCGGCGACTCCGCCCCGATGGTGGCGCGCGACTACCTGGCCCAGAACGGCTACATCTTCCGCGGCTGGGTCATCAAGGGCATCAAGATGCAGCCCTCCATCGCGGCACTGACCGGCGAGCTCGAGCGCATGCGCCGGGAGGAGGCGGAGAAGGCCGCCTCCAAGAAGTCCGGCAAGCGCGGCAAGTCCCAGGACAAGGACGGCTCCTTCACCGTCTCCGACTCCGACGAGGGCGACGAGCCCGCCCAGCGGGTCGTCACCGCCGGCGCCACCGCGGACCCGGTCAAGGACTACCTCAAGCAGATCGGTAAGGTCGCGCTGCTGAACGCCGAGCAGGAGGTCGAGCTGGCCAAGCGCATTGAGGCCGGCCTCTACGCCGAGCACCGCCTGGCCGAGGAGGGCAACGACCTTCCGGCCAAGCTGCGCCGCGAGCTGCACTGGGTGGCCCAGGACGGCCAGAGGGCCAAGAACCACCTGCTGGAGGCCAACCTGCGACTCGTGGTCTCCCTGGCCAAGCGCTACACGGGCCGCGGGATGCTCTTCCTGGACCTCATCCAGGAGGGAAACCTCGGCCTCATCCGTGCGGTGGAGAAGTTCGACTACACCAAGGGCTTCAAGTTCTCCACCTACGCCACCTGGTGGATCCGCCAGGCCATCACCCGCGCCATGGCGGACCAGGCCCGCACCATCCGCATCCCGGTGCACATGGTCGAGGTCATCAACAAGCTCGCCCGTGTGCAGCGCCAGATGCTCCAGGACCTGGGCCGCGAGCCCACCCCGGAGGAGCTGGCCGTCGAGCTGGACATGACCCCGGAGAAGGTGGTCGAGGTCCAGAAGTACGGACGCGAGCCGATCTCCCTGCACACGCCCCTGGGAGAGGACGGGGACTCCGAGTTCGGTGACCTCATTGAGGACTCCGAGGCCGTGGTGCCGGCCGACGCGGTGAGCTTCACCCTCCTCCAGGAGCAGCTGCACGCCGTGCTGGACACCCTCTCGGAGCGTGAGGCCGGTGTGGTCTCCATGCGCTTCGGCCTGACCGATGGCCAGCCCAAGACCCTCGACGAGATCGGCAAGGTCTACGGGGTCACCCGCGAGCGCATCCGCCAGATCGAGTCCAAGACCATGTCCAAGCTGCGCCACCCCTCGCGCAGCCAGGTCCTGCGCGACTACCTGGACTGATCGGACCGCCTGACTAGGAAGCGCCAGCGACTCGTTCATCTCGACGGCGTCGGCCCCGGACCTGTGAAGGTTCCGGGGCCGACGCCGTCAGTGCTATCGTCCCAATCGTGACACGGGGTGCCACACGGCTGAGAACACACCCGTCGAACCTGTCCAGCTAGTACTGACGAAGGGATGTCACATGCACTGGGACACGTCTACCCCGGCGGCGCTTGAGTCGCTGCGCCGCCATGCTCCACTGGTCTCCTGCATCACCAACTCGGTGGTCACCAACGTCACCGCCAACGTTCTCCTGGCCCTGGGCGCGGTGCCGGCCATGGTGGACATCACCGGGGAGGCGGGGCCTTTCGCCCAGATCGCCTCCGCGCTGCTCATCAACCTCGGCACGCCCCAGCCCGAGCAGCGCGCCGCCGCCCGCGAGGCCGTCGCAGCGGCGAACGACGCTCGTACGCCGTGGGTCCTCGACCCGGTAGCCATCGGAACGCTGGCACACCGCACTGCCCTGGCTCATGAGCTGGTCGTCCAGGGGCCGAGCGCCGTCCGGGGCAACGCCTCGGAGATCATCGCCCTGGTGGGCGCCGGCAGCGGAGGGCGGGGCGTCGAGGCCACCGACGACGTCGACGCGGCGCTCGCACCGGCCTGCGACCTGGCCCGTCGCCACGGCTGCGTCGTGGCGGTCTCCGGTCCCGTTGACCTGGTCACCGACGGTGAGCGCGTCGTCCGGGTCCGGGGCGGATCCGCGTTGCTGACCCGGATGACCGGAGGCGGCTGCGCCCTGGGGGCAGTGACCGCGGCCTTCCTCGGGGCGGGCCGGAAGGAGGGACTGGACAGCCTGAGCGCCGTCGTGGCCGCGCACGCCGTCTACAGCGCGGCGGCCGAGCGAGCCGCGGCCCGATCGGCCGGCCCCGGCTCCTTCCAGCCCGCCTTCCTCGACGCCCTGTACGCCCTGGAGACGAAGGACCTGGGGTCCGTCATCGTCAGGACCACCGGCGCCACTGACGAGGAGTCGGCATGAGGGCCGCACCGGACCTGTCGCTCTACCTCGTCACCGATGAGGACCAGTGCCGCTCGCGCGGGCGAGACGTCGTTCGGACCGTTGAGGCGGCCGTTGACGGGGGAGTCACCTGTGTCCAGCTGCGCGCCAAGGACGCCGACGGCGGCCCCTTCCTGACCCAGGTGCTGGAGGTGGCCGAGGCTGTGGGCGGCCAGGTCCCCGTCATCGTCAACGACCGCGTCGACGTCTTCCTGGCGGCGCGCGACCTGGGGGCGCGGATAGCGGGTGTCCACCTCGGCCAGCTGGATCTGCCCGCCGGCGTCGCACGCCGCCTCATCGGGGATGAGGCCTACCTCGGGCTGTCGACCGCGACCCGCAGCGAGATGTGCGCCGCCCAGGAGCAAGGGGCCTGCGACTACGTCGGAATCGGCGTCGTGCGCGACACCGCCACCAAGGCCGACGCCCCAAAGAGCCTGGGCATCAACGGCGTCGTGCGCATGTCCGCCCTGACCGATCTGCCTGCTGTGGCCATCGGCGGCGTCACAGTCGCCGATCTGCCGGCCCTGCGCGCGGGAGGTCTGGACGGAGCCGCTGTCGTCTCGGCCATCTGCACGGCCGAGGACCCGAGGCGCGCCGCCGCCGCTCTGCGAGCCGCCTGGGACGGGGGAGACGGACGATGAGTCACTCACGGCCCCGCTCGACGACCATCGCCGCCCTGACGATCGCCGGCTCCGACCCCAGTGGAGGTGCCGGTATCCAGGCCGACCTGAAGGCCATGAGCGCGCTCGGCGCCTACGGGATGAGCGTGATCACGGCTCTGACCGCCCAGTCGACGTGCGGCGTGACGGGCGTGCACGTCGTGCCCGTCGACTTCGTACGCCTCCAGCTGGACACGCTGCTGGACGACATCGTCCCCGATGCCACCAAGATCGGCATGCTCGCCACCGCCGAGCTGGCCGACGCCGTGGGGGAGTACCTGCCCGGCCTGACTCACACGGTCCTCGACCCGGTCATGGTCGCCACCTCCGGAGACCGCCTCCTGGACGAGGAGGCGATCGGGGCCGTACGCCGTCTGTGCGCCACGGTCGACCTCATCACCCCCAACCTCCACGAGGCGGCGGTCCTGCTGAACGAGGAGCCCGCGGTGAGCCTCGATGATCTGCGCAGCCAGGCGCAGCGCCTGAGAGATCTGGGTGCACAACGGGTGCTGGTCAAAGGTGGCCATCTCACCGGCGCGGGTGAGGCGGGTGATGCTGTTGATGTCTACGTCGATGGCGACGTCGTCAGACTCCTCCGTGGCCGCCGCGTGGCGACGGGGAACACCCATGGCACGGGCTGCACGCTCTCCTCGGCGATCACCTCGCTGCGACCGCGCAGGGCGACCTGGCTGGAGGCGGTGCGGGGCGCCAAAACCTATCTCACGAGGGCCATCGCGCACGCCGACACTTTGGGGATCGGGCACGGGCATGGTCCGGTCCATCATTTCTACCGGGCGTGGAGCCAATCTGGGTGATAAATTACGTGATTGTCGTCGACGTGAACCAACCGTGGTGCATCTACTGAAACGAGTCGGCGTGTATGTCCGTTCCTGAAAAGCGCCCCGCCTCCATGGGAGTTGACCAATGAAAGACACATCTGTTTTTTCAGGCAGGGGAGCAGCTCTCCTGCCTGTCCTTGTGCTGATGACGGCAGGCCTCATCCCTCTGCCGCTGCTCACCACCCCGGCTCACGGTGCAGAAACCGGACCGAGCGGAGGCACAGGGGCTGCTTCGACGGCGGTAACCGCACCCACCAGCTTCGGCAAGGACGCCGCGACGATCCCCGAGGAACGGCCGGCGGCCGAGGCGAGCCATGAGGCGGACCAGGATGTTCTGAGCTATTGGACGCACGAGCGCATGGCCGCGGCCAAGCCCCTGGACGCCGATGCGGCCGACGATCCCGCCCAGGAGCGGCCGGCGGCCGCAGACGACGGGGACAGCTCCAGCTCGACGGATCCGGCGGGAACGACCGAGCCCGTCGCTCCGGCTGCCGACGGAGGCACGGCCCTGCCCGCCAGGACGAAGGGCAAGCTGTTCTTCAACGGCTACAAGGCCGACAACGTCTACTGCAGCGCCTCGGTCCTTAACACGCCGTCCAGGAGCGTTATCATCACCGCCGCTCACTGCGTCTACAGCGCTCAGGAAGGCTGGGCCAAGGATGCGGTCTTCGTCCCCGACTACGACCGCACCCAGGCCGATCCGGATCCGGTGGGAGTCTGGACGGCCCGGTCGATGCGCACCTTCGACAGCTGGCGAGCCGATCAGACCGACTACCGCAACGACGTCGCCTACGTGACGCTCAACGACGGCGGAGACGCGAACAAGCCGATCGTCGACGTCGTCGGCGGTCACGGGCTGGCCTGGGGAGGCGGCTACGTCTTCCACGCCACGATCTTCGGGTATCCGAACAACAAGACGAACCCGGACGGCCGTGGCACCATCCACTCCTGCGTCAGGACCACGGAGGAGTCGGAGGGCAAGGTGAGGACCGAGGGCTGCGACTTCGGCTTCGGCGCCTCGGGAGGGCCCTGGCTCTACCGCTACGACGACGCCACCGGGCTCGGCTACGTGCGCTCCTTGACCTCCCTGTGGCGGCCCTTGGGCGGGGTGAACCGCGGCCCCTACTTCACCGAGGCGGTCAAGACCATGCTGGACGCGACCGCCGGAGACTGACCAGCGCCCGCCTCAGGGCATCAGCCTTGGCCGCCTCCTGAGACCGACGGCGCGGTCTGCACCGGGTCGGAGCGCGTCGTCGAGCTGACGGTCAGAAGAGTCGCGGCGAGCACTAGGGTCGCAACCAGGGTCGCTGAGGCAATCACCACGGCCGCCCATGCGAAGCGCCTGTTCCGGCGAGCGCTGCGCACCTGCACGATGCCCATGACCAGGGAGACGAGAGCCAGTGGTACTCCGATGAATGGTATGGGCACTAGCAGGACTGCGCCTGCAACCGCAGCAGTCAGGGCGCTGACGGATAGGGTGCCGTCAAGGTCGGTCCTGACCTTTGAGTACCGGTTCATACCCGTTTCTCTCCTTGATCATCTCGTCGATCCCGCGGCGGTGCGTCCTCACCCATGATGGAGGCGGGGTCTGTCACTTGCCGGGGAGATGCCTGAGTACGCCAGCAGCGCCCAAGGCCCGTGCAGTGTGCACCGGCACCACGAGGAGAGTGCCGATCTGATCGGCCGTTCGGCGGCGTCCGAATCTACCGACGCGTCCTCCTGATCTCCTCGTGCGACTCAGGACTGAGTCAGGTGGTGCACAGCCCGGGCTCGTAGGCTGTAGAACGGGAGATGTTCTCACTCAGGAGCGCTGAGATGGTTCACGCACGTACCGCCCTTGCCCAGTCCGACACTCTCCGCCTCGTCTGGCCCCAGTGGCAGGGGGCGGGGGAGTCCTCGGTGCGCAGCCTCCTGCCCGACCTGCCCTACGGGGAGGCGCGGCGCGTGTACGCACTGGGGACCCAGGTGCTCACGGCCGTCCTGCCCGAGCACCCCGGCCCCACGGAGATCGTCCCCGTCAGCGATGAGCCCGCAGGCGAGGAGGTGCTTATCACCGACGGCATGGAGTCGCGCGCCCAGATCCTGGCCGGGATCCGCGAGGCCCGCGCGGCCATCGCCCGGCACGACGCCGCCAGGATCCTCACCCTGGGCGGGGACTGCGCCGTGTCCGTCGTCCCCTTCACCGAGCTCGCCGCCCGCTACGGGCAGGACCTGGCCGTCGTCTGGATCGACTCCCACCCGGACATCGGCACCGCGCACTCCCAGTACCCCGGCTACCACGCCATGGCGGTCTCCCAGATCATCGGCGTCGGCGACCCCGAGGTGATGGAGGAGCTGGCGGCCTTCGTCTCCCCGACCCGCGTGGCCCTGGCGGGCCTGCACTCCTGGACCGAGGACGACTACCCGAACATCGCGAAGTGGGGACTGCATGCCTTCAGCCCCGCCGATCTGCGCGATTCAACCACGCCCCTGCTCACATGGCTGAGGACCACCGGGTGCGGTCGCGTAGCCATCCACCTCGACGTCGACACCGTGGACGCCGACGAGGTCCGTCTGGGACTGGGCTACGACCGCGGGGGCCTGAGTACTGCCCAGACCAACCGCCTGGTCAAGGACCTGGGGCGGGTGGCCGACGTCGTCGGGCTGACGATCGCCGAGTACGTGCCCCGGCAGGTGGTCGCCCTCACCCACCTCCTGGAGGGGCTGCCGCTTCTGTGAGGAAGTGGGGCAGGGCGTCGAACCGGCCAGCAGGGCGGCCGGCCCGGCCGGCCTCAGTCGGTGACGATCTTCGCGCCGGTCGTGTTCTTCGCCGCGTCAATGGTTCCCAGGTCGGTGACGCTGGGGAAACCGGCGTTGCGCATGACGGCGCTGGCCATCTTGGGCTGGTCGTCGCTCCCGTAGATCTGGTACTGGGAGTTGCGGTCCAAGCCCGAGATCTGGCTGGAGAAGTCACCGGAGGAGAAGTCGTAGTTGACGGCCCCCTCCAGGTGCCCCTGCTTGTACTCGTCGGCCGAGCGCAGGTCGATGATGACCACGGGGCCGGTCGCCTTGGCGTCCGCCGGGGTGGTGTGCGCCGTGGCGGAGGCGCTGGAGTCGGTGGATCCCGAGCATCCGGTCAGTGCCAGCGCACCGCAGGAGACGAGCAGAGTGGAGACGGCCAGGACGCGGATGGGGCGTTTCACAGAGGGTTCCTTCGGGAGTCACGCGGCTTCGTCGAGCCTGGGTGGGAGCGGGTGGGACGCTGGATCAGCGTAAGGCTCTGTGCCGGGAGACTCGGGGCGGGAACAGGGGCAGGGCCTCGGAGACGAGGATAAACGGCTTCCGGTGATAACGGCAGTGATACTCAGCGAACCGCGACGTGAATTTCAGTGAAGAAATCCACGTCAGCTGCCGGCGGTTAGGCTCGCGGTCTCGTCCTGGAAGAGCAGGGCGACCTCCTTGAGCTTCTCCCCGTGCCGACGGGCGTGGTGAGCGCAGAAGAACAGCTCGCCGGTCAGCATGACGACTCGGACGTAGGCCTGCGCGTCGCAGACGTCGCAGCGGTCTGCTGTGGTCAGCGGGCGCTCGGAGGAGTCGGTGGCAGAGGCGGTCTGCTCGTCCAGGGTGGTCACCGCCTGGGCGGCGGTCGAGGTTCCGGTTGTGCTCATGGACCGCATTGCATCACGTCCGGGGCTCTCCCGACCGTCCGAAAGCACCGTTTCCGCCTGAGGCGCACGAGCTTTCGCCCACGGCGCAGCGCCGTCATGGCGCACCTCACCGTAGAACCGACCGATCGGGCGGATGCTGGAGACCTCAGTGACGTCGTTGCCGCTTCGGGGCCGTCTCGGGGCCGCCGTGGAGGCGGCGTCGACGGGAGGGAACCGGGGAGAAGAAAGAGACAGGAGGACCGTGATGTCGGTGCAGGAGTTCCGTGACCGTGAGATCGCGCGTCTGGAGCGCTCGGGCTGGGCGACCAACGCGGCTCTCCGCCAGAGGCTGGACGCAACGGGGCTGCGGCCGCCCGCCCGGGTCGTGACCGAGTGCCTGGACGAGGGCGCCGGTGCCGGCTGGGAGCGGGCCGAGCGCGCGGTGGCCCGCCTGCGCGAGCACTTCGCCTCCTTCCGCTTCGCCGACGACGTCGACTACGGGCTGCTCGCGATCCCCGCCGTGGAGCGGCTCGACACCCGCGGTGCCGTGGATCCTCGCATCCGCCACGGCCAGCAGCCCGACCTGGTCGAGGACCTCGTCGACCCGGCCATGGGGGAGGGGATCGACCTGAGCGGACTCACGCTGGAGCGCGACGGCTGGATGGTACTGGTCGGCGTCGTCGGCCAGTACGGGATCTCGGCGGGAAGCCATCAGGACATCACCTCAGCCCCCTTAGAGCGCTTCGAGGTCGACGGCGTCGACACCCGCGCCCTCATGACCCGCCAGGTCTGGGGCGCCCGCCTGCTGCAGTGCCCGCCCGGCCTGGTTCCCGACTCCGACTACGCCGAGCGGTGGACCTTCACCCTCCTCCCCGCCGAGGGGCTGGTGGACGGCCGGGCCGTCTCCGGCACGGTGCTCAAGAAGCGGGTGCGCTTCCGCCTGGGCAAGGCCCACCGGGGGATTGGCAGCGCCCGGGTGAGCCCGGCCCTCCCGCTTCAGTGAGCGGACTCGCGGCGGGGCACAAGGCGCCGGCTGCGCTGATCGGCTAGATTCCCGGCGTGCCCTCATCCGAGAACAAGACCAGCCGGGGCGACTACTCCGCCCGCCACCTCTCCGTCCTGGAGGGGCTCGAGGCCGTGCGCAAGCGCCCGGGAATGTATATCGGCTCCACCGACCAGCGTGGCCTCATGCACTGCGTGTGGGAGATCGTCGACAACGCCGTCGACGAGGCCCTCGAGGGGCACGGCGACGACATCTCGGTGACCGTCCACGACGACGGCTCCATCGAGGTGCGTGATAACGGGCGCGGTGTGCCCGTCGACATCGAGCCCTCCTCCGGCCTGACCGGTGTCGAGCTGGTCTACACCAAGCTGCACGCCGGGGGGAAGTTCGGCGGCGGGTCCTACGGCGCCGCAGGCGGCCTGCACGGTGTGGGCGCCTCGGTGGTCAACGCCCTGGCCGAGCGCATGGACGTCGAGGTCGATCGCGGCGGCAAGACCTACGCCATGAGCTTCCACCGCGGCGAGCCCGGCGTCTTCGACGACTCCGCCGGGCGCAGCCCCTCCTCGCCCTTCACCGAGTTCACGAAGGCCTCCGAGCTGCGCGTCATCGGCAAGGTGCGCCGCGGCGTGACCGGCACCCGTGTGCGCTACTGGGCCGACCCCCAGATCTTCCCCCGCCCCACCGAGTACGACGCCGCCGCCCTGCGCGCCCGGCTGCGCCAGACCAGCTTCCTCGTGCCCGGGCTCACCCTGCGCCTGGAGGACCGGCGCCCCGAGGCCGAGGCCATCGCCGCCTCCAACACGCCCGCCGCCGACGCCGGTGAGACCGACGACGCCGTCCACGAGGTCTCCCTGCGGGCGGCCGCCAAGAACGCCACCGAGAACCGCGGCGACCTGTTCGACACCGGCGACGATGACGGCGTCGAGGTCTTCCAGGCCCTGGGCGGCACCGCCGACTTCGTCGACTTCCTGGCCTCCGACGGCTCGGTCACCGACACCTTCCGCCTCACCGGCGAGGGCACCTACACCGAGACCGTTCAGCAGCTCGACCGCGCCAGCGGCCACCTGCGGCCCGTGGAGGTCGAGCGCACCTGCATCGTCGACGTCGCCCTGCGCTGGGGTATCGGGTATGAGACCACCGAGCGCTCCTTCGTCAACATCATCGCCACCCCCATGGGCGGCACCCACCTGACCGGCTTCGAGCAGGCCCTGGCCAGGGTGCTGCGCAAACGCATCGAGGCCGACTCCCGGGCCCTGAAGATCACCTCCAAGGACGGCCGGGTCGAGAAGGACGACATCATGGCGGGCCTGACCGCCGTCATCACCGTGCGCGTGCCCGAGCCCCAGTTCGAGGGCCAGACCAAGGAGGTGCTCGGCACCGGCCCCGTGCGCCAGATCGTCTCCAAAGTGGTCGAGCGCGAGCTCACCGCCCTGCTGACCTCCTCCAAACGGGACCTCAAGACCCAGGCCCGCGCCCTGGAGGAGAAGATCGTCGGGGAGATGCGCGCCCGCGTCTCGGCGCGCCTGCACAAGGAGATCACCCGCCGCAAGACTGCCCTGGAGACCTCCTCCCTGCCAGCCAAGCTCGCCGACTGCCGCAGTGACGACGTCTCCGCCTCCGAGCTGTTCATCGTCGAGGGCGACTCCGCCCTGGGCACCGCCAAGAACGCGCGAAACTCCGAGTTCCAGGCGCTGCTGCCGATCCGCGGCAAGATCCTCAACGTGCAGAAGGCCTCCCAGGCCGACATGCTGCGCAACGCCGAGTGCTCGGCCATCATCCAGGTGGTCGGTGCCGGCAGCGGGCGTACCTTCGACCTCGAGGCCGCCCGCTACGGCAAGGTCATCCTCATGACCGACGCCGACGTCGACGGCGCCCACATCCGCACCCTCCTGCTGACCCTCTTCTTCCGCTACATGCGGCCCATGATCGAGGCGGGTCGGGTCTTCGCGGCCGTCCCGCCCCTGCACCGCATCGAGGTCTCCGGCTCGTGGCGGCGCAAGAAGGAGATCATCTACACCTACTCCGACGAGGAGCTCGTCACCACCCTGCGCCGTCTGGAGCGTTCGGGACGCAGCTTCAAGGAGCCCCAGCGCTACAAGGGCCTGGGGGAGATGGACGCCCACCAGCTCGCCGAGACCACCATGGAGCCCCAGCACCGCACCCTGCGGCGCATCACGCTGGGGGACGAGGCCCAGGTCATGGAGGCCGAGTCCGTCTTCGAGCTCCTCATGGGCTCGTCGGTCGAGCCCCGCCGCGACTTCATCGTCGAAGGCGCCCGTGACGTTGATCGCGAGCGCATTGACGCCTGACGAAAGCGTCAGGTTCTAGCAGTTCCTTCAGGTAGTCTCGGTAACCTTCGTGTCACGGCCCGTCGGTGGCCGGGGCACGACATCAGCGGCATCATCGGTCCGCCGTCATTCTTCGTCGTTCTTTCGTCCTTATGAGGGAGGTGCGCTATGGCACCCGGTTACGGTATCCGCCGAGCAGGCTCCTCGCCGTGGCCCATCCTGCGTCCGGGTCCCCGCTCGGCGCTGTCACGTGAGCTGTCCTGGCGGCCCCTGGGCCCGGAGGACAATCACGAGCTGGCCGCGCTCATCGCTCGGGCCGAGGAGGTCGACAACCCTCCCTACCGCACCAGTGAGCAGGAGACGGCCGAGTACTTCCTCGACCCCACCTACTCCGGGGTCGCCGGCCGCGACGCCGACGGCGTCATGCGCGCCTTCGGCCTGGTGCGGCTGCGCCCGGCCGGCGAGATCTACGCCTCCATGACCGGCACCGTGGACCCGGCTGTGCGCAAGCGCGGCATCGGCCGGGCCCTCCTGCACTGGCAGGCCGAGCGGGCCCGCCACCTCGTGGGCGCCGAGCGGGCCGGCTCCGTACCGGGCAGGAGCGCGACCCAGGTACCCGCGCACGTGGTCACCACCGTCATGGAGGACGACGAGCGCATGCAGGGACACCTCAGGGACATGGGCTTCGAGCCGATGCGCTGGTACCGCGAGGTGCGTCGCTTCCTCGGCGAGGCGATCCCCGAGGTGGACCTGGACGGCTTCATCACCATCGACCCCTGGACCCCCGAGATCGACGGCGACGTGCGGCGCGCCTACGACCAGGCCATGGCCGAGACCTGGAAGGCCGAGAACGTCACCCCCGAGGACTGGACCGCCGGTAGCGCCTACTTCGCCCCCCAGTGGAGCTTCGTGGCCATGGACCGCTCCGGTGACCGGGCCCGCGTGGCCGGGTACCTGCGCTCGGGCCGCTATGAGCAGGACTGGGAGGCCCTGGGTTGGCGCGAGGGATACACCGACGTGCTCGGGGTCCTCAGCGACTACCGCCACCGCCGGATCGGACCCGCGCTGCTCGTGGCCGCCATGCGCGCCTACGCGGCCGACGGCATGGAGTACGCCGCCGCCGGCGTCGACACCGACAACCCCAGCGGCGCCGTGGGCCTGTACGAGTCCCTGGGCTACGTGCCCACCCGCGGCACCATCCTCTACGCCCTCGACGTCTAAGAGGGCCGTTCCGCACCTTCCTGCGCGGTTCAGGCGCGCTGGTGGGCCACGGCGCCGGCCACGATCGTGGCCAGGGGCCGCACCAACGCCAGCGCCTCGGCCCCGAGGCGCACCGGGTCCTCGGCCAGGAGCACCAGGTCGGCCGGAGAGCCCACCGCCACCGGGCCGGCCCCGTTGACGCTGGCCGCCAGCGCCTCCTCGGCCGTCAGCCGCTGGGAGGGTGACCACACCGATCCGTCCGGTGTCGCACGGCCCACCGCCGCCGACATGGCCAGCCACGGGTCCAGCGGAGCCACGGGTGCGTCCGATCCCAGCTGCAGCAGGGCCCCGGCGGTCACCATGTCCGCGAAGGCGTAGGTGCGCTCCTCCAGCCCCGGCCACACCCGGCCCACCGCCGCCCAGTCGTCGATGAGGTGGGCCGGTTGAACGGACAGCTCGACGCCGCACCCCACCAGGCGCCTCAGGGCACCCCCCGGCTCATCGAGCGCGTCGGCAGGCAGCAGCTGGGCGTGCTCCAGGCGCCCGGTGGCCCCCGAGAGCGCGAAGGCGGCGGCGACGTCGTCGACGGCCGCGTCCCCGATGGCGTGGATGGCCATCTCATAGCCCTGCCGACCGGCTCCGCTCATGAGCTCAGTGAGCTCGGCACGGTCGATATTGACCACGCCGCAGGGGTGATCCAGGCCCAGCTCGGCCGGGTAGGGCTCACGCATGTGCGCACTTCCCGATCCCATCGACCCGTCGGCGATGACCTTGAGCGGCCCCTGCACCAGCACCGGGGATCCGTCGGCCAGGCGGGGCGAGCCGGCCAGCTCGCTCCCGGTGCGCAGGCCCCGCTCCATCCAGCGCTCCAGCTTGTCGCGGTAGACGGCGACCCGGATGCGGGGCAGCACTTCAGGCAGGACGCCCCGGGTCGCCATGGCCCTCAGGCGCATCGGCCAGTCGTCGGGATCCTCCGACCAGCTCATATCCACTACGCCGGTCACCCCTCTGGCCAGCATGCCGGTCAGGACCTGCCGGTAACCGGACTCCCGCAGCTCACGCGTGCCCGGGACCTCATCGAGCCGGTCCAGCAGGGCGAACCACGGATCCTCCTTCATCGGCGCCCCGGGATCCTGGGCACTGGCCTCCGGCAGGCCGAAGACGCGCAGCGCCGAGGAGTTCAGCCACCCGGAGTGCACGTCCCCGGAGATCAGCAGCGTGGGAACGTCTCCGGTGACGGCGTCGAGCTCGGCCACGGTGGGGACCCGGGGCCAGTTGGACAGACGGTGCCCGAAACCCTGGACCGTGGCCGGAGGTGAGCCTGCCGGCAGGTTCCGCAGCGCCTGGGCCACCAGGTCCAGGGCCTCCTCGGCGCTGCGGGTGGCCAGCGTGTCGATGCGCGCCGAGCGCGCCGCCTCCATGTCCAGGTGGGCGTGGGCGTCCCACAGGCCGGGGATGAGGAAGGCCCCATCCACATCCAGCACCCGAGCCCCGGAGGCGCTGAGCCCTGGCCCCACCTCGACGACGCGGCCGCCCACCACGCGCACGTCGACGGGCCCGCCGGGGGAGGACGGCGCATTCAGACCACCCGGGCCCGAACCGCCACGGCGCAGCACACCCAGCTCGGTGCGGGAGCGGAAGGGGACGATGCGTGCGTCCCTGATGAGCAGGTTGCCGGACGGTCTATCAGCCATGGGCCACTCTAGGCACATCCGGCCTGCTCACGGGCGGTTTTCGGGGAGGCCCAGCCAGGCGCGCGACCCGCTCAGCCGATTCCGACGATGGGGGAGGGCAGCGGTGAACCGGAGCCGTCACGCCGCTCATCGGCCTCCGGAAGCGCGACCGGCCTGCCGCCCTCGCGCAGCGCCCGCGCCGGTGCCACGCCCACCCAGGCGGCCACGAGCTCGTCCTCACCGCGCAGGAAGCGGTGGGAGCGGACCCCGCCCGTGGCCCGCCCCTTGGCCGGGTAGCGGTCCAACGGGGTGACCTTGACGCTCCCGCCGCCGGTTCCCGGCAGCGAGCCCTCGGAACCGGCCACGGTCACCACCACGGCCTCGGCCAGGAGCTCCTCGGGAACCGCCGCACCGGCGATGACCCGGGCACCCTCACGCAGCGAGATCCCCGCCATGCCGCCCGCGCCACGGCCCTGCGGGCGCACCTTGGCGGCCTGGAACCGCAGCAGCTGGGCGTCAGAGGTCACCAGGGCCAGGAAGTCCGTGTCGGCCGCCGTGCCGGCGAAGACCACCCGGTCGTCGTCGGACAGGGAGATGACCTCCCAGCTCTCGGCGTTCCTCGGCTCATCACCGGGCTTGACCCGCTTGATGACACCGCCGGCCGTGGCCAGAGCGATCGGAGGGGCGCCGGCCGAGCCCACCGGGACCAGGCCCACCACCTTCTCCTCGGGGGCGATGTCGACCAGCTGACGCACCGGAGTCGCACCGGCCAGACCCGGGGCCCCCTCGGTGCGGGGCACCTCCGAGGTGGAGACGACGTCGAGCAGCACCAGCCGGCCAGTGTCGGTGACCGCGCCGAGCCGCCCCCGCGCCGTGGTTGCCACCTGCGAGGTCAGAGCGTCATGGGGCTGGCGCCCACCGGTGCGGGCGACCGGCTCAGCACCAGGGGTGCGCGCCACCAGACCGGTGGCCGACAGCATCACCCGGCACGGGTCGTCGGGAACGGTGAGTGGAACCGGGGACGAGCTCGGCATCAGCGTCATCGGCTGCGGGGAGGCGCCGGCCCGCTTGGAGGCGCCGCTGCCGGAGCCGGTTGCCCCTGCGGCGTCGTCCGGGCTTGCCGCGCTGCCTGCCGACGACGTCACGCGCTCACCGGAGGCCTCCAGCAGCACCGTGCGCCGCGGGGTGCCGAACTGCTCGGCCACGGCCGCCAGCTCGCGGGAGACCACGCGCCGCAGCAGGACGTCGTCGGCCAGGATCGCCTCAAGCGCCTCGATCTCCCGAGCCAGCTCGTCGCGCTCCTTCTCCAGCTCGATGACCGAGAACTTCGTGAGCCGACGCAGCTGGAGCTCTAGGATGTAGCTGGCCTGCGGCTCGGTGAGGTCGAAGACCTGCATGAGCCGCGTGCGCGCCGTGGCGGCGTCGTCGGAGGAGCGGATGACGGCGATGACCTCGTCGATGTCGAGGATGGCGATGAGCAGGCCGTCCACCAGGTGGGCGCGCTCGCGGCGCTTGCCCAGGCGGAACCGGGTGCGCCGGGTGACCACCGTGAGGCGGTGGCGCACGAACACCTCCAGCAGCTCGCGCAGTCCCAGGGTGTGGGGCTGGCCGTCCACGAGGGAGACGTTGTTGATGCCGAAGGAGTCCTCCAGCGGCGTGTGCTTGTAGAGCTGAGCCAGGACGGCCTCGGGGTTGTAGCCGTTCTTGACGCTGATGACCAGACGGGTGCCGTGCCTGCGGTCGGTGAGGTCGGCGACGTCGGTGATTCCCTGGAGCTTCTTGGAGCCCACCGCCTCCTTGATCCGGGCGATGATCTTCTCCGGCCCCACCATGTAGGGCAGCTCGGTGACCACGATGCCCTTGCGGCGCGGGGAGACGGACTCCACGTGGGCGGTCGCCCGCGTGAGGAACTTGCCGCGCCCCGTGCGGTAGGCCTCCCGGATCCCGTCCAGACCCACGATCATGCCGCCGGCGGGCAGGTCCGGACCCGGCACGAAGGCCATGAGGTCCTCCAGACTCGCCTCGGGATGGGTCAGGAGGTGCCGAGCCGCCGCCACGACCTCCACGAGGTTGTGCGGCGGCATGTTCGTGGCCATCCCCACCGCGATACCGGCCGCGCCGTTGACCAGCAGGTTCGGGAAGGCCGCGGGCAGGACCTCGGGCTCGGTGAGCGTGTAGTCGTAGTTGGGGGCGAAGTCGACCGTGTCCTCATCCAGGTCCGCCGTCAGCGCCAGTGCCGGCGCGGCCAGACGCGCCTCGGTGTAGCGGGGGGCTGCCGGACCATCATCCAGGGAGCCGAAGTTGCCGTGCCCGTCGATGAGCGGCAGACGCATCGTGAAGGGCTGGGCCAGGCGCACCAGCGCCTCATAGATCGCGGTGTCGCCGTGCGGGTGGAGCCGGCCCATGACGTCGCCCACGACCCGGGAGGACTTCACGTGCGGGCGGTCGGGGCGCAGGCCCATGCGGTCCATCTGGAACAGGATGCGGCGCTGCACCGGCTTGAGCCCGTCACGGGCGTCGGGCAGGGCGCGCGCGTAGATGACGGAGTAGGCGTACTCCAGGAAGCTGGTACGCATCTCCGTGGACAGGTCGAGGTCGACGATCTCCCCGTCGGTCGGGGGAGGAGTCTGGGTGGAGGCAGACTTCGGCATGGGCGCATTGTCCGAGGAATCGGGCCGAAAACAAACCACGACACCCGGGCGTGACAGGTCAGACGCGCCCGCTCGGAGCGATCGACCTGCCTGGAACCGGGGCCGCCCGAGCTCGACGGCGATGGCGCAGACGATGGCACAATGGCGACCATGACGACCCACTCACGCCGGAACTCGGCCGCCGGCCCGGCCCCGTCCCAGGCCACGCAGGACGCGTTCGCCGACCTGGCGCAGCAGGTGGAGCTCGCCGGCTACTACCCCGAGCTGGTGCTCGACACCCTCCGACTGGCGGCGGGGCAGGAGGAGATCGTCTCCGGCATGGTCCAGGCCGAGACCACCTTCGCCGAGGCCGTCCACCGGCACCTGACCGTCCTGTCACTGACCTCCACCCGCCTCATCATCGTCCACGTCGACGACGCCCCCCGCGACGACGGCAGCCCCGGCGCCCTGGCCACCAGCGAGGCCGTTCCGCTCAGCCGTATCCGCTCCATGGCCCTGACCCGGGGCGTGTCCGATCCGGCCCAGGGCGGCGGCACCCTGACCGAGATGACGATCGCGGTCTCCTGGGGGTCGGTGCGCCGCATCGACATGGAACCGGCCACCTGCGGCGACCCCGACTGCCAGGCCGACCACGGCATGACCGGCGTGTCCGTGCCCGACGACGTCGTCATCCGCGTCGCCGCCGGCGTCGAGGGCGCGGCCGCCCTGGCCCGCGCCGAGACCTTCGCCAGCAGGCTCTCCCAGATGACGGCCCGCGCCGCCTCCCTGTGACGGGACCCGCGATGAGGTCCCGTACCGTCGCCGAGGAACCCTCACCGGCTCCTGCCTCGGACTCCCCGCAGGATCCGGCGCTCCGCTACGTCCTGGCGGTCGGAGCCGTCAGCGCCGGGCTGACCCTCAGCGATCCCGGGAACGACGGCGGCTCAGACGGCGGCTCGGTCGTCACCGACGCCGAGGCGCGTCACGTCGCCCGCAGCTGGGGGGTCGCGCCGGCCGATGGGCTCGGCGACGCTCCCGGGGACGGCCCGGGAACCGTCGTCGTCCTCGTGGACGGTCTGGGCCTGGAGATGCTCCGTCAGCGGCGCGGACACACCCCCACCCTGCGCCGGTGGCTGGGGCAGGGCGACAACGGCCACGACTCCAGGATCCTCACCTGCCGACCCTCGACGACGGCAGCGGCCCTGACTATGCTGGGAACCTCCGCCCTGCCCGGCACCACCGGCATGGTCGGCTACTCGGTGCTCAAGCCCCGCCTGGGGCCCGCCCTCCCCGCCTCGACGGTGCCCGGCCCCGACCAGATCCTCAGTCTCATCACCTGGAAGGGCGATGACGCCCCCAGTCCCCGGGCCTGGCAGGACGTGCCCACCGTCTTCGAGCGCCTCCCCGCGGGAAGCGCCGTGAGCATCGGACCGGCCCGCTTCGCCGGCTCCGGCCTGACCGAGGCGGCCCTGCGAGGCGCCTCGCACCTGGGGGCGGACCGTCTGGAGGACCGTCCTGGCCTGGCCGCAGGCGCCCTGCGCCGCGGCACGCCCCTGGTCTACCTCTATGTCGGCGAGCTGGACAAGATCGGCCACAAGCACGGCTGGCTCAGTGAGCAGTGGCTGGCTCAGCTCGAGCGCCTCGACGCCGCGATGACCGAGCTGGCCCGCCGGGTCCCTGCCGGCACCCGGATCATCCTGAGCACCGACCACGGCATGGTCGACACCGACGCCGACCACCGCATCGACCTCAGTGCCCACCGCGAGCTGACGCGCGACGTCGTCGCCGTGGCCGGTGAGCCCCGCCTGACGCACCTGCACGTCGCCGACGGTGACGCGGACCTCGCCGCCGAGGTGGCCCATCGCTACCGCCGCGTCCTGGGGGATCGGGCTGCGTGGATCGGGACTCGTGAGCAGGCCGCCGAGCACCTGGGGACTCTCAGCCCGCGGGCACGAGGAGTCGTCGGCGACGTCGTCGTGGCCATGGCGGGTACCTGGGTGCTCGTGGACCCCCGGGTCCACTCCGAGTCCGCCATCGCCATGCCCGGTGTCCACGGCTCCTTCACACCGGCCGAGACCGAGGTGCCGCTGCTCATCACCGAGGCCTGAAGGCCCCAAGCCTCCCGGGTGTCCGGGCCCGGCCCGGACACCCAGTTACTACCCGGTTACTCTGGCCTGGCGCCGAAGACGATCTCGTCCCAGGAGGGGACGGAGCGGCGTGAGCGGCGACGCGACTTCTTCTTGGCCGGAACCGTTCTGGGCATGTCGGGCAGCGTCTCCTGCGTGCCCGCACCCGAGGCGGCCGACGCTCCGGGCGAGGCCTTGGCCATGACCTCTGAGCGTGAGGGCATGGGGATCTCCGGAACCGGCTCGGTGGGACTGTCCGCTCCCACCGGTGCCTGGCTTCCCACCGGGACACGGCCAACGGCGGGGCTCGGGGCCGACGGCGCTGCTGAGGGAGCGCTGGAGGCCGTCACCAGCCTGGTCCCGGCCGGGTGGTTGCCGGTGTGCAGGCGCCGACGCTCCGACATCGAGTAGACCTGTGCGCTCAGGCCCGCGGCCTGCTCCAGGGGCTCGTCGGCCGACCCGGCTCGGGCTGCGGTGCGGTGCTCCTCGATCCCCCTGGCCGGGGGCGAGGGGACCTCGGGGCTGTCCGGGCTGCTGGTGTAGTCGATGCCGTGAGGATCGGTGAAGGCGTCCTCGTCGCCGTGCCCCTCACCGGGAAAACCACTCATGCCCTCCTCCGGGGGCACCTCGACCTCGACACGTCGGCCTCGGCTGGAGGCCAGGTCGGCCAGCAGCGCGTCGGTGTCGTCCGTCGACATGGCCCCGCCGGTGGGACGGGCGTACTCCCGCACCGGCAGCATCCCGGGCATCTCGACGGCCAGGCCGGAGGGCTCACCGGATGCGGCGGCCGGAGCGGAGACGGCCGACACCGCGCTGGCACCGGAGGAGCCCACGGAGGCGGGGGAGTGACCCGACTGGGCCGACGGTGCGGTGGCCGAGGCCCCGGGGGCCTTCGAGTCCTGGTCGAAGACGGCCGGACGATTGGATCCCGCTCCGGCCTCGGTGAGCCATCGCGCCTCGTCATCCAGCGCGTGAACCGCCCGGGCCGTCAGGTCCAGCGACCAGCGGGCCTGCTTCTCCTCAGCGGACTGTACGAAGGTCACCATGATGAGCCACGGGTCCCGGCCCTCGCGCAGCGCGTCCCACTCCAGACTGGAGGGGTCGACGCCGCGCGTGGCCAGCCGGTCCACCACCAGCTCGCCGAGCAGGGGGGAGTCCTTCTCCCAGCCGATGCGGCAGGACTGGGCCTGCGAGACGGCCCACTGACGCTCTGCGAGCACCGGTCCCTCGAAGCGGCGCACGTGCTCCACGTCCATGCCCGTGCTGATGGCGACCTCGACCGCGGTGGCGCCGGCGCGCATGTACGCCTGGAGCTGGCGGGGGCGCAGGGGTGCCGGTCCCTCGTTGGTCGTCCCCGACGGGGGCACGATCGCGCCGCGGTCACGGCGCACCGCGGCCCTGAGGGCGTCGTCGACGACGATGCTGTAGCGCTCGCCGTTCTCGTCCGTCATGACAATCGTGTCACCGTTGGCACCCAGCAGCTCGAGTTCGACCATGGGTGGGGCCTCCTTCATCCCGACGTCAGCACGATATGCTCCACTGTGCTTCACAGCCTGCCATCCGCAGGTGCCAAGCCGTGGGAGGCGCAGCGGTGTGCCACATGTGAAGCACGTGTGAATACCCTCGTGAAAACCCTCGGGTCGAGCACACTGCAAGCGAACTGTGTTCTTTCATCGGGCGATTTGGCTTGACGGGCCGCCTGGCGGTGCTATTGTGCGCGTGCCTTCCGGGGCGGATGCTTCGATCATCGGCACGACGCCATCTGTGCGCGTGCGGCTCGACGTCCGTCCTCGGAGGTCACCCGAGAGCCGTCGACAGAAAGAGTGACGAGGCCATGGCGACCGACTACGACGCCCCGCGCAAGAATGATGACGAGCCCGAGGCCGATTCCATCGAGGAGCTGACCTCGCGGCAGAAGGACCAGTCCTCCGCCGCGATCGAGGAGGACGAGAATGAGGCCGCTGAGGGCTTCGAGCTTCCCGGGGCGGACCTGTCCCGCGAGGAGCTGAGCGTTCACGTCGTTCCTCAGCTCGAGGACGAGTTCACCTGCTCGGAGTGCTTCCTCGTCCATCACCGCAGCCAGCTTGCCTTCGTCGACGAGGCGACCGGCCTTCCCGTGTGCGCCGACTGCGCCGGCTGACACCCCCCAACTCAGGAGAACCCCATGGGACTGTTCTCGCGCCGCCGTGACGACGCATCCACCGAAACCGACGAGTCCGCCCTCGAGCGCGACGCCGAGGCCGATGTCGACGACCTCAACGAGCCCGGCGCCTCCGGCCCCTGGGACCTCAGCGAGCTTCCCGAGGACCAGGAGGACGTGCCCCGCATCGACCTGGGGGCGTTGCAGATCCCGGCCGTTGACGGAATGCAGCTGCGCATGGAGCAGGCCCCCGACGGTACCGTCACCGCCGTCGTCCTCGCGCTGGGCGGCTCGGCGCTCGAGCTGCGGGCCTTCGCCGCACCGCGCACGGCCGGCATCTGGGACGAGCTTCGAGGCGACATCGCAGATGAGCTCGCCGGAAACGGCGCCCGTTACGAGGAGAGCTACGGGGAGTACGGCACTGAGCTGGTCGCTCACCTGCCCATGCGCGGTCCTGACGGCACGACGACGACCGGCACGATCCGCTTCCTGGGGATCGACGGCCCCCGCTGGTTCCTGCGGGGCGTGCTTCAGGGACACGCGGCCTCCTCCGAGCAGTCGGCCCAGGCCCTGCGCGAGGTGCTGCGGGGCATCGTCGTCGTCCGTGATGGTCAGGCCCGCCCGCCTCGGGAGATTCTTCCCCTGCACGCGCCCGGAGCCGCGGCCGGCCCCGAGGCGGAGGACCTGCCCGGCATCGACCCGCTGGCTCCCGGCCCGACCATCGCCGAAGTGCGCTAGATGCCGGCGCTGTCCACCCGCCTGAAGCGGCTGGCCAGGTCGCTTCGCACCAGTCGTGAGCATCTGGAGGCCGAGGACGAGGAGCGTTCCGCCAGTCGGCGGGGCACCGATCCGATCGGGTCCCTGGTGCCCCGTCGGCGGACCCGCGTCTCAGGTGTCCTGCAGGCGGTCACCTACCGTTCCAGCCAGGACAAGCCCATTCTCGTCGGACAGCTCTACGACGGTACCGGCAGCATCGACCTGGTGTGGTGGGGGCGACGACGCATCGCCGGCATCAAGCCGGGTACTCACCTGCTGGCCGAGGGCCGGGTCGCCGACGGCACCCACCGTCTGCAGATCCACAACCCCGCCTACCAGCTGCTGGGACCGGGGCAGTAGTGACCAACAGCGACCTTGAGGAAAGAGCCGGGGAAGGACTTACGAATGAGCAGCCGTTCTGAGGGCACCACTCGTCGCACGGGCCTGGGCGCGATCGACTCCGAGCGCTTCGACGCCATGGCCGCCGTGGGCGGGTGGCGCGGCATCCTCGAGTCCGTCGTGCCCACCCTCGTGTTCGTCCTCGTCATGGCGGTGCGGCCCACCGCCCTGGTGGCAGCCCTGGCCGCCTCCCTGGTCGTCAGTGCCGTCGGCCTCGTGGCCCGCCTGGTGCAGCGGCAGTCGCCGGCCCAGGTCGTGGGCGGCATCGTGCTGGTCCTCGTCTCGGCCCTGTGGGCCTGGTACAGCGGCGAGGCCTCCAACTTCTACGCCACCGGCCTCATGATCAACGCGGCCTGGCTGGTCGCCTGCCTGGTCTCCCTGCTCATCGGCTGGCCGATCGTGGGCGCCCTCATCACCCTGTGGCACCGGGTCACCGACGAGTCGGACGACGCAGCGGCGAGTCGGGACAGTGAGGATAGCGAGGATAGTGACGGCTCGAGGAAGCCGCAGGGCGCCGACGACGATCCGGCCGCGCACCCGTCGGCCTGGCGCACCGAGCCCGCCCTGCGCAACGTGAGGCTCCGCTACCACGCGGGCACCTGGGTCCTCACCCTGATGTTCGCCCTGCGCCTCGTCGTCGAGGTCCCCCTCTACCTGGCCGGAGAGCAGGCCGTGTCCTACCTGGGCGCCGCCCGCCTCGTCCTGGGGGTGCCGCTGTACGCCGTGACCCTGTGGTTCATCTGGCTGCTGGTCGCCCCCAGCCGGATCGCGCAGGCCCAGGCTGCCGCCGACCAGTAGCCCTCCGGCTCGCAGTCACGTGAAGATGAGCGGCAGCTCCTCCAGGCTGGACTCTCCCTCACGCGCCGTGAGGAAGATGAGCTCGTCCCCGCGCTCGAAGCGCTCGTCGCGGTCCGGCGTGATGGGTCGGTAGTCGCGCAGGATCGCCACCAGCACCGTGTGGGGCGGCAGCTCGATGTCGGAGACGAGCTCGCCGATGACCGGTGAGTCCTCCGGCAGGGTCAGCTCGTGCATGGAGGCGCCGGACTGGTGGAAGTGGAAGATGCTGACCAGACTGCCCACACTGACGGCCTCCTCCACCAGGGCCGTCATGAAGCGAGGGGTCGACACGGCGACGTCCACGCCCCAGGTCTCATCGAAGAGCCACTCGCTCTTGGGGTTGTTGACTCTGGCGACGGTGCGGGGCACCCCGTACTCGGTCTTGGCCAGCAGGGAGATGACCAGGTTGGCCTTGTCGTCCCCGGTGGCGGCCACGATGACGTCGCAGGTCTCGGCTCCGGCTCGCTCCAGCGCGTCGATGTCGCAGGCGTCCGCCAGCTGCCAGTCGGCCTCCGGCACCGAGGCGATGCGCATGGCCTCGGCGGATCGGTCGATGAGCGTGACCTCATGGCCGTGGCTGATGAGCTCGCGGGCGATGGAGCGACCCACGGATCCGGCTCCGGCAATCACGATCTGCATGGCTCAGGCCTCCTGTGACGGGGCGTGCGACAGGGCTCGGCGCACCTGGCCGATGCGGTCGGTGCTCACCGCGAGGTGCAGGCGGTCATGCTCCTGGATGACGGTGGCGGCCTCGGGCAGCAGCGCCGTGGCATCCCGCGAGATCCAGGCGACGCGCACCCTCAGACGGTCCTCGAGCGCCCCGATCGTCGTGCCCACCCACTGGGGTGAGGCACTGGGCTGGATGAGGGCGATCGTGCCCGAGGGGTCCTCGAGCTCGCGAGCGCTGGATCCGGGGAGGATCCGACGCATCATCTGGTCGGCGGTCTGGCGCACGGTGGCCACCGTGGGGATGCCCAGGCGCTCATAGACGTCGGCCCGGCGAGAGTCGTAGATGCGGGCGACGACGTTGTCCACGCCGAAGCTCTCCCGGGCCACGCGCGCCGCGACGATGTTCGAGTTGTCCCCGTTGGACACGGCCACGAAGGCGTAGGCCTCGTCAATGCCGGCCTGCTCCAGGGCGTCGCGGTCGAAGCCGACCCCCTTGACCTTGCGGCCGTTGAAGTCGGAGGGCAGACGGCGGAAGGAGTCTGAGGACCGGTCGATGACGGACACCGAGTGCCCCATGCGGTCGAGCTGGACGGCCATGGACGCTCCGACGCGACCACAGCCCATGATGACGAAGTGCACGAGGAGGACGGTACTCCGTTGTCGGGCCGCGGACGTAACATCTGGAGGCGTGCGTGATTTCGCAGACCGCATCAAGCGGCTTCTCGTTGGCCGTCCCGTCCCCAGTGGGGCTCTGGGCGAGACGCTCCTGCCCAAGAGAATCGCCCTGCCGGTGTTCGCCTCCGACGCCCTGTCCTCCGTGGGCTATGCCCCTGATGAGGTGCTCATCACCCTGGCGGTGGCGGGGGTCGCCGCCACCTCTCTGTCCCCCTGGGTCGCTCTGGCCGTCGTCGGCGTTCTCGCGGTCGTGGTGGCGTCCTACCGTCAGACCGTCTACGCCTACCCGTCGGGCGGCGGCGACTACGAGGTGGTCTCGGCCAACCTCGGCTCCCACGCCGGCCTCCTGGTGGCCTCGGCCCTGCTGAGCGACTACGTCCTGACCGTCGCGGTCTCAGTGTCCTCAGGCACCTCCTACCTCGCTGCGGCCCTTCCGGGGCTGGCCCCCTACAAGGTGGAGATCGCCGTCGCCGTCGTCACCGTCCTGGCCGTGCTCAACATGCGCGGCTCAAGGGAGTCGGGCCGCGCCTTCGCCATCCCCACCTACCTGTACATGGGCGTTATCGGCATCATGGCCGTCGTCGGCCTCATTCAGGAGATGACCGGCACGCTCGGCCAGGCCGAGTCCGCCGGCCTCGACGTCGTCACCCACGCCGGCTGGGAGCAGGGCCTGACCGGCCTGGCAGGAGGATTCCTGGTCCTGCGGGCCTTCTCCTCGGGCTGCGCGGCCCTGACCGGTGTGGAGGCGATCTCCAACGGCGTCCCCAGCTTCCAGCGCCCCAAGTCCCGCAACGCCGCCACCACCCTGCTGCTCCTGGGCGGGATCGCCGCCCTGATGCTCATGAGTGTCATCCACCTGGCCGGCGCCGTCGGCGTGCGCATGGTGGAGGACCCGGCCCGCCAGCTCCTGCGCGACGGCGTGCCGGTGGGGGCCGGCTACCACCAGGACCCCGCGATCGGACAGATCGCCGCCACCGTCTTCTCCGGTTTCCGGCCGATGTTCTACCTGGTCGCCGCCGTCACCGGCCTCATCCTGGTGCTGGCCGCCAACACCGCCTTCAACGGGTTCCCGGTCCTGGCCAGTGTCCTGGCCCGCGACGAGTTCCTGCCCCGCCAGCTCTCCCAGCGCGGCGACCGCCTGGCCTTCTCCAACGGCATCATCGTCCTGTGGCTGGGAGCCGTGGCCTTCCTCGTGGGTTTCGAGGCCAGTACCACCCGCCTCATCCAGCTCTACATCGTGGGCGTCTTCATCTCCTTCACACTCTCCCAGGTGGGCATGGTGCGCCACTGGACGCGCGAGCTGACGATCGCCACCGACTCCAGGGCCCGCTCGCGCATGCAGCGCGCCCGCATCATCAACGCCATCGGGGTGCTGGGGACCGGGACGGTCCTGGTGATCGTCCTGCTCACCAAGCTCACCCGAGGGGCCTGGATCACCCTGACGATCATGGCGCTGCTCTACCTGGTGATGAACCGGATCCGCCGCCACTACCGGAGGGTCAGCGAGGAGGTGGCCATCTCCGACCTGCACGACGCCCGGGTCCTACCGGCCCACGTCCACGCCATCGTCCTGGCCTCCCGCCTCCACCAGCCGACGCTGCGGGCCCTGACCTACGCCCAGTCGACCCACCCGACGGCCCTGGAGGCCCTGACGGTGGACACCGGCGACGGCGGCGCCGAGCGTCTCCTGGACGCCTGGGAGGAGGCCGACATCGCGGTACCTCTGACGGTCCTGGACTCGCCCTACCGGGACATCACCCGCCCGGTCATCAACTACGTGCGCTCGGTGCGTCGCGAGTCCCCCCGCGACCTCGTCGTCGTCTTCCTGCCCGAGTACATCGTGCGCCACTGGTGGGAGCAGATCCTCCACAACCAGACCGCCCTGCGCCTCAAGACCGTCCTGCTGTTCACCCCTGGCGTCGTCGTCGCCTCCGTGCCCTGGCAGCTGGGACTGCCCGGCCAGCGCCACTTCCACCACGGCGTGCGCGCTCGCACCGCCGAGGGCATCATCGACGCCGACGTCGCCATGCGCCGTCACGTGGACAGCCACCTCAGTCACCCGAGCCGGCCCAGCAGCCCAGTCGCCGGCGCCGTCGGTGCGGACCACCAGGAGAACCGATGACACCCCAGCCCAGCCTGCCCGGCGATCAGCCCGCCCCCAGCCGCGGGCGCCCCCGCGAGCTCACCCTGGCCGTCGGCGCCCCGGCGCATGGCGGGCACTGCGTGGCCCGTCCGGTGGACGATCCGGGCGGCCGCGTCATCTTCGTGCACCACGCCCTGCCCGGTGAGACGGTGCGGGCCCGACTGACCGAGATGACGTCGCGGACCTGGCGCGCCGACGCCGTCGAGATCCTTCAGTCCTCCCCGGACCGCGTCGAGTCCGTCTGGCCCGAGGCCGGAGCGGGGGGCGTGGGTGGGGGAGAGCTGGCCCACGTGGCCCTGGACGCCCAACGCACCTGGAAGCGCTGGGTCCTGGCCGACTGCCTGCGCCGGATCGGGGGACAGGAGGTGGCCGACGCCGTCGCCTCCCTGCCGGAGGCCTCCACCGGAGCCGCCGTGCCGATCGAGCCCATGCCCACCGACGCCGCGGCCCAGGCCTCCACCAGTGCCCGCAGGCGAGCCCTGGCCGGGACGGCCACCCGCACCCGCGTGAGCCTGACGGTCAACGACGACGGCGAGCCCGGCATGCACGCCTTCCGCTCCGGGACGGTCCTTCCCCTGCACCGCACGCCTCTGGCCGTGCCCGCCATCGGCGAGATCGGTCTGCTGGAGCGTTCCCGCTGGCGCGCCCACTTCCGGCCCGGCATGCGTATCGAGGCCATCGCCCCCAGCGGTGGTGAGCCCGTCGTCCTGCTCGACGACCGGATCCTGACCGCCCAGGCGCGCAGTACCGGGCGACGCCGTGTCCAGGAGGTCGTGGACGCCTCTGCCCTGGGGCTGGGGGAGCTGACCTACTCCGTTCACGCCGAGGGCTTCTGGCAGGTGCACGTCGATGCTCCTCGGGTGCTGGTCGAGCGGGTTGTACGAGCCGCCCTGGGCGAGGACCTCCAAGGAGCTTCGGGCAGTCGCGTCCTCGAGCTCTACTCGGGGGCGGGCCTGTTCACCCTGCCACTGGCCGCCCTCGTGGGAGGCGGCGGCCAGGTCGTCTCCCTGGAGGGCAGTGAGCAGGCCGTCCGCGACGCCCGGCGCACCCTGCATGACCAGCCCGGCGCCCGCCTGGCCGCAGGACGCGTCAGTGCCCGATCGGTGCGCGACCTCGCAGACTCCTTCACCGGCTCCCGCCCCGACGTCGTCGTCCTCGATCCGCCGCGACAGGGGGCCGGCCGGGAGGTCATCGAGGCGGTTGCCGCCCTGGGACCCGAGCGGATCGTCCTCGTGGCCTGCGACCCGGCGGCCCTGGCTCGGGACCTGGGAACCCTCCTGCGCGCCGGCTACGTCCTCGGCTCCCTGAGCGCACTGGACATGTTCCCGCACACGCACCACTTCGAGACGATCGCCGTGCTCGATCGAGGCTGAGAAAACGGCGATGGGTCCCAGTCCTCGCGGACTGGGACCCATCTCATGCTCCGGGAAGGAGTCTTGTCAGCTGCTGAGAGCCGGTCACGATGCGCGACGGCGAACGGCCAGGAACACGTACCCCGTTGCCATGAGGGCAACGACGGCTGCGATCACTGTCCCGGCGTTGGAGCCGGTGCTCGCCAGGTTGCTGCCTCCATCACCCGAAGGCGTGTCGGCTGTTGCGCTGGGCACGGGGACCTCCTCGGTGGAGGTCGGTGTGGGCTCCTCGGTGGAGGTCGGTGTCGGCTCCTCAGTGGGGGTGGGCGTCGGTGTGGGCGTCGGCTCCTCCTTCTGAGTGACATCGTTGTACAGGCTCACGGCCTGCACGGTGGTGTCGACTGAGAACGTCGTGCTGTCCTGCGTCTCGGTGCCGTTCACCGAGAAGGTCTTGCTTCCCCACTCAAGGGCTCCGGGAAGTGCTGCGGCGGAGGTGTCCTCCGTCAGCGTGATCTTGGTTCCCTTGGGGAACTCACGCAGGGTGTCCGCGGCCTGCTGCTGGCCCACGGCCACCTCGACGGTGTAGGGGTTCGACGTCGGCTTGTTGGCCCAGGTCGGGTAGTCGGCCTCGGTCGTCCCATTGGGAAGCTCGTAGGAGACGTTCACACGGACCTTGGTGTCCGAGGTGACATCGTCCTGGTGGGCGCCGGTGACGTACTTCTTGACCCCGAAGGAGCCGAAGCCCTGCGTCAGCTGCACGTCGTAGGAGATCGGGTCCTTGTAGGCCATCTGTGCCGACACCGTGGTGTTCTTACCGCCGCTCAGGGTGGCGCTGTTGGTGTAGACGCGCCCCGGGACGATCTTGCCGCCCTCTGCCAGGGACTGGTAGACGATCTCGTAGTTCGCGTTCTTGGCGAAGGTACCGTCCGTGCGGGTCAGGGTGATGGACGCGGTGTTCCCGTCCGCGCCGATGGTCGGCTTCAGGACGAATGAGCCGTGGTCGGTGTTCATCGCCGTGCCATCGGCCTTGGCGACGTCGAAGTATCCGTCGGCCCCACCGCCGTACTCCTCGGGGTTGACCCGTACGTACCAGGAGCCGAGATCCGGGTTGAGGGTCTGTCCGCCCCCGGAGACGTCGTTGAACGTGACGGTGTTGACGCTGCCCGCCTCCGCTCCCAGGTGGTTGGCGATGGTCGTACCGCTGAACTGGATGTGCCAGGTCAGGGCGCTGGACTCGCGCTTGAGGGAGTTGGCGTACTTGCCGAGGTCCTTCTCCACCCAGGCGATGGGCAGAATCCGCTCGTTGTTGGGGTGGAAGACCTCAACATCGGTGCCGTTGGCGTTGAACGTGGTCTTGTTGTCCTGGGTGACCTTCTGGGCCACGATCATCTGGTTGCCCGACCCCTTGAGCTCGGTGGCGGCGCTGATCGAGGCGTTGAAGGTGCAGGTGAGGGTCCCGCCGGTTGTGACGCAGTCGCCCACCTTGGTGCCGTTTCCAAGGACGAGGTCGTCGTGCCGACCTGTCTCACGGTACCGGTACTCCGCTGGAAGACCGATGCTGAAGGACTGGCCGGGCTGCGGGTTGGCGGTGGATGCGTCCCAGGCGAACTTCATACGAACGGGGTCCTCGAGGTGCGCAGGCTTATCCGGATATTCCGTGCCGTCCTTGTCAGCGAGAATGAGGGGGCTGAAGGATACCTTCACGCCGGTATTCTGGTCAGCGCTCGCACTCGGTGCGATAAGTGCGACGAAGCTGCCCAGCGCCACCAGCAGCACACTGACGAGCAGGGTCGCCATATGCTTACGGGGCACAGAGAGGTGCTGTAAATGCATCCTTTGTCTCCATTTTCATGAGGGGAAAATAAACCTGTGTTTCAGGGGATCACACAGGCATTCGTCGCGATCTTATGGCGATGGGTCTATCGCTGAGCACCTCATGCGCCTTTTGTGACCGCTGTGTTGCTGCATTGATATCTCTTGGAGACCGAGGTACTGGCACGAGTGATGTACAACGCGTTTTCAGGGCGTCCGCCCTCGTTGCGCGCGTCGGGTGTTGCCTAATTGCCGTGCCGTCACCCGCTCCGGCCGTCAGGTTTGGCCAGGCACGCCTACGTATTGACAACGGATGACACGCCGTGGGCTACGGTCCACACCGGAGCGTCCGCCTGCTGCCCCTCCGGCCTGTCGCCGCCCGACCGTCCCAACGGTTCCGCGGCCGGACCTGTGAGGGCGCGACGGTCGGATCGGTACGACAACTGGAAGTGAGCCCCGGTGACCAGCCTCAACACCTTCGCCTCGCGCAGCACCCTCGACGTCGACGGTCGCGACTACGAGATCTACCGCCTCGATGCCGTTCCCGGCCTGGAGCGTCTGCCCTACAGTCTCAAGGTGCTGGCCGAGAACCTGCTGCGCACCGAGGACGGCGCCAACATCACCGCCGACCACGTGCGGGCCCTGGCCGCCTGGGACCCCGGCGCCGAGCCCAGCACGGAGATCCAGTTCACTCCGGCCCGCGTCGTCATGCAGGACTTCACGGGCGTCCCCTGCATCGTGGACCTGGCCACCATGCGAGAGGCGGTCGCCGACCTCGGCGGTGACCCCGAGGTCATCAACCCCCTGGCCCCTGCCGAGATGGTCATCGACCACTCCGTGCAGATCGACTCCTTCGGTCTGCCCGGTTCCCTGGAGCGCAACAAGGAGCGCGAGTACGAGCGCAACGCCGAGCGCTATCAGTTCCTGCGCTGGGGCCAGGGAGCGCTGTCCAACTTCCGCGTCGTCCCCCCGGGCACCGGCATCGTCCACCAGGTCAACATCGAGTACCTGGCCCGCATCGTCTTCACCCGGGAGGCCGACGGCGTCACCCAGGCCTACCCCGACACCTGCGTGGGCACCGACTCCCACACCACCATGGTCAACGGTCTGGGCGTCCTGGGGTGGGGCGTGGGCGGCATCGAGGCCGAGGCCGCCATGCTGGGCCAGCCCGTGTCCATGCTCATCCCCAAGGTGGTGGGCTTCAAGCTCTCCGGCGCCATTCCGGCCGGCGCCACCGCCACCGACGTGGTCCTGACCATCACCCAGATGCTGCGAGCCCACGGGGTCGTGGGTAAGTTCGTCGAGTTCTACGGCGAGGGCGTCGCCGAGGTGCCGCTGGCCAACCGCGCCACGATCGGCAACATGAGCCCCGAGTTCGGCTCCACCGCCGCGATCTTCCCGATCGACGAGGTCACCCTGGACTACCTGCGCCTGACCGGCCGCTCCGAGGAGCGCGTCCGTCTCGTGGAGGCCTACACCAAGGCCCAGGGCATGTGGCACGACCCGGCCCGCGAGCCCGTCTACTCCGAGTACCTCGAGCTGGACCTGTCCACGGTGGTGCCCTCCATCGCCGGTCCCAAGCGCCCCCAGGACCGCATCGTCCTGTCGGGGGCCAAGGAGTCCTTCAAGGAGGTCCTGCCCACCTATGCCGCCCAGCCCTCCAAGCCGACGCCGGTGACCCTGGCCGACGGCACCGCCACCGAGCTCGACCACGGGCATGTCGCCATCGCCTCGATCACCTCGTGCACCAACACCTCCAACCCCTCGGTGATGATGGCGGCCGGCCTGCTGGCCCGCAACGCCGTGGCCCGGGGCCTGCGCTCCAAGCCCTGGGTGAAGACCTCCACCGCCCCGGGCAGCCAGGTCGTCACCGACTACTACGAGAAGGCCGGGCTGTGGCCGGCCCTCAACGAGCTGGGCTTCAACGTCGTCGGCTACGGCTGCGCCACCTGCATCGGCAACTCCGGCCCCCTGCCGGCCGAGGTCTCCCAGGCGGTCAACGACGCCGACCTGGCGGTGGTCTCGGTGCTCTCGGGCAACCGCAACTTCGAGGGGCGCATCAACCCCGACGTCAAGATGAACTACCTGGCCTCTCCGCCCCTGGTCATCGCCTACGCGCTGGCCGGGACCATGGACATCGACTTCGACACGGAGCCGCTGGGCCAGGACCCCGAGGGCCGTGACGTCTTCCTGGCCGACATCTGGCCCGACCCCACCGAGGTCCAGGCCGTCATCGACGCCACGATCGACCGGGAGATGTACACGCGCGACTATGCCGACGTCTTCGCCGGCGACGAGCGCTGGCAGGGCCTGGACACCCCCGAGGGGGACACCTTCGCCTGGGACGAGGAGTCCACCTACGTGCGCAAGGCCCCCTTCTTCGAGGGCCTGACCATGGAGCTCACCCCGGTGACCGACATCGAGGGGGCCCGGGTGCTCGCGCTGCTGGGCGACTCGGTGACCACCGACCACATCTCCCCGGCCGGAGCCATCAAGGCCGACTCCCCGGCCGGCCGCTACCTGGCCGAGCACGGCGTGGCCCGCGTGGACTTCAACTCCTACGGCTCGCGCCGCGGCAACCACGAGGTCATGATCCGCGGCACCTTCGCCAACATCCGCCTGCGCAACCGGCTGCTCGACGGCGTCGAGGGCGGCTACACCCGCAACTTCCTCTCCGGCGAGCAGGAGTCGATCTTCGACGCCTCCCAGGCCTACCAGGCCGCGGGTATCCCGCTTGTGGTCCTGGGCGGCAAGGAGTACGGCTCGGGCTCCTCACGTGACTGGGCCGCCAAGGGCACGGCCCTGCTGGGCGTCAGGGCGGTCATCGCTGAGTCCTTCGAACGCATTCACCGCTCCAACCTGATCGGCATGGGCGTGGTGCCCCTCCAGTTCCCGGCGGGCCAGAGCGCCGAGTCCCTCGGCCTGGACGGCACCGAGACCTTCTCCATCACGGGCCTGACGGCGCTCAACGAGGGCGTCACGCCTCGCACCGTCGCGGTCAAGGCGAGCAAGGACGATGGCTCGGTCGTCTCCTTCGACGCCGTCGTGCGCATCGACACCCCCGGTGAGGCCGACTACTTCCGCCACGGCGGCATCCTCCAGTACGTGCTGCGTCAGCTGGCCAGTTCCAGCACCTCAGACGGTGTCGGTGCGTCTGCCCTGACGTAGTCGGGCGGCGGCGCGGCGGGTGATGGCCAGGTGAACAAGAGTGCCCTTGTGCCGCTCGAAACCGATGATCCCAGCCGCGCAGCAGCAACAGGTCTCCGCCTCAGTCGAGTGGCGAGTACTGCGCAACTCTGCGGACCGGCGTTCGGGGAAGTGACGGTTTGTCGAAGACCTGCTTGCTCCAGAAAGAACATATCAGTAACCTATTGGCTATGAACATTAGCCAACTTGAGGTGCCGGGTGGCACTATCGCCTACGAGGTGCACGATCCCTCTGGTCCGGGTTCCGGATTCCCGGCACCGAGTCGGCCTCTTGTCATCTGCTCGCCTGCCATGGGGGATGTGCGGGGCGCCTATGATCCGTTGGCGCGGTCCCTGACCGAGGCGGGCTTTCGTGTTGCGGTGGCAGACCTACGTGGTCACGGAGACAGCTCGGCGACCTTCGCCGACTACGGTGACGAGGCCACTGCCACGGACCTCATCTCCCTCATCGAGGCCCTCGACGCCGGCCCGGCCATCCTCATAGGAGCCTCCATGTCCGGGGCTGCTGCGGTCATTGCCGCCGGACGCCGGCCCGATCTGGTTCGCGGTCTGGTCCTCATCTGCCCCTTCCTGCGCGGCCCGGAGAACCGGGTCGGGGCGTTCCTGCAGCGCACTGTGCTGGGGCTGGCGCTACTGCGCCCCTGGGGGCCGGCCGTATGGAACAGCTACTCGGCCCGGCTGTGGCCCGGGCTGCCCGACGCCCGGCAGCGGGCGGCACGCCTGGTGACCCTGCTGCGCCGTCCGGGCCGCTGGCGCGCCTTCTGGGCCACGACTCGCACCGACCACCGCGTCGTCGCCCCGTGGATGGACAGGGTTGACTGCCCGGTCCTCGTGGTCATGGGGTCGGATGACCCCGACTGGAAGGACCCGGAGACCGAGGCCACCTGGGTTGCTCGCGTCGTCGGCGGAGACCCGCGAGAGACGGCGGAGGTCATGATGGTTCCCGGTGCGGGGCACGCCCCCATGCTCGAACGCCCCGACGTCGTTGGGCCGAGGGTGGTCGACTTCCTCGGGCGTATCGTCCCTGACGCCGATATCCCGAGGCCGGTGGGGGAGAGGCGGGGGGAGTGAGATGCCCCGGGCAGGACTGAGCGCCCAGCGCGTGGTGGAACGGGCGGCCCAGATCGTTGACGAGCACGGCTACGAGGCGCTGTCCCTGAGCCGGCTGGCCGCCGACCTCGGAGTCGCGCCGCCGAGCCTGTACAAGCACGTTGCAGGCATGAGCGACCTGGTTCAGCAGGTGTCGGTGCAAGCAGTGGACGAGCTCGCCGAGTGCTTGGCCGCCTCCCTCATGGGGCGGGCCGGGCGTGACGCGTTGCGGGCCCTGGCTGAGGCCTACCGCGCCTTCGCCCACGAGCACCCCGGGCTCTATCCGATGACCCAGTTCCCCAGGGAGGTGTCGGGCGGGGGCTCGGACCCGATGCGATCGACGGCGGCCCGGCGCACGATCGATGTCGTGACCGCGGCGCTGTCCGGCTATCGCATCCCCGATGAACGGATCGTCGACGCGGTGAGGATGACCCGCTCCGCGCTGCACGGATTCGTCGACATCGAGCTGCGCGGGGGCTTCGCCATGGGCGCCCCCATTGATGTGAGTTTCGCTACGCTCATCGACTCCCTCGATGCGGCACTGACCGCTCTGGGGAAGCCGTCCACCTAGAGATCGTATGAGTAATCGTCAACGAATAAGAGCAGTCGATGACCGGTCGGATGGTGCCCGAGCGGTAGCCGGAAGCCGGCCTGCGCCCGGGTCTGCGGCATGAACGCCCTGCTCAGAGCGGAATAGCGGCTTCGCGCCCCTCGTTGCCCAGGTGTCCGGATCACTTCGATCACCGAGCTACTCCAAGCGGCACCGCCGAAGGAAACACCATGTCAACGTCGTCATCGTCCAGCCTCCAGCCCACCTCTCAGCACACCAACCAGAGCGCCGCCGTCTCCCATGGCCCGGCCGGAGGGTCCGGAGCTCCGCTCGAGGAGGTCGACCTGCTCGTCGTCGGCGGAGGAAAGGCCGGCAAGTCCCTGGCGATGCTGCGCGCCAAGGCGGGTGACAAGGTCGTCATGGTGGAGCGCGACAAGGTGGGCGGCACCTGCATCAACGTCGCCTGCATCCCTACCAAGACCCTCATCTCCGCCGCCCGGACCCTCCGCGAGGTCCAGGGCTCGGCAACCTACGGCGTTACCCTGCCCGAGCGGGACGGCGGCGCCGACGCCCTGGCTCAGGCCCGCATCGACCTGGCCTCCTTCCGTGCACGCAAGGAGGCCGTCGTCTCCGGCATGGTGGCCGCCCACGAGAAGATGTTCCCCGCCTCCGGCATGGACTTCGTCAAGGGCACGGCCCACTTCGTGGGGGAGCGCACCGTCGAGATCCAGCTGAACGACGGCGGCCTGCGGCGCGTTCGCGGCGCCAAGGTCCTCATCAACACCGGCACCACGCCGTCGGTCCCCCCGATCGAGGGCCTGGCCGACGTGCGCTACTGGACCAGTGAGGACCTGCTCACCCTGCCCGAGCTGCCCACCGGCCTCGTCGTCCTGGGAGGCGGCGTCATCGGTGTCGAGATGGCCTCCCTCATGGGGCTCCTCGGTGTGCCGGTCACCATCGTCCACGCCGGAGCGCACATCCTGGACCGCGAGGACGACGACGTCGCCGCCGAGGTGACCGCCGGCCTCGAGGCCCTGGGCGTCACGGTCCTCACCGGTGCGCGTGCCTCCCGGGTCGACGCCGCCGCCGACGGGCGGGGCGTCGTCGTCACCACCGCTGACGGGCGCGAGGCGACCGGCTCCCACCTGCTCGTGGCCCTGGGCCGCACCCCCGTCACCGCCGGGCTCGGCCTGGAGGCCGCCGGCGTGGAGCTGACCGAGCGCGGCTTCGTGCGCGTCGACGACCACCTGCGCACCACTGCCGAGGGCGTCTACGCCGCCGGGGACGTGGCCGGCACGCCCCAGTTCACCCACGCCTCCTGGAACGACTTCCGCGTCCTGCGCGACATCCTGTCCGGCAAGGAGGCCTCCACCACCGGGCGCCTCATCCCGTGGGCCGTCTTCACCACGCCCGAGCTCGGGCACGTCGGGCTCACCGAGACCGAGGCCCGCCAGGCCGGCTACGAGGTCCGCGTCGCCAAGACCCCCACGGCCGCCGTCCCACGCGCCAAGACCCTGGGCCGCACCGAGGGCTTCTTCAAGGTCGTCATCGACGCCCGCACCGATCTCATCCTGGGGGCCGCCATCATCGGCGCCGAGGCCAGCGAGGTCGTCACCAGCATCCAGATGGCGATGCTTGGGGGATTGAGGTGGCAGCAGGTGCGCGACGCCGTCATCACCCACCCCACCATGAGCGAGGGACTCAACATCGTCCTGGACTCCCTGGGCTGAGAGACCGGGCGAGGACGGGCAAGGGGCCGAGCCCTGCCTGAGCGGTCTCTCGACGGACTCGCTCAGGCGGGGCGCATCCCCAGGTCGTCGACACGCTCGGCGCCCGGCAGCGCCGCCAGCAGCGCCCCGGGGACCAGGAGCTTGGAGTGGCGCACGCCCGAGCCGATGAGCACCGTGTCCCGATCAGCCACGGCGCCGTCGATGAGGAGGCGCCAGTCCTCGGGCAGGCCGACCGGCGTGATCCCGCCGTACTCCATCGAGCTCATCTCCACGGCCCGCTCCACCGGCAGGAACGAGGCCTTGCGCACGTCGATGCGCTTCTTGACGACGTGGTTGACGTCGGCGAAGTCGGGCGCCCGCACGACGCAGGCGGCGATACGCTCCTCGCCGGTGCGCTTGCCGGCCACGAGCACGCAGTTCCCGGTCGCCTCGGGGTCCAGGTGGTAGTGCGCGTTGAGCGCATCGGTGTCGGAGTACTGCGGCTCGATCGGGACCACCTGTGCCCGGCGGGCCAGGCCCGCGCCCTCGGGGGAGGAGGCCTCCAGCGCCTTGAGGGCCGCGGCCACGGGCGCGGCGAGCAGGTCGGTGCGCTCCAGGGCCGGCTGCCAGCCGATCTCAACGGCGAAGACCTCAGCCGGATCACGCAGGTCAGTCATGTCTCTCATCCTCTCGACGACGTGGAGCGTCTCTTGATGCGATCCTCCAGGAGCGACCTGACCTGAGGCCACTGCTCCGGAGTGATGCTGAGATCATGGCAGCCGGAGCTCGGTCGTCGTCGGGGCGCCTCAGCATGTGGTCTCATTGTCCCCGTGCTGCACGTCATCTTCTTCTCCCCGCGCATCCCCGGTAACACCGGGGCCGCGATCCGCCTGAGTGCCAACACCGGCTCCATGCTCCACCTCGTGGACCCCCTGTTCGACATGGACGACGCCAAGCTGCGCCGCGCCGGCCTGGACTACCACGACCTGGCCAACACGCGCGTCCACGCCACCTGGCGCGAGTGCCTGGAGCAGGTCCCCGGGCGCATCTTCGCCTTCACCTCCCACACCGAGCGCCTCTACACCCAGGTCGACTGGCGGGGCGACGACGCCCTCCTGTTCGGCCCCGAGCCCACCGGCCTGCCCCAGGAGATCCTCGACCACCCGCGGGTGAGCGCCCACCTGCGCATCCCCATGGTGGAGGGCAACCGCTCCCTCAACCTCGCCAACTCCGCCGCCATCGGCCTGTACGAGGCCTGGCGGTCCCTGGGCTTTACCGGTGGGGCATGAGCCCTGGTCTCAGATCCGCCCTTTCCCGGCCCTTCAGAGCATGCCGGCGGGACGGATCGCCAGGTCCTCCACCACCGCGTCCAGCGGGGTGTCCACGGCCAGACGCACGGCCGCGGCCACCGACTGCGGCGTCATGTGGTCCGCCGCTCGGTACGCGGGGGTGGCCATGATCCCCTCGGTGCGCAGGCGTGCCGCTTTGAAGGCCTGCAGCCGCTCCTGCATGGGGGTGTCCACCCGCCCCGGATAGATCGAGGTCACCCGCACCTTGCCCGCCTCCTCCTGGCGCAGCGTGTCGGCCAGGGACTTCAGCCCCGCCTTGGATGCGGAGTAGAGGGCGTTGCCCGAGCGGGGATTCACTCCGGCACCGGAGTTGATGAACACCGTCAGCCCGCGAGCCTCCCGCAGGGCCGGCAGCAGCAGGCTCGTCAGGTACGCAGCCGCTACCAGGTTGAGGTTCAGCACCGCGCGCCAACGGGTGGGCGTGATCTTTCCGACCGCACCGGGCGCCTCCATTCCCGCACTGTGCACCAGCACGTCAAGGCTCTCGATGTCGATCCGGCTGATCAGCCTGGCCAGGGCCGAGTCATCGGTCAGGTCGACCGGGCAGATGAGGACCGCGGTCTGGGACTCCTCCTCCAGCGCGAGCGCCAGCTCCTCAAGATCGTTGGTGGAGCGGGCCAGCAGGATGAGGTTGTGGTCCCGGGCCAGGTCCCTGGCCACGGCCAGGCCGATCCCGGAGGTCGCCCCGGTGATCAGGGCGATGGGGCGGCGCTGGTGACGGCCGGATCCGGCGCGCGTGAAACCGCGGGCGGGGGTGAAGGGGACGGACTCCCCCTGTCGACGACGTCGGCCCGACTTGGAGGCCGCGTCGACCTGGGCGATCTGTGGGCTCACTTGCCGTCCCTGAGGAAGGCGGCGGCCCCGGGCTGACCGGGCACGGAGTAGGTGGCGGTGAGGGTGGCCCGTGCGATGCAGTGCGGAGCCAGAGTGAAGGCGGCCATGGCGGGACTGGCCTCATCGTCCAGGCCCAGCGTGTCCACGTCCAGAGCCGAGACGGTGAAGACGTAACGGTGGTCGCCGTCGCCCGCGGGCGGGTAGGGGCCGAACCAGGCGTGATCACCCGAGTCCCCAGCCAGGTGGAAGGCGGCGCCGTTGAGCTGAAGGTCGCTGGCCCCCGCGCCCCGCTCCAGCGAGGTCACCGAGGCGTCCAGGTCCACGATGGTCCAGTGCCACCAGCCGGACATGGTCGGAGCGTCCGGGTCGAAGCAGGACACGACGAAGGACTGCGTCTGCTCGGGGAATCCCGACCAGCTCAGGGCCGGGGAGACGTTGTCGTGGACGGCGGTGAAGACATCCGGGATCCGCCCCTCCTCCGTCAGGTCCGCAGAGGTCAGGGTGAAGGAGGGGGCCGAGGGCAGGAATCCGGTGGGGGCCGGCGGGCGGGAGCGAGTGAGGTCGGCTGTCATAGGTGTACCTCCAGGCAGGTTGTGGATGGGACGGTGACCTTCCGTTAGGGCACGTCCACCACTGTAGACGGCCCTCAGTAAGCCCGTCCCTGTGGATTTCCTGAGTGAGGGCTCAAAGAGGTTTGTCACTGCCTTGAGGCCGCTTTGTTACTGGTGGCCCTGATTGATGTCACACCGGAGCGCTATCCTGAACCTCATTCATCGAACGCGTGTTCGACTTAAGAGGAGGTGTCATGAGGGCCGTGACCAGGCGCGCGCCATCAGGTGCCCAGGACCGTCTCGCCCGGGCCCGCCTCGCCCTGAAGCTGGCCGAGGAGCGCACCGGCCTGCGAGACTCGGCAGCCCTGGAGGTGCAGCGCGCCGTCTCCTCCACACCGATCGGCACCTCGGCCGACTCATCACAGGCGACGTCCCTCATGGCGCTCGCGGCCTCACAGGACGCGGGCGCTCTCAGCCTGCAAGGGTCCACCACCCTTCTCCTGGCCGTCCTCGCCCTGCGCCAGGGCGGCGCCGGCTGGTGCGCCGTCATCGGGGGAGAGGATCTGGGCTGGTGCGCCGCCGCTGAGACCGGCCTCGACCTCAGTCGGGTCCTCACCGTTCCGGCCCCGGCCCTCGATGACGCCTCCGCCCTGACCGTCGTCTCCACTCTGCTCGACGGCGTCGACGCCATCCTCATCGGCACTTCCGTCGCCGCGCGGCTGCGACCCCAGCACCGCAGGCGCCTGCTGGCCCGGGCCCGCGAACGCGGTCACCTCATCCTGACTCCCACCCCCTGGGAGGGTGCCCGCACCCTTCGGGCCGACCCCCTGCCCTCCGACACCGGAACCGTGGACACATCCCCCTCACAGCCCCCGGTGGAGTCCAACTCCGCGGCCGACGGCGTCGTCATCCCCATCGGGCGAAAGGGCCCTCGCCCCCCGGTGCAGGCCGTGGAGATGCCGGCCGGCTACCTGCGACGCCTCACCTGGACACTGACCGATCCCCAGCGCCCCCAGCTCGCCACCACCGGCGTCCCCACGCTCTCCCTGTCCGCCGAGGGCCTGCAGGCCGGCTCCCACGACATCGCCCAGACGACCCCCAGGCCACAGGAGGCGACCGGATGACCCAGCCGCAACCAAGCCGGACGCCCGGCCCGCCCGCCTCCCGACTCGTGGCCATCTGGGTACCAGACTGGCCCGTCGTCGCCCTCACCCTGGAGGCCCGTCGGCAGCGCCGCCACCCCCGAGCGCGCCACAGCAGCCTTCACCTGCCGGACCCCGCCACCGAACCCGTCGCCGTCGTCGGCGCTCATGGGGTCCTGGCCGCCTCCGCCCCCGCCCGCGGCTCCGGCGTCACCATCGGCATGCGACTGCGCACCGCCCGGTCCCTGTGCCCGGCTCTCACCGTCCTGCCACCCCAGGAGGAACGCGAGGCAAGAGCCTTCGAAACCGTCATGGAGGCCCTCACCTCCCTCCTGGCGGCCCCCATCGTGGCCCGCCCCGGACTGGCCCTGTCCGGAGCCGGAGGACCCGCCGCCTGGGCCGGTGGAGAAGAACCCCTCGCCGCAGCCCTCGTTGAGTCCGTCACCCAGGAGGCCGACGTCGAGTGCCAGATCGGCATCGCCGACTCCCTGTCCGGAGCCGTCCTGGCCGCCCGCCGAGGCATCATCGTCGAACCAGGGCGGACCCCCGACTTCCTGGCCCCCTGGCCCCTGGAGGCACTCCTGGCCTGCCTGCCCCTCAGGCGCCTGAGGCGCGAGGCCCACCCCCTGCTGGAGACCTTCACCCGGCTCGGCCTGCGCACCCTGGCAGACCTGGCCCGCCTGCCCCGAAAGGACGTCACCGCCCGCTTCGGCCCCCTGGGGGAGCGGCTCCACCACCTGGCCGCCGGCACCTACCACGATGCCCCCGCCATGACCCGGCCCGCCCAGGACATCACCGTCACCTCCGACCTCGACCCGCCCGTGGAACGCACGGACACCGCCGCCTTCGCCTCCCGCCGCCTCGCCGAGACCCTGGCCGCCCGTCTCCTGTCCGAAGGGCTCGCCGTCGGACGCCTCGCCATCGAGGCCCGGTGCGAGGACGGCACCGAGCTGGCCCGCACCTGGATGCTGGAGACCACCCCCACCACCACGGAGCTCACCGACCGCGTGCGCTGGCAGCTCGAGGGCTGGCTCTCCGGACGCTCCGGGCGCCCTCCCTCCTTCGGACTGACCCGCCTGAGCCTGACGGCCCTCGAGCTGAGCCCCGCCGCAGCCACCCAGACAGGACTGTGGCAGGCACCCGGTCAGCAGGCCGAGGCGCGTGCACGCCGCGCCGCCGAGCGCGTGGAGTCCCTCATCGGAGCCGGCACCGTCCAGGTCCCCAGGATCGTGCCCGGACGCGACCCGCGCTCGCGGGTGCATCTGGTCCCCTGGGGCGAGGGGGAACGTGTGAATGAGTCCGCCGGTGACGGCTCGGCTCCCTGGGCCGGCGCCCTGCCCGAGCCCTCGCCCTCGATCGTCCTGCCCCGGCCGGTTCCCGTACGTCTCACCGATGTCCGGGGACGCGAGCTCGGTGTCGACATTCACGGTCAGCTCGACGGCGTCCCCGGCTTCCTGAGCGTCGGGGACGGCGAGGGTGATGGCATGGGTGATGCTGCCGTTGACGGAGGGAGTCCGGAACCCGTGCTCCTGTGGGCCGGGCCCTGGCCGGTCGATGAGGGCTGGTGGACCCCGCAGGGGCCCTCGCGTCGCGCCTACCTCCAGGTGGTCACCGCCGTCGGGCCGCCCCGGCTGCTGGTGCGCTCAGGTCGATGGTGGCTCGATGCCGTGTACTCCTGACAGTGCATCTGATGATGCGTCTGCAGGGAGCCGGGCCGGGCGCCGTCGTCCCTGCAGCCACAGAAGCGCCAGCGCCACCAGGCACAGCCAGGCCAGCCCCAGGGACCAGCCGGCCAGGACGTCGGTTATCCAGTGGTAGCCCAGGTAGACGCGAGAGGCCCCCACCAGCAGGGTCGCCCCCGCGGCCGCCATGATCGCCAGCGCCCGGTACAGGGTCGTCGCAGTGGACAGAAGAACCATTCCCGCCAATAGACCGGCGAAGACGGCTGTGTTGAAGGAGTGCCCTGAGGGGAAGGACGTCGTCAGGGCGGGTGAGCCCAGGAGGGTGTCGGTGGAAGGGCGTGCGCGTCCGAAGATCTCCTTGAGTCCCACCGTCAGCAGGCTGGAGCCGACCATCGTGAGGGGCAGAACCAGGGCGCGCACCTGGTGTCCCCGCAGGAAGAGAAGGGCGGCGCAGATCGCGGTCAGGATCGTCAGCCCCGTGGTGGAGCCCAGGGAGGTGAACACCTGCATGATGGCGGTCAGGGTCGGGTGGCGCCCGTCTACGGCCCAGGTGGTGACACTCTGGTCGTGGGGCGCCAGGCCCGTTCCGGCGCTCGTGGTCAGGGCCAGCCAGGAGAAGACCGACAGCGTGATGACGGCGGTCACGGCCAGGGTGCCGGCACGCCTGGTGCGCCAGGTGTCGGGCAGGTGGTCGAGTGAGAGCATGAGTGCGAGGCTATCGGCGACAGTCGGGGTGAGGCTATGCGTAGACCATGGGATGGCTGAGTGGTGTTGCCCGCGTCCGCGCCGTTTGGCGGGTAGCATCCGGCGCGAGTGCCCACCCCAGGCCAGGAGGACCCGCGTGGCCAAGCTCTACTTCCGCTACGGCGCCATGAACTCCGGTAAGTCCACGGGACTGCTTCAGACCGCCTACAACTACGAGGAGCGCGGTCAACGCGTCCTGCTCATCAAGGCGGTGGTCGACACCAAGGGTGAGGACTCGGTGGTCTCACGGCTCGGGGTGTCGCGTCGCGTCGACCTCCTCGTCGACGCCGACGACGACCTGCGCACCCTGGTGCATCGACGGGCCCTGGCCGGCGCTCAGACCACCCCTGCCGGGGATGGCGGTCCGCAGGGGGTGGTGCGGCTGCGGGAGGTCCTGGACTGCGTGCTCATTGACGAGGCCCAGTTCCTCACACCCCTTCAGGTGGACCAGCTCATGGAGATCGTGCTGGTCGACGATGTTCCCGTCCTGGCCTACGGGATCCGCACCGACTTCCGCACCGTCAGCTTTCCCGGATCGCGGAGACTGCTGGAGATCGCCCACTCCCTGGAGGAGCTGAAGACCATCTGCCGCTGCGGGCGCAAGGCCATCTTCAACGCCCGTAAGGTGGGGGAGTCCTTCGTCTTCGACGGCGACCAGGTGGCCATCGACTCCGGGGACGTCACCTATGAGTCGCTGTGCGGCAAGTGCTACCTCGCCGCCGGTGGGAGGCTTTCCGGCCAGTGAGCCGAGGCTCCGGGGGCGTGCTTGTACTGACTGGAGTACAAGGCAGGTCGAGAAGGGGTGGAGTGGAGAGGTGGGTCGGTAATGCTCCGAGATCTTCCTTGTAGCGGGTGCATTACAAGCGTTATCGTGAAACTGTGAACGTCTCCTACGCGCTCATCGCAGACATCGTCCGCTCTCGCGAGCTGCCCGACCGCAGGCATGCTCAGCAGGTCATCTACGAGACCCTGGGCCGCGCCGCTGAGGGGCTGGCGCTGATCCAGCGTCCGTACGCCACGGTTGGTGATGAGCTGCAGGCGGTCTCCGCGACCCTCGCCGACGCACTGACCCTCACACTGCGTACGCATCTTCTTCTGCCTGAAGGGATCGGCCTGCGCTTCGGCGTCGGAGCCGGAACAATCTCTGAAGTCGGTGACCCGGTGGGAGGCGGGTCTGACGGCGGTCCCGGGCGCCCCATCCAGGACGGCTCGGCGTGGTGGGCCGCACGTGAGGCGATCGAGAGGGCTCACACCCTCCAGGATGAGGGGAGGTCCTTCATCCGCACCTGGCTGCGCATCCACCCGGACACGGTGAACGGATCGGGGGAGAAAAGGAGTGAGCGTGAGGGCTTCGTCAATTCCGTGCTCATTCTGCGGGACCAGGCGGTGTTCCGTTTTCAGCCGCGTCAGCGTCGCATGATGGCAGGACTTGTGATGGGGCAGACCCAGGTTGAGGTCGCTCGCCAGGAGAAGGTGAGCCAGCAGGCCGTCTCTGATTTCGCTCGCGGTGTCGGATCCTCTTTGTTGGAGGTCCAGAAGATCCTTGATGGAATGAGCGGGAGAAGCGGAAAAGGTGAGGTCTCGTGACGGCGCTCCTGGTTCTTCTGCTGGCTACGGCATCCGCGCTCAGTGGCCGTGCTCGGGCGGGGCGGAGGCTGTGGGGGCCGTATCCGGTAGTCGGGTTGCTGGTAGTGGCCTCGGTTCCGACTGTCCTTGGTGTCTTGGTGGGGTGGGTGGTTCTTCGTCTTCATGCTGGCGGTGTTGCCGCCGCCGTTCTGGTCTCCATCGCGTGGCTGTGCTGGGACCTTGTTCCACTGGCGTGGTGGGCAAGGCTACCGGGGTTCCGTCGGCAGGGACAGGCCGGGCGGGGAGGCTTCGAGGGTGGTCTGGACCGAGCGGTGCGGCGTGTGCGACTTGCTCGCGAGGGCGTCCTGCTCCTGATCGTGGCGGTCGGCGTCGTTGCGTCTCAGCCGCTTGGCTCGCGGGCCGCCAAGGTGGTGGCCGCCGTCGGAGTATTCATCTTCCTGACTGCTCCTGCTAATCGAGTCGTCTCCGACATTCTTGCTGTCGCCCGTCAGTCTTCTGAGAAGAATGACGAGTTGCGCGACCCGGAGGCGCCGATGCGTGGCGGTCGTTGGATCGGTCCGCTTGAGCGGATTCTCATTCTCCTGCTCGCCTCCGTCGAGGCGCCCGCCGCGGTCGCTGCGATCGTTGCCGCCAAAGGCGTCATCCGATTCCCTGAGATCAGTAAGGATGAGGGAGGGCAAAAGGCGGAGGAGTTCCTCATCGGCTCCTTCGCCTCATGGATCCTGGCCGTTCTCGGTGCTGTCGCCGTTCATCTCGCCTGAGTCGTGGAAGAGGCTGTGTACATGGTGACTTCGACGAATAACCCGCCAATGAGCTCGAACGACTTCCTTGACGTACCCGTTGATCAGGGGAAGCGCTTCGCCGGGCTCAGCGCCTTCCCCCTTACGCCGCTTCGCGACGACGTCGTCGATGAGCGCGCCTTCGTGGGGCTCGTCGAGCGGCTGACTGCGGCCGGGGTGGACTCCATCACCGCCCTCGGCTCGACTGGTTCTTATGCGTACCTCACGCCGACCGAGCGCGCCCGGGTGGCTCGCCTCGCCGTCGAGCATGCCGGACCGACGCCGGTGTTCATCGGGGTCGGTGACCTTCGTACCTCGCGTGTTCTCGCCCATGTGGACAGCGCGCAGGAGGCCGGTGCGGCCGGAATCCTGCTGGCCCCGATGACCTACCAGCCTCTCACTGACGACGACGTGCTCGGGCTGTTCCGCACTGTCGCCGATCACACCGACCTTCCGGTCATCGTCTACGACAACCCCGGTACCACGCATTTCACATTCACTACGGAGCTGTACGCACGTATCGCTGAGATTCCCGGCGTTGCATCGATCAAGATCCCCGGTGTCCCCGTCGACCCGACCGCGGCGCGCGAGTATGTCGCGACGATTCGGGCCGCGATTCCCGGGCACGTCACCATCGGCGTGTCTGGTGACGCACTCGCAGCTACCGGCCTGAACGCCGGCTGCGACGCCTGGTACTCGGTGATTGGAGGCACTCTCCCGGTCCCTGCGCTCTCGATCACCCGGGCCTCCCAGGCGGGCCGGGTGTGGGAGGCTGCTGCGGAATCACAGCGGCTCGCGCCGCTGTGGGACCTGTTCACTGAGCTCGGTGGGAGCCTGCGTGTGACCGCGGTGATCGCCGAGCATCTCGGTCTGGTTCCGCCATCCTGCCTGCCATTGCCGATCCGGGGCCTGACTGGCCCTCAGCGCGAACGCGTTATCGATGTGGTGACTGAGCTCGGTCTTGCTTGAGTGTCGTAAGGACCCTGGATTGGAGTGCGTGGTGTTTCTCGGACAGGGGGAGTTTTTCTTCCCGTGAGTCGATAGGATGGAGACCATGCCAGCAGCGAAATACTCAGAGGAGTTCAAGGCCCAGGTCGTGCGTGAGGTCATTGAGAAGGACCGCACGATCGCCTCGGTAGCCGCCTCGTATGATCTTGTGGCCCAGACGGTGGGTAACTGGGTCGCAAAGTACAGAAAAGATCATGCTACCGATCAGGACCGCAAGAAAGCCTCCGAGTCAGCCGAGATCGCGAAGCTGAGAGCGGAAAACAGGGAGCTGCGTCAGGAGAACGAGTTCCTGAAAAAGCGGCGGCCTTCGTGTGTCCTGAACGGAAGGGAGCTGTGGGTGTAGTTCTGTAGCTTCTGGATGGTGTTGCGTAGATGATGAGGGTTGTGGCCCCTCGAAGTCGTTGTGCGGATGATGGCTT
>NZ_JAAIJY010000043.1 GCF_011752065.1 Actinomyces sp. ZJ308
GCCCGGGCCGTCATCGCCGGCGAGAAGCAGCCCAGACGCACCAGGTTCGTCACCACCCACGCCGGTGACGCCACCCTGGATGAGGCGTCCATCGCGAGAGCCAGGTCGCTGGTGGGCCTCAAGGGCTACGTCACCAACATTCCCGCAGGCTTGATGGACGCCGGTGAGGTGGTCTCCTCGTATCACGAGCTGTGGCACGCCCGAGCAGTCCTTCCGGATGAGCAAGCACGACCTGAGAGCCCGCCCCGTCTTCCACCACACCCGTGAGGCGATCGAGGCCCACCTGACCGTGGTCATGGCAGCCCTGGCCGTTGCCCGACACCTCCAGGAAGCCACCGGAATGTCCATCGCCAGGATCGTGCGCGAGCTACGCGGCCTGCAGGATGTCACCATCAACCTCAACGGCCACCACCTCACCGCCGCCCCGCGTCTGACCGATGCCGCCAAGGCCATCCTCACCGCCATGAGCGCCCCACCCCCGGCACACTAAGCGTCATGAGTCAGGTCGAACGAGGAGATCGCCGAGAGGCTGGTGCTCCAGCCCGCCTCCGTGCGCCGCAACGTCAGCCGCATCCTGGCCAAGCTCCACCTGCGCGACCGCGTCCAGATCGTCGTCGCCTGGTACAAGAGTGGTGGTTGAGAGGTATGGCCTGCCTCGGCCCCTGTACTCGCCCTCACTTGCTCTCAGCCGGGCGGGGACATTCGACGCCGTCGGGGACATTTTCTCGTGGCCGGGGACATCGCGCGCGTGCGGGGACAGAAAACCTGCACCCGTACGTGCAGAATGTCCCCGGCTGGAGCGGGTAGCACCCAGCACCCGGCGAGGGAACGCGGCTAATCCTCGGGCATATCAGCGTCACGGCGCAGGTTGACACGATGGGCCGTGAGCCCGGTGAGGTTGAGCAAGGCGAGGGCCGCCATGAGGTAGCCGAACCAGGATGGCTGCGTAGCCAGATCGCGTGCGGCGAGGCCGGCAGTCAGGACTACTGTCCCCGTGAGGGCGGTTGATACGGTGTCCGTGATGTCACCATCAACCTCAACGGCCACCACCTCACCGCCGCCCCGCGTCTGACCGATGCCGCCAAGGCCATCCTCACCGCCATGAGCGCCCCACCCCCGGCACACTAAGCGTCATGAGTCAGGCCTGAAGGCCTATGGTATCCGACCGTCCGTGGGTCGTACGGGGGTGTGTTGGGACAATGCGTGGGCGGAATCATTTAACGCCACGCTCAAGAATGAGAGAGTGCATAGAATGGTGTACCCCACGAGACAGAAGGCGATCAACGATATTGCCTCGTGGATCGAGCTGAGATACAATCATGTTCGCCTTCACTCAGCCCTGGGATACCGCACACCTAATGAGGTCGAGCAAGAATTCCTGGACCTAACCAAGGCAGCCTGAAACACCAAACAAGCAGTGTCCGAAAAACACCCAGCAGCCCAGTTCCTGGCGGTGGTGGTCGTGGTGGGTGTCGGGCGCCCAGGCGGCTTCGTGCTCGGCGGGGGTTCGCATCCCGATGGCGGAGTGAGGGCGAATGGTGTTGAACCAGTGGACCCACTCGGCGGTGGCGACCACGGGCGGCGTCGATGTCCTCCCAGGGTCCCTGGTTACGGATGAGCTCGGCCTTGTACAAGGAGCTTGAGCACCTCAGCCAGAGCGAAGCCGAAAGGAGGTCGTCCTTGGAACCCACCGAGGCGACCGCCTCGCAGTCGGCCAGGGCTGCCCCGTAGCGGACGGGGCCGGTACTGCACGCCGCGGTCGCAAGTGGTGCACCAGGCCCGTCAGGTCGGCGCCCTCGCGCCGGCGCTGCCAGATAGCCATTTTCAGGGCGTCCAGGGCCAGGTCGGTGCACACACTGGCTGGTGGAGGTCTGCCAGCCCACGATTCGCCGCGAGAAGACATCGGTGACGAAGGCAACCGGAGAACGTACGCACGTAGGAGGGGGTACCTCCCGCTTGCGGGGGAATGTCGGCGACCCACAGCCCACCCAGGGCGAAGGCCTCGAAGTGGCGCCTGACCAGGTCGGCCGGACACTGGTCCTTAGCCACCGAACGGGTCGTCCTGGGCGACTTGGCGCGCCTGACGCCGCGGTAGACCCAGGTCGCCCATGAGCCGCTCGACGGTACAGCGGGCCACGTGACCGGCACCGTGACGCTCGGCGACCTCAGGGCGGCCCCGCATCACGTGCATCTTGCGGGCCCCCAGCACCGAGTAGCTGGTTCTTGTGGACCCTGGATATCTCCGCCTTGAGGGCCTCGTCGCGCAGGCTCCTGGCGCTAGGAGGCCGGCTACGACGGGCGTAGTAGGCACTCGGGGCGATCTGTACGCCAGCCTCGCTGAGTGTGGTGCAGATCGGCTCGACCCCGAACTCCTCCTTCTTGGCCTCGATGTACTGGCAGATCAGCGGGACGGGCGCTCACACTCCGCCGCGAAGAAAGCCGACGCACTCTTCAGGATCGCGTTGGCTCTTCGCAGCTCTCGGACCTCTTTCTCCAGCTCCTTGATCCGCTGCGCTTCGTCAGTAGTGGTGCCAGGCCGGGTGCCCTGGTCGATCTCAGCCTGTCTCACCCAGGTACGCAGAGCCTCGGGGTGGACACCCAGCTCATCGGCGATCCTGCGCACCGCGCCCTTGGCCCGCGCCGGGTCGGCCAGCGCCTCCAAGGTCATCCTCGTGGCTCGCTCGCGCAGCTCATCGGGGTACTTCTTCTGTCCCATGACAGTGATCCTTCCGTGTCATCACTGCCTCCATCAAACCCGGGGCGATTCAAGGTTCCCTGACCGCGAAGGACTTCCACCACCAGCGGCATCTCTTGGGCGCCATCGTCGGGTCGTGGTTGACTCAACGCTCAACCACGACCCGAGGAGCGTCATTTGCCCGCACCTGGTACCCCGCCGCGGCCTGCCGGCCAGGCCGGCTCAACCACCTCCGCGGCCTCTCCTGCATCCGCTGCATCCACCGCCTCGGCCAACGAGCGCCCGCGCCGCCGGCGTCTCCCGGCCATGCGGCTGGTGCTGCTCACCGTCGTCGCGGCCCTGCTCGGCGTGAGCCAGGCGGCGCCCGCGGTCCACCTCGATCCGCCCGACCTCAGCGGCCTGCCGGTGGGCACCTACGTGGCCCTGGGCGACTCCTACGCCTCGGGCTTCGGGGTGCCTCCCTACGCGGAGGGCACCGACGTCGTCGGAGGCAACACCTGCCGGCGCTCGGCGGATTCCTACGCGCGTATCGTGGGTGAGAGGACCGGGCGGACCCTGGAGATGGGGGCCTGCTCCGGGGCCCGGACCCACGACTTCTATGAGGCCAACGACTCCTGGGGCGAGACCGCCCAGCTCGACCGCCTCGGCCCCGGCACCGGCCTGGTCACCTTCTCCATCGGGGGCAACGACGCCGGTTTCGCCCGGATCCTCGGCGACTGCATCGGCGGGGGCGAGCGCGGCTTCCTCTCGGCCGCCGGCTGCAGCAGCGACGAGGAGGTCACGAGCTCGGTCGACGGCGCACTGGACGCCCTGGCCGGCAGTGCCACGCGTGACGGCGTCTACAGCTACGACATCATCATGGCCGACATCGGCTCGCGCGCCCCGGGCGCGGCGGTGGTCGCCGTGGGCTACCCGCACCTGTTCCCCGAGCAGGGCGGCTCCGGCGGGCTCCTCCTGGGCCGCTGCCAGGGCGTGACCAAGGTCGACCAGCGCTGGATCAACGCCAAGACCGACGAGCTCAACACCGCCCTCAAGGCCGCCGCCCTGCGCCACGGTCACCTGTTCGCCGACCCCACCGGCAACTTCGACCGCCACGAGCTGTGCGGCCGCCACGGCTCGTGGATGTTCGGGCTGCTCGAGGCCGGGCGCTTCCACCCCAACGCCTACGGGCACAGCGCCACGGCCGGCGCCGTCATCAACGCCCTCGGGGTCGCCAACCGCACCGCCCAGCAGTCCCAGCTCGCCGAGGCCGAGGCGCTGGCCGCCAACGCCCGGCCCGTGGCCGCGGTCAGCGTCTCCCGCAACGGGGAGCGCATCTCCCTGGACGCCTCGGCCTCCACCGATGCCGACGGCGCGGTCGCGAGTATCGAATGGTACGTCCAGCACGCCGACGGCACCGAGGAGATCCTCACCGGCACCCAAGCCACCACCACCGTCCCCGCCGACGAGCAGGCCGTCATCACCGCCGTCGTCACCGACAACCAGGGCAAGGCGACCTTCTCCAGCCAGGTCTCCCCCGCCGCCGGCTGACCGCCGCGCGTTCGTAGGGTAGGTCTCGCGTTCGTACCCTCTACCCCTCGAACGGGCGACATAAGGTACGACCGCGCGGGAGATCCCCGACTCCGCCCGGTTCCCGCGCATAGAGAAGCCCGCGCGCAGCGGCCTCAGTCTCAGGCGGCGCGCAGGTGCTCCAGCACCTCGGCGTGGGCGGTGGGCGTGGCCACGAGCAGCGACCCGGCGCGGCGCACGTCGAAGGGCTCCCCGTCCATCCGGGTCAGGACCGCTCCGGTCTCGGTGCACAGCAGCGCACCGGCCGCGACGTCCCAGGGCTGGAGCATCGGCTGGGCGTAGACGACCGCGCCGCCGGCGGCCACCTCCGCCATCTCCAGGGCGGCCGCCCCGTAGCAGCGCATGCCGCGCGAGACCTCGATGGCTCGACCGATGCCCGCGTCCTGCGTGAGCTGGTAGTGCGCGATGACCATCCCCTCGCTCAGGGGCAGGTCCTCCACCGTCTCCAGGGGCCTCGGCGCGACGCCGTCGGAGCCCGGTGAGTCCACTGCACCCACCGGGCCCACCGGGTCCGCCGTCAGCGCCTCCACCCGGGCGCCCCGCCCCCGGATCGCCGTGTAGAGCCGGCCGGCCACGGGATCGGCGAGCACCGCCAGGACGGGCAGGCCGTCGTCGACGAGGGCCAGCGAGATGGCCCAGTCGCGGTGGGTGGCCACGTAGTTGAGGGTCCCGTCGATGGGGTCGAGCACCCAGGCGCGGCCGCGGTAGGTCTCGAAGTCCTCGATGCGGTGCTTCTCCTCGCCGTGAATGGGGATGCCGGCGGTCTCCAGGCAGCAGGCGATACGCTCCTCGACGCCGCGGTCGACCTGGGTGACCAGGTCGTTGCGGTGCGCCTTGGCCTCGATGCACAGCTCCTCGCCCGGATCCAGGGCGAAGGCTGCGGCCCGACGGACGGCGCCCACCGCCTGGGCGAGCAGATCCTCCCAGGGGTCCGACGACGTCGAACCCTCTGCCGGCACCGACCCCGCTACCGGCGCCCGCCCGTCGCCGGCGGCACTCACGGCCGCGGCTCCTGCCTGGCGAGCCGACGGCTGTGGACGACCCAGGCGACCCCCAGGGCCACCAGCCACAGGGGCGAGGCGAAGACCGCGATGCGGGTGTCGTGCGCCTGGGTGAGGGTCCAGATGACGAAGGCGAAGAAGACCAGGCACAGCCAGGCCGCCGCACGCTCACCGGGCAGCCGGAAGGCACTGGCCTCGTGCAGCTCGGGCCGCAGGGTCAGGAAGCGCAGGTAGGAGACGACGATGACGCACCACACGAGGATGAACAGGACGCTGGCCACCGTCGTCACCGTCGTGAAGGCGTCGATGATGGACTTGGAGGTGTAGAGCAGCGGGATCGAGGTCAGCAGGCTGGCACAGGTGACGATGAGCGAGACGCCCGGCACCGATCGGGCCGTCAGCCTGCGGAAGACGTGGGGCGCGTTGTCCGCCCAGGACAGGCCGAACAGCATCCGGGAGGTGGAGTAGACCCCGGAGTTGGCCGACGACGCCGCGGCCGTGAGCACCACGAAGTTGACGACGCCCGCGGCCACCCCCAGCCCCGCCAGGGCGAACATGTCCACGAAGGGGCTCTTCTCGGGGTCGATCTCCCGCCATGGGGTGACGGCCATGATGGCCGCGAGCGCCCCCAGGTAGAACAGGACGATGCGCACGGGAATGGCGTTGATGGCCCGGGGCAGGGTGACCTCGGGGTCCTTGGCCTCGGCGGCCGCAGTCCCCACGAGCTCGGTGCCCACGAAGGCGAAGATGGCGATCTGGAAGGCCCCGAAGAATCCGCTCAGACCGTTGGGGAGCAGTCCGCCGGACCAGATGTTGGACAGCTGCGCCGGAGCGCCGTTGGGCGCCGTGAAGCCGCGCAGGACCATGATGATGCCGACGACGACGAGCGCCACAATGGCCACGATCTTGATGATGGAGAACCAGAACTCGATCTCCCCGAAGGCCTTGACGGTGGCGAGGTTGAGGCTGAACAGCAGCGCCACGGTCACCACCGGCGTGATCCACAGCGGCAGATCCGGCCACCAGAACCTCACGTACCCGGTGATGACGATGACCTCGGCCACAGCCGTCACCAGCCAGCACACGTAGTAGGTCCAGCCCACGAAGAAGCCGGCCCACGGCCCGATGAGGTCGTGGGCGACGTCGGCGAAGGACTTGTAGGACAGGTTGGACAGGAGCACCTCGCCCAGGGCCCGCATCACCAGGAAGAGGACGGCACCGATGACCGCGTAGACGAGGAACACACCGGGACCGGCCAGGGAGATCGTCTTGCCCGAGCCCATGAACAGCCCGGTTCCGATCGCCCCGCCGATGGCGATGAGCTGGACGTGACGGTTGGTCAGGTGGCGCTGGAGCTGGGGCTCGGCGTCATGCTCCATCAGTTCTTCGAGGTCAGGCTGCTGATGCGGCGCTGAGGAGTCGGCCGCCGGGTTGGATTCGGCGGGCTGCGGCGTCTGGGACATCTCGTCTCCTGATCGTGGGTGACGCATTGAGCCTAGCGGTACCAGGTTCATCCCGGATTCACACGGGTAGGCTCAGCGCCGTGAACCTCAAGGACCAGATCCGCCACTCGATTCCGGCCGCGATCGTCGTCGTCATCGGCGCCTGGGTGATGATCTACTACTCGATCGTCCAGTGGCAGACGATGAAGCAGGTGCCCAGCTGGGACCTGGCGATCTTCTCCGAGCTGGCCAAGGCCTACGCCCACCTCCAGGCCCCGATCGTGCCGGTCAAGGGCGACGGATTCAATCTCCTGGGCGACCACTTCCACCCGATCCTCATTCTGCTGGGGCCGATCTGGCGGCTCTTCCCCACGCCCCTGAGCCTGCTCATCACCCAGGACCTGCTGCTGGCGGTCTCGGCCTGGCCCCTGACCCGCCTGGCCACCCGGCTGACGAACCAGTGGGTCGGCGGCGCGCTGGGCCTCGTCTACGTCCTGTCCTGGGGGATGCAGGGGGCCGTGGCCGCCCAGTTCCATGAGATCGCCTTCGCGATGCCGATGCTGGCCTTCGCCTCGGTGGCCTTCGTGGAGCGGCGCTGGGTGGCGGTGGCGGCCTGGTCAGCGCCCCTGGTGCTGGTCAAGGAGGACATGGGACTGACAGTCCTCATGATCGGCGTGGCGGTCATCCTCACCTCGATGGTCCCGGCCTGGTACCGCAGCTGCACCGTCGGCGGGCCCGGCGGCGCCGACGAGGCCCGCAACCGGACCCGGGGGATCAAGCTGGGCGTGGGCATGATCGTGGGAGGCGTCGCGGCCTTCCTCTTCTCCATCCTCGTGTTCCTGCCGGCCTTCAACATCAACGGGGTCTGGGACTACGGGCTGAACTCGGAGAACAAGCCCGCCGCCCCCGACGCCCTGCTCCAGAAGGCCAAGGTCGTCGTCATGCTGGTCCTCACCAGCGGCGTCGTCGGGCTGACCTCGCCCTGGCTGCTGGTGGTCCTGCCGACGCTGGCCTGGCGGTTCCTGGGGTCGGTGGACTTCTACTGGGTGTGGGACAACTGGCACTACAACGTAACCCTCATGCCCATCGCGATCGGGGCGCTGCTCGACGTCGTCGCCCGCCGCCGCGCGCACGGCGCCTACCCGGCCGGCCGGCCCGTCCGGGAGGTGGGGGTCGACGGCCTGCCCGCCCCCGAGCCCCAGGCCGCCGGCAGCACCGGCTCCGCCGGAGAGCCCGACGTCGTCGGGCCGCGCAGGCGCCCGGCGGCCTTCCCCACCTGGCTCACGGTGCCGCTGCGGCACCGTTACGTGGTCGCGGCGAGCGTCCTGACGGTGGTGGCCACCGGCATCCTGTCCGCCCCCTACCTGCCGCTGTGGAAGGCCACCGACCAGAACTTCAACACGCCCAACGCCCAGACGAAGAAGGAGGACCCCGAGGCGCGGCGGGTGGCCACCGCCCGCGAGGTCATCGCCACCATCCCGGAGGGGTCCACGGTGGTCACCGACCTGTCGATGCTGGCGTACCTGGTGCCGCGGGCCGAGGTCTCCTGGATGGGAACGAGCGGCCCCGACAAGGACTACGTCGTCATGAACCGCAACGGCGGCGGCAACCAGTGGGGCACCACCGACGCCGCCACCTGGGGCGAGCAGCACTCCAAGCGGGGGGCGAGCTACACCGTCATCTACGACAAGAACGGCTTCCAGATCGCCAAGCGCAATGGCTGAGGCGGAACCCGACGCCGGGCCCGAGCCCAGGTCCGGTCCCGAGGGCCGGTCCGGCCCGGGACCGGCGGCGGGGGTGCCCGTGCCACCGGTTACCGAGCCAACCGGACCGTCCCCCTCAGCGCTCGGGCGGGGTCCGTCAACGGTCGGCTCGCTGGGGCTGGTCGCCGCGGGCGGCTGTGCCGGCACCCTGGTGCGCGCGGCCCTTGAGCGGGCCTGGCCGGCCGCCCCCGGCCACCTGCCGACGACGACGCTGGCCATCAACGTCGTCGGCGCCCTGGTCCTGGGGCTGCTGCTCGGGGCGCTCGGTCAGCGGCGCCCCCGCCTGCGCCTGGCCCTGGGCACGGGGGTGCTGGGCGGGCTGACGACGCACTCGACCTTCATCCTGGAGAGCCACCGGCTCCTGGCCCCGGGCGGGCAGGCCCACCACCCGGCTCTCGGCGGCCTCTACCTCCTGGGGTCGATGGTGGTCGGCCTGGCGGCGGCGGCCCTCGGACTGTGGCTGGCCGGCCGGCTGCGTCGGGAGGAGCCGTGAGCGGGACCGGAGCCGCCGGGCTGATGGTGTGGCTCGCGGACTGGCTCCCCCTGGCGCTGGCCGGCGGGGTGGGGGCGGCCTGTCGCTGGAGCATGGACAGCAGTGTCAACAGCTCGGTGAGCCGGATGCGCGCGGCCGCCTCGACATCCTCCTCGAAGCGACGCCGCTGCGGACGCTCACCGTCAGTGCCGATGCCCTGGGGCACCGTCGTCGTCAACGTGACGGCCTGTCTCCTCATGGGTCTGCTCGTGGGCTGGACCGGCAGCACGCCGGATCCCGGGTCCCGGACGGCCGCGGCGCTGTCAGTCCTGGGGACCGGGTTCCTGGGCGGGTACTCCACCTTCTCCACGGCCTGTGTCGAGGGAGCGCGACTGCTCCTGGCGGGCCGGTGGGGGCCGGCCCTGACCCATGCCGCTCTCATGACGACGGCGACGCTGGGCGCCGTCGGGCTCGGACTGTCCGCGGGAGCCGCACTGCGCTAGACGCGCCGGTCCCCGCATCCTCTCTCGAAGAGGACACGAATACGCGTCGTCTTCGAGGAAAACGGTGAGACGCGTGCGGCGGGGCGGTGCTCCTCTGAGAGACTCCCTGCCATGAGTGTTCAGCCGCCTTCTGCGACGCCGACGCCGGCACAGTCGAGAAGCAACCGCGTCACGGTCATCACCCTCGTGGTCATCGCCGTCATCCTGGCCGTCATCGCCGCACTGCTGCTGCAGAACGTCGCCTCCCGGCACCGCCGGGGCGCCGAGGCCACCGCCCAGGCGTCCACCTCCGGCTCGGCCAGCAGCGACGGCTCGGCCACAGCGGTCCCCGAGCCCACACCGGCGCCGCCGGTGCCCGACCCGCAGACCCTGGAGCTCATCCACTCCGAGACCCACCGCGACCCCGCCGACGCCCAGGCCAAGGGCGGGGTCGACGCCCCGGTCGTCATGGTCATCTACTCCGACTTCGCCTGCCCCTACTGCACCCAGTTCGCCCAGAACGTCGAGCCCGAGCTCGCCGACCTGGTGGATCAGGGCACCCTGCGCATCGAGTGGCGCGACCTGGCCCAGATCAGCCCCACCTCGCCGCTGGCCGCGCAGGCCGGTCGGGCCGCCGCCAGGCAGGGGAGGTTCTGGGAGTTCCACGACGCCGTCTACGCCGCCGCCGACCCCCAGGGCCATCCTGAGTACACCGAGGACTCGCTGGTCGCCTTCGCCCGCAAGGCCGGGGTGGCGGACATCGAGCGGTTCCGCACCGACATGAACGCCCCTGAGACCGTCACCGCGGTCACCGAGGCCACCAACCACGCCCACTCGATCGGCATCACGGGCACCCCGTTCATGATCGTGGGCGAGACCTTCATCAGCGGCTACAACAACGCCGACTACATGAGAGCGGTCATCAACAGCCAGGCCGCCAAGGCCAGGACCTCCGCAACGACCTCCGCACCCGCCAGGACCTCCACGGCGCCGGCCGCCTCGTCCGCCGCAACGAGCTGACGACGATCGATCGGGCATCAATCGGGCTCTCCGTCCCCCCGACTCGCCACCACGGCGGGCCGGGGGACGTTATTCTTCCACTACTCAACCCGTCGGTCGCTGGACGGTCAGCGACGTGAGTGGCAACGTAAACAACGGTCGTTTAACCAAGGAGCGCGAGCATGGCACTGAGCATCGGCGTGGATGTCGGCGGAACGAAGATCGCGGCCGGCGTCGTCGACGACAACGGACAGGTCCTTCAGACGGTGCGGCGCGACTCGCCCGCGGCCAACCGTCAGGCGATCATCGACACGATCACCACGGTGGTGCGCCGCCTGCGGGAGGACTTCCCGGACGCGGCCACCGTGGGCATCGGAGCGGCCGGATTCGTGTCCTCCGACCGCAACACGATGGCGCACGGCACCAACCTGGACTGGACCGGGATGCGGATCGGCGACGTCGTCTCCCAGGGCACGGGACTGCCGGTCGTCGTCGAGAACGACGCCAACGCCTTCGGATGGGCCGAGGCCCGTTTCGGGGCGGCCCGGGGCAGGCGCAACGCCCTCATCGTGGCCATCGGCACCGGCGTGGGCGGGGCGATCATCGTCGACGGGCACCTCCTGCGCGGGGCGGCCGGATTCGGCGGGGAGATCGGGCACATCAACGTCGTGCCCGGCGGGCGCCCCTGCGGCTGCGGCCTGCGCGGGTGCCTGGAGCGCTACAGCGCCGGCACGGCCCTGGGCGTCAACGGCTGGGAGCTGGCGCAGTTCCGTCCCGCGTACGCGGCCCGCATCATCGAGCTCTCCGGCGGCGACCCGGAGCACATCTCCGGCAAGGCCGTCACCGCCGCCGCCCGCGAGGGGGACCCGGCCGCGCTGGAGTGCTACGAGCAGCTCACCCACTGGCTGGGGGTGGGGCTGGCGGACATGTGCGCGCTGCTGGATCCCGAGGTCATCGTCATCGCCGGCGGCCTGGCCGAGGCCGGGGACATCCTGCTGACTCCCACGCGCAAGGCCTTCACCGCCAACCTCACCGCGGGCGGCAACCGCCCCGCCATCCCGGTGGTCCTGGCCGAGGGCGGCCAGGAGGCCGGGCTCGTCGGCGCCGCGGACCTCGCCCGCCAGCCCTGAGCCTCCCCGAGCGACACGGGGCCGCCTTGGGCTGTCCGACGTCGCCCCCGTTCCTCTGAGGGCCACTCGGCTCCATCGGCTACCCGCCCCGGAATGACCTGACACGGCGTCAGCGTGGGCTATTCCACCAACCGCCCTGTTGTTAGGTGTGGCTTGCCTCGGTTAACGTCGCCACGTTCGTCCGATCTCTCCTGATCGGCCCTTAAGAGAAGAGGCCTTCGTGACCGTCTCCCGCAAGTCATTCATCCTGGGCGCTGCAGCCCTGTCCTCCACGGCGCTCCTGGCGGCCTGCGGCCGCGCGCGCCGCCCGAAGTCCTCCGGCAAGACCATCCCGATCAAGCACGTCTACGGCACCACCGAGGTTCCCGAGGGCGCCACCAAGTTCGCCACTGTGGGCTGGGGCAGCCAGGACGTCCTCCTGGCACTGGGCATCATGCCGGTCGGCTTCTCCAAGCAGACCTTCGGCGTCACCGACGGCTCCGGCATGCTGACCTGGACCAAGGAGAAGGTCGACGAGCTCGTCGCCAAGGGCGCTGCGCAGCCCAAGCTCTTCAATGACGACGGCGGCGTCAAGATCTCCCCTCAGGCCGTGAACGCCACCACGCCGGAGGTCATCCTGGCCACCTACTCGGGCATCACCAAGGAGGAGTACGAGACGCTGAGCAAGAGCGCCCCCACCGTGGCCTATCCGAAGGCCCCCTGGACCACGCCCTGGCGCGAGACAATCACGATCAACGCCACCGCCGTCGGCAAGAAGGCCGAGGGCGAGAAGCTCGTGGCCGACCTGGAGAAGCAGGTGGCCGACGCGGTCGCCCAGTACCCGCAGATCCAGGGCAAGGCCGCCGCCTTCTGCTACACCGCCGAGGGCGACGCGACCAAGTTCGGTTTCTACACCACCGCCGACCCGCGCACCGCCTTCCTGTCCGACCTGGGGCTGGCGGTACCGGCCTCCGTGGAGAATGCCTCCAAGGAGAACGCCTCGGCCTTCAACGTGGACATCTCCACCGAGAACGCGGACTCGCTCAACGACTTCGACCTCATCGTCATGTACGGCACCGAGTCCAACCTGGCCGCCCTGCAGGCCAACAGCCTCCTGAGCCAGGTGCGCGCCATCCAGAACGGCGCCATCGCCTTCGTGGGCGACAACGACCCACTGACCGCCTCCACCAATCCCGGCCCGCTGTCGATCCCGTGGGGGATCGATAAGTACGTGGAACGCATCGCCGCCGCAGCCGACAAGGCGAAGTGAAAACCCCGACGGCTACACGCACCAGCGCGAGCAGGCAACTGCGCCGGTGCCTGACAGCCCTGGCCCTCCTGACGGTCCTGGCCGTCATCGCCACCCTGTGCTCGATCGCCTTCGGCTCCCGGATCGTGGGGATCGGGGAGATCATCGGTGGCCTAACCGACTCACGCGGCGATATCGGCGCAGTGGCGGTGTCCGAGCGGATGCCGCGCACCGTCGTCGCCCTCGTGGCCGGGGCGGCCCTCGGGGTCTCGGGCGCCCTCATGCAGGCGGTGACCCGCAACCCGATCGCCGACCCCGGGATCCTGGGCGTCAACACCGGCGCCTCCCTGGCGATCCTCATCGGCGTCGCCTTCCTGGATATCTCAGGCGGCTCCCAGTACCTGTGGTTCGCCCTCATCGGGGCGGCCGTCACGGCGGTGCTCGTCTATGCCATCGGCTCCCTGGGGCCGGGCGGTCCGACGCCGGTCAAGCTCGCCCTGGCGGGCGTGGCCACGAGCGCCGCCCTGTCCAGCGTCATCAGCGCCGTCATGCTCCCCCGCGCCCAAGGACTCGACGACTACCGCTTCTGGCAGATGGGCTCGCTGGGGCGCGGCACCTGGGACTCCCTGACGACGATCGCCCCCTTCCTGGTGGTTGCGACCGTTCTGGCAGTGCTGGTCGCAAGCCCTCTTAACTCTCTGGCGCTGGGCGAGGAGATGGCGATCGGCCTGGGCGTCAACGTCACCCTCACGCGCCTGGCCGCAGCGGGCGCCGGCGTGCTCCTGTGCTCGGCGGTGACCGCCGTCGTCGGCCCCATCGGCTTCGTGGGGCTCATGGTGCCGCACGCGGTACGCATGCTCTGCGGCTCCGACCACCGCTGGCTGCTGCCGCTGTCCGCCCTGTGCGGGGCGGACCTGCTGACCCTGTCCGACGTCATCGGGCGAGTCGTCTCCCGACCCTTGGCCGCGCTGCCGGTGGCGGTGGTCACCGCTTTCATCGGCGCCCCGATCCTCATCATGATCGCCCGCGGAGCGAAGGTGCGTGAGCTGTGAGCGCCCGGAACACCACTGACATGACTGGCATGACCGACGCCGGCAGTGCTCCCAGCATCGGCGCGCTGCGCCCCGGTTTCTCCCTCGCCGGGCGCCGACACCGCACCCTCCGCTTCGCGGCCGTCACCGTCGCTCTGGCCCTGGTGGCCGCGGCCCTGTGGGTGACAATGATGATGGTCGGTGAGACCTGGTATCCCCCGGAGGAGGTCATCGGAGTCGTCCTCGGCGACTTCGTGCCGGGAGCCTCCTTCGACGTCGGAGAGGTGCGCCTGCCCCGGGCGATCATCGGGCTGCTGGCCGGGATGGCCTTCGGGATGGCCGGAACCACCTCTCAGACGATGCTGCGCAACCAGCTCGCCAGCCCCGACATCATCGGCATCACCTCGGGGGCCTCGGCCTCCGCGGTCTTCGCCATCACGGTGCTGGGATGGTCGCCCGCAGGCACCGGCGTCAACGTCCTGGCCGTCACCTGCGGCCTGGCGACGGCGCTGATCATCTTCCTGCTGTCGGGATCGGGACGCAGCCAGGGCGGGCGGCTCATCCTCATCGGCATTGGCGTGGCGGCGATGTTCACCTCCTTCATCTCCTACCTCCAGCTCCAGGGCAACGTCTACAAGGCGATCGACGCCATGCGCTGGCTGAGCGGCTCGCTGGACTCGGTCACCTGGAACCAGGTGCCGGTCCTGGGAGCGGCGATGGCCGTGTGCGGAGCGCTTCTACTCGTCGTCGGCCGTGACCTGGGGCCCCTGACCCTGGGTGAGGAGACCGCCACCGGCTTGGGCGTGCCGGTGGACCGCGCCCGCCTGGCACTGGTCATCACGATGGTGGCTCTGTCGGCCTTCGCCACGGCGGCCACCGGCCCCATCGCCTTCGTCTCCTTCCTGGCCGGCCCAATGGCGGCCAGGCTCATCGGGCAGACCGACCGCAGCCTCCTGGTACCGGCGGCGCTCATGGGCGCGGTCATCGTGCTGGGCTGCGACCTGGTGGCCCAGCTCCTCCTGCCCAACGCTCTGACCGTGGGCGTGGTCACCGGCCTCATGGGCGCGCCCTACCTCATCGGCCAGCTCATCCGTATCAACAGACAGGGCGCCTCCGCATGACCTCCACAGAGACATCCGCAGAGACCTCCGCAGAGACTGAGACCTCCACAGAGACCTCCACCCCTCCCGAGCTCACCACCCAGGGCCTGCGCTCCGGGTACGGCCGGCGCGTCGTCGTCGACGGCGTCGACGTGACGATCCCCAGCGGCAGGATCACCGTCATCGTGGGGGCCAACGCCTGCGGGAAGTCGACCCTGCTCAAGACCATGGCCCGGATCCTGGCGCCGGTGGAGGGCCAGGTCCTGCTCGACGGGACCCCCATCGGGCAGATCCCCACCCGGAGGCTGGCGACGCGCCTCGGCCTGCTGCCCCAGCAGCCGATCGCCCCCGAGGGGATCGCGGTGGCGGACCTCGTGGGACGCGGGCGCCACCCCCACCAGTCCATGTTCCGCTCCACGGGCGCCGAGGACCGCCGGATCGTGGAGGAGTCGCTCCTGGCGACCCGCACGGCCGAGCTGGCCGACCGCTCCATCGACGAGCTCTCCGGCGGCCAGCGCCAGCGCGTGTGGATCGCCATGGCGCTGGCCCAGCGCACGCCGGTGCTGCTGCTGGACGAGCCCACGACCTTCCTGGACCTCACCCACCAGGTGGAGGTCCTCGACCTGCTCACCGACCTCAACCGCGAGCGCGGCACCACCGTGGTCATGGTGCTGCACGACATCAACCTCTCGGCCCGCTACGCCGACCACATCATCGCCATGCGCGCCGGCAGGGTCGTGGCCGCCGGTCCCCCGCGGGAGGTGGTCGACGCCGAGCTGGTGTCGACCGTCTTCGACCTGGACTCCGACGTCATCACCGACCCGGTCTCGGGAACGCCCCTCATCCTGCCCAAGGGCCGCCACCACGTGCGAGAGGCCGGAGCGCCGGAGCAGGAGCAGGAGTAGAGAACCCGCCCGCCCAGCCGCCGTCGCCGTCCCGCAGTCTCCTCACGCAACGCCGCAACAGCCCCACCGACCAACATCGCGACAGCCTCACGACCGCACCCTCAGACGCGCGAAGGAGTACCCGAGATGAGCCCCGCCCGCCCCTCCGCCTCGCCGACCTCCCCGTTCCGCTTCTTCCATGTCACTGGAGTGCGTGGTGTTTCTTGGACAGGGGGAGTTTTTCTTCCCGTGAGTCGATAGGATGGAGACCATGCCAGCAGCGAAATACTCAGAGGAGTTCAAGGCCCAGGTCGTGCGTGAGGTCATTGAGAAGGACCGCACGATCGCCTCGG
>NZ_JAAIJY010000044.1 GCF_011752065.1 Actinomyces sp. ZJ308
CCGAGGCGATCGTGCGGTCCTTCTCAATGACCTCACGCACGACCTGGGCCTTGAACTCCTCTGAGTATTTCGCTGCTGGCATGGTCTCCATCCTATCGACTCACGGGAAGAAAAACTCCCCCTGTCCGAGAAACACCACGCACTCCAGACCTCGGCGGTTCGCACAACTTTTCCGGTCTGCGTGTCGAGGATGACGACGTACGTGTGCTGGTTATTCCTCGGTTTCCCTCTTTGCGGCTCATCTGGTTTCAGGACCAGAGACACATAACGGCCGTCCGGGCTGACGATGATATCGCCTGAATGAGATTGACTCAGTGTCGAGTCGTATCCGTCTTCCGAATCCTCTATGCTGTTCAGCATCTGGTGGTTAGCGGCTGATGGTTTGATGGAAATGGCCCACTGGAATTGGTTGGTTGAGGGATCTCGGCTGACGATCCTGGTCGCCTCGGCATCCGATTCATTGGTGGCGGTGCCAGTGCTGCGACTAGTGCTGATGAGGAGCGTTCTTCCTTTGGCCGACAGTATCTCAAGTGATGCATCATCCAGTTCCTGCGGTGAAACGCCTTTCTTGAGGTCCTCCACTGACGGGGCGGCAAGGGAGGTGATGGCTGGCTCTTGCTCGTGTGCGCCTACGTTGCACGAAGCTATCGAGAGGGTCAGGAAAACGGTTGTGGCTACAGCCATTATGCGGACATGCGGAGAGCGATCATAGTGAGCTTGAGTTAATGGGGTTCTCATTTTTGGTCCCCCGTGATCCCGAATATCCGAAATGTGTGCACGCATTGCTCGTTCTGATCGTATCCCTCGACAGCGCAATCGACCTCGCTCGTGGCATCGAATGTGGCGATGACGGCGCCAGGAGTTCTCGTCGCTCTCGGTCGTTTGGTGGAGTCGTATCGAGAGGTGCTCGCCAGTAGGCTGGGCGGAAGGTGCGTGGAGCCGGGTGTAATGGGAATCATGGTTCTGGTAGAGTCTTCACCAGAACGAACCATGATGGCGGCTGACAGTGAGCCATCATCCGCCGGTATGTTGATGATCTCGGCCGGTGAGCCGGCGAAGCCTGGGTACTGAGAGACTGAGGTGACGGTGAGGGTGTATGGGTCGAATACCTTCTCCATACGTGGTTCCCTTGGGGAGTCTTGAGGATCCCTGTCCATTCTGATGGGGACGTAGGTGGTGATGCTTTCAGAGCTCACGGATGCGGCTGTGTTGATCCCAGAAGTGGCCCCTAGTGGGAATGTTTTCGTGTTGGCGCCGTCGACCTTGGCCAGTGCGTCCAGGCTGATCGCCTCGGCCATGGGGTTGCCGGACTGATCGACCTCGCCGGTGTAGCGTGCAGCCCATCCCTTCACGAAAGCGCCAGGTTTGACGAGGTCATTATGGATGTCGAGGTTATCGGGAGGATTTGCAAGCGCATCTTCGACATCCACAGCAGCCGAGAGGTCCTCCTGTGGAGTGACCTGAAGGGTGGTCACTGACTTGTACGAGTGGGGGGAGTCGACCTCGCGTTGCTCGTCACCGTAAATGTGCAGAATGAATGATGCATGACCGGCCGTTCCAGAGTAGTTGGTGCTGTCGTGGTCTGAAATAGTCCAGAGTTTCTTCCCGTCGACAAGTGAGAAGGCGGACTGGTTGTCAAGTATGGCGGAGTCCGTCAACTGAAGGGGGCCAGTGGTACTCATGTTCTCGAAAACAATCTTGCCCGTGAGGGTGTCAAAAACCAAGGTTTTGTTGGCTGATTCTGCGAAATCAGGTAGCAGAATTCTTAGTGCGACGTACTTTCCGTTTGGGCTGGTGATCAGTGGGCTGGTGGTAGAAGGAGGAGTATTGTAATCGTACTTCGCCTGCTTGCGGTTGTAGCTCCACAGGAGGCTGCCGTCCTTGGGGTTCAGTGCCATGACGCCGTCGTCAGTGAGGACGATGGGGCCGCCAGCGCCCGCAACGGTTGTCAACTTGGACGAGGAGATCTCCTTGCTCCAGGCGGCCGTCGGCGCTAGCGACGTGGGAGGCGCCAGCGATGGGTCGGCGGGGGTCTTGGCAATGACATGGTGGACTGGGTTGACAAGTGCCCATGTTCCAGCGAGGGCGGAACCGAGCGTCAGCGCAGGGGCGATGACTATGGCCGTGAGGCAGGCACGCGTACGTCGAGGTACCCGAATGCGCTCGTACTGGGGACGGCCCTTGTCGGTCTTCTCGCCCGTTTTCCACTGGAGGCTGGCCCAGCGGCTCGGGTCGTCGGGATCGCCGATACGTGCTGTGGTGGTCGTGCGCACGAAGTGCAGCAGCGGCCCGACGCTCAGGAAAAGCGCGGCCGCGAGGATCGCCGCCGCCAGGGCCAGGAGGAACAGGACGGAGAATCCGGTGCTCTGGTAGGTCGTCCACCATGCCGTTGTCAGGGATATGGATGCTGCGATGCCCAAAGTCGCCATCGTGGTCGTCATGATCGTCACCCAGATGGGGTGGGGCTTCCCCCTGAAGTTGAGGAACGGCCACAGCACGATTCCTCCGAGAATCATGAAACCGGCCAGCCCCTCAACCTCATCCGGAACGAGATCGCCAACGGCGTTGAGTCGTTGGCGTAGCAAGAACGCAGCCACACCGAGGACTACGGCGGCGATGAGCCCGCCCCAGCGAAGGGCACGCAGTGTCAAGGTGCCGCGTGGTGGGAAGGGCTGGTCGTCGCCGGCGCCGGTTGCGGGGCGTTCGGCGTCGGAGTTGTTCTCGGTGTCGCCTTTGTCGGGTTCCTGGGGCGTGTTGTCACGTGGCTGGTCAGAGTCGACCTGTTCGGCGTCGGGTGCGGACGGCATGAACCTATTGTGGTGAGCCGCCCGTGACTGTGCCTGGTGTTTGTCAGTTTTTCGCCTGCTCGAGCCCGGGGAGAATACCCCATCGTGAGGCTACTGCCCTGGCCGCTGCCAGCCCTTGAATCCGTCAGCGGTGACGCCGTCGATGGTTCCGAGGCTCTGGCCTCGAGTGTCCACGCGGGTGAGCGTCACCGGCTTGTCGTCGTACGGATCAGCGGCCAGTGACTGCGGGGACAGGAGCAGGGCGCCGTCGTCGACCCCGATGAGCCACTGGTCGGAGGAGAAGGAGGTGGGGCCCGCGGCGGTGTCGGTCAGCGAGTAGACGGCGACTTTCCCGTTCCCGTCGCCTGCGGGGTAGTAGTGCTCGGCAGTCTCCACGGCCAGCGCGTCGTTGACGAGCACCTGTCCCAGGATGAGCCCGGAGACCTCCACCGTCCGGACCGTCTCGCCGCTTGCGGCATCGAGGACGACGATGTGGGTGCGTTGCGCGGCGACGTCGAGAGGCCTGCCTCCGTCCTCCGAATCGGAGTTCGGCCTCATCTGCGGCGGGCGGAGCACGAGGGAGAGGTAACGGCCATCGGGGCTGACGACGGCGGATCCGGCCGGCTTCCAGGAGAGCAGATCACTGGCAACCTCCTGGGGAGACGTGTTGTCGCTGTCCTCACCTGTCCGTGCGACGGCGGGCGTGACCTCGCGCGCCCACAGCACCGAGTTGTCCGAGGCGCGGTACCTGGCGACGATGGAGCTGTCCGGCCCCGTCTGGTCCCGCCCGCTGCGTTTCTCCCGCTCCTTCTGCGTCAGCTCCGGGGCGGAGACGTGGATGTAGTCCTCTCCGACGGGCAAGGAGCCCCTGTCAGCACTGGTGGGAGCCTCCGCGGTGCGTTCCGCGACCTGGGAGGCGCTCAGCGCGGTGGTCTCGACCTGCCGGAACTGGGAAGGATCCTGGCTGCAGGCGCCGAGGGCTCCGGCAAGCAGGACCATCACGGCGAGGGCCGAACCGATGGCATGACGACGACGCAGGGCGGTCCGGCGAGGAATGCGGCTGTGGCAGCGGGGCGGTGTCCGGGTCATGATGAGGCTCCTGAGATACCGAAGATGCGGAAGGATTGGGAGCCCTTGTCCGGGCCGGTCATGAGGATGACGAGAGTCGTTCCCGGCGTGCTCAGCGTGGTGAGAATCGGCCTGGATAACTGCGAAGGATCATCACTGGTCCAGAATCCACTCGGGTAATAGGTGGATCCTGCGGGCACGGCCACCGTGGCCGGGGTGCTCTCCCCGCTGCTGACGCTGAGGACGCCCCCGCCACTGGTCTCGTCGCGGGCGAGGCTGGCGGAGAAGAGGACCCCGGCCTCCTGCGCCGAGGTGGAGACGGTGCGTGTCTGGGGGTCGAAGATCGCGGCGATACCTGTGCCGCCCTCAAGGTCCTGGGGAGTGTTCGGCGTTCCGTCGACCGACTCGCCCACCGCTCGCCGAGGCAGGGTCGTCAGTGTGCCGGTGGCGTAGGAGACGATGGCGTTCGCCCCGGAGGTCAGCCCCAGGTCATAGGTGGTGGTGTCGGCGCCGTCGGCGCCGGCCATGGCGTCCAGACTGACGGCCTGCGCCGCCCAGCCCGTGGGGGAGGTGCGCTCGTCGATCGGCGTCGGAGTCTCGTTGAAGGCGGCCACCCACCCGCCGACGACGACCGGCTCGCCTCGACCGTCGGTGAGGATCGGCGCGCTCTGGCGGCGTACGGAGGTGGCGGTGTCCGGCATGAGCGTGTAGGTCCCGTACACGCCGTCCGAGGAAGCCTCTCCGGTGACGCGTCGTGGTGTGCCCCGAAGGATGAAGACGGAGTGGCCGGCGGTTCCCCGGTAGGGTGCGTCATCGCCTGCGTAGGAGACCTCCTCCTCACTGATGGACCACAGTCGGGAGCCGTCGGTGAGCGAGTAGCCGGTCGTGCCGTTGAGCAGGACGGAGTCGGTGAGCTGAAGAGCCCCGTCCTGAGCGAACCCCTCATACGTGATGCGCCCGGTCACCGTGTCCAGGACCACCACCAAGGAGGCGACGCGCATGCCTTCCGGCTCCTCGCCGTCGGTGGCATCCAGAGTCACCGCGAGGTGTCGCCGGTCCGGACTCGGGATGCTCCGGAGGAAGCGAGCGTGCTTGCGCGGATAGGACCAGCGGATCGAGCCGTCGGCCGGATTGAGGCCGACGACGCCGTCACTGCTGAGGACCACCGGTCCTGCCGCGCCGGTCACCACCTCCCCCATGCCGTGGACGTCCCGGGACCAGGCCGCCGTCGAGGCGAAGGACCGGGGCAGTGCCGGAAGATCGGAGGCGTCGAGATCCGCGGCGGTGGATGGAGTGACCCGCCCCCAGACCAGGTGGGGGACGCAGACCGCTGAGCCCAGGACGACCGGCGGGATCAGCACGAGGACAGTCGCGCCGAGGACGGAGCGCCAGGATGGCCTGGGTAGTCGACTCGTGCCGAGACCGCGGATCCTCTCGCGAAGGCGCTGTTTGCCCGGAGGCGGGAAGTAGGTGGCGCGGGTGGCGCGGACCAGGAGATCCGTTGCCGCCAGCAGGCCTAGGCTCAGCACACCGATGGCGAGGACGAGCAGCTGGCCGATACTGACTGAGGTGTGCCGGAGCTGGACGTACCACAGTCGAAGAGTGACGGCGGCGAAGCCACCCGAGAGCGCCAGAAAACACAGCGGCTGGAAGAGCACCGTCTTCTTGACGAGCGCTCGCGGGGAGGTGGGGTAGCTCTTCAGCGGTATGCGCACGAGCTCCTTCCACTTGAAGTAGCCGGCCACCCACATGAGCAGGGCGAGGCCTCCCAGGAATCCGCCGATCGCCTTCATCGCCTGCCCGGGATCCAACAGCTCGCTCTGGCGGACGAAGAGCACGGCCAGGGCGCCTACCGCCAGCACCAGGCCGAGGCGGAGGGCTCGCAGAGCGCGCAGGATCCTCCGCGCGCCTCGTCGGGCCGGCGGGGGCGAGTCGTTCTGCTGATCGCTCATGGGTGCTGCGCTCCTTGGCTGCCTACTTGTCGGTGAACTGCTCGAGGTCCTCGGTGTGGGGGTGGCCGTCGTCGTCGGCGCTGAGCCAGAAGCGCGGGGTGGACGCGTTCTTGTATCCCTTGTCATCGACGGTCGTCTCGCTGATGAGCAGGCCCGGTCCGCTGGGAACACGCGTTGGGGTGGCCCTTGCTCCCGTGAGGTCGTGCGTCGCTCCGGAGTTCAGATCGACGATCTCGGTGGACAGGGCGTTCCAGACGGCGCGCGTCTGGTCGTCGTCCTTTCCGCCGATGGTCGGGGCCAGGGCGGCTGCGGCGGCGGGGTCGTGGAAGCGTTCGAGCCATCCGCCGGGGTAGATCCGGTTAACGCCGGTGACGGTGCCTCGCACCTTCCCGTCCGTGCCCATCTGGGTCACGGTGAACGGGCGGAACGACGGGGTGATCCCGTCGCTTCCGGCGCTTGGTGACTGCGGGGACAGCAGGAGTGAGTCGCGGGAGGACCCGACGAGCCAGTGGTCGGTGGGGATGGTCGATGGCGTCGCCGTGAGGTTGCTCAGCGGGAAGACGGAGATGACGCCCTGGCCATCGGCTCCCGGGTAGTAGTTCCGGGCGGTCTGGATTGCCAGGCTGTCATTGGTGAGGACCCGCCCCAGGATCAGCCCGGAGACCTCTACCGATCCTTCGATCTTCCCTGTCTCGGCACTGAGGACGACGACGTAGGTGCGCTGGGCCGAGAAGTCGTCGTCGTGAGCTGTCCGGTGCGGTTGGAGAATGAGCGAGATGTGCTGCCCGTCGGGACTGACGACGCCCACGCCGGAGGACTTCTGATCGAGAAGACGGAACGCGCTCTTTTGAGTGGTTGCCCAGTCATCACTGCTGTACCGGTACTCGTGATCGAATACCGCGGGTTCGATGCGGCTTGCCCACTGCATGCCCTTGATATCCGGTTTGTACCCCGTGCTGCCCGGTTTGTAGCTGGTGACGACTCCTGAGCGCTCCGACTTGACATCGGATGAGACCTGCGAGTTGTCCACCCTGACGGTCCCATAGCGGGTAGGTAGGTCGCCAACATCGATGATATCGAAGTGGTTCCGCTCGGACTCCACCTCGTGAGGGCTGAGTGGCGTGACAGAGAGCCCCGCCGACGGCGTGGTCGCGGCAGGCTTTGGGGCTGAGGATCCGCAGGCGGATAGCGGGAGTGAGACGAGGAGCGCTGCCACCAGGGATCGAGTGGCACGACTTGCCGCCGAACCGGTGCGGTGATGGGGCTTCCCGGGAATTGCGGCGTGCTTTTTCGTGTGCTTCGTGCGGTGTATCATCGCGCTTCTCCTCCTACTGCGTAGATGCGAGAGGTGCCGGAGAACCGAGTTCCTGTCTGAAGCATGATGATGGTGGCGCCGGGAGTGGCGACAGCGGTGACGAGATTGTCATCATGCTTGCCGTCTGCGAGCGCCAGGTCCTTGAGCTGAGGGTTGTAGAGCCTGTCTCCCGGTGGCGAGAACGTTGTCCCCGGCGCCAGGGGGATTGACGCGCCGGGCGAGCCGTCCCCGGGTTTGACGGTGAGCCGGCCCTCGATCGTCTCACCGGAGGTCACCTGGGTGACGCCGACGGAGGCGGCGGCGAGTCCCGGTGTCTGTGCCGCCGTCGTCACGGTGAGCGTCCGAGGATTGAAGACGCTGCCCACGGTTCCGGAGGACTCCCACAGGGGAAGAGGCGATGGGGAGGAATTCGGCGGTTCTTCCGCGGGCAGGGGCGGGAAGGTCACGAGGGTTCCCGACTGCCGTGAGGCGGTCTCATTGACCTCGGAGGTCATGCCGAGCTCGTAGGCCCGAGTATCTGCTCCGGGGATGCCGGCGAGTCCATCGAGATTGACCGCCTGGACCTCTGTATCTCGTCGCTTCTCTTTGAGCCATGAGGGCTTGACCTGTTTTCCGCCTGGCTTGTCGACGACGACCCAGCCGTCGATCACGACGGGACCGGGGTTTGTGGCACTGCTGGAGGCGGTGCTGGATGACCACGGGGTCAGCGTAGGAAGCCCATGCGTTGTGGTGGGATCGTTCTGTGGGGCGAGAACATCACGCTTCTCGGAGGGAAGCGTGAGGATGAAGGTTGAGTGGCCGGCCGTGCCGGAGTATCCGGCCTGCGCGGCGTTGGAGCCCGATGCGCCGTTGATGGTCAGCTCGCGAAGATCCCACATCTTCGAGCGGTCGGTCAGCGAGTAGGCGGTGGTGCCGTAGAGGACCGCCGAGTCCGTCAGCTGGAGGGGACTGTCTCCGCGCCAGTCGAAGATCGTGGCGCCAGTGATCGTATCGAGGACGACGGTGGCGAAGGCCGGCATCGAGGTCTCCAGCCTTCCGTCCGTATCGGTCAGTGACGCGTAGACGTCCGGCTCGGTGAATCTCATCGCCATGTAGCGGCCATCGGGGCTGTGTATGACGCCTCCCGCTGCCGAGCCCTCGTGCTGGTAGCTCCACAGGGTCGAGCCCTTGCGCTGGTAGCTCCACAGGGTTGCGCCATCGCGAGGGTTGAGCCCGATGGCCCCGTCCTGTGTGAGGATGACGGGGCCGGCGGCGCCTGCGGTGACGTTCTGTTCCGGAGGCAGGTTCTTGGTCCACATGGCCTGCGAGGTGAAACCGGAGGGATACTCCGGCAGCTGGTCGGCATTCACGGACGGGCCCGTGGTCTGCGCGATGACGGGCCGACGGGATGCCGACGGATGACCGATGTAGGGCACGGTGAAGGACGCGACCAGCGCCATCACGGGAACCAGGGCGAGCAGGGCGCGGGGACCGCGGGCTCGCGCGGTCGAGCGCCAGGGCTGTGTGCGCAGCTCATCGCGGAGATCGAGCAGTCGCGAGGAGATCGGGTCGGAGCCGTAGAGCGACTGCCTGGCGTAGGGCTCGAATGTCGCTCGGGCGGCCCGCAGGAGAACGTCCGTCGACAGTAGGAGACCGAAGGTCGCGATCCCAGCGGAGTAGGCCAGGGCCTCCCCCAGGTTGACCGTGTAGGTCGAGAACACGGTTCTCCAGAGCCTGATGACCGAGGTCGTGGTGTACCCGGCGGAGACCAGGACCAGCGCTGCGGGCAGGAGCATGAGTGAGGACCGGATGGCGGCCAGGAGCCTGCTGCGCGAGTCGGGACGGTCATGGCGTGGCTCGGGCCAGAGAACGACACCGCAGGCCCAGAGGAACACGGTCAGTGCCATGCCCTTCCAGGACAGCGAGAGGAGACTGCCCGCCACCTTGGTGATCCCGCTTCTGCAGGTGAAGTAGAGGATGGTCGCTGCGATGAGGGCGAGGAGGCAGCCGAAGCGCAGTGAGCGCAGTGCCGCGATGATGCGCCGGTGCCGCTGCCTGCGGTTCTCGAGGGCGACGTCGTGCTGGGAGCTGGGCTCGGGAGAGTCGGCGGTGCTGGCTGCGGTGTCGTCGGAGGTGACGTCGGCCGTGTTGTCGTTGGGAGTGGGTGGCATAGCGGGTTGTCTTTCCTCGGGAGGGGAGGTGGGGTGCTACTTGTTGGTGAACTGCTCGAGGTTCTCGGTGTGGGGGTGGCCATCGTCGGCGGCGCTGAGCCAGAAGACTGGGGTGGAGACGGAATTGCCGTTCTCGTCGGTGGTCGTCTGGCTGATGAGCAGGCCGGGGCCGCTCTCCACCTCCACCTGACTCACGTTCGCCCCAGTGACGTCCACACTGCTACCTGTGGAGACATTGAGGACCTGCCGCGTCAGGCTCTGCTGAGCGGCGTTGATCGAGGCATCCTTCTCCTTGTTCTTATCCGCCGTCTGGTTGGCCAGAGCGTTGGCCGCCGCCGGGTCGCTGACCCGCGTGACCCAGCCGCCGGGGTGTACGGTTTCGACTCCGTCAATGGTTCTGCGGACCTTCCCGGAGGTATCCACCTGGGTAACCGTCGATGGGCCGGAGGCGCTTTCGGGTCCATACGGGTAGGGCGGCTGCGGCGAGAGCAGCAGCGAGTCAGTCCCGGCCCCCGCAAGCCACTGATCGGTGTCGAAGTTCGCAGAGGTGGCAGACGGATTATCCAGCGGGAAGACGTGGATCCGGCCCTGCCCGGTGCCTCCGGGGAAGTAGTCGTAGGCCGTCTCGACGGCCAGAGCGTTATTTGTCAGACCCTGTCCCAGGATCACTCCGTTGAGCTCCTCGGTACGCACCACCGTGCCGCTGGTGGCGTCGAGGACGACGACGTAGGAGTACTGCTCGGCCAGTCGGCCATTGAGGTCTCCCTTGTGCGGTGTGAGGATGAGGGAGATACGGCGCCCGTTGGGGCTGACGAGGATCTGTCCGCTGGCGTGGGACTGCAACAGGCTTGTGAGGTTCCTCTGCGGGGTCTCCGACTCGCTCAGAGCACTGAGGGAGGCACTCGCTGGAGTGATCGTCACTGCCCACTTCAAGCCGTCATCTGATCGGTTCCGGCTGACGAGGGTGGTTCCCGAGGGCTTGAGGTGGTTCTCCTCCCAGTTGATGAGCACCGTGATGGTGCTGTTCTCGGCGGGAAGAGAGGTGAACTCGACGTCCGCGCCCGTGTTGCCGGCATCCTCGATGCGCGCGACCTGCTCGGCGGTGAGCTCGGTGGTCTTGACGGTGACCTTCTCCGTGGCCCGGTCCGAGGCTAAGGTCTGCTGACCGCCACAGGCGCTCAACGGCAGGGTCAGCACAGCTGCGGCAAGGAGCAGTCGGGCGTAGTAACGACGTCGACGGCGCGCAGACGTGCATTGGGGGTCTCGAGTGGCTCGCTGACTCATGACGAGGCTCCTACCAGTCCGTAGAGACGAAGGCGTGTGCCGGTGGTCCAGCTCTCGTTGGTGGGGCGTAGCAGCACGACGGTGACCCCTGGCGTGCTGAGCGCGCTGATGTCCTTGCCCTGGTTGATCGTTGACTGCCCCGACCCGTCCACGGGGAAGTCGAAGAGTCCGGGGTTGTGGCCGCTTGCTCCTGGGACGAAGGAGACCGTGCCGTTCTCCAACGGGATGGAAGTGGTGTTCGACTTGTCTCCCGACTGAAGGCTGATACGTCCCTGTCCGTCGTCGGCCCGGGTGATCCCGACCGCGGTGACGAGCCCAGGGTCCTGGGAGGCTGGCAGTACGGCACGTGTCCGGGGGTTGAAGGTGGTGGCGACCAAGGACTGATCCGTCCATAAGTTTGGGATGAGTCTGTTCTCCGGCGTGCTGGAAACGGGAGCAGTGGCGGGCAGGACGGCCAGCCTCCCGGAGAGCCGCGACGTCATCGGGGCGATGCCGAGGGTCTGGCCCAGGTCGTAGGTGCGGGTGTCGGCGCCGGGCACCTTCGCCAGGGCGTCGAGGGAGACGGCCTGGGCACTGTGAGCCTTCATGTAGCTCGATTCGGCAGAGGAGAGCTCGTCCTGGTCCATGTCTGTGTAGGTGATGGTCCAGCCGTCGACGACCAGCGGGCTCCCGTGGGCGAAGGCGGTCGGGATGGCGAGGCTGACGTCACGGGGGTTGGTGTCCGGTACGAGAGTTATGCGGCCGGTTCCGTTACGTTCACCTGTGCCAATCGTGTCGATGAACATGAGACTGGCGTGCCCGCCAGTGCCCGTGTACGGAGAGCGGTCCGAAGAGGTAGCCGGGGAGAAATCGGCCTCGACGTCGCTCAGCTTCCACAGGACGGAGTCGTCGGCCAATGAGTAGACGGTACTGCCGGCCAGGAGGACGGAGTCGGTGAGCTGGACGGCGACACCGTCGTTGAAGTGCACGTTGGTGACGCGCCCGGTCACGGTGTCCAGGACGATGGTGAGGGCCGGCTCAAGACCGAGATCGTTGTCGGAGTTCTTCTCCGAGGAATCCAGCTCCCCGAGCGTCACGGCGACGTGACGCCTGTCCGGGCTAGTGATGAGGTAGGGCGGTTCTCCCCGGACGCCGTCCAGAGCAACCCCGTGCTGGGCGAACTTCTTGCCCTGGCGGTCGTACTCCCAACGGATTCTGCCGGTGGAGGGGTCCAGACTGAGAAGGCTGTCATCGGTCAGCACGAGAGGACCAGCGGCTCCCGCAGTGACGTCCAGCACGGAGTGGATGTCGTGGGTCCAGGTCGCCTCAGATGGGAGGGAAACCGGGTAGCTCGGCAGGACGGCAGGGGCGGCGACGGGATAGGGCTCCGACCGGTCCCAGTCGTAGGCGAGATAGGCGCTGCCGCTGAGGACGAGGGAGGGGGTCACCAGGACGGTGATCAGAGCGAGACGTGAGCCCCAGGATCCAGCGCTCCGGAAGCGGGGCGGCAAGAGGCGTGAGAGGCCGTCGGCCCTATGCCGTGGAGGGTGTGTGGAGGTCTGCGCGACGTCGGGGAAGAACGATCGGGTGACGCGCTGGAGAAGGTCGAAGGCGAAGAAGGCGCCCAGCCCCAGGGCCGCCATCGCGAAGGTGAGCAACTCACCGGCGCTGGCGTCCAGCCTCGTGAAGGTGGCGTACCACAGGCCCAGTGCGCCTTTGGCGCTGAACAGGCCTAAGGCGACCACCCCGGCAACGGGTACGAGCCGCATGATGATGCGTCGGCAGGCCCTCGCCCGATGCTGCCAGTCGACCCAGTACTCAGCAGGTTCCCCCCCAGGCGAGAATACCGATTCCCCATAGGACGACGGCGGGAACGAGCGGCGTGAGGCCGAGTTTGAGGAACACCCACCGCATCGTCAGATCAGTGCGCCACGCCAGGTAGAGGCCGACCGCCACGACGACGGCGAGCAGCGAACCGGCTCTCAGCGCCCAGAAGAAACCCTCAAGGCGCCGCGACCAGACCCGTCGGCGCTCCATGGGCATGCGGGGGTGCCGACGTCGAGCGAGCGCCGTCTCGGAGGCGGAGGTGGCGTCATCGGTGGAGCATTCCGATGAGTTCGGGGACTGCTCGGATGCAGCGGACATCACGTCGGCAGAGTCGGGGGTGCTGTCGGACGTGTGGTCGTCTGCGCTGACGTCGGGAGTGGGTGGCATAGCGGGTTGTCTTTCCTCGGGAGGGGAGGTGGGGTGCTACTTGTTGCTGAACTGTTCGAGGTTCTCGGTGTGGGGGTGGCCGTCGTCGGCGGCGCTGAGCCAGAAGACTGGGGTGGAGACGGAATTGCCGTTCTCGTCGGTGCTCGTCTGGCTGATGAGCAGGCCCGGACCAGTGGGTACCCCTCTTTCGTCAGCGCTACCGCCGCTGATATCAACGACGGCTCCGGTGTCCACCCCGACCACCTCTGTACCCGCCGGTGCAGAATAGGCCCTTGCCTCGCCGTCAGGAATGGAGTCCTTGTGCCTCTGGACCCAGCCGCCGCGGTAGACCCTGTCGGCATGCGTGATGGTGCCCAACGCCGTGCCGTCTGTCCCCATGCGGGTCAGAATGAAGGGGCCGCAGGGGTTGTCACACATCTCGAAATACAGTGGTTGCGGTGACAGGAGCAGCGAGCGTTGGCCGGCTCCCACGAGCCACTGGTCGGTGGCGATCGTCGTGGGGGAGGAGGGGTCGTTGAGTGGAAGGGTGGTGATGGTTCCCTTTCCTGCTCCTGCGGGAAAGTAGGCCTCGGCGGTCTCGACGGCGAGATGGTCATTGGTGAGAGCCTGAGCCAGGATGAATCCGGAGACCTCTCGGGTGAGAACGGTTTTCCCCGTCTTGGCGTCAAGGACGATGACGTAACCGCGGCGCTGGCGTGCTGCATCCGCACGGCGTGACCGATCCAGTGGCTCTGACTCGCTCTGCTGCTTCGGTTCCACCTGCATCGCGATGGAGACGTAGTCTCCGTTCGGGCTTACGACGAGTGCACCGGCAGTCGTCGAGCTCAGTCGATCAATAAGGCCGCGTTCTGAAAAGTCGGCCCAGGAGATATCGCTGTTGGGAGAGTGGGACAAGGTGATGTCGATAGCCCACTGAGGTGCATCGGTCCTGGGCGTGCTGCTTGCGACCGTCAGGGTGTTGTTGCGGAGTTCTGTTGAGATAAAACTTCCGCCGTTGGTGGGGGTGGATACTGACAGTAATTCGTCAGTGTTCTGCATGGTCCGTGAGGTGATGGTGAGGGATTCGCGAGGGCTGGTCTCGCTCCTCGTACCGCACGACGTTGCGGAAAGTGCGAGTGTCAACACAATGGCGCAGCATAAGCCTTTGTGGCGGTTGAGCGCAGCCAAGAATCGGCCCCGGAGAATGGCTGTGCGGTGTGTGAAATCGTGCATCAGTGTCCCCCTGTGATGCCGAGGATTCTGTAATACTTTGCCCGTCCGTCCCGAGGAGGAGCGGTGTTGAGAATGATGAGGGTGGCCCCCGGAGCATTCACCGCCGACAGAGCGGTGTCCTTACTGTGAGCGACTGCCAGGTCGTTGAGCTGAGCGTTGGAGTACTCGCTGATCCCTGGTGAGTAGAAAGTCGTCCCAGGGGCGATGGGCAGGGAGGCCGTGCGGCCGTCGGGGGTCCGGGCGGTGATCTGCCCTCCGGGGTTCTCCTCCATGGCGGGGGAGGTGATACCGACGGCGATCCCCGCGATTCCAGTGGCTTCCTGCGCGGGTGCCACGGTCTTGCTGCGAGGATCGAAGACTTGTCCGACCGACGGGATCCCGTCCCAACGGGAATCGAACTCCGGGAAGCGGTTACCCTCGTCGGTCGGTGCGCTCGATGGCAGCATTGCCAGTGTTCCTGAGGCTCGTGAAGCGATGGCGTTGACTCCCAGCGTGGTTCCCAGGTCATAGCTCTGGGTCTCTGATCCGGGGACACCGGCCAGACCGTCAAGGTTCACGGCATGGGCTTGTCCGGCCTCGGTCTTAGTTGTGGCCTTCGGCCACGTGTTGTCATCGAAGTAGGCGACCCAACCGTCGGCGACTTCCACGCGACCGAACTGATCGCAGAGCAGATTCGGTACCGGCCTGGTCTTGGAGGGGTGCGCCTGTGGGGCAAGGGACAGATTCCCCTGACCGTCGGTATCAATGAGGAAGGAGGAATGGCCGGCAGTCCCAATATGAGCCTCCGAGCCAAGGCTTGGCGTAGGAAATCCTAGCTGCTGGAAGTCCCAGAGCTTGGCGTCGTTGGCCAGTGAGTAGGCGGTTGTGTCATCGAGCAGGGCGCTGTCCGTGAGCTGAAGCGCTCCGCCGGCGCTGAGATGCTCGTTCGTGACCTTTCCGGTGACGGCGTCGACGACCAGGGAGATATACGGTTGTGAGCGATTCCGGTCCCGATCGGAATAACTCGATTGTTCGCCATTGATGGCGGTTCCGGGGCCGAGCACTCGCAAGGCGACATGTCGCCTGTCGGGGCTGGTGATGAGGTGCCTGTCGAGGGTTGTGTCCACGACGCTGTTCCTGCCCAGCTCGTCGTAGATCGCGCCGTCGCGGTGATAGGACCAGCGGACGGAACCGTCGTTCGGGTCAAGACCCATGAGGCCACTGGTGGTCAGAACGACGGGCCCGGCCGCACCTCCGACGACGTCGAGCAGTCCGTCAATGTCCTTGCTCCAGCTCGTCTGGGAGCCGAGCGAACTGGGAGACGACGGCAGCTCGGAGCCACTGAGCGGGGCTGCAACGTTCTGGCGCACCGGGGCGCTCCAGGCGTAGCGCGGGACCGCTGTGGCGCCCGCAAGAACAACGGACGGAAGAAGGACAAGGGCGGCTGTCGCCGCGATGCCGCGCCGGCTGAGCACCACCGGCCGCAGAGTCGGGAACCATCGGTGCCGGCCGCGGCCTCGCCTGGCCGGAGACGATGGGGAAGGAAGAGTGGCGCGGAGCCCACGCAGAACACCGTCGGTTAGCGCCAGTAATCCGGCGGCGACCAGCCCTGCGGCGACGGCCAGCAGCTCACCGACGTTGAATCCGGCACCGAGAACATCACGCCACAGCTTGTCAAGCCCCGGGTTTTGTGGAGGCTGGTTTAGCTGGATGTGGTGGTGGCTGGTTGTAGTTGTTCCTGGCGGTGGGTGTCGGGGGCCCAGGCGGCTTCGTGCTCGGCGGGGGTGCGCATGCCGATG
>NZ_JAAIJY010000045.1 GCF_011752065.1 Actinomyces sp. ZJ308
AACGCCAAGATCCGCGCCTTCATCAACGGCTGGAACCAACGCTGCCACCCATTGGCCTGGACCAAGACCCCCGACGAGATCCTCACCAAATGCCAACCAAAAACAAACTAACGACACGCGACACTAGGTCGATATCTACTCATCGTTGTTAACTGATGCAGGATCGTCGGGGTAGTGTGTCAGCTCTAGCTCTGGTTCATCGGCTGCGACATGTGGTATACGGTTACCCGTGATCTCAAAAAAAGAGGTGAGCATTTGAATACTCTGATGCAGCTTATCGTTATCCGCGTACGAAACTCTCATTGTGAGGACATGTCCGTCAGGATATCTCCAAGATAGTAGTGGTCCTGAAGTGTTGTTTTCGTAAACGAAGCCCTGTCCTTCCACATTACTGGAAGATATCTCTTCCACCCCCTCATGCAACAAAGCCCGGTCGAATGGAACAGTGGCCATGCCTTCACCGAAGTCTTCGACCGTGCGTGCTATGTAGTGAACTTCGATTTTAGAGAAGGGCGTATCATCGGGAAAATATATTCTACAATGAAGGGTGGGAAAGATCGTTTCTTCACCGGTGGGCTGGTTGGCGGGAACAGGAGTGTGTTCGTAAGCGTAGCGCACAACCTGAGATGAAGTGAGTTCTTCCAGCTGCTTTGCATCGATCAGTTCGCATACATTGATGTTGTCGTTCACAGCATTGGTGATGGACGCCGGTGCGCTGGCTTTGCCGATGACACTGCATCCACCGAGAGTGAGCGGGAGTGCTGTCGTTAATGACGTGACAATCAAGGATATCCCTTTTCGGAGGGCTGTAGCTCGCTTCATTTCCTGTTCTTCCCTTCAGTTACGCCTCGAGTGCGACCGTCGGCACGAACTCCTTTAAAATCGTCGTTTAATTTATCTAAAGTTGGATCTCTTGGGCGTTTAGGTGCATTCGGGTCACGCTTGGCGTCCGGAGATTGCACTGAGTTGACCCAATCTGTCACCTCGCGATTCTTCGCGCCATGGGTGTTCGAAAGATCGATGGAGTGTGATCCGTCTTCGTTCTCTTTTATCCAAGTGTAGGTATTGCTATTGTCAGCGTCGAAATCACGTTCATCAAGCAGTCCCGCATTTGCCGCATCTTGTACTGAAGCGGCCCACAGTGATCGTTCTGAATTCTCCGTAGGAACTTCTACGGCCTCTGATCCAGTTGCATTGGATACTGCATCGGCGATAACTGGTTTTGCTAGTGTGGTCACCGCTGGTTTAATCATTTGTCCTGCCGTAGAATTAACGGCGACAGCTGCTGGACCGCTCCAAGCGGAGAGTCCTGTGAGTGCGATGTCGCTAAATATGTTGACCGCAGCATTCGCGCCCTTTGAGTTTTCTTCCGCATTGTTGCTGGACTTTTGATCGGCAAGTCCCGTGAGGACCCCCACTGCCTCAGCGCCCTGGTTATAGGCATTGTGAATACCGCCGAGTTTATCGGCATCTGAATCATAATATGCGATACTGTCCTGGGAGCGTTGCCGCGCAAATTCTGCCAAGCCAGCGGCAATCGTTCCAGTTGCGTCTGCGTTGTCGGCAACCGCGTAAGACAGATCTGCGACGTAGCGAAACTGAACTTCTTTATCATCAATATCCCGGAATCCGGGAAGATATTTGCCGGTTCGGCTATTGACTAAGCCTCCCTCGCCCCAGGCGCTCGTTAGCTCGGGCGCGCAATTAGCCAGTAGCTGTCCAACATGGGCCTTGGTGTCATCGTTGTACAACTCCTTGTCCGTGTTGTCCACCAGATACATAATTGAGAATCCTGATAGATCGTCGGCGCGAACAGTTTCGTTGCCTCCATCTCCATTTCGTTTAGACGATCCTGCGGCAATGGCTGCCGTAAATCCTGCGAGCCCGGTTTTGCCCCAGTTTCTTTTCGAAAGATCAAATAGGCGTGTGGTGTCTGCTCCGGTGGTGCCGTCGGGGTGGTATCCTTGCTGCATCGGAATTGTTTCCCATTGCACTTAGAACTCCGGCAAGGGGGTCATGCGACTGGTTTTTTAGATATTCTCCAATATAATTTTCACCTATTGACTTTATGTTAGGGTCGGCACTGTTAAGGTAGCTGTAGTAGCTGCTTACTGCGTTGTAATCGATTTTTTCGAGTCCCTCGGCCATGTCGACGAGAAAATTTTTTCCGAACTTCAGGTCGTTTACATGATCGCCGTCGGAGTCTGTGCCGTCCATGATGGCGTTGAGTACGGTAATTCTACCGTAATGTCCTTTGTCATTCACTGAGTCGACAATTTTGTCGGCCACTTCCTGTGATTTTTTATCGCCCCACGTTGTTGAGGCGCTGGCCAGGGCTTCGCCGAGTATACTAGTTAAGTCTAGGCTTCTTTGGTATGCTATTGCGATGTCTGCGTCAGATCTTCCGCTAAGGCCGGGGATTTTGTCTGTATCGAGCGGCAATTGTGTGATATTTTCCGGGCCTATTGTGTCGATGAGGCCAACGGAGTAGGAAGTATTACCCGTATTGGTAGTCATTGACGCTGTGACGTCTTCGTAGCTGCGGCCGCTCTTCGGTGTACCGCCACCAAGAATTGTTTGGAGGTCCTTGGCGTCTAGAGCTCCTTGGCTCCAGTTGTTGAACTCGTTTTCGCCTCCTTGCAGGACCGCGTCTGGAACATTCTCTACGGTGATTGTTCCGCCGTTCATTGTGGCGATGCTGTTCTGATTGAGCTCGATGATCCGGTTCATCTCGGTCTCAATTTTATCGGCGCGGGCGCGAACATCATCGATGTGGGTGGCCGGAGTTGTTGCAGAAGGTGTCAATCGCTTTTGAGGGTGAGGGGTCTCCCAGGTTCTCGCTCTCCCTCCGTGTCTATATTCGGTCAGGCGCGACCCGCCTCATCTGATTTATCTCGAAGCCCTTGATCTTTTTCTTCAGGTTCTCTGGATCGAGTTTAATGGTACCCATTTTCAGTTTCATTTCTTGTGGTCTTGCGTGATGGCTACCGTAGTGGAAGGCTACTCGTCTTGCAAAGAGGGAGAATTTGTTTCCGAGCTGAGAGTTTCGTGAAGGCCGGCAAAATCGCTGGCCAGGTTATTGAGGGGCTCCCTGACGGAGTCGGCCTCCTGGTCTGCGAGAGTGGACGTCCACGTGTCCGGGGCGTTAATGCCCAGGGCGTACGTGCTTCCAGGATTGGCTGCTTCTCCGTTCGGCCCATCCTCGAAACCCAAGGACCTGGTCTTGGTGCCCACGAAGTCGGCAAGCTTCTGAAGATTCTCGCGGGTCTTGGCCTTGTCCACCATGCGCTTCTCCATCAAGTAACTGGGCGGTCAGATAAGATGCTTTGACCCTACGGGAGAACAGAATGAGCTGCAAGCGGTTCCCGGTAGCCTGGTCGCCTGGTCCAGGGCGTCAGATGTCTGAGGGCGGGTGCCTCTCTCTCGTCAGGCCCCGGCCAGGAAGTCGCGCAGGATCGCGTCCATCTGCTCGGCCTCGATGAGGAAGCCGTCGTGCCCGTGCAGGGAGGTGATCGTCTCGCGCCGGGCACCCGGGATGCCGCCGGCCAGCTCCTCGGCCTGGGCCGCCAGGAAGAGCCGGTCGGAGTCCACGTCCACCACGAGCGTGCGCGCCTGCACGCCGGCCAGCGCCGCCTCGATGCCGCCGCGCCCGGTGCCGACGTCGTGCACCATCATCGAGTGGGTGACGATGAGGTAGGTGTTGGCGTCGAATCGCGCCAGCAGCTTGCCGGCGTGATAGTCCAGGTAGGACTCCACCTGGTAGCGCCCGCCCACGGCCGGATCTTCCTCGCCCTGGTGGCGCCGCCCGAACCGCTCGTCCAGCTCGGCGGCGCTGCGGTAGGTGGTGTGCGCCAGCGCCCGCGCCAGCCCCAGCCCCCGCACCGGCCCCACCGAGTGGGAGTAGTAGTCGCCGTCGAAGAAGAAGGGATCGGCCACGATCGCCAGCTCCTGGAGATGGCACCAGGCCAGCTGGTCGGCGGTCGTCGAGGCGCCCGTGGCCACCAGCGCCAGGTTGCGCACCCGCTGCGGGTGGGTGACCGCCCACTCGATCGCCCGGTGCCCGCCCAGCGAGGCCCCGATGACCAGGTGGAAGACCTCGATCCCCAGGGCGTCGGCCAGGCGGGCCTCGGCCTCGACGGCGTCGCGCGTGGTCAGCCACGGGAAGCGCGAGCCCCAGGGCCTGCCGTCAGGCGCCGTCGACGACGGCCCCGTCGAGCCCTGGCAGCCGCCCAGGATGTTGGCCGCCACGACGAAGTAGCGCTCGGTGTCAATGGCCCGGCCCGGCCCCACCAGGTCCGACCACCATCCCGGCGTCGGGTGCCCGGGCCCGGCCTCGCCGGTGACGTGGGAGTCGCCGGTCAGCGCGTGCAGCACGAGGACCGCGTTGTCCCGCTGGGGGCTCAGCTGGCCCCAGGTCTCGAAGGCCAGGACCGTGTCCGGCAGGACCTCCCCGGACTCCAGGGGCAGGTCCCCGATCTCCAGGAAACGACGGCGTCCCGGCTCGTCTCCCGGGCGCCAGGCCCCGGTGGGGGAGCCGGCCTTGCGGTCGACGAGCTTGGAGGAGGCCGTCCCCACGCCGTAGGCGGCGGGCGCGGTGTCGTCGGCGGAGGGGATGGTCAGAGGGTAGGAGGAGGTGGGATTGCTCATGGAAGGCTGCCTCTGGTCGCGATCATCGGGAAACGAGTGGAAGAAGAATCGACGCCGCCTCGCGGACGCACCATAGGGCTCCGGGGCTGACCCTTCAGGGCCGTCCGCGGGCCTTAAGGCACGTCCGCGCGCTCACGGCCGGCTCAGGCTCCGGCCGCCCCGGCGGTACCAGCAGCTCCGCCTGCACCGACGGCGCGCGCCGCCGCCAGGCCCTGCTCGAGGTCGGCCAGGATGTCGTCGATGTGCTCGATGCCCACGCTCAGGCGCACGGTCCCGGCGCTGATGCCGGCCGCGGCCAGCCCGGCGTCGTCGAGCTGGGAGTGGGTGGTGGTGGCCGGGTGGACTGCCAGGGAGCGCACGTCGCCGATGTTCGCCAGGTTGGAGAACAGGCCCAGCGCGTCGATGAAGGCCGCCCCCGCCTCGCGCCCGCCGGCCAGGTCGAAGGTGACGATCGATCCGGCCCCGCGCGGGCAGTACTTGCGGTGCAGCTCGTAGTAGGGGCTGGAGGCCAGGCCCGAGTAACGCACGGCGGCGACGTCGTCGCGCCCCTCCAGCCAGGTGGCCACCGCCAGGGCGTTGTCCACGTGGCGCTCCATGCGCAGCGAGAGCGTCTCGATGCCCTGGGCGATGAGGAAGGCCGAGTGCGGCGCCAGCGGGAAGCCGAGGTCGCGCTGTCCCTCGGCGCGTGCCTTGAGGATGAAGGCCAGGTTCGCGCCCAGCGGGCTGCCCACCCCCAGGTCCCGGGCGTAGACCAGGCCGTGGTAGGACTCGTCGGGCGTGTTGAAGGTGGGGAAGCGCTCGGGCTGGGCGGCGAAGTCGAAGCTGCCGGCGTCCACGATCACCCCGGCCACGGAGGAGCCGTGCCCGCCCAGGAACTTCGTCGCCGAGGCCACCACGATGTCCGCGCCCCACTCGATGGGGCGGGTCAGGAACGGCGAGGCCACCGTGTTGTCCACGACCAGCGGGATGCCCAGCTCGTGGGCGGCCGCCGCGATCGCCTCGATGTCGAGGATGTCGCCGCGCGGGTTGGGGATGGTCTCGCCGTAGAAGGCGATGGTGCGCTCGTCGGCCAGTGCGGCCCAGGCCGCGGGGTCGCCCGGGTCGTCCACGAACCGGGTCTCGAAGCCCAGCCGCGGCAGGGTGTGGGTGAGCAGGTTCGTGGTGCCGCCGTACAGCGAGGGGGAGGCCACGATGTTGTCGCCGGAGCGCCCCAGCGTCAGGAAGGTGAGGGTCTCGGCCGCCTGGCCCGACGCCGTCAGCAGCGCCCCGACGCCGCCCTCCAGGGCCGCGATCCGCTGCTCGACGATGTCATTGGTGGGGTTGGTCAGGCGCGAGTAGATGGGGCCCAGGTCGCTCAGGGCGAAGCGGGCGGCCGCCTGCTCGGCCGACTCGAAGACGTAGGAGGTGGTCTGGTAGATCGGGATGGCCCGCGCATGGGTCGGCTCGGCCAGCGGGTCGTGCCCGGCCTGGACCTGCTTGGTCTCGAAGCGCCACCCGGCCGGGTTGGTGGGGGAGGGGGCCGGGGGCCGGGCCTCGTTCTGGGAGGCCGCCTGCTCGGCGGCCTGGTCAGCGGCCCGGTCGGCGGCCTGCTCGGGGGCGGAGGGGTGCTGGTCGGTCATGAGGACTCCTTGGTGGTTCCTGGTGACCGGCGGCGATGTCAGTGCCACGGGCGGTGCCCGCGCCGCGCCGTTGCCTCCGGCGCGCTTGCGGGTGGTCCTGCCCGGCGACCCGCTGCGCCCGGCGAGACGGCCGGGGACGCAGTCAGGGGCGAGATGTCGTGGCGCTTGGTCGTCCGCCGTCACCGTTTCTGCAGGTTCTGCGATGGTGTGAGTGAGGGCGGGGACGCGCACGTGGGCCGACGGCGGCGTGCGCGTCAGCTGCGCATTCGCCCCGTGGTGGGGGCGTCCGGCCGGAGGGCCTCAGGACGACGGAACATGCTCCGACTTTAGCGGTTTCCTCCGCGCGCGGTCCAAACGTGTGTCCACGATGCGGGGTCCGGGCTCTGCCGGACCCGGCGCGCAGGAGGTCCGTCCGGGGTTGTGGGACCGCCGTCGGCCCCGTTTTCGGCCCCACGCCGAAGCCCCGGCGACCTCGTCTCGAAAGCGTCTCTGACCTGCACGAACGGTTGGTTGTGCCTGATGTCATACCGGTCACGACCGGATGACGGGCGTCGGGAGCCTTGTCAGCACAAGCAAGAACCTTGAACTACAGGGGCGTAAGTTACGATTGTGAATACTGTGAATTCTGTTTTCAGTTGGGGCCAAAGCGACTAGTGTGGTTTTGTCGCATCCGGGCCGACGCATCCGCCGTCCTCATCCCCTCCTCCGTTTCGCGCCCCCGTGATCTCGCGGAACGGATCCTGGCGGTGGGCCGACGCCGGTCCCCGGGTGAGACGACATCCTCACGTTCAGCCCCATCACGACGGAGAACCCCTGTGAGCCCGATCCCCCCGAGACGACACGGACACGGTGTCGTCGCCACCGCAGTCGTGGCACTGGCCTGCACCCTGGCGCCGTCGGCGCTCGCCGACCCGGTCGACCAGAGCGACATCGAGCGCTCCAAGGCCTCGGAGCGCTCGACCTCCACCTCCATCGCCTCCCTGGAGGCCCAGCTCGCCCAGCAGAGCACCGCCCTGGAGGACGCCCAGGTCAAGGCGCAGGTGGCCAACGAGGACTACCTGACCGCCGTCGACGACCTCAACACGGCCACCACCGACGCCCAGACCGCCCAGACCAACGCCGACAACGCCGCCTCCAGCACTGCGGCCGCCCGCTCGGAGCTGGGCTCGATCGTCGTGCAGACCTACCAGGAGAGCGGCAACCCGCTCGACCCCCTCACCCCGTACCTGACCAGCGAGTCGCTGGCCGACCTGGCCGACGCCGACGTCGCCCTGGCCCGCGCCGGTGAGAACAACAACGCCAAGGTCCAGAACGTCGAGGCCCTCCAGTCGGTGGCCACGAGCATGCAGGCCATCGCCGACCAGAAGGTCAAGGACAAGGAGAGCGCCAAGACCTCCGCCGAGACCGCCAAGTCCGACGCCGAGGCCGCCGCCCGCGACGCCCAGAGCGCCGTCACCACCACCCAGACCAACCGCCAGAACCTCATCACCCAGCTGGCCGCCCAGCGCAACACCACCGTCGAGCTGGAGACGCAGTACCAGAACCAGGTCGAGGCCGAGCGCAAGGCCCGCGAGGAGGCGGCCGCCCAGGCCGCGGCCAAGGAGGCCTCGGAGAAGGCCGCCGCCGACCTCGCCCAGAAGCAGGCCGAGGAGGCCGCCGCCCAGCCCCAGGAGACGACCCCCGCCCCCCGGGAGCAGGCGACCGAGCCCGAGCCCACCTACCAGGCCCCGGCCCAGGACCCCGCCACCACCTCCCAGCCCGAGACCTCCGACGACGAGGAGGACTACGCTCCCGCGCCGTCCCCGGCCCCGGCTCCTGAGCCCGAGCCCGCGCCGTCGTACTCCGGCAACGCCGCCTCCACCGCCATCAGCACGGCCATGAGCTACATCGGCACGCCCTACGTGTGGGCCGGGGAGTCGGCGTCGGGCCTGGACTGCTCCGGGCTGACGATGGTCTCCTACGAGGCCGCCGGCGTGTACCTCACCCACTCCTCACGCGTGCAGTACGGGCAGGGCACCCACGTCCCGCTCGACGCCGCCCAGCCCGGCGACCTGGTCTTCTGGTCCTCCGACGGCAGCCATTCCGGCATCTACCACGTGGCCATCTACCTGGGCGACGGCACGATGATCGAGGCCCCGACCTTCGGCATGACCGTGCGCGTGACCTCCATGCGCTACTCCGGCGTCATGCCCTACGCGGTGCGTTTCTAAACACTCTCAGCGGCAGTCCTCCCGCCGCGAGGTGACCCGCCGGGACGCTGAACCGCCCCACCCCTGAGCAGGGGTGGGGCGGCATATGTGCTCGAAGGCGTGGCGGGTCTGGCGGGAGCGGCGCGAGGAACGAGCGGCGCGGATGGTAGCCGAGAGCATATGTGCCGCCCTGCCCCGCTCAGCCTGTCCCGCCCAGTCCGGGCGGCTCGCGTCAGTGGCCCTCGCGGGCGATGCGGTCGGCCTCGCGCTGGAAGGACTGGCGGATCTCCTCCTCGGCCTCCTCGCGGCCCACCCAGTGGGCGCCCTCGACCGACTTGCCGGGCTCGAGGTCCTTGTAGACCTCGAAGAAGTGCTGGATCTCCAGGCGGTGGAACTCGGAGACGTCCTCGATGTCGGTGCGCCAGGAGGCGCGCTGGTCGGCGCTGGGCACGCACAGGACCTTGTCGTCGCCGCCCTTCTCGTCGCGCATTCGGAACATGCCCAGTGCGCGGCAGCGGATGACGCAGCCGGGGAATGTCGGCTCCTCCAGCAGGACCAGGGCGTCCAGCGGGTCTCCGTCCTCACCGAGGGTCTCGTCGATGAAGCCGTAGTCGTCGGGGTAGCGCGTGGAGGTGAAGAGCATGCGGTCCAGGCGGATCCGGCCGGTCTCGTGGTCGATCTCGTACTTGTTGCGGTTGCCCTTGGGGATCTCAATCGTGACGTCGAACTCCACGGGGAGCCTCCTTCGCTCGTGTCTTCAGTTCGTTGGGCGCTGGAACGGTGCCTGGCGGTCGGCGTCGATCCGGCGGGGCGGGTGTTGATGGCACTAGTGTGGCGCACGACAGCGCCTGAGGTCAGCAAACGCGTACTCTGCACGTCGGTGCACCGGCGGGGACGACCTCCCGGGCGCCCCACCCACCTGATATACAGGCCTTCCCAGCCTGTCAACAACCCAGTCCGGAGGACGTATGCGCAAGGTCCAGACCGCGGCCCTGACGGCGGCGAGCCTGCTGGTTTTCGGCGGCTACTACAGCCTGGGCGATGCTCTCGACCTGGTACCCGGTCCGGTGACGGTCGCCTACGCCGACGTCGCCCCCCAGCCCTTCCCGACGCCGGCCGGCCCCAGCGCCAAGACCACGGCCCCCTCCGGCCTGGATGCCGGGGCTCCCACGCCCTCGAAGGCGGCGCTGAGCTCCTACGTCCAGGCGGTCGCCTCCGACGCCGCCCTGACCGGTGGGAGCGTGACGGCCTCGGTTGTCGACGTCGCCACCGGGGAGGAGCTGCTGGACCAGTCGGCCTCCACCGGGGTGACGCCGGCCTCCACCAACAAGGTGCTCACCGCCTGGGCGGCCTTGTCCTCCATGGGGCCGGGCCACACCCTCCAGACCAAGGCCGTCCTGGACGGCCAGACCGTCACCCTCGTGGGCGGCGGCGACGTCCTGCTGGCCGAGGACGCCGGCGACCCGACCGCCACGGCCGGCCACGCGGGCCTGGGCGACCTCGCCCGCGCCACCGCCGAGCAGCTCAAGGCCCAGGGGACGACGTCGGTCTCCCTGCGCCTGGACGACACTCTGTTCACCGGCGCCCAGTGGAACGACGGCTGGGAGGCCGGCAACGAGCAGTACGTGGCCAAGGTCCAGCCGATCATGGTGGACGTCTCGGCCACCCAGAACCAGGGCTACCCGGCCGACCCTGCGATGGAGGCCGCCCAGGCCTTCGCCCGGCACCTGAGCGAGGCCGGCATCACGGTCGACGGCGACGCGTCCCGCGCGGCCGCGCCCAGTAGCGCCCGGGAGCTGGCCTCGGTCTCCTCCGCCCCGCTGTCCGACATCCTAGCCCTGTCCCTCAAGACCTCCGACAACACGATGACCGAGGTCGAGGGGCGGCTCGTGGCCGTCCACGCCAAGGAGACCGCCGACTTCGCCGGGGCCTCCAAGGCCGTGACCGCCCAGCTGCGCAAGGACGGCTTCGACACCTCCGGGCTGACCCTCCTGGACGCCTCCGGGCTGGCCAAGGGCAACAAGGTGCCCGCCAGGCTGCTGACCCAGATCCTGGCCAGGTCCGCCGGGGACGAGGGCGGCTCGACCGGGCGCACCCTCATCGCCGACCTGCCCGTCGCCGCCCTGGACGGGACCCTGGGCAACCGCCTGCTGGGCACCTCCGCCGCCGGAACCGTGCGCGCCAAGACCGGGTCGCTGGAGCAGACCTCCTCGCTCGCCGGCGTCGTCACGACCGCCGACGGGCGGCTGCTGGCCTTCTCGATCCTGGCCAACGGCTTCCCCGCCAACGGCAGCTCGGCGGCCGGCGCCGCCATCGACAACCACTTCGTGGCGCCCCTGGCCTCCTGCGGCTGCTCCTGAGACCCGCGTGAGGCCCAGCAGGCCGGTAGAGTCCGTGCGGTAGGTTCCCTGAAGGGCGCGGGCCCGGCGATGTCAGTGATTTCAGTGGGATGTCAGTGAGAAAGGCATGGCGGTGACGACCAACGGCACAGCAGCGGGGCTGGTCGACTGGCGGACGGTGGAGCGTCTGACCGCGCTCATCCCGGCGGGTCCCAGCGCCTCGCGCTCGACGCGCGCCAGCTCGGTGGCGGTCCTGCGCCGCTCCGCCCAGGAGGCGCCGGCCTGGGTCGCCAGGATCACCGGTCTGAACCGGGCCGCCCAGCAGGTCGCGGACTCAACGCGCGTGAGCGTCGTCGACCGGGCCGGCCTGGTGCGCGCCTCCACCCGGGCGCTGCGAGACCTCATGGGGCAGGTGCCCGCGCCGCGGGCCTCCGAGGCGGTCCGGCTCGCTGGGGCCGCCGAGGTGGCCGGGGCGATGAGCCTGCTCGCCACCCGACTCCTGGGACAGGTGGTTCCCCCGGCCCCGACCGGTGCCGACGCCGGCCGGTCCGACGTCGGGCGGTCCGACGTCGGGCGGTCCGGAACCGGCCGGCCCGGCGGCGAGGAGCCTGAGGGCGAGGAGTCCGGCGTCGTCGATGGGAAGGCGTCGGCGTCCCCGCACGTCTTGCTCGTGGCCCCCAACGTGCTGGCGGTGCGTCGCCAGATGGACCTGGACATGCTCGACCTGCCCGCCTGGGTTTGCCTGCACGAGATGACGCACGCCGTCCAGCTCGCGGCCGCCCCCTGGCTCGGCCCCTACCTGACCGACTCCATGCGCACGGTCATCGGCGCCGTCGTCGAGGCCGCCTACGGCGGTATCGGCGGTGTCGGTGGCGCGAGCACGGGGGAGGGGGCGACCCGACGGCGGCGGGGCGGAGCGGTGCGCATCGCGGCGCGCGCCGGCCGGGGACGCGTGCTCGAGGGGCTGACGAACTTCAGGGATCGCTCGGAGGTCGCCTCCCTGGCGGCGGCGCTGACGTTTCTCGAGGGGCACGCCGAGGTCGTCCTGGACGATGTGCGGCCCAACCGGATGCCCTCGGTGCACCGGCTGCGAGCGGTGCTGTCGCGCAGCCGTGCGGCCGATGACGGCATCGGCCCCGGGCCGGGCCTGGGCGCGCTCCTGCTGCACCGGCTCATGGGGCTGGAGGCCAAGGAGGCCCAGTACGCCGACGGCGCAGCCTTCGTGCGCAGCGTCGTGGCGCGCATCGGGCAGGAGGGGCTCAACGTCGTGTGGACCGACCCCGCGCTGCTGCCCACCCCGGCCGAGATCGCCCGCCCCGACGTGTGGGTGCACCGCGTGGGCTGAGCGCAGGCTATCGTGCGGCCGGGGACAGTCCACGCGTACGGGTGCGGGATTTCTGTCCCCGTACGCGCAGAATGTCCCCGGCTGCTGAAGGGGTGGCGTGAAGTGCCAGGTCGGGCCCGGTGTGGCAGGCTTATGGCGTCGACGCGGACCGGTGGCCTCCCCGGGCCCCGGTGGCACCGCGAAGCCATGACGACGCATGAGGAAGGCAGGGCGGATGGACGCCACGGACATGGGATCGGACCTTCAGCAGGTACTCATCACCGAGGAGCAGATCGGGCAGCGCCTCGACGAGATGGCCGCCCAGATCGACGCCGACTACAAAGGCCGTGACCCCCTGCTCGTGGGTGTGCTCAAGGGCGCCGTCTACGTCATGGCGGACCTGTCGCGCCGGCTGCACATGAGCGTGCCGATGGACTGGATGGCGGTGTCGTCCTACGGCTCGGGAACCAAGTCCTCCGGGGTGGTGCGCATCCTCAAGGACCTGGACACCGACGTCACCGGCCGCCACATCCTCATCGTCGAGGACATCATCGACTCCGGCCTGACCCTGTCCTGGCTGCTGGGCAACCTGTCCTCCCGTGGTGCGGCCTCGGTGGAGATCGCCACACTTCTGCGCAAGCCCGACGCCGCCAAGGTCGAGGTGGACGTCAAGTACGTCGGCTTCGATATTCCTACGGAGTTCGTCGTCGGCTACGGACTGGACTATGCCGAGCGGTACCGCAACCTGCCGTTCATCGGCACGTTGCGGCCCGAGGTCTACGGAGGCTGACTGACTCAGGTCAACCTTGACAAAACCTGAGGAGAGAACGGGAGAATCAGGGATGGGTTGGTCGAAGTGCCGTTGCCGGGCGGTCGTCGCAAGGCCCGTGAACTGCGTCCTGCCCCCTTTTCCAGGTGGTCGGAGCCGTGTACGTTACGTTACGATAACGAGTGTAGGTCGCCGGAGAGATGCCCCATTCCGGCGGGTGATGTGGAAGGACAGTTGGTGACGGTGAAGAAGGCTGTGCGTCGACGCGTCTCGGGGCTGGTCGGCCTCGCGGGTGCGGTGGTGCTGGCGTCCTCGCTGAGCGCGCCCCTCGTGGCTCCCGTGGCCGCTGAGCCGGCCGCAGGCACCACTTTTAATACGGTTGCTGAGATGGCGCAGGTCAGCGGTGCTTCGGGCGCCCTGACCACCCTTGGCGATGAGGCGCCGGGTGATGGCGGTGGTCTGACCTACACCGTGGAGAGCACGAGCCCCGCCGGCGCGCTGGGGGCCGTCTCCGTCATGCTTGCCGACGGCCAGTGGGCCGTGCCGCGGGGGCTTCCGGTCGCCCCGACGGCCGCCTCGGACGGCGCCGCCGCCAGTGACGTGGTGGCCCGGGCCAAGTCCTTCGCCGACGCCGGAGGTTCCCTGGTGGTGGACCCGTCGCGTCCCACGCCGCTGTCGGGCACGAACGTCCACGCCGGCGGCTCGGGGCCCTACCCGATCACCTCCTCGGCGCTGGTGGGCATGGTGCTCTCCGGCTGGGACTACTCGCACACCACGTACGTGGCGGACCAGAACACCCAGGTGGGGTACCGGGCCGACGTCGGACACGATCTGACCGGGTCCTGGAAGCCGGACGACCTGGCCGGCTGGCTCAGTTCCCAGGGACGTCTGTGGGTGAATGCGAATGGCGCCATCAACCCCGGGGACATCGTCTTCTTCTCCAACCCGCTGCCCGCGGGCCAGGGCGGGGCCGGATCGGCTCCCGCGCAGTCCACGGTGTTCGGCAACGTCTACGACGTCGGCATCTACATCGGGGAGAACAAGGTCGTGAGGGCCTCGTCCGGTGGCGTCCAGGCGGAGACGCTGGACGCGCAGACGATGGCTGAAGTGGCCCTGGTGGCTCGTCCGCAGTGGTCCGCGCCCGTGGGCGGTGCGGCCACCCCGGATCAGCCGGGCGCCTCTGACGGCGCCGGTGACAGCGCGACGCCGGGCCCGGAGGCCTCGGCATCGGCTTCGCCCCAGCCGGGGGCGCCGGCTCCGTCCGCAGGGGCTCCGCCCGCCAACGGCGGCTCGGTGCCGGATGGTTCGAGCGCCGGCTCGCAGTCCTCGGGCGGCGCCGGGCACGACGACCGCAACGAGGTCGTGGTGGGCGCCAGCGGCAGCCAGGACAGCCGGGGGCGCACGAGCGCCGCGGAGCGGTCCTCCGCCCAGAGTGCCCGGGAGCGGTGGCTGCCGGTGACTGGTGTGGCGATCGGCGTGCTGTCCATGGCGGCGATCCTGCTGTCCGGCGGCCTGATCATCCTGCGCCTGCGCCGCAGCTGAGGGGTCGGGCCGGAACGGGGGCCGGTCTCGGCCGGGGCGCCGTGGGCTGATGTCCTGACTGCACCCGTGAGTGGGCGACCAGTGGGTGGCTGCCGAGCTTCTCGGCGCCGCCCACTTTTCTTTGCGGCCGCTTGGTCGGCCCCTGCGGTATAGGCATGATGGCTGCGTGACGCTTGCTGGAATCCCGCGAGCTCACCTGGCACGAATCCACTTGAGGTGGACACTGCTGCGGACGCTCGGGGTGCTGTCGACGAGGACGGCGTCCATGTTAAGCAGGGGTCGGTCGACGCCGGCTTGGACGGTCTATTCAACAGATTCGTGGTCGGATGGGCCGCTCTCCTGTGGTGCTGGAGCGGTGCGGTGTCCACAGAAATGACATTAGAAGGATCCTGGCGCACGAGAGGCGGGTAGAACGTTGGAATCACGCCGATCCGCCGGATCGAATCTGCGGGCTGGGGGTCCAATGTCATTCCTGTGGACATCACGGCGACGTGATGCGGGTTTCCTGGCGATTCGAGCCCGCCGAACCCTTGCCCCAGTGACGTATTCGTACCATGGCTCTCCGGTTCGAGCCTTCGGAGGGACGGCCTCGACGACATGCGAACGCAGGGGGCAAGCCTCTGCCGCCCGCTACGACGTCCATCGTACCGGTCATCAGCCCCCTGCACAGTCGCCTACCTGTCACCCAGCGCCGTGAATAAGCTTCCTTATGCTGCGAGGTGCTTTCTGACCAACGTTGCAGAGGACGTATTAGGAGACGACGGAACCGTCTTAATGCACTTTGTGGTGCGAGGTGCTTTCTGACAGCCGACGTACCTCAAACCATCCGCGTCTACGCCAAGTCTTAATGCACCTTCTGGTGCGAGGTGCTTTCCGACGTAGTGGAGTCAAGTTCTCTCTTGAGGGGATTGATGAGTCTTAATGCACCTTATGGTGCGAGGTGCTTTTTGACCCCTCGACGACGCGTCCCTGTCCCGGTTCGCCATCTAGTCTTAATGCACCTTATGGTGCGAGGTGCTTTCTGACCAAGACAGAGCATACTCCTACGGTTGCACGGGTTACGTCTTAATGCACCTTGTGGTGCGAGGTGCTTTCTGACGAAAGGAGAGTGAGTGAGCACCTTCACCAACGTATGTCTTAATGCACCTTGTGGTGCGAGGTGCAGGGGGTCGGCAAAGTCGGTTTAGGGGGTTGGTTGGGTCAGTAGTCTGATGGCTCGTTTGGGGCGTCTGGACAGGGATCTGGTGGTTGAGGCGATGGAGACGCCGGGCCCAAGGAAGAGGCGGATG
>NZ_JAAIJY010000046.1 GCF_011752065.1 Actinomyces sp. ZJ308
GAACCTGGGTCAGGGGCTGGCGAGACAGGGCGGTCGTGGTGGAGGATGGCATCAGCGCGGGCTCCCAGGACGAGGAGATGACTAGACACCACTCATCGTCCCCACGGGGCCCGCGCCCCTGTCCTAGCGACACGCCATCCCTACCAAACCGACTCAGACACCCTCACCCACCGACTTTGCCGACCCCCTGGGGTGTGGGCCGATCCCAGGTGCTCGATCACCTTGTCCCGGCGCCCTTCCTTGACCGCGATCTGCACCGCCGTCGCCCCCGAGGCTGTCTTGACCTTACGCACAAACGGGCTCACCACTCCGACCCTACCGGCCCCTTAGTGTGCCAGCACACCCCCAACCACCACGCGATACCAACGAAAAACCCACCTCAAAACCCAGACCCCACCAAACTGTCACGAGTCAGGACAGACGACAACGACACAATCAAACCAACCCAGAAGACCACAATGACGCCTGATCCAACTACCCAAAGCGGACATTAACAATGAAACAGGTCACGACTCGGGTCGGAGAGGCGCGCACCAGCCAGCATCGACATCCAAGCGATACGGTGCTGCTACGCATTTCCAGACATAACAGGTGGATTAAGTGGCATCCTTTGATGGCACTGACGTAAAGGGAATACTCCCCGCCTCCCTATTGTAGCTAGGGATGTCGTTGATTAGTTCCTCAAAGAAGCCAGGTAAACCGGCTTTGAGGTTGCCGCTTATCCCTTCGTCTCCAAACCTCTCTTCAAACACATATAATACGAGAAGGTGATCATTTGGATAAAGCCAAAACAGATTCGTGTAGTCATCCTTCACCCAACCACTCCCTCCTTCCTTTCCTTTGATGGACAATGGAGAGAAGCTTCGGTACCTGTCGGTGATATCACTCAGTTGTGTGGCTTTTTCTGGCTGGTACTCAATAGTCATCACGTGGCTAACACCGCCCCTGGTATTCACCAACAACATACATGAAAACGACTCACCAGAAGACGAATTGTCGTAATGATACTTTACGACTTCCAAAGACAGCCTCTCTCGCAGCGTCTTGTTAGGTACCACTCCGCACACCTTTTCTTCAGCAATAGGAGGGAGGGTCTCAGGCGAATTTGCTCCGCTCTTAAGGAATGAGCATCCCGATATCAAAACACAGGCAAGCAAAACGGAAAGCGCCGGGAGCACATGACCACGTCTACTGAGCATGTCCACTAACCTCGCACCATAATCTTCATCATTATCACTTCTGCAGTTCTTCCTCGGTCTTTTTATAATCCTCATCATTCACCATCACCGTAGACACCACTCCCCTGCCCTTGTCAAGTCCGTCGCCCACACCGTCAGACGCCATTTTACTCACCCTGCCTGCGAAACCATTTGAATCTCCACCTCATACCCCGCACCCTGAGAACCCGACACCGACAAAGTCACACCACCACCGTCATTCCTCTTCGCTGCTTCCGTCGAACCGGAGGGAATGAGCAATCCGAGACTCACTAGGGAAATAGAGAATACAGCACTGAGAACACTCTTGTTCAGCAAACGTCCGTCCCCTTCTCCTCGACAGAGGCCACCTTCCAGCGACCATCGCTCAGGCGGACCGTCACTAGGTAAGAATGTGTGTGCCGCCAGCTGGTGCGCGTGACATCTTGGCCCGAATCTGAAACCTGCTTGATCTGGGTCTGGTCCGAGCACGCATCAACCGTGGCCTCACTGCCCGACTGCATCTCAACGGAATACACTTCCGCTCTCGTCGTTCCGACCTCACGCCCACCTGATTCCTGAGCCTCGCTATAGGTATCTCGATAGCTCTCGAGTTCCTCACCTGTGGTGGAGGCCTCGACGGTGGACAGGTCGCCGTCCATGTTCCGGTAGGCCTCCCAAGTGGCCCGGTCATAGGCAAGGTACCCCAGGACAACCTGGGACTAGTTGGCGTCCAGCCCCTGGGGCACGAGATCCACGTAGTAACCGATCGAAGAATCCGTCAACGCCTGAGCATCCAACATCGTCGGCGCCACCGACGCCCCCGACGACGCTCCACCCGAAGCGGGTGCCGATGACGCCGAGCCGCCGGAGACACTCGCGCTGTTCACGGGCGGGATGGTCCTCCAGCCCTCGAGCCGCTCGACGAGCACCCCACCAGGGCGAGGCAAGCGGTGAGTAGGCATGCGCCCAGCGCGCCGACAACACGACGACGGCGACCAGACCAGTGGTACGGGCGAGGTAGACACGACAAGGAACGATTCATGACGACAGGCCTTCCACGATCAAGCCGGAACCACACCCCGGCACAACACGAACCCCCAGATTCCACCGACCAGAACCCGTGGGCGTCACGGAAACGTCGCGCCCCTCGATAAGGCTCGCACCCTCCACCACCCCGGCGAGGCGCCGCAGACACGGCACCTCGCCACCACTGTTCCCATCGACGCACCGGACCGGCGAAACGCGCACCAACTAACATCGACAACCAAGCGATGTGCAACTCCGCCACGCTCTACAGCACAAAGAACCTGCAAGCATATCCGCCTCCACTCAGCCCCGGGATTACGCACACCTACAAGGCCGAGCAAAACTCTTGAGCCTAAGCAAAACGATCTGAAGCGACAAAGATGCCGTACCAAATAACGCCCCGCAACCCGCCTGCGGACTTTACCGACCTCAACTGAATCAGGTTGATGTCGCAGTTTATCCTGACGGAAAAGGGCTCTCGTCGGCAAGCGAAGGACTTAACGGCTGTCCAAGCCCCGGGACCACCTCACCGTTGCACGTCCACGGAACCATAGATAAAGCAAGATTCTTGGCATTCTCCTTAATGTCACCGTTCATAGGAGCAACATCATCGTAGAGCGTCACCATCACCAAAGCGTCACCACAAGTGATTAGGCTACTTACACCCCTACCACCTTCCATAACGCGAATATCTCCCGACGCTCCTTCCACACCTTGGACAGCGAACCTCTCCGACCCTGGCCCCCGATAGTCATTGTCATGACTTTTTTCCGAAGACTTCCTACTGATCAGCGACCTGAAACCGGTTGCGCTAACAGATCCGTTAACGGAAACTTTTCCGGAACAGTCTAAACGTCGATATCCTCCGTCGCTGTACTGACCGGACGAATCCCGGAGCGATACATCAGGAAAGACCGCTTTTACTGACTCGTCAGCAACTCCCGGGCAAGTGAAGTGCGAAGCTGAGGTGTCAACACTGGCCGGTGCAGCCGCGGTAGCCGCCACAGTATCTGGTCGCGAGTACCCGCAACCAAATAGACTCAGAGCGATCGGCGCACTAAGTGCGACAAGAAAGGCTCTTCGCTGGCGTACTACATCAAACCAACTGTACACCATTTGCGTTACCCTAGTCTCACATCTAAAAGAACCACCAACATCTCCTTGTTCTGATCTTGAACTTTACTTGTCTATCTGAGCTGACCATGAGAATCGTTATAGCCGTCGGAGAACCTGTCAGTTGCATCGTTAGAAAAACCAGGCATTCCAGGATGATTCTTCACGGGAAGCGTCTTTCCGATCTGCGTAAGGGCCTGCTTCTGCGCATCCGTTAGTTGTGGATCATTCGGATCGAGGTGATCTGGATCTATTCTTAGACTGCCATCGTCATTAATAATTTCACTGATATCCGCTCCTTGATTTGCGGCTGCCATAGCCGCCAACTCCTCTTGTGAATAGACGTTGCTTCCCAGTATGGAAAGTATTGACGCATAGGTATTATTTCTCGAGGCTGCCTCTCTAATTCTCGCATTCCTATCCGTCTTTTCCTGTAGCTCTCCACCAAACACCTCAATCATGCCATCGTGGGTCGCGTCTGCCGCTCCACTCTTAGCTAGGTTAAGCGCGAATTTGCTACCAGCATCAAGGGCCACGCCCGCGGCCTTCGCCTGAGGTAGCGGAATGGCGGTGATTGCCATCTTAGTTAGTTCAGCTAAATCGCCTACACTCTGGTCAGCGTCGGAACCATCAATTTCACTTTGCCTGGCGACAGCTCCAGCCGTAAAACCTCGAAGCTGGCTTTGATCATCGTAAACGCTTTTAATAAGCGCCTCATCTTTACCCTGAGAGCCAGCAACTTGTTGCTTGTTGAAGGCCTCCTGAGCGCCCACATAACGCGCCATTGCATGATCATTATTCCCGACCTGTCCAAGAAGATTAGTCAAAGCTTCTTTACTAAAAACTGCCTGCTGCGGAATGTCCACGCCCCAGTTAGCTCTTTCTTCCGGTTTCAATGTATAGCCTGCCGCACCATCTTTGCTTGCGGATTGTTGGACGCCATATGTATAGTTTGACAACGCAATGGAAACGGAGTTTCTTCCCGCGTCGGAAAGCTCAATCTTACTACCGTTCGCACTACCATCCTTATCCGGGTCCGCATTGCCTTCCGTTCCGACAGTATTCAAGATTCCTGACGTGACGGCTGCATGAGCATGGCCCCCAGCCCGGTCCTTAACGCCGACAATCGACTCCCGAGCGGACAGCATCAGCCAGTCATCTTCCCATTTTCCATTATTCTCAGAGACTATCCCTTCACGATTCAGGGGGTCACGATTGATAAGTTTTTCGATACGTTCTGTAGTTTTCTCATCATTAACTTCTCCGTTGGAGTCTTTTACTGTCAGCCAACTCGTGGCTACACCTGGGCTTCCGGTTAACGCGTGAACGACGCCATGCAGAGAGTTACCTCGTTCACCGGTGGTGATTCGATTATCGTTGCCTCCCTTGGACTTATAGTTTTCAAGCCTTCTAGCGAGTGTTAACAAGAAGGTGTCATCGTAGTCAAGGCCTACAGTTTCATTATTACCGTCTCCGTCTATATCTGTTGCTCTTGAGGCTGAAAGAATCTGATTAAGCGAACCTAACCGCTGCCCTTTATTTTTCTCTTCAGAATACTGAACTAGAGAGTTCGCATATTTGGATGCCTGTTCGGGTGACCAACTTCGTGAGCGTACGGCGAGAAGGTGACCGATCACGGTGGCAGCATCTTTTTCCGCATCAGGACGCGCATTGGATGTACTTCTCGCGGGCCCGCTGCCGCTCGTTTCCCTGAAACCTCCACCAATGTCGATAGGAATATCGAGTAGCCTACCGGGGCCAATGGTGCCGAGCATAAAGGCTGCATACTCGGGATCATCCTGTTTCGCCTGCAGGCGCGCCAAGAGCTTGTCCCATTGTTCTGGTGAGCAGCCTTCCTCGGAGTATTTTACAAGATCAGCAGCATCTTTTTTGGCTGCCCTCCAGTCGTCAACATGATTGTGCTCTTTGATGACTTCAATACTTTCTGCCTGCCCATCGGGAACATAATAGGAGATCATCCCGCCAGAACTCGTGGTGATGCCGCCTTCGTTGGCGGCTTTCGCGGCATCGAGACATGTTTGAAGGTTATCGATTTGACTCTTAAGGGTGCTTCTTCGTGTGTCCAGCTCCATAGAGAAACTCCCCAGATCGAATGGACTCTTCTCGGCTGCATTACAGTTGACCACAGAGTCTCTAGCATTCACGACGGTTGTGTCGTTAAACGTGGTTAATTTATTGATGATAGCTTGCAGCTCATCGGGGTTAAGTTTAACCTCGGTCATCGTTGCTCACCACTTTCCCCTCGAGTCGTTCTTGCCCACCCATTTAGGTTCCTTATTCCAGTCCTCGTAGCGATCCTGACGGGACCAGTTGAACCACTGAGTCACTCCACCTATCGCGTCAGCGATCGAACCTTTAATGGTTTCAGCCAGAGTTGACTTCCATACCTTCCCCTCTTTACCGATGTCTGTTTCGGTAAAAAATTTGTCTGCGGGAGATTTGGCTCCAGTATGATCGAAGTCAGCTCCGATGCTAGACCTTGCCTCGTCGAACTTCTGTATCACCCTCCACATCGCTTCTTTCTTCTTGTTGAGCACATCATCAGGATGCTCTTTATCACTCTCGTCGCTGCTACTGGAGGACGACGCCTGGGGGGAGGAAGGGTCGCTAGGAACGCTCCACTGAGGTTTACTAGGAAGTCCACTAGTGCTTGAAGATTCTGGGGCCTGCTCTACCCCAGAGCCGTCCGGAGAATAACCCATAATAAACTCAACCTTTCAGTTCACCTCAGTGACAAATAATTTACAGAGCAAAAGAGCGCAGCGGTCAGATTTTTCACCTTCTCTATTCGTTGACTTGTCGTGGTACTTGTGTCCATGTCCAGCCAGTGGTGCTGATCTGGACTGCCCTTCCCTTGGGGACCGGGCCACCGATGGATCTGGGTAGACGGGCCGAGAAGTGCGAGCCGTCATCCGCACTGCGTGGAGCAAGAACAAGTCCCGTCCTCGTCTTCCTGGCCGTGGCGACAACGCCGCGGTACATACCTCCAACCTCGTCAATGCCGCATGCCACGAGGACGCCCCCGTCGTGGTCGCGGCAGGTTTTGATATGAGCCTCAATCGTCGGGTTGATGCTGTGGTCATTGGTCAGTGTATCGAAGTCATCCACCACAATGACAATGTTCTCCGGATCCTCCGCGAGCAACTCAGTCAGGTCACCCGGCTCAGCGTCCATACCCAGCACCCCCACCACGTTCGGATGCTGGGCCAGCTCGGCCAAGGGTGACCTGCGGGGTAGCACCAGGACAACCCTCTGCCCATTGTCCAGCAACCTGCTGGTGGCGAAGTACAGCGCCGTTGACCGCCCGGAACGGCGCGGTCCGGTCACCAGAAAGGCATTACCAATGTCTTCCAGCGACACCGGCAGCAGACGCAGATCGTCCCCACCCACAGCAAACGCAATATCATTGTTCTCCAGCTTGGGCTCCAGCCTGAGGGCCTCCTCCGTGCTGATCGCCACCGGCAACTCGTCCACATGACCCGGACGCTGTGCACGGTCAATGACGCCCCAACGGGACTCGGCCCGCTCAGCAGCCCGGTGAACCGCAGCCACCTGCGCCGTCCCCGCAGGATCATCGCCCAGCATCACCAACTGAACCTCCCGAGGCCGCTCCCCCGAACGGAAAGCCCGCCCCTGCGGCATCGACAGGGGAACATCCCGAGCCCGCATCGCAATGAGGTCGAAGTCATCCGCACTCGGCATACGCAACACCAAACGATCCTCCAGCATCATCCCGAACCGCCCCCGAAACACGGTGCGGTCCCCCGCAATCACCACGCGCAGCCCCACCGCCGGCCCCTCACGCATCAGCGTCTCCACCATGCCCGGAATTGCTCCGGCGTCAGTGTTCTCAAAGGTCGCCATGAAGTTGTCCCACCGGTCGATGAGCAGCACCAGGTACGGCAGACGCTCAGACGGCGGGGTGGCGGCCCGCTGCTCAGCCACCGAGGCGTAGCCATGAGTCGCCAGGTACTGCTGCCGGTAGGCCACCTGGCCACCCAGCAGGGCCAGCATCCGGCGGATCCGATCCGCCTGATCACGACTGACCACCGCCCCGAAGTTCGGCAGCCCCACACACGGGGCCAGCGCCCCGTTCCCCGCATCAATACCGTAGGCATGCACCTCGGCGGCCGAGGCCGACTCGGCCAGTGCCACCGCGATCCCCCGCAGCACACTGGAACGCCCTGACCTCGGGGCCCCCGCAACACCCAGGTGACCACCACGCGTGTAGTCCCACACCATCGGCCGCTGCGCCTGCTCACCCGGCAGATCCTCCAACCCCAAAGGCAGCGGGGGTAAGAACCCCTCTGCCCTCGGATCAGCCACGTCACCCCCCGCGCTCTCCTCAGCTCGGGCCGCCTCGATGCGCTCCGCAACCTGCCCCAGGGTCACCAGCTCCGGCAACGGCGGCAGCCACGGACTGTGCGGGTCGGGCCGCCCCGTCGCCTCATGGGCCGCCCCCATCGCAGAGACCAGGGTCGCCAGATCAGTGGGAATCGTCGCGTCCTCCTCCACCTCCGGCGGTTTCATCTCCGGGCGCGAGAGCTCGTCCAAGGTCAGCGTCGCCGCCCGCACCGCCGCCTGCGGCGTGGCCCCACGAGGCCTGCCCCCCACCCGCGAGGACTGAAACTGACGCAGGCTCGCATGCCCCAGCCGCGCATAGGCCCTCCCAGGAATCGAGGGCGGAATATACGCCGAGTTAGAAGCCTCAATCACGTCCTGGGAGTCGTTCTCATCGGTCACCCGCAACGCGATCCGCAGGTTCGTATTCGACTTGATCTCCGCGGACACCACACCCGCCGGCCGCTGAGTCGCCAGCACCAGATGCACTCCCAAAGACCGCCCACGCCGAGCAATATCCACCAGCCCCGTCACGAAGTCCGGCAGCTCGGACACCAGCGCCGCGAACTCATCAATGATGATCATCAGCCGCGGCATCGGCTCATCGCCAGGCGCCATAGCGGCTACATAGTCCTCGATATCCTTCGCGTCCGCCCCCGCCAGCTGATGCTCACGCCGGCGCAGCTCCGCCCCCAAGGACTCCAGCGCCCGCGACGTCAGGTGCCCATCCAGGTCGGTGACCATCCCCACCGTGTGCGGCAGACGCGCACAGTCCTTGAAGGCCGCACCGCCCTTGTAGTCCACCAGCACGAACGTCATGGAATCCGGCGTGTTCCCCACGCACAGGGAGGCGATCAGGGTCTGCAGCAGCTCGGACTTACCCGAACCAGTCGTCCCCGCCACCAGCGCATGCGGCCCATCAGCCCGCACATCCAACCAGAAGTGCCCCTCGGCGTCCTCACCGATGACCGCCCTCGTCGTCCGGCTGCACCGCTCCCACGCCGCCAGCACGGCCTGAGCATCCGGATCCGGCATCGGCAGCACATCCAGCAGCCGCGACGCCGTCGGAATCGTCGAATCCGCACCCGAGGCGGAGACATCATGAACCGGCGCCAGCGCACGAGCCACCCGCTCACACCAACCACCCGGCACCACGTCCAGGGTCACCCGCTCGACCTCATCCACATCCGCCTGCGACACACCCGCAGCCCCCGCCTCAGCCATCACCACAGCCCGGCACTCCTCAGGCAGAGCCGTACGATCCCGATCAATGCACACCAGACGCACCCCCGCGGCCGGTCCCCGGCGCAGCACTGAGATCAGGCCCGGCCGCAGGCGCAGTCCCCGGGCGCCGTCGAGCACCACGAGGATCTGCTCCTCCGGGCCCACAGAAGGGCCGCGCTTCTCCGGGTCCAGCCGGCGCTCCACCAGCTCGGAGAGCTCATTGATGCGCCGGGCGATCGTCTCATCGTCCAGGCCCACCTTGGCCCGGGCACCCATGCCCTCCAGGTTGCGCAGGTGCGGCAGCCACCTCGTCCAGGCCCAGCGTCCGGCGGGATTCTCGCCACGCACGGGCTCCACCAGAAGCACCATCTGCAGCTCGGCCGGCGAGTGCAGCACCGCCGCCTGGGCCATGAGCCAGTCCGCGGTGTCATGGCGCTGCGCGCCGCACACGCCCACCACCCCCAACTCACCCAGCGGCACCCGCACCGGCACGTCCGGCGCCGTCCACCGCAGCGGCTCCTCGTGCTTGGCGCGCTGAGAGTCCTCGATCTCCACGTCACTGGGCAGATCGGCCACCCCCACCCGCAGATCCAGCCAGTCCGGGTCCGCCGGCCGGCGCTCCCACAGCTGGGCGCGCGGCCCCGTGGCCCGCAGCAGCAGCTCGGCCGCGTTCGGGTGGTCCCCGCGGCGCAGCCCCCGCTCCGCGGTCAACGCCTTGAAGGCAGCCTCCTCGGTGACCTCACGCTGCTCCTCGTACTTGCGCAGCTTGTCCTGGTAGTCCTTCTTCTGGTTCGAGCGTCCCTGGAGCTGATTGGCGATCATCATGATCGGGGAGAACACCATGAATAGGAGCGAGTAGACGCGCCCCGTCATGAAATACATACCCGCACCCATGACCAGCGGGGAGATGAGCATGGCGAAGGGGAAGGGCGGTTTACGCTGCTCAGCTGGCTTCGTCGGCAGGGCGAACTTGGTCTCCCGCACCGGCCTTGCCAGGCGCGGAGGCCGGTTGAAGTTCAGCGTCGGGGCTCCCGCCGTCGGCGAGACCACCGCATCGGCCACCGGTACCGCCCCGATCGACAGCAGCGTCTCCCCCACCGTGAGCAGCGCGTCCGTTGACCACTCGGTGCCGCCGGCGCTCAGCGGCCGCCGATCGAGCTCGAGGTAGTGGCGTACGCCGTCGGGCTCCAGCGTCTCCCGGCTGGAGAGGATCGCCTCGGTGTCCAGGCCCTTCTTCTTGGCGCGGCGCCGCTTGCGCTCCTCCTTGCGACGACGCCGGCGCGCGGCCCGCCCCTTGGCCTCCTGCTCCTCGCCCCGCTCCGGGGCTGCCAGGACCAGGGGACCGGGCAGGGGGCGGCGCCTGGGCAGCGGCAGGGGCAGCTCACGCTCGGCGACCTCCGCGACCGGGGTGATCGTCACCCGCCCGCCGACGGCGACGGCGAGGTCGGCGATCTTCTCCTCCACGCCCTCCAGGATCAGGTCGCAGCCGGGTCCGCCGAGGGTGTAACCGCCCAGGCTCAGACGGTGGACGGCACCGGCGCCCCGGCCGGCCACCACGCGCAGCTCCACCACCCCGACCGGTTCGACGTCGTCGCGCACCGGGCCGCCCAGGCCCAGCAGCATGCCGTTGCGGACCACATCGACCAGGTTGTCCGCGGGAGCCAGGCGCCTGGGGCCGTCCCACAGAGCCGTCGGTGGAGCAGCCACCTGCTCGCCGGCGTTGACCACCAGCCGCAAGGCCGCCCCGGGCGCACTTCCCTCAACGGCGGGCTCCAGGCCCGCGACCATGTCCCCCACCGTGGCGTCCTCGGGCGCCACGACCAACAGATCACGAGTGGCCGCATCGGCCTCACCGGGCCGCAGGACACTGATGAACAGCTGCACGCGTCCCCCTCCTTAGGCAGGCCGGCGAGCCACGGACAGACCGGGAGCCAAGTCCTCCACGAGGGCGGCCGTCGCCGGATCCACCTGGGCCAGGTCATCGGCTCCCGCCGCGGACAGGAGCCCGAGCACCTCCCGCTCCAGCTCGCCGCGTCCGCGCCGGGCCGCCAGGCGCAGCCGGTCGCGCCACAGTCCCTGGTCCAGGTCCACGACCGCCAGACCGGTGGCGATCGCCATGGCCGCGCCGTCGGGGTCGGTGTCCCCGATGAGCTCGACGATGCGGTGGGCGGCGTCCACCACGAGAGCGTTGAACTGGTGCGCGGCGCGCACGCGCGCCATCCAGGTGTAGCGGCTCTCCTCGGCACCGGCCACCATGGGGCCGCGCACCAGCCGCAGTGCCTCGATGAGCAGCTCGACCTCGCGCTGGGGCGGGCAGCCGCGGGAGGCGGCCAGCAGCGAGCGCAGCACGTCCCAGTCGACGACGACCCCCGGCCCCATGACCAGGCGCCCCTCGGCGTCCTCGCGCAGGTGGGGCATCCCCTGGGAGTCGTGGCCCAGCCAGGCGCGCAGCCGCTCCACGGTACCTGCCACGACGTCAGCGGTCGCCCCCAGCGGCCACAGCATGGTGCCGAGCACGGCCGGGCGAATGCCCTCGGGGTGGAGAGCCACGCAGATCGCCGCCTCGGTCAGGATCGAGCGGCGCTCGGGCTCCACCGCGCCGGCGGCCTCCACGAGCGTCTGCCCCAGGACCTGGATGCGCACGTCGGCGGTGCGCAGGGCGGCGGTCATCATCGGCGGCGTGGGCGGGTCGGGGATGGGCGGGCGGGTGCCGTCGTCGGTGACCTGGGCGGGGCCGAAGAGGCTCGCCAGGGCCAGGACCTCGTTCTCGGTGGCGCGCGTGGCCGTCACGGCGATGCCCAGCTGCTCGATACGGGCGGTGCCGGAGGCGTCGATGTCGATGGTCCAGCGCGCCCGACCGTCCCCACCGGTGCGCACGACGGCGTAGTCGCCGCCGGGCGGAAGGGTCGGCGTGGCCTCGCCGTTGCCCACGAGGACGAAGGTGGTGGCCGCTCCGGGCCGGCGGCCCGTGATGACGTCCGCCCGGCCGGGCAGCAGGTTGCTCGCCAGGAGGGCCTCCGGGGACTGGATGCGTCCGCCGGCCACCTCGCGCAGGGTGGCGGGCAGGCCGGCGCCCACGACGACGGCCTCCCGGGACCAGGGGTTGGTGCACAGCTCCAGGGCGAGGGCGGTGACGACCTCCGCGGCCATGGCGGGGTCACCGGTGACGGCGACCTCTCCGTCGGCGAAGGCCAGGTCGACGAGGATGTCGGCGCCACCGGCGATGCGACCCACAGTCACCAGACCGGGCAGGAGGGAGCCGTTCGGGGAGGGGGCCGGCTCCTGGCCGGCGCGCATCACCCAGGTCAGGCCCTCCTCCTGGATGCGCCACGGGGCGGGCGCCTCGGGGACGGCTCGGGCCAGGCGCAGGTAGCAGGCGTCGTCGTCGATGGCGACGGCGTAGGGGCGGGGGTTGCCGGGGATCGAGTCCAGCGAGCGCAGGATGGCGTTGAGGCGCTGGACGCGGCGCTCGTCGGAGCCCACGCGCAGGAGCCGCTCAAACTCGCCGGGGCCCTCGTCGAAGGCGCCGCCGGACAGCTGGCGCCTGCGGCGCACCAGCGTCGCCACGAGGGAGGCGGCCAGGAGCGCACCGACCGCCGGCATCTGCACGGGCGGGACGTCGCGCAGGGTGGAGGCCAGGCCCTGATCGATGCCGGCGCCGGCGCGGGCCTCATCGGGATTGGGAGTGGCCGGGGCCGGGGTCGCCGGGGCCGGCGCCACCGGAATGGCCTCGACCCGGTCCACGGAGGTGGCCTCCTCGGGCATGACCATGAGCCAGCCGGGCTGGATGAGCCGGGCCAGCTCCAGGGAGCCGCCGTCGGGCTGGACGCGGCCGGCGTTGAGGTCGTAGATCTGGGTGTAGGCGCGTCCGTCACCGAGGCTGCGCTCGGCGATGTCCCAGAGGTTGTCGTGGTAGCGGCCCTCGGGCGGCTGGACGACGTAGACGCGTTGGCCCACGAGCTGGGATCCGAGCTCGGGGTCGATCTCGACGCCGCCGACCATGTACCGCATCTGCTGGCTGCCGTCGGGGTTCTGGGCGACGGTGCCGGAGGAGACCGAGGCGCCCGAGGGATCCGTGGTCTGAGCAGCGGCCGCGGCGCGGGCGGAGTCCTGCGCGACGGCGACAGCCGGGGTGGGCTCCTCGACGACGGGCGCGGCCGCGGCGGCCAGCGGGCCGCTGACGGCTCCCAGCAGCAGCACGGAGGCCACGAGCCGGCGGGCCACGGCCTGCACCCCGCCGGAGAAGGGGACGTGTCCGGGGACGCTGCGGCCGCGAATGGCGGAGACGGTCTCCACGAGGGTGCAGAAGGTGAACTGCATCCAAGCCAGCCAGATGACCCAGATGAGGACGCCCAGGAGGGCGTCCACGGAGATCGCCTGGGTGAAGGTGTCCATACCCAGATCGGTGGGGATGGGCGGAAGACCCACGGTGGCCAGCAGAGCGACCGGAAGACCGATGATGGCCAGCATGAGGAGGAGTGCGGCCAGGAGGGACTTCCACACCGGGGGGCGCGCGGCGCGCACCGGTGCGCGGAAGCGTTCGGGTCCGGCTGCCTGGGCTCGTTGAGCGGCGCGGCTCACTGATCCTCCTCGAAGATACCGACGGCGTTGCGGGCCTCGCCGGTGACGGTGACATGAATGGATGAGACGCCGACGAGCCGCAGCATCGTGGTGGGGACGTCGCGCTCGACGGTCACGGCGACCCCCCCGGGAGGTGACGTCGACGGTGGAGCCCTGGGCCAGGCCGCCCTGGGCCAGGTAGGTGCGGGCGGCGGAGGAGGCGGCGGCGCGGTCCACGGAGACGGTCGCGCCTCCGCGCACGTCGTCGGTGGACAGGTGCTGGGCGGCGGCGCGGGCTGCCTGCTCGGCCTGGTCGGCCAGCGTGGCGCGGGCGTTGAGGACGCGGCCGCCCTCGATGCACAGCCCGGCCATGAGCATGAGGACCGCGGCGATGATGACGGCGTAGACGGAGACGGCTCCGCGCTCGTCGTCGTGCCGGAGCCGGCGGCGCACAGAGGCGATGATCCGGTTCATCGGGTTCCCCTCCAGGTGTCGACGGGTGCGGTGGAGCTGGCGGTCACGGTGGTGGCGCCGGGAAGGAAGACCAGACCCAGGTCGGACAGCTCGACGCGGCAGCTGACGGTGGCGGTCACCGTGCCGCCCCGGCCGAAGCCGCCGACGTCGATGCCTCCTGAGCACCGGGCGTCGGCGGTGTCGGCGACGGCCAGGCTTCGGCGGGCGGCGGCGTCGGCCTCCCCGGCGGAGCGCTCGATGGAGGCGGCTCGGGCGGCGTCGCGGGCCGCGGCCTGGACCATGCCCTCGGTCGAGACCAGACGGCCACCGGCGACGGCGATCATGATGATGAGCAGGAGCACCGGAACCAGGACGATCATCTCGACGGACATGCTGCCCCGCTCGGCGGTGCCGGCGGTCCGGCGTCGCCCGGCCCGGAGCCCTCGCCCGGCGAGACCGGGGGTCTTGCGCTCTGCCAGGAGCGTCAGGAAGCGTCTCACGTGTCCTCCCGGAAGGTCTCGCGCTCGGAGGTGACCGTGGCGCTCACCCTCGGGGCGAAGCCCGCGATGATGTCCATGGACTTGCCCGACACCTGAACGTTGACCTGGTTGCCGATGACGGTGACGTCCACCGTCACATCGGTGAGCGCCTTGCCGCCGACCCGGTGGGCGTAGGCCTCGCCGTCGGCCCTGGCGGCGGCGACGGCGGAGCCGTCGGCCGAGCCGCTGCGGACCTCTCGGGCCACCTCGCGGGCGGTGGAGGTGGCGACCTCGTTTCCGTACCAGCTCAGCGCGACCTGAACGGTGAGCAGGACGATGAGCAGAAGCAGCGGGAAGAAGACGAGCAGCTCGACGCTGGAGGCCCCCGCCTCCGAACGCAGGCGCCTCGCCAGTCCTCTCCACCGCGACTGCATTGACGTCATGTCCCATCGCCGCCGTTGATGCTCGGCACCTGGAGTTCGGAGGAGGCGTTCTGCACCATGCCGTAGATGGCGCGGCCGACGACGGCGGCCAGGACGATGAGGAAGCCGGTGATGATGACCCACTCGACGGTCGAGGCTCCTTTCTCCTCCGACAGGCGGTTGCCGACCCGCTCACGCAGGTCACCGGCGAATGTCTGGAGCGTGCACAGCAGCTTGAGCATTCTTTGTCCTTTCCTTAAGGGAGACTGGTTGAATCGCCCCGGGTTTGATGGAGGCAGTGATGACACGGAAGGATCACTGTCATGGGACAGAAGAAGTACCCCGATGAGCTGCGCGAGCGAGCCACGAGGATGACCTTGGAGGCACTGGCCGACCCGGCGCGG
>NZ_JAAIJY010000047.1 GCF_011752065.1 Actinomyces sp. ZJ308
TGGGGGTCAGCGGTGCGTTAGCGTGGGTCATGAAGGCCTCCGGTCAGTGATGCGATGTGTCAACCCACATCCTGCCGGAGGCCTTCACACAACCTCAGCCCTGTTCACAACCTCCCGAGGAAGTACAGCTAGAGGCACGCGGCGAGAGCGTCGATGTCATTGACCTCGCTGCCGACGGCTTCAACCCGGTCATGTCCGCCCAGGACCTGGCCAGCTGGCGCAAAGGCGTGCCCATGGATGAGCGTGTGGCCGACTACCAGCGCCGTCTCGCCGCCGCGGATCGGCTCATCCTCATCTTCCCCGTGTGGTGGGAGCTCATACCCGCCTCCACCAAGGGCTTCATCGACAAGGTATACGCCAAGGACATCCTCTACACGTCCGGGGAAGGCAGGTTCGGGATGCGCACCCGTCTGCCGGGAACCGAGGTCGTGGCAATCACCACCATGGGCACCCCGGTGGCCGCCTACAAGTACCTGTTCGGCAAGCCGCTGGTCAAGGCCCTTTCCGTCGGACTGTGCTGGAAGACGGGGATGAAGCGCTTCCGGTGGATCCCCTTCTCCGGGGTGGACAGACTGACCCTCGAACAGCGTCAGAAGATGCTGGCTGAGGTCAGGATCTGACGGGGCGATACGCGTCCCGACAGGCGACGTCAGTGATAGCCGAGGCCGCAGGAAGTCCTCACTGTCGCCGACGTCCTAACACAAGCGGAGCCCCCATGTTTCGAGACATTATAAAATCACTGCAAGGTCTATATTGTTTGCAACTTCTGACACTCGACAGAGACAAAAGTATGAAGTTTTTAAAGGAGTGAACAGTCGTTAAAGTTCCGTGTCTTCGAAGGGTGGTGGCGGTGCTACGATCGCGCTGATCAGGTGCACTCAATGGAGGTGTGGGAATGTCTGCCCCGGCGGGTTGGTATGACGATGGTTCTGGGCGTCAACGATGGTGGGACGGCAGTGCGTGGGGTGTCTACGCGCAGGACGTCTCCTCGGCCCAGATGGAGGTTCGTCCGGTTGGTTACGGTGAAGTAGGCACTCCGGTCGCTCAGTCTGCAGATGGTCCAGGAATGCTCGGCAGACTGGGGCGGGCCGTTAAGGGGGCAGCCCTGGAACAACGGGAGGTGGCGCAACGGAGGCGTCGAGAACGCGAAGAGCGTGAGCAGGAGGCTCGTCGAAGGCAGGAGGAGCTTGATCGTCAGGCTGGGGCGCTGGTGACTAGCGGAGTGTTCGGAGACGCGCATGTTGAAATTTTTGAGAATGGTTACGTTCGCATCAGCGAGTCATTAACTGTGGAGATCTCAAGGCGCCAGGAGAGGTTGAATTCATTATCTAGTCGGCCGGTGCGGCATTCTCAGAGTTTGAACTCGATGATGTCGTCATTGCCCTACGAAAAATTGTTGTCGATCTCCTTCTCGCGAGGTGGTGTGGTTGCGTCACAGCCTGATCCGATGTCCGATATCGTTAAAAGTACGACAATGAAGGCTGTTGGAGTCTTGGCTAAGGGTGGTTCTGGTGTCTTAAAGGCTTCCGTTCCGGGGGTGGCGATCGCCGGTGTCGGATATCTGGCAAAAAAGGTGGTGACGGGCAAATCGGTGCTTACGATTGCCACTGACCGCCAGATTCATACGTTAACCAATCGCGCTGTGGTGGCGAGTGCGGGTATTCCGTTGATCAAAAAAGATCAGGAAGATGTTGGTGAGATTCTGGAAAGGGTTGGAAACTCGGTTCTGACGGCTCTTGGGTGTGGGCCTGTGGGGTCGAATGTCCCTGCTCTGCCGTCTGGGCAGGTTGAGATCCCTCAAGGGGGCACTCCTGCTGTTTCCTCCGCAGATGTTGCAGAACGTATTCGCGATCTGGCTGCGCTGCGTAAGGACGGTATTCTCGACGATAGTGAGTACTTCGAGGCCAAGCGCAAGCTACTGGGTAAGCTCTAAGGGAGCGTTTCACGATGCCGGGAATGGTCACGATGTGACTGATTTTTACTCGGTAAGTATGTGGCTATTTTGAAACGTTAGAATTGCCTATTTTCTGGTTGCTGGTATTCGCAGACAGTGCCGTTCTGGCTACGATGGATGATGCAGCGGATGTTGCTGCACTCGTTTGTCTCAAGTCTGTCTCATGTCGACGTCTTGTCGGATAGCAGGAGCCACAATGTCGTACCCTCCCCAGTCCTATCCGTCCCAGCAGTACCCGCCCCAAGGACAAGCGCCTATGTCGATGCAGCAGGCACCAGTGCCTGTGAAGAAGGGGCGCAATACAGTCGGAATCGTCGCCCTTGTCATGGCGGTGATCGGTTTCATCTTCGCCTGCGTCCCCGGTGCCCTCATCGTTGGCTGGATCCTCCTGCCGGTCTCCTTCATCCTGGGGCTGGTGGGTCTCTTCCAGAAGGGTAAGGCTTCTTGGCCCGCGATCACGGCGGTGATCGTCTCAGTGGTCGGCACGATCGTCGGTGTCATCGTCTTCCTCGCATTCCTGGGGAATGCGATCGATGACGCCGTCTCCTCCACCAGCGCCGTCTCGGCGTCGGTGGCCCCCGGTGGGGCGGCAGCGGATGCGGGTGGTGCGGGGTCCGCCGATTCCTCGCAGGGAAGGACTCGTGAGAACCCTTATCCTCTCGGTACCGAGATCTCCGGTAAGGACTGGAAGGTCGTCATCAACTCGGTCACGTTCAACGCCAATGACGCGGTGGCTGCGGCCAACGAGTTCAACGACCCGCCTGCCGACGGAAAAGAGTATGTCCTCATTAACTACACCGCCACCTACATCGGCAACGAGGCGAGTGGGGAGTCTCCGGCATTCGTGTCGGTCGACTATGTGACGCCAGGTGGCGTGACCGTTGACGGAACCGACTCGATCGCCGTCGCCCCGGACGCCCTCGACTCTCTGACGACGCTGTACAACGGTGCGAGCGTCACCGGAAACATCGTCCGGGCCGTTCCCATCGACGGTGCGCAGGACGGGGTACTGGCGGTTCGTCCCGGACTGCTCGCTGACAAGGTCTTCGTCGCCGTGAAGTAGTACCGAAGCGGTGATGTCGGTCTGAAGCCGCATGTCGTGATGTCGGGGTCGGTCACCTTCTCGTGGCCGGCCCCGACGCCGCTCGGATGTCCAAGTCGGCCGTCCAAGGAATGGACTGTGACGGCAGCGACATTGACAGGCTTCGGTGATGGTCCGCATATGATTGCGCCGAACGCGCCGCCGGCACTGGGCCGCGGTCGCACACCCCGAAGGACACACCATGACGAGCACCGGACGCCGCGCCACCGCGCTGCCGCTCGTCGTACGCACCGCGCGGACTGAGCGCGCCGCTGCGCCCTCCTCGTCCTTCGCCCCCTCACACGCCATGAACCAGCAGGTCATGGCGTGTTGTTGTCGCTGTATGCCGTAGGGCGTCCGCACTCCTGGCAGCCCCCGCGTGATCGCGGCCCGACGCTTGCACGTCGGGCACGCCCCGGGCCGGCTAGCAGCCCACCTGTACGGACGTCCTCACCCCTTCCAGGGCCGTGAGCGCAGCGACGTCCGTAGCGCGCGGCCACCGAACCGGGACCGAAGGAACTCCTGTGTCTGCCGCCTCCTCAACCCTCCTCACCACCGCGACCCCCAACGCCGCCACCACCACCCGCGACTCCGACGAGGCCCGCGCCGTCCGCTCCGCCAGGCGCCGCGCCACCGCGAGATTCGCCCTCACCCGCCTCATCCAGGGCGCCTTCGTCGTCTGGGTCGCCGTCACCATCACCTTCATCGGCCTGCACCTGGCCCCCGGAGACATCGTCGACACCCTCCTGGGCCAGGACCGCGACGACGCCGAGCTGCGCGCCAAGGTCATCGCCGAATGGGGCCTGGACCGCCCGGTCATCGTCCAGTACCTCAGCTACCTCGCCGGCATCCTGCGCGGAGACTTCGGCACCAGCTACGCCCAGCACAAGCCGGTCCTCGACATCTTCACCTCCCAGATCGGCGCCACCCTCCAACTGGCCGGAGCGGCCCTGACCATCGCCGTCGTCGTCTCCCTGAGCCTGTCCCTGTGGCTCGCGGGAAGGCAAGGCACCGCCCGCACAGTCGTGGGCAGCGCCGAGCTCGCGGTCCTGTCCGTCCCCAGCTTCTGGCTCGGCCTCATCCTGCTGACCATCTTCTCCTTCCGGCTGCACTGGTTCCCCGTCGTCGGGAACAACGGCCTGAGCTCCCTGGTCCTGCCCGCCCTCGCCATCGGGATCCCGCAGGGCGCCTACCTCACCCAGGTGCTGCGCGAGGACCTCGACGGCGAGCTGGAGCGCCCCTACGTCCTGACCGCCCGCTCCCGAGGCGCCTCCCTGGCCCGCACCAAACGGGTCCACGCCCTGCGCCACGCCTCCCTGCCGGCCCTCACCATCGGAGGCCTCATCGTCGGCGGACTACTCGGAGGCGCCGCCATCACCGAGGAGGTCTTCGGCCGCCCCGGCCTGGGACACATCGCCGTCAGCGCCGTCCAGAGCCAGGACATGCCCGTGGTCCTGGGCGTGGCCTTCTTCGCCAGCCTCGTCTTCGTCATCGCCTCCACCCTCGTGGACCTCGCCGCTCTGGCCCTCGACCCGCGTCTGCGCCAGACCCGTTCCTGACGCGGATCTCCGCTCGGAACCTCAGAGCCACCTCAGAGCCACGTCAGACTCAGCATCCCTGCGCCTCAGCCCCAGGAGCCCCTCATGACCAGCACCGCCAACGAATCGACCTCCTTCCGCCTGTCCTCCAGAGCCGCCGGCACCGGCCTGGGCGGAATCCTCACCCGCCTCGTCCAGCTCAGGCGTGGGCTGCAGGTCTCACGCCGTCCCCGCCCGTCCACGGTCATCGCCGCCATCGTCTTCGGAGCGGTCGTCCTGGCCGCCATCGCCCCGGGCCTGTTCACCCGCACCGACCCGCTGGCCATCGACGCCCTCCAGTTCAACGAGCCGCCGTCGGCCGAGCACCTGCTGGGCACCGACTACCTCGGACGCGACCTCCTGGCCCGCGTCATCCACGGCGCCCGCTACTCCCTGACCATCGGGCTCGTCGCCACCGCCGTCGCCGTCACCTTCGGCCTGATCATCGGCCTGCTGGCGGGCATCTCCCCGCGCTGGCTGGACACCGCCCTGGCCCGCCTCATCGACGTCCTGGCCTCCTTCCCCGCGATCCTCCTGGCCCTGGTCGTCATCGGTATCACCGGCACTGGCATCGTCAACCTCGCCATCACCCTGGGCATCGCCACGATCCCCACCTACGCCCGGGTGGTGCGCGCCCAGACCCACCGGGTCATCCGCTCCGACTACGTCGCCCAGGCCCGCACCTTCGGCCTGACCCCCGGCAGGCTCGTCCTGCGCCACGTCCTGCCCAACGCCCTGGGAGTCGTCCCCGTCGTGGCCACCATCGAGCTGGGCGGGGCGATCATCGGCGCCGCCTCCCTGTCCTTCCTCGGGCTCGGGCCGCAGCCGCCCACACCCGAGTGGGGCGCCATCCTGGCCGACTCGCGCGACTTCCTCATGCTCGCCCCCTGGACCGGGATCCTCCCCGGCCTCGTCCTGACCGCCACCGTCATCAGCGCCAACATCCTGGGCCGCTCCATCAAGCGCCGCTACGAGAGGAGGAGCGCATGAGCGCCCCCACCACCACTCCGATCCCCGCACCCGCCTCCTCCACCGACGCCGAGAGCCCACTGGTCGACGTCGAGAACCTCACCGTCACCTTCCACCGGCCCGGAGCCGGCGGAGGGCACGAGGTTCGGGCCGTGCGCGGCCTGGACCTGACCATCGCCCCCGGCGAGGCCGTCGGCATCGTGGGGGAGTCCGGGTCCGGCAAGTCCGTCACCGCCCGCACCCTCATCGGCCTGACCGGGGGAGACCCGCGGATCTCCGCCACCCGCCTGGAGGTCGCCGGGCAGGACGCCACCGACCTGACCGACACCCAGTGGCGCACCATCCGTGGCCGACGCATCGGGCTCATCCTCCAGGACGCCCTCACCTCGCTCGACCCGCTGCGCACCATCGGCAAGGAGATCGCCGAGGCCCTGCGCCTGGCCGACGTCGTGAACACCGAGCGCCGGAGTGCGGGCGAGCGACCCCTGTCCGGGCGCGCCCTGGCGGCCGCCGAGCGGGAGCAGGCCATCGCCCTCCTGGAGGAGGTGGGCATTCCCGAGGCCGACCTGCGAGTCGACCAGTACCCCCACGAGCTCTCCGGCGGCCTGCGCCAGCGCGCCCTCATCGCCTCCGCCATCGCCGGACGCCCCGACCTCATCATCGCCGACGAGCCCACCACGGCCCTCGACGTGACCGTCCAGGCCCAGGTCCTCGACGTCCTGGCGGCCCGCCGCGCCACCGGCTCCGCCCTGCTGCTCATCAGCCACGACCTGGCCGTCGTCGGGCAGGTCTGCGACCGCATCCTGGTGATGAAGGACGGTGAGGTCGTCGAGTCCGGCCCCTCCCAGACGGTCCTGACCAGCCCCCGCAACGCCTACACGCGCCGACTCCTGGCCGCCGTCCCATCGGCCGCCTCCCGCGGGCGCCTCCTGGCCACCGACGCACGCGCCCCGCAGCGCCAGAACCTCTCCGAGGGCCCCGACGCCGAGCCCCTGCTGACCGCCCGCGACCTCGTCAAGGACTACCCCGGCCCCAGCGGCACGGTGCGCCGCGCCGTCGGCGGCGTCGACGTCGAGGTCCGCCCCGGCCAGACCCTCGGCGTCGTCGGCGAGTCCGGGTCCGGCAAGTCGACGCTGGCCCGCCTGCTCATCGCGCTCACCGAGCCCGACACCGGCGCCGTCGCCCTCGACGCCGAGCCCTGGTCCCCGCTGCCGGACCGACGCCGCCGCACCCGGCGCCACCGCATCCAGATCATCAACCAGGACCCGATCTCCTCCTTCGACCCGCGCTACAGCGTGCGCGACGTCATCGCCGAGCCACTGCGATCCCCGGCCGCCGGTCGGCGCCGCCCGAGCCGCGCCCAGGTCGCCGAACGGGTCCGTGAGGTCGCCGAGGTCGTGGGGCTGCCCCTGGACCGCCTTGACGCCAGCCCGCTGGCGCTCTCCGGCGGGCAGCGTCAGCGCGTCGCCATCGCCCGCGCCCTGGTCACCGAGCCCGACATCCTCATCGCCGATGAGCCCGTCTCCGCCCTCGACGTGTCCATCCAGGCCCAGATCCTCGACCTGCTGGTCGAGGTCCGCGCCCGTACCGGCGCCGCCATCGTCTTCATCAGCCACGACCTGGGCGTCGTCCACCACCTCGCCGACGAGGTCCTGGTCATGAAGGACGGCCAGGTGGTCGAGTCCGGCGACGTCGACACCGTCTTCACCCGGCCGGCCCACCCCTACACGCGCCGACTGCTTGAGGCCCTGCCCTCCCTGCCCGCGGCCGAGGCCGCCTGAGCCGGGGACATGATGAGCACTGACAACACCGGCGGAACCGGCAGCACCGGCGGCCCTGTGAGGGTGCGGCTCGCCGAGCCGTCCGACTACGAGGCCGTACGTGCCCTGCTGCTGCGGGCCTACGAGTCCCGATTCTGGATCACCTCCGCCTACCGGTCCATGCTCCTGGACATCGAGGGGCACGTGGCCGATCCCCGCCCGGACGGGCACGGCGGGCAGACCCGCGGGGAGGACCTCCTCCTGGCGGTCGACGGCGAGACGATCCTCGGCGCCGTCTTCGTTCCGAGGGACACGCAGACCGGGCCCGACGGCGCGGTGGAGCAGTCCTTCGGCCGCCTCGGCGTCGACCCGGCCTCCGCAGGCCGCGGCGTCGCCCGCACCCTCGTGGAGCACGTCGAGGACCTGGCCCGAGAACGCGGAGCCGAGCGCATCGCCATCCACTCCGGCCCCCAGATGCACGGCGCCCACCGCATGTACGAGCACCTCGGCTACCGGCGCCGTCCCGAGCGCGAGGACCTCGTTGTCGACTCCGGGCAGCGCCTGCTCGTCTACACCCGCGAGCTGGACCGCTCCGATGACGTCACCGGCGTCTTCGGGCAGGCCGACCTCCCCGTGGCCTCGGGCCGCTACCGGCTGCTCGCCTCCGCCGCCGACGACTGGTCCCGCCTGCAGACCATCGTCCTGCGCCTGACCGGCCTCGATCAGCACGTGGCGATCGAGTGGACCGACGACGGTACTGCCGGCACTGCTGCCACCATCGGCGTCAGAGGCCCGGTCACCCCACCGGCCGTCTACGACTCTCTCACCGACCGGCTCATCAACTCAGATGGCAACCTGTTGTCCTATGAGTGGGTTACGGCGTGGCGGTCGTTGCATGGGGTGGGGGCCCCGGATCTGTATCCGGTGGGTCTGCGTGATGAGATTGATGCGTTGAATCAGCAGTTGTTCGATGATGTGAATAATGGTCCGTACAAGGTGTTGTTCGCTGGTTCTCTGGGGGCTGCCCGGGTGGCGAAGGGGGTGTGGGAGGCCAGGCTTGCGGAGCTGGACTTCCGGTTGGCTTCTCGTCGGTATCTGTTCGGGGAGCGGTTGACGGACTCCGATGTGCGGTTGTTCGTCACGTTGGCGTCGTTCGATCAGGGGTACCGTCCGTCGTTCCCGGCTGAGCTGGGTGCGGCGGCGCGGATCACTGACTTCCCGTACCTGTGGGCCTACGCCCGCGACCTGCACGCCACCCCCGGATTCGCCACCGAACGCGAGCTGCGAGCCACCGGCATCCTCACCCAGCCGGACGGCCGCTACACCGCCGGCGTCCACCGCGATCAGACCCCCGTGGATGGCAACCCCCTGGCCCGCTGGTCCGAGCCCGCAGGCCGCGAGCACCTGGGCGGCTCGCCCCCGCCCTCTGCCGTCTCCGCGATCGCGCCCTGGCGCCGCCAGCGCATGTGGACCGCCGCCCGCCACCACGAGACCGACCGGGAAGACCCCGAGTTCATGGCCGCCTGCACCGCCCAGCGCCAGTAACGCCGTCGAGCACCCCTTACCCGAATCCCGCCTGAACGCCCCAGGAGAACACCATGATCAACCGTCGTCTCTTCCTCACCGGCCTGGCCGCCACCGCCGCTGCCGCATCCACGATGAGCCTGGCCGGCTGCGGCGGCGCCTCCAACGGCCAGCCCATCAGCGGCGGCACCCTGCGCTTCGGCTACGAGACCGAGCCGACCACCCTCAACCCGCACCTGTCCAGCCAGGACACCGTCACCCCGCTGCTGCGCAACGCCTTCGACTCCTACCTCTACCGGGACGCCCAGGGCACCTACCACCCCTGGCTCGCCGAGTCCTACCAGCTCAGCGAGGACGGCCTGACCCTCACCCTGTTCCTCAAGGACGGCATCACCTTCTCCGACGGCCAGGCCCTGAGCGCGCAGGCCGTCGTGAAGAACTTCGACAAGTTCACCGAGAAGAGCTACACGGCCACCAACCGAGTGGGGCGCGCCAACCTCGCCTCCTGGCAGGCGGCCGACGAACGCACCGTCATCTTCACCCTCACCCAACCGGACAACCTCTTCCTGTCCTACCTGTCATCGGTGAGCGCCACCCCGCTGAGCCCGACCTCCCTGAACGCCGAGAACCTCAAGTCCGGAGGGCCCGGCATCGCCGGCGTCGGCCCCTTCACCATCACCGACTACCAGCAGGGCGCCTCCCTGACCTTCTCCAAGCGCGAGGACTACGCCTGGGCGCCCGAGGCCCTCACCGGCCGCCAGGGGCCCGCCCACCTCGACGCCGTCCAGGTCTCCTTCCTGCCGGAGGCCTCGACCCGGGTCGGCTCCCTGCAGTCCGGTCAGCTCGACATCATCTACGGGGTCCCCGCCCAGAACGTCGCCTCCCTCAACGGCACCGGCGGCTTCTCCTACCAGGAGGTTCTCAACTCGGGAACCCCCTACTCGCTGTACCTCAACGTCTCCAAGTCCCCGCTCGACGACGTCCGGGTGCGCCGCGCCTTCCAGCAGGCCGTCGACCTGAGCACCCTGGTCGACAAGGTCTACTACTCCACCGCCAAGCGGGCATGGTCCGCCATCTCCCCGGTCTCGGCCTTCTACGACTCCTCCCTGGAGGGCAGCTCCATCACCTTCGACGTCGATGCGGCCAACGCCCTGCTCGACGAGGCCGGCTGGACGGGACGGGACTCGGCCGGCTACCGCACCAAGGACGGCAAGCGCCTCACCGTGCGCCTGGTCTCCGGAGCCATCTACGTGCGCGACTCCCGCGACACCCTGAACCTCGCCATCGCCGACCAGATGAAGAAGAACGTCGGCATCGAGTACATCTTCCAGCCCGTCGACGACGGCACCGAGACCGAGCGCTCGGAGGCCAACGACTACGAGGTCTTCGACAACACCTACAACGCCCCGGACGTGGCCACCGCCCTGGACCTGCTCTACAACTCCGACCCCGCCAAGGGCGTCATCGCCCGCGGCCGCTACAAGGACGCCGGCGTCGACGAGTGGCTGAACGCGGCCCGAGCCCAGAGCGACCAGGAGGCGCGCAAGGCCACCTACGCGAGCTTCCAGAGCTACGTCGTCAAGGAGCAGGCCTACGTGCTGCCCCTCTACGTGCCCCGCAACTCCCTGGCCTACTCGGACAAGGTCAAGGGCACCCTCGTCGACGAGGGCTCGGGCAGCGTCTTCAACGCCTACAACATCTGGCTCGTCGGCTGAGCCGCCCCGCCCGACTGCTACCACCCACCTCCCACCACGAACGGAGAGTCCCATGACCGCCACCCCCGCAGCCGCGCAGTCCTCAGAGCCCGACCCCCTGGCTCCCGAACGGCTCGTCGAGCAGACGCCCGACGGCGCCTTCAGGCGCCGGACCAACCACTTCCGCACGCTCTTCGGCGACGGCCCGGACCAGGCTCCGGTGGCCTCGGGGCGCTACCGGCTGTTCGTGTCAGCCGGCTGCGGCTGGTCCAGGCGCCAGACCATCGTGCTGCGCCTGACCGGCCTCGATGAGCACATCTCGATCGGCTGGGTGGGCTCACGCACGAGCGAGGGCCGCACCTTCGACAACCAGCCCGACGGCGTCGACCCCGTCACCGGCGCGCGACTGCTCGACGACCTCTACCGGGACACCCAGCCCGACTACGAGGGACGGGCAACGGTCCCCACGGTCTACGACCTTGAGGAGAAACGAGTCGTGAGCAACGACTACCACCTGTTTGGGCTGCTGGGTGTTTTTCGGACACTGCTTGTTTGGTGTTTCAGGCTGCCTTGGTTAGGCTCAGGAATTCTTGCTCGACCTCGTTAGGTGTGCGGTATCCCAGGGCTGAGTGAAGGCGCACATGATTGTATCTCAGCTCGATCCACGAGGCAATATCGTTGATCGCCTTCTGTCTCGTGGGGTACACC
>NZ_JAAIJY010000048.1 GCF_011752065.1 Actinomyces sp. ZJ308
CAGGTACGGACTCACCCAGCAGATTCTACCGCCGTCTTAGTGCCCCGAAACGACCACCCCACCCCCAGAATCCCAACGAAAAACCCCACTCTGAAACACAAACCACCCCAACCTGTGCAACTCAGGTATGAGATCGATTACGGAATGCTGATAGTCCTCGTCCTCGCTGTCAACCATCGACGTGAGTTACTCCGCCGAAGTTGAACTTCGTTGTTCACCAGGTGAGTGACACAGAGGAGAGCTCAGAAAGAACTTGTGCCGATGAGGCGTCATTTCTTGCCTAGTCTAAGCCATTAAACGGCATATGGCTTAGACTAGGCAAAAAGACTTCATGGATTGCACTACAACTTATCGTCGAAGTCAATCGCAAATTACCTCAAGTCAAGTGCAGCAGCCGAATAGGCAATGATGAATCGCTTGACACGCGCATACTGAGGGTACGCAGAGGGGACTATCGTAAGTCCTTGGATATGCTGCTGAGTAGAATTTGGAACTCCTGGGCTAAATCTGAACTGGATACTTTCCCGAGTCTCTGTTTGGTTGAATAATTCTTGGTGTATTGTTTGATGAGCTCGAGTAGGCGTTTCCCATAGATGTGTCGCATAGATCCGTCTTGGTTCCACTCATTCCACAAATCGTCGGAGATCGGTGAGCGCCCATCACGTGAATGGTAGAGGCTATTAGCCTCAGCTCTTTTGGAATCAAACTTTTCGCGAAGATCCTTCATATTATCTTGGATACACTTGTCGATGATAGCTCGAGCTTCTTGTTCGGTAACTTTCAAGGCTGCAGCTAAGTACTCGGGCGTGCAATAATAGCTCTCCGTATCAGACATGCGAGGTATGAATGTCACCATTCCAGCATTCTCGTACGGTTCAGCCCATGTTGCCAGCTCCTCATCGGTCATACAGTCCCGATCGCGATGAATTATTATAGTGGCATCCTTATTCAGGATATGCATGAGTGAGTTTATTTGCTTCACCTTAGGGGCGTTTTTTAAACCATTATACGGAAGAAGTGAGATGTCCCGCGAATTCGGGATGCTATCAAGGCATTGCTTGAGAGAGGAATCTTTCTCGTCCTCGGTGTAAACGATGATTTTTGCATCACGATCAAAGGAGTCGAGGGCTTCAAGGTCCAGAAGTACCTCGCTTAGTTCTCTAGCGTCTGAATCTGCGACCCGCCCGTCTTTCATCCAAACCACGCGCGTACCTTCTGGGGCAGCCGTGATCATGTGCCGAGAGTGTGTAGTGATAACAATGCGGCATCCCAGCGACTGTGCGATTTCATCAAAAGTGGCAGCCATTGTTTTTTGCCATGATGGATGAAGGTGGCTGTCGGGCTCATCGATAAGTAGTACGGTGGGCTCGAAGAGCAATGCATAGGCTGCGATTTGGGTGACCTGAAGGACTCCAGTTCCCCAGAGGTCTACGGGAAGAGCTGCACCTCCGTTTAGTGACAGCGACACCTCAATAAATTGATCGTGAGCGTCATTGAATTCGACCTGGAACTCCACCTTGCTGGACAGTATTGCTGACGTAATGTCCTCCAGACGTGCAATCTGGTCACGTTCTTTAAGGTGGTAAACAATATTTCTGAAAACGAGATTAGCTTCGCCTCCTGCTGCCATTCTTAGGATAGATCCAAAACTCTTGTATTCCTCGCGGTGTGGAATTCCAGTTAGGCCGGGAACGTAGACGCTGAATAGCCTGCTAGGGTCAGCAATTTGAGGGCGCAGTGGCGAGTTCTTCGTGTACTCCACGCCTGCGTTATTGTGATTTCTGGCTTTATACATCTCAATATTGAAAATAATGGGATCGTCGCCCGAAATGGCCTCGAACGTAACAGTCCCTCTTGAGCGACCTTTATTGTTCTCGTAGGGACGCTCATGTCCAAGTTGTTCGAAGTGTGCCGTCGGCGAGTAACGTAGGTCACTTTCTGGGACTACTTTCTGTCCTTGCTCGACGGAAATCTGCATGCAGCTTACCGCAGTGTGAATGGCCTGTAATACACTGCTTTTTCCAGAATTGTTTCCTCCCACCAAATATGTAATGATGTTGAGGGGAACTTTGGCTTCAGAAATTCGCTTGAAATTTTTAACTTCGACAGAGTTGATCTGAAAGCGTTGTTGCAGCGTCGCTGTGGGGGTATTGTCATTTTTCGTGCTAGCTGTTTCCTGGGTGGTTGGTTGGGATTTATTTTCGAGGGCGGTCATTTGTTGCCTATCTATCGGTTTGTTAGGGCGGTGTGGATGCGGCGGAAGTCGGATTCGCGGTCGCGGATGCGGAAGGGGAGGTCGTAGACGTAGGAGACGCCGGAACCCGGGTGAGTGTGAGTGCGCTCCGATAATGGCATGTCCTCGTTGGAGGTCGGACGCTGGCGCTTCTCCCAGGCCTGGCGGACCGGAGTCGGCAGCTGGCGGCCATTCGCGTCATAGACATAAGCGCCCTGGCCCCGGCCTTGGTCATAGTCGTAGAGCACCGCGAACTGGGTGCGGTAGATCGTGCACAAGTCCTCGATCGGCACACCCAGCATCATCGCCACCATGACATCGATCTCCGCCTGCGCGTTCCGACGATCCTCAGCCCGACGTAACGGCGTATCCTCCGTCCACTCCGGGCCAATCGGACGCTCGTCATGGCGTTCCAGGATCGGTGAATCAGTTTTGAATGACTCATCCCAGCACTCCGCCCACAGGCCTGCATAGGCGTCCGTGACGCAATTCAACCGAAGCGATCTTAGTGTGATTCGCCTTGCTAGCGGTGATGTTGGTGAAGGCAGTGGAAGACGACTTATCGCGCGTTCTCGAATGTTGGTGTTTGCACCTGCTCTAATCAATAGGTCGCTGAGTAGGGTGGATAGTGTTGCGGAAACAAGTAGAGTGTCTTTCGGCGTATATGAGGCTGTGGAAAACAAGCCGTCAATGTGTGTTGGGCCCGGAGGTATAATCGCAGCCGCGAGTGTCCTCTCTCCAGTGAGGGGTGCCATTCGCCGCCAGGCGATGCGGTAGTGGTCGCGGGCAGGAGAGTTGTCCCAATGGGTGTAGAGGCGGTCGTAGGTGTCGCGATCGCCGGCAGGCTTGTACTGAGTGGTGGGCTGTGCGTTCGCAGGCAGGGTTTCCAGGTCGGTTGAGGTCCAATCCAGGAAGTTCCGCATAGTCTCGTTGGGCTGTTTATACAGCGGGGTTGATACGTAAAGGTGTGGTCCCTGAAGAATGGCGTTGTCCCACGAGGTTGAACCCCACTCTTTCGAGAATATTCCTTTCTGGAAGTCTGTTGTCTCGTTCCATCCGGTTGAGAATTGGAGGTCGAGGCTGCCAGTGCGTGGTTGGTTTGCTAACGTCGCAAGCGTACGTGCTGCCGCCGAGTTGACTGTGGATACCATCGGAGTGCAGCGCCAATAGTCTGCTTCCGTCACTGACTGCCAGGTTTTCAATGCAGGTTCATCAATGGTTTCAATGCGGGCAGCGTGCGGACGTAGATCCCACGTGCCGGTATGGGGATCCTTGAATCCGGGTTCCTCGCCGCTGCCGTCGTGTGCCAGGGAGCGCAGTGCGGTCTCGGGGTGATAGAGCGAGGTGGCATGAAGGAACGAAGGCTCCCTTTCGGTGCCGTAAACGTGGATGCCGTAGATCTTCTGATTTTGGATGTCGAAGAGTTGGAGTTCGTTGATGAACTGCCAGTGGCGTCGCAGGTGTCGGTAGGCGGCTGCCCGTAGTCCAGGAGTCTTAGCGTCAGTGAAATGGGTCTCCATATGGATGAGCGAGGCGATACCTCGTTCGCTCTGGTGTTCCCAGACCTGGCACATGAAGGCCCGATAGAGGTCAGGGCGCCCTTCCATGAGGGGATAGACAGTCTGACCGCTGATGAACTCGGAGAGGACCTCGGACTCGGCGGCGCCGTCTAGCACGATACTGAGCACATCAGGGCGTGCGAGAGTGCGTGGCATCCGCTCGTTCCTTGCTGCCACTGACGGTTTCTTCGCCAACACCCACCACGGATCGCCGTCGGCCAGAAGCGTCTCGACTGCGACGTCAGGCCTCACCCACGGTGGGTTCCCCACCTGGAGGTCGAAGCCGCCGCGGGCGAAGACGGTGGCGAAGTCCAGCTCCCAGTGGAAGAAGCCCTGAGCCTCGGCCACGCCCCGCACGACCTCCAGCCACTCGTGCTCGGTGGCCACAGCCTCGACCTGGCGGGCGCCGGCAAGACCGAGCTCCACCTCCTCCATGAAGTCCAGCTCAGCCCAGGAGGAACCCTCCACCAGGGTCCCGTCGGTGCCCTTGGCGTCCTTCACCTGCTTACCCAGAAGCGCCTCCAGGGCGCCCAGCCACTCGTCCAGGCTCGGCGGCGTCACCTGCGTGGTCAGCGGCCAGAACCACAGTGCGCACCACGCGTCCATGACCAGCCGCAGCCGCCGGTACGCCGAGTTCGGCGCCGCCAGGTAGGCCTCGATCTCCTCTCGGGACACCGTCGAGCCGGCGTCGGCCCGCGCCTCCCGGCCCCACAGGTCGATGCTCCGGGAGGCCTCCGCCTCCGCCACCCGCAGGCGCCGAAGCGTCAGCTCCCACAGCACCTCCACGCGGCGGGCCAGGGCCGTCAGTCGTTTGGTCTGCGCGGCGCTCGGGGCCTTCCTGATCTCCGTGCGCCAGGTCTTGAGCGCCTTGAGCCGCTCAGCGTCAACCAGGTCCCGCACCTGCTTGGGCACCTCCACAGCACTGCCCCAGCCCTTGGCCGGCAGCAGGAAATGATGGATGCTGCCCGAGACGTCGAGCGCCCCGCCCAGACGGTGCCGGGAGGCCCGGGCGTCGTCGTCGAGCACGGCCGCCACCTGGCTCAGCGGCTCGGCCACCGGCGCCACCGCCAGCCAGGCTCGCTTCCTCAGCTGGGAGGTGGAGTACAGGGCCCTGCGTGCCCCCACCAGCGAGTTGCCGCGACGCAGCCGCAGCCCGAACCACGGGGCCGCCAGCCCCTCCACCATCGTGTCCAGCCACAGGGACACCTCTGCCAGCTCCACCGCCGTCGCATTGAGATCCACCCCGTACACCTGGTGCAGGGCCAGATACGCCTTCACCTTCGCCAGCTCCCGAGGCCGCTCCTCCGGATCCACCCGCCGACCCAGCTCACGCTCACGCCGCGAGAGGTACTGCTCCGCCAGCTGGCGCACCGCCTCAATCGCGAAGGCCCCCGAACCCAGCGCCGGCTCACACACCGTCAGGTGCAGGATCTCCTCCGCGCTCGTCACCCGCCCGTCCTGATCCAACAGCTCGGCCAGCGCCTGCTGCACCGTGAAACGGGTCAGCACCTCCGGGGTGTAGAAGGACGCCGACCGCTGCCGGTCCCGCCCCGAGAGCCGGTAGACGAACTGGCCCTCCTCATAGGTGACGTTGCGGCGCTCGCCCGTCACCTCATCCTCCACCGTCACGAAGTCCTTCTCCTCCAGGCCCTTCATGACGTCTTCGGGCACCACCCACGAGCCCTTCGACGCGTCGCCGCCCGGCGCCACCTCCCACAGCCGCTCGGTGGCGAAGGAGCCCGAGTAGCTCATGAGCCCCTCATAGACGGCGCCCAGCTGGTTGATGCCCAGCTCCACGTAGGAGATGAAACCGCGCCCGCTCTGGCCGTTCTCCCTGGTCAGCAGCAGATGGCGCAGCACCCGCAGCAGGGCCCCGTTGCCCAGGCCCACCTCGTCGATGAGGCCGGTGGCCTCACGGCGGAAGAGGTCGGCGCGCATCGGCCGGAAGACCAGGCCATCGAAACCGCCCTCCTCCTGGGTGGACACCTCCGCGTTGTGGCCCTCATCGACCAGGCGGAAGAGCCGGTCCAGGGACTCGTAGATGTGCGTGCCCGCCTGGGAGGACTCCTCGTGCAGCTCGGTCAGGGCCAGGTCGCGCAGACGGTCCAGCCCGTAACCGGCGTCGTACTCGGCGGCGCCCACCGGCAGGACCCCCAGCTCAGGGCTCGCCTCCGCGTACAGCAGGAAGATCACCCGGTAGATGTAGCGCAACGACTGCAGCGCCAGGTCCTGCGCCCGCTCCTGCGGTAGCGGCTCCAGGCCCCGAGCGGCCCGACGGCGCACCACCTCATTGGCAATGATCTCGATCGACGAGCGCACCCCCTCACGCAGGTCCTTCGAGACCCCCACCGTGTGGGCCGCCGAGTCCTCCAAGGTGGCCGCCCACCACGTCTCCCCCTCCGCCGTCGGCACCAGAGACCGGGCATCCAGGCAGGTCAGCGCCCGCTCCACCTCGCCGCCGCGCCTGGAGTCATCGCGCTCGACGACGAGCTGGACGCTCACCGCCAGCCAGCGGCCCTCCGGCCAGCGCTCCCGCTCCGCCACCAGCGCCCACTGACCCGCCAGGACCAGGGCGAAGGCCGGGCCGTGCTCGTCGGTCATGAGCGTGGACAGAGCCCGGGACACCGACTCGACCGGCTCGGCCCCCTCCAGCACCGGGGCGGCGGGATCGGCCAGGTCCACCGGCTCCCACGCCTCGGTGAGCGTGGGGGCGTCCTTGACCAGCAGGTCCTCCACCGTCGTCACCGGGCGAGCGCGCAGCAGCGCCAACGGCGCCGGGCCCTCATCGCCGACCGGCCGCACCAGGGTCACCGGGCCGCGCTCGACCATCCGGAACTCCGCCGAGGCGAAACCCAGGATCTCGCGCAGGAGCGCATCGAGCTCCCCGGCCGCCTCCAGGGCGGAGCCCGTCAGGGACTCGGAGTCCTCCGAGGGCAGGGCCGCCAGCAGCTCGGCCAGCCGGGAGCGCTCCGAGCGGAACCGGGAGCGCGGCGTCGGCGTCGGCTCCGAGCCCGGGGCGGCCGGCTTCTCCAGAGCCTCCCACTCCTTGCGCCGCTCCAGAACCCGCGCCAGGAAGGACTCCTTGGTGGCGTCCGTGGTGAAGTAGTGCTCGCTGATCCAGTCCTCGCCCACGACCAGCGCGTCCGACACCGCCATCAGAGCTCTCCTTCCGTCCCGAAGTCCTGAGGCACCACGACCAGCAGCGGGCGCACCAGCGTGTGCGCCGGCAGGTGCTGGTCCATGAGCTCGCGCTCCTGGGCCACCGTGAAGCGCTGGGCGCGCAGGTGCCGGTTCTGGACCAGGAGACCCGCCTCGTCATCCCAGGCGTTCGCATGCTCCGCCCAGGCGTCCACGCGCTCGCGGGCCTGCCGGCTCGCCGCCTCCACCGTCAGCGCCATCTGACTCTCGGCCGCGTCCACCGCCGGGGCGATAAGCGCCTCCAGCAGGCCGGTCTCCCGCACCGGCCCGGAGTTCCTCAGCTCGCGGGAGATGCCGGCCGCCGCGAACATGGCCGTGGGGGAGGGGTGCACCTGCCCGATCGCCACCGCCGTGGGCAGCCGGCCCGCAGCCAGGTCCGCCCGGGCCCCGGCCGCGTCCAGGAAGGGGAAGGCGGCGCTGACGCACACCATCGACACCGTCCGACCCGCACGATTCGTCAGCGTCCCCAGCAGTAGGACGGTCGGGGAGTCCACCTCGCCGCGCACCGCGAACACCGAGGAGCGGCCGAGCTTGGCCAGGACCCGGTCGCCGGCCCAGTCCAGCACCGGGTGCAGCGGCCCCAGGTAGTGGGCCTCCGGCCATGAGGAGTCCGAGGAGTCGCGCAGCGCCTCAGTGAGCAGGCGCGCGCCCTTCTTCTGCGTCGTCGCCAGCAGCAGGTGCTCCTGGACGCGGCGCTCGCGCAGGTAGGACTGCGGCAGGACCGACAGCCGGTGACGCAGGCCCGCCGGGGGCACCATCTCCACCACGTGCTGCGTGCCGTGCTCGCGCCAGGAGACGCCACCGCCGCCGGTCTGGCGCTGCTCGGCCTCCTCGGGGCGCTCGTAGAGCTCGGTCAGGGCCTGGCGCAGGTAGTCCAGCTGCGTCTCGTACAGGATCGAGGTCGGCAGCGGGGTCGCGGGCTGGACAGGGCCGGCCGGGCCTGCCGGGGCAGCGGAGCCGGAGGCGTCGACCGGACCGGTGGAGTCGCCAGGACCGGCGGGAGCAGGATCGGCCGGATCGGAGGAGCCGCCGGGATCGGTGGGCTCAGCGGCGTCGTCGGCCCTGGCCTCGGGCGTGCCCGTGAGGGTCGCGAACAAGGCCGCCATGGGGTCCAGGGCGAGGGCGTCGTCGGCGTCGGGGACGACCTCGTCAATATCCGTGCCGGCCTCAAGCGCCTCACGGATCGCCGCCTCCTCCTTCTCACCCGAGTACAGGCCCATGAGGGAGGCGGCGTCCCCCAGGGCCCGGTGCGCCTGGTCCTCCTTCTCCATCAGGCGCGTGAGCACCCGCACGTCGCCGGAGAAGCGCGCGTCCGACGGGTCCAGCAGCAGGGTCGTGATCTGCGGCGAGACGCTCTGGCCGTAGCGGTCGATGCGGCCGTTGCGCTGCTCGATGCGGATGAGCGACCAGGGGATGTCGTAGTGGATGAGCTCATGGCACTGGGCGTGCAGATTGACGCCCTCCGAGGCCACGTCGCCGGTCACCAGGACGCGCACCGGCGTGTGCGACTGACGGAACTGCTCCACGATCTCCTGCTGCTCCACGTCCGACAGGCTCCCGTGCATGACGCGCACCGCCTCCGCAGGCAGGTTCAGGTCCTCGCGCAGGTGCTCGGCCAGCCAGGTGAGCGTCGCGATGCGCTCGGCGAAGACGACGACGCGCTCGGTCGAGGAGCGGGAGATGCCGATCCGGCGCAGCTCGGCTAGCAGCGCCTGGTACTTTCCCGACGCCGTCGTACTGGCCTCGGTGGCCAGCTCGCGCAGGTGGGACAGGGCCTGCGACTGCTCCGAGGGCTGGGAGCCGGCCTCGGCCGTCCGGCGGCGCCGGGCCAGGCGTTCGTCGATCGTCTGGATGAGCGCCGCTGGAGAGGACAGGAAGGACTTGGCCAGCGTCCAGGCGAACAGGGCGTCGCCGCGCGAGCCCGACCGCCCGCTGCCCGGCAGCGCGGCGCCGTCGGAACGGTGCAGCCAGGTGCGCGAGAGCTCGACGGCCACCGCGTCCTCAGCGGGAGAGGGTCTCACCAAGCGGTTGACGGGGGTCAGGCGCTCCTTCCAGCGGCCGCCGACCACGTCACGCACCTCGTCGGAGTGGCGGTGGCGGCGGATGACGAGGCGACGCACCGCCTCCTCATCGAGGCTGCCGTCGGCGTGGACCGCCGTCGGCTCCAGCAGACGGATGAGCTCGGCGAAGGACTTGGGGTCGCCGTTGTGGGGCGTGGCCGAGGCCAGGATGAGGGCGTCGGTCTGGCGGGCCAGGATGTCCGCGAGCCGGTTGTTGAGCGTGCCCTTGTTGGTGACGTTGTGGGACTCGTCGATGACGACCGCGTCCCAGCGCTGCTTGCGCAGGTGGTTGAGGTAGCGGTCCGACTTCAGCGTGTCGATGGAGATGATCGCCCGGTGGAACACCGAGAACGGGTTGCGTGAGGCCGGCACCGAGCGGCGCACCCGCTGGATGCCCACCGAGTCCAGGCGCACGAAGGGCAGTGCGAAACGCGACCACATCTCGTGCTGCATCTGCTCCAGCACGTGGCGGGGCGTGACGATGAGGATCCGCTCGCCCCGGCCGCGGCGCACGAGCTCGGCCAGGATCATGCCGATCTCCAGGGTCTTTCCCAGGCCCACGGTGTCCGCCAGCAGGATGCGCGGGCGCAGGTTCGCCGGGTCCAGGGCCTGGCGCACCGCCGTCAGCTGGTAGGTCAGGGGGTCCGCCAGGACGTCGCCCACCACGGCCAGGTCCGTGGAGGTCGCCGGCAGCGCCGTCTTGCGCAGCGTCGCCTCCAGCCACAGTCGGGAGAGCCGGTGGCGGGTGGAGGTGTCTGCGATGACGCGGGTATGGCGGGGGTCCACCGGGACGATGCGGTCAATGCCGGCGGAGAACTGCGCCGTGGTGTCCCGGACCAGCTCGGACAGGCCCTGGACGGTCACCAGCGTGCCGTCGGACGTCATAGAAACCTGGGTGACGAGCCAGTCCTCATCGCGCACCCGGACCACGGAACCCGGCGCGACATCAAGGGAAGGGGCAGGATCCGTTGCCGTATCCGGGGGAGTAGGGGGCGCCGTTGTCACGGAGACGATCTTAAGACGCGGGGGCAGGTGGTCGAGACCAATTCGGGGCGGTGACCGATCTGTGACCTGCGGGGGCGACGGCCTCCGGGGCGTGTAAGGCGGCTGCTCGTGGGGGTTGCGGGGCGAATTTGTCCGTCAGGGACGACTTTGAAGCCGTCGCGGATCGGTCGGAGTGTGCAGGCGTACCTGAATGTCGTGTTGTGAAGGCCTGTCAGGTGCCGCGGACGCACCATAGGGCTCGCGGGCTGACCCACAAAGGTGAGTCGCCGGGCCTGATGGTGCGTCCGCGACGGGGATGAGGCCGCTGTGTGCGAGGCGGGGCCGATGCCTGCGAGGGGGCCGGCCTCCGCCTCAGCGGCGGGCGAGATTTCAGGAGTAGTCGGTCGGGTCCAGGCTGGAGTGAAAGTGCTGCTCAGTCATGGAAGTGGTCCACAGTCGGCGTTCGGTCTTGATGCGGCCTCGCGTGCTAGTGTCGCGTGTCGTTAGTTTGTTTTTGGTTGGCATTTGGTGAGGATCTCGTCGGGGGTCTTGGTCCAGGCCAATGGGTGGCAGCGTTGGTTCCAGCCGTTGATGAAGGCGCGGATCTTGGCGT
>NZ_JAAIJY010000049.1 GCF_011752065.1 Actinomyces sp. ZJ308
GGCGGTCACCGGGCCCGAGCCCGCAGTGTTCGCACCGGCCGATGCCTCACCCGAGGCGGCAGTCGATGCCGTCGAGCCGCTGCCGGCGCCCGCACTGTTCATGGGTGGGATGGTGCCGCCGGCCTTCGAGCTGTTCGACGAGCATCCCGCCAGGGCCAGGCAGCCGGCGAGCAGGCACGCGCCCAGCGCACTGGCAAGACGACGACCGGAGGGCTGGCGCAGATGAGACAGGGGACGACTCATAGGGGTAGACCTTCCACGATCAAGCCGGAACCACACCCCGGCACAACACGAACCGCTCCAGATTCTACCGACCAGAACGCCACCAGCATCACAGAAACGTCATCACGAACAAGGCATGTCTGCTAACTCTCCGCGACCGCGACAATGCCGAGCAGCAACGCTTCAGACGGCGACATACTTCCAAACTCGAGGAGACCTCAAACCAGCCGCAAAATTCCGAAACTAATCCGACGTTGACAATCCCTCATCAGGGGCCATCGTAGGAGCAACATGCCCAGCCGCCCGATTGTACTCGGGCACCGAATCGACCAGCGCGCAGAACAATGAAACTATTGCACTTTTCTGACTATTATTTGGAACCCAGTTTTGATCGTCCGAGTTACGAAACTCCACCTTCAGGACATACCCGTCAGGATAGAACCACAACAGACTCCTTCCCGCTTCCTGAACCCAACCTGTGCCGGGACTAGAAACATTCTCGCTCAACTGAGAATATCCCTCAGTTTGACCATGCACAAACGAGTCGAGATTATTGTCACTCGACCAGGAGTAGTCGACCGTAAGACGGAGCTCGCCAGCATCAAAGTTACTAGCCCCAAGCCTGCATTTATAATGCCTTAACCCAGCATCCTCGGAATACGAGTTATAGAAGAAGAATCTTGTCGTTTCGAAAGAAAGGCCTTGCTCAAGTGTCTGATTTCGAACTATGCCGCGAAATACATCATGCGTTAAGATCGGCTCCTTATCTCTCTCCTGCAAAACACCGCAACTTGCCAGCATCAGCGACACAACAACGGCTGTCAGAACAGTGCTAGCAACGGTGAGTCTATGGCCAAGAGCTCGAGTTAACCACATTAGCCCTTCATCCTTTCATTTAAACTTCAAACCACTTGTGTCTGCACGTAGCACACACCTTCAGATGTCCACCAAGCCTAACTTCTATAGGAGACGGGAGATGCTCACCGATACGCATCTTTATGCTCTGAACGCTAAGAGCCTCGATAATGGGCGCACGACTAGGGTCCCGCTGGACCCGTCGGTGGCGGAGTAGGCCACCTGGATACTTAGGGGCGTGGTCCCGCCCAGGTGGGCCGAGCTGCGGTTGAAGGAGATCGTGCAGGGACTTGACCCTTCCGGCATGCCGGAGTGCCAGGGGATACCGAAGCCGGCGCAGGAGGCCTTACCGTCAGGGGCGGACAGCTGCAAGCCCGACGCCGACGCACCCCCACCAGCAGTAGTATCGTCCGCCTCTGCGCCAACGGGATTCAGAACGCCAGTGGCAATACCCAAGGCGGCGAACGTTACGAGCAACGTCCTTCTTGATGCTCGCGTCTTTCTCATCTCACACCCCCTAGTCAACAGAGCATTCCCCGTCCTGCCCACGCTGCCCTTGAGTGGCTAGCCAGGAGTTATTACCGGAAAGCGTCATCCTTGTCGCTAACGGCACCTGGATCCTGTGCGCCTGCGTCGTCACGTCATTGCCGCTCTCGTCAAGCATCGTCATTTTTCTTTGATCAACGCACATCGTCACCTGCGCCGTCGCCCCACCGTCATCCACGTAAACTTCCGACACGGAGACTCTCACCGGTGGCTGCGCGTGCTGGCCATCAGCCTTCATCTTGGCCGCATTCTCGATGACACGCTGCAATGTTGTTCCTGCGGCAACACTGTCGATGCCCGTTGTGTCTTTCCCTCCGCCGAACCAGATGCGCCAGGTGGCCTTGTCGTAGGCCATGAAGTCCTGGAGGACCTTGGTCTGGGTGGCGTCCAGGCCCTCGGGGATGGACACCACCGTGTACCCCAGCTCCGGGTCGGACAGGGACTCGGCGGTCACCGGGCCCGAGCCCGCAGTGTTCGCACCGGCCGATGCCCCACCCGAGGCGGCAGTCGACGATGCCGTCGAACCACTGGTGGCGCCCGCACTGCTCATGGGTGGGATGGTGTCCCCGGCCCTCGAACTGTTCGACGAGCACCCCACCAATGCGAGGGAAGCAGTGAGTAGGCATGCGCCGAGCGCGCCGACAACACGACGACGGCGACCAGACCGGTGGGGCGGACGAGGCAGACACGACAAGGAGCGACTCATGACAACAGGCCTTCCACGATCAAGCCGGAACCATACCCCGGCACAACACCAACCCCAGATTCTACCGACCAGAACCCGTGGGCGTCACGGAAACGTCACGCCCCTCGATAAGGCTCGCACCCTCCCCCACCCCGGCGAGGCGCCGCAGACACGGCACCTCGCCACCACTGTTCCCATCGACACACCGGACCGGCGAAACGCGCACCAACTAACATCGACAACCAAGCGATGTGCAACTCCGCCACGCTGTTAGACGCGAAGAGTCTGCCACCAGGTCCACCTTCACTCGACCCTGGGATACCGCATGCCCGACGAGATCGAGCGAGAACCCTTGGGTCTGAGCAAAACGAACTGAAACACCAGACATACGGCAGCAAATAACACCCGGCAACTCACCCGCGGACTTTACCGATCTCCACTGAATCAGGTTGAAGTCGCAGTTGACCCTGACGGCGAATCGCTCTCGCCGACGAGCGAAGGACTTAACGGTTGTCCAAGACCCGGGATCACCTCACCGTTGCACGTCCACGGAACCATAGATAAAGCAAGATTCTTGGCATTCTTCTTAATATCACCGTTCATCGGAGCTACATCTGCATAGAGAGTCACCATCACGAAAGCGTCGCCACAAGTGATGAGGCTACTGACACCCCGATCGTTCTCCATAACGCGAACATCCCCCGATGCCCCTTCCGCACCTTGGACATTAAATCTCTCCGACCCCGGACCTCGATAGGCGTTCTCGCGACTTTTCGCCGAAGATTTCCTACTGATCAACGACTCAAATACGGTTGTATCCGCAGATCCATTAGCACGAACTTCTCCCGAACAATCTAAGCGTCGATACCCTCCATCACTGTACCGACCGGACGAATCTCGGAGCGATACATCAGGAAAGACCGCTTTTACTGACTCGTCAGCAACTCCCAGGCAAGTGAAGTGCGAAGCTGAGGTGTCAACACTGGCCGGTGCAGCCGCGGTAGCCGCCGCATTAACTGGTCTTGAGTCCCCGCAACCAAACAAACTCAGAGCGATTGATACACTAAATGCAATGAAAAAGACTCTCTGTTGGCGCGTTCCATCGAACCGACTGTACAACATTTACGGCTCCCTGGACTACTGAGCGCTTTTCGGACACTGCTTGTTTTGTGTTTCAGGCTGCCTTGGTTAGGCCTAGGAATTCTTGCTCGACCTCGTTAGGCGTGCGGTACCCCAGGACTGAGTGAAGGCGAACATAATTGTATCTCATCTCTACCCACGAGGCAATATCGTTGATCGCCTTCTGTCCCGTGGGGTACACCATTCTATATGTGGGGTACACCATTCTATATACCCTCTCGTTTTGAGTGTGCGTTGAAGGATTCCGCCCACGCATTGTCCCAGCACGCCCCTGTACGCCCCACGGATGGGCGGATACCATAGGACTTCAGGTGGTCCAGAAACTTATGAGACGTGTACTGGGCGGGTTCAACTGGTGGTTGCAACACTGGTTGAACCCGCCCAGTACCGGTCCATTCGCTATGGGCAGGCTCTGGCCGAGTACGAGGCGGTCGCCTCGGTGGGATCCAAGGGAGATTCCTTTCGGCTTCGCTCTGGCTGAGGCGCCGAACTCCTTGTACAAGGCCGGGGCTCATCCGCAACCAGGGCCCCTGGGAGGACACCGACGCCGCCCGTGGTCGCCACCGCCGAGTGGGTCCACTGGTACGGACACCACCCGGCCCCATTCCGCCATCGGCATGCGCACCCCCGCCGAGCACGAAGCCGCTTGGGCCCCGACGTCAACCAGAACCGCCAATAACAATCACAACCAGCCATCACAACCAACTAAAACAGCCTCCACAAAACCCGGGGCTTGACACCCTTCGGTGGCACAACGACGCACCACAACACACTGCACCCTGCGATCATGCCGAGCAGCAACATCCCAAACCGAAACGTACCGGCGACACACTCCCAAACGGATGAGTCGGTAAAGCGTCGGGTGTGGTCTGCTACTGTTCGGGGCTTGACTCGGGTGAGGTCTGAGCTGGATCGTCACCTTGTGCTTCTGGGATGGTTGACGCTGGGGCGGTCCCAGTGGGGAATGCCGGGCTCAGAGGGGCTCCGAGGCCTGGGACCGGCTCTCCTTTGCAGACCCATGGCACCATCGATAGCGCTAGGTTGCGAAGATTCACGTTAAGGTCACCATTCAGTTGAGGCACCGGAAAGAACGTGATAAGAATGAAGGAATCGCCACAGGTAACAATGGAGCTTCCTCCTCCCGCCTTTTCCAGGAGGACCTCCCCCTTCGCGCCCTCGACTCCTGGGACAGGGAACACGTCCTTAGACAATGACCCGTCATAGGCCCTCCAATTGTCGTGAACATCTTCGCCCGTCAAATTCTTTCCGAAACGAGTAAAGAAAACAGTTTTCATGTCATCATCGTTGCCCATACTACCAAAACACTCGACATTCCTGACGGTGTCGCTATCCGGCTCCGGAAACGAAGTAGGCGAAAAATGCAGATCTTCCAACACCAAGCCCACCGAAGAAATCGGCACTCCAGGGCACGTAGAATCCACTTCAGATGGAGCGACACTACTGGGCACTGCATCGGGTTTCGAATCATGACTTGGCGAACATCCGCACAACGCCAAAACTAATGCCGCAGAAAGAAAAGGTACTCGAAAAGCCTGACTAGAATTCACTAGAACTCCTTGGTCTACAAGAAACTTGACGGGGGTGAAGTATATGTTGGATCCACTAAAACCAGACCACGCTAGCATTACGGCATCACACGCAACACTCAACTGATCTGACTGTAACGTTACCGAGAGTCTCGACCGGCCAACTGAAACCCAGAAAATTAGTTTCTTCATTCTGTCGCGCGGTCATAGGCCCCAGAATACGCCTTATTTCTTTTATCGTCATCAAAACCCTGTACGCCAGAATGTTGCCTCATGGCCGGTTTGCCGTCCTGAGGATCTACCTCCTTGGCGTCATGCGGAAGTTCCTCCGACAAGTGAATAAGTGCTTCTCGCTGCTCCGGAGTGAGAACAGGAGGCCGTTTTTTGCCCTCATCACCTTTATCGTCATCACTATTGTCGTGGTCATTAGGATCGACCTGAGTTGGGTCCACTTTAAGCTCGCTATCCGGACTAATATACAGATTCTATGCTGGTTCCGGTATTGTTTTCGAATATACGCTTACGCTCTTCCTGCGTATATGCTGTCTGAAGAGTTGACAGCGCCTGATATTCAAGGCTCGCCTGTTGGTCATTTTCCTTAGCCTCTTCGGAACCCGTATCCTTACCGAACAACTCATTTATGCCAATCTCAGCGCCTTTCGAAGCAGCGCTTTTACCAAACGCCATGGCAAGTTTGAATGTAGGTCAAAAGAAAATTATCGCCTCGCTTAATGTTATAAGCCCAACAGCAATGCCCTAAAGACTTTTATCAATAACCCCCTGTAGTTGCTGCCCCAGAACTTGTCGCTACATCAGCGCCGGGCAAAGCGACTTCACCACAGGCCCAGGGGCGAATCAGTTTCACCATATTAGTTGCATCCTCGCCGAGATTTCGAGGATATTCTTCTTGAGAATCATACAGTATCTTAACTATGATTCCCCTCTTGAATGAACCGCACTTCCATGCAGCACGCACATTCCCAGAATGCGGCTCCACCAAGGCGCCTACACCATCCACACCTTCGATACCATAATCAACCTCAGTGGGATCAAATACGTCACTGTTTTCATCAAATGAGTAGTCCGTTGCCTTTTTAAGTCTTGTAGACTCACCCCACATTACACTCAAATATGACCCTCCATTCTTTTTTGGAATCTTCCAAATGTAACACCCCCTTAGTTCCCCCTCATTGTCGTCGGAGTTGATTTCATTCCAGTCAAAACGATCTCCTACGATAGGCCGAGCGGCGCTTTGAGGCACTCCCGGGCACACCCAGTCTGACTCTCCTGAAGACAGAACTGTCGGCACGGGCGTCGGGGTAGATTGCTGCATACGGTGCGGAACACATCCCTGCAAAATCGAACACACCAAAATAACTGCAAAAATTGATAATAGGCGTGAAGAAGGAAAAATTTTAGTCGTGCGCATTTTGGTACGCCTCTCCATAACTCGCTCCTGCTTCAATCAAACAAACCTGAGTGTCGGCGTTCAACACGCCCTGAGGATGGTCAATAACATTATTCAACTTAGTCGCCGTATCCCCGGTCAGTCTGCTTGAATCGAGGTTACCGGCTTCATCAAACAGCTCAGGAACACTGTTCTGCAACGACTCCTTTTCACCATCCGTCAAACCTCCTCCCTGGCACAACGAACACAATGAGGCTTATTCATAGGGGTGCTTAAAGTGTTTTAGTGGGGTGTGCGTCGTTAGGCAGGGCGGCCTACTCCTGAGGGAATTCAGGTGTCGAATCTAAAACACCACAGGAAGCAAACCACCTTCATGAATAATAGCACGAGAATCACCCGCAGCGAGGTTGTGGACCTGTGCGAGACCATTCACGCCAGCAGTCCCGACCTGCCGGCGTCGGGGCCCGGGTGCTGGGGCTGTTCCTGTGCGTGCGCCTGACACTGACCTACCTGAGGCACAACCTGCCCCAGGAGCTGCTCGCCGAAGTCTACGGCGTCTCGCAGTCCACCGCCTCCCGGCTCGTCACCGCCTACACACCCCTGTTAGCCCACGCCCTGGGAAGCGGCGTGCCGACGGTGGAGGACCTCGACCCCACGGCCCAGCCGATCGTGGACGGCACCCTCCTTGAGTGCTGGTCTTGGAAGAGCCGTCCGGAGCTTGACTTAAGGCAAGCACAAGACCACCGGACTCAACGTGCAGGTCGCCTGCACCCAGGCCGGGACCCTGGCCTGGGTGTCCGACCTCCAGGACGGACGCACTCACGATGCCGAGGCGCTGCGCCGCTCCGGCCTGCTCAATATCCTCGCCACCGACCTCCCGCCTGGAGCCGACCCTCCTTCACATATCGGCGACGACGGCTACACCGGGGCCGGCATCGGTATCAAGGTCCCGGCCAAGAACCCGCACCCCGACCCCGACACCAGATGGCGCGGGCGGGCTGATCACCCCCATGCGAGCCCCGGTCGAGAAGGCCAACGCCCTGACCAAGCAATTCAAGACCCTCAAGCACCTCACTCTCAGTCCCACAGCCATCACCACCATCACCGCCGCAGCCCTGGTCACCCTCACCCTCAATAAAGGCTTCTGGTGAGAAAACTTCAATGGGGTAATGGCCTTCTTCGCGGCCCCGAGCTCGTAGCGCTCTGTCACGGTCGTTCCTTCGCGAAGAAGACGGCTGCTTTTTTCTCAGGAACTCGTTCTCCTGACGCAGCTCCCTGTTTTCCACTTTCAGCTTCGCGATCTCCGCCGACTCGGAGGCCTTTTTGCGGTCCCCTGGTTGGTGGCATGATCTTTTCTGTATTTTGCGACTCAGTTACCTACCGTCTGGGCCTGAGAATCGTACGAGGCCGCTACCGAGATGATCGTGCGGTCCTTCACCGATGACCTCACGCACGACCTAATTCTTGAACTCCTCCGAGTATTTCGCTGCTGGCATGGGATCTATCCTATCGACTCACGGGAAGATAAACTCCCCTGTCCGAGAAACACCACACACTCCAAACAGACGACAACGACACAATCAAACCAACCCGGAAGACCACAATGACGCCTGATCCAACTACCCAAAGCGGACATTAACAATGAAACAGGTCAAACACCCGGCACCCCAGAGCCCTACGTGGGGTATGACGTACTGGCCTGCCCCGGAGACGCAGCCAGGTCCGAGACCCTCAAGGCGACACGACCCACAAACCACTCGAGAAACTCCCTCGGGTCCTCGGCCGAATCACGACTGACCGTACTCCGTATCGACAGCAGCAAACTCATCCCCCTTCCATCGGGAAACTTCCATGCCGCCCCGTACGCGCCCTGATCTTCGTAGTACGACACTCCTTCACCCTCCAGCCCCTGGACGGAAAAAGACCTGACCTTCGAGTTACCGGAAATCTGCGAGACCCCTTGCATCAAAGAACTGGAGCCGGGATGGGGCGCTTCACCATAACGCAATGACAGAAAGTCGAAATCGCTCTGACTGGCACGGTCATAGCCTATGGTACAGAAAAACGATGGGTAAGTATCGTAAGGGGCGTGGCTGAACTGAAATCGCTCTACCTGCGCTCCGGCGTGCTCCTCGAACTCGCCGGCAGGAAGCAGGTTGCAGATCTCCACGTTGCTGGGGACCTTGTCGTCTGATGCGTCAGCAGTCGACGCCGAACTGTGGGCACTCGACCGGGTGCCGCCAGTGTGGCAGGCTGAAAGGCCCGAGAACACTGCGGCTGCTACCAGACCAACGGCGACATCTTGACACAGCCTTCGAGGAAATCGAATCAATCTACTCCTCATTCTCTCGCCTCTCCTTTTAGTCTTCCGCATGCTGCTCTCCCATTTCCTTGCCCTCTGCCTTACCGCTCCCATAGGTATCATATTCCATAGACGTCAAGTTGGGGTCGGCCGGCAGCGGCGTCTTAGACGAATCACCTGAAGCATAACGGGCCTTTGACATGAGTTGCACAGGTTAGGGTGGTTTGTGTTTCAGCGTGGGGTTTTTCGTTGGAATAATGGGGGTGGGGTGGTCGTTTCGGGGCACTAAGGCGGCGGTAGAATCTGGTGGGTGAGTCCGTACCTGCGTCAGGTCAAGACAGTCTCGGGGGCCACGGCCGTGCAGGTCGTAGTCAAGGGGCATGGTGTGCGCCGGATCGTGGAGCACCTGGGCTCAGCCCACGACGAGGCCAAGCTGGCCGCACTGATGCGCCTGGGACGCCAGCGGCTCCTGGCCGGTCAGCAGGTCCTGGACCTGGGACCAGCACTCAACGACGACGCTGACGAGGAGGGTGGTCAGGCACCCGGGGGACCTGGGCCTTGCAGGTGGTCGGCTCGATCAGACGCGCCAGAACCATCTGCTCAAAGGCCCGATCACCCCCGACCGCCTCCCCCAGCCCCAGACGCCGGTAGGCGCCGTGCAGGACCTCCCACAACAACCTCGAGT
>NZ_JAAIJY010000050.1 GCF_011752065.1 Actinomyces sp. ZJ308
CCGCGCCGGGTCGGCCAGTGCCTCCAAGGTCATCCTCGTGGCTCGCTCGCGCAGCTCATCGGGGTACTTCTTCTGTCCCATGACAGTGATCCTTCCGTGTCATCACTGCCTCCATCAAACCCGGGGCGATTCATCTCTTCCCCAGTCGCTCGTCCGTGTCGGTCATGACCTTCTCCCACTCGGTACGACGGTGGGCCACCAGGTAGGCCAGCTTGCCGACCTGCCACAGGCCACTACCGATCGCCAGGTTCTTGACGGCCTCCAAACTGCTGTCGCTCAGGCCCAGGACTCGCTGGGTGTTCTCCAGCTGGTCGGACTCCTGCCGGTAGACCACACGGGTCGACGTGTCAGACAGCAGGCCCTCAGCCACCGCCCGTTGCTTGGATCCCAGTGACCCGACGGCGTCCAAGTCACTGATACGGTGCAGCGCGATAATGTTGCGCAGCCCCCATGCACGAACCAGCTTGAAGCTCGACCGCATCCGCTCCAGCAGCTGTGGGAAGGCCATCAGCTCGTGAGCCTCCTCGTAGACGACGTTGCGCTGCCCCAGGTCATCTCCTCGCAGGGAGGCCTCGAACCAGCTGCCCGTGCAGGCCATGATCAGCGACATGGCCTGGGATCCCTGCGTGAAGTTCTTCAGGTTGATGCTCATCATCGGTGCCGACGGATCAAATCCGACGGTCGAGGGGCCGTCGAACAGGCCTCTGAGCTTTCCTCTCGTCAGCTCCTGGAGGGCGAAGCCGACCTCCCTTCCAACATTCATAAGGTCCTCCCGGTCCCGGAAACCCTCAAGGGTCTCAACCGGGGTGCTGGGGTTGAAGACCTCCTCCGTCACCGTGGGAATGATCGGACTGCCCCCGTGACGAGCCGATGCCGCCTCCAGCGCCACCCTGAGTGCAGCCTTCTCGGCCTGCAACAGGTCCTTCTTCATCAAGGTGGAGATCAGCGCCTCAAGCAGGTCGAGGCGCTGGTTGTCCACCATGATGCGCCACTGCTCATCATTAACCGGCCGGCCCTCCTCCCGGTCCCGGCTTGGACGCCGCCCGGCGTCCAACGGGTTGAGCCGAGCCCCGGAAGCGCCACCGAGCGTGATGACTGCACCCCCGACGGCCTGAACGACGCCGTCCCACTCGCCCTTGGGGTCACCTGGAACGAAGGTCCTGCGCCCGAAGACCAGGTCCCGCAGCGCCATGCACTTCATCAGCGAGGACTTGCCGGTGCCGATCGTGCCGATGACCGCCATGTTGGTGTTCGACAACAGTCCCTTGCGGTAGTCGACAAAGGGGTCGAAGCAGAACGGCCCCCTGGCGAACTTGTCATTACCGATCAGTACCCCTTCCCCTCCACGTCCAGCCGGAGCCAGGAAGGGATACTGCACACGAGCCTTGTTAGAGGTGATCCGAGTCGTGCTCACATAGGCCGGGATCACCGACCGACCCATCCGGTCACCGGACTCACCTTCTGCGGGGAGGGTCTCGCCCTCCCACAGGGCGTCCTCCATCTCCTTTTGCTGGCGCTTGTTCTCCCTCTGCTCCTCACTGATCTTGTGAAGCAGACGCCGCTCGGCCTTGTTCGCAGCCCGTCGCTGACGGCGGGTCCGCCGTCCAACAACCAGAGTTCCGACTCTCATCCCCATGCTCAGCGAACCCCCAATGCCAGCGGCAGAACCGCGGCCGCGAAGAGCTCATCCTGCTGAGCAATGACGGTGCGCGCCTCAGCCATGACCGCCTTGGCCGCACTGCGCACATCCTCGACCCCCTTAGCCAGGGCCTCCTTGGTTGGCGCCGACACGGTCACCAGTACCGCGTGATCGAAGTCGGTGTGTCCGCGATTGAGATCAGCCAGGTGCTCGACAGCCTGAGCGTGGTCAGTCTGGTTGATAACTGTTGATCCTCTTCCCAAACGGTTACGGTCCTTATGAGCCTCCACCTCACGGCTGCCCTCCCGGTGCGCGTCCTTGACGGCCTTTTTGTCGGGTACAGGGCTGTAGATGAACGAGGCCGTTACCACGGTTCCCGGTACCAAGATGACTTTCTCAAGGAACCCGATCACCGATTTCTCACGCGGCCACTTAGCAATGCGCATCACCTTGTGGAACGCCGAGTCAGTACGCACTTGAGCCCATCCACCGTCCACGGCCATCGGACCAGCCTCACCTAGATCCTCCACCTGCTCGGGATGAGCTTGAAGGCGCCCGGTCACAGCTGGGTCGTAGGCGCACCGGATCACCGTCGCCAGGTCATCTTTGGTCAGCCACCCGCGCAGCTTCAGGCCCGCGGCCTCCAGCTGCCCCTCCAAGGTGCTCATGCGTTGTCGCATCAAGGCTGCGGCACCAGCCTTTCCGCCACCATAGGCCCGCACGGACTTCTTGACCTTGCCTAGGTCCACCATGATCGTGATCGTGGCCTCGTGACGTTCCATGAACGTACCCGCCCACGCAAGCAGATCCCTGTAGGATGCCTGAATCGGATGTTTCGGGCTCATCTGAGCTCGGTTCTGCGTCCAGTAGCGACGCATGTCCGCCCCGACGTCCGCCGTGGAGCGCGTCCTGACCTGGATTCGCTTGACCCCCTCGGTCGAGCCTACGACCGACATCAACCGCCCGTATCCGTTGCCCTTGGTGTTCTGGTCCGTGATCTCATCGAGCAGGAACGAGCTTCCCTGCACCGCAGCCACCACGACCAGCGTCTTCTTATGCCGATCGAGCACCATGACCGCGCCCGATGCCTCATCGACGAACATCTCCAGGCGTGCCTGGTTACCCGGCAGCCCCAGAGTGCCCTCTGGGCGGGTGCGCCACACCTTCGCCCGGAACTGGTGCTGACGGGTAGCACGCCGTATCAGGTATGACACACCGATCGGCACCCAGTCGATCGCGCGCCCGTCAATATACGACACGGGATACAGTCCCAGGACCAGCAGCGGAAGCCACACCGGCATTGTGTAGGCAAGACCAATAAAGTTCCCGAATACAGGGGTAGTGAACACGAACACAGCCGTGCCCGCCAGTATGCACATCACCGCACGAAACGACAGTCCCAGGAAGACACCAGACGAGCTCTTGCGGGGAATGACCTCCGCTGCCGGCCCGGTCATCAGAACAGCCCCATGTTGCCGAAGAACCCTACCGCCGCGCTAGCGGTACCAATGAGGGCGGCCGCGATGAAGCAGGCAATGATTCCGCCCTTCCCGGCCTGAGTGCTCCTGCCGTGATCCCACCAGTGCCCCGCTGCCAGCATCAGCGCGGACACGATCAGGCACGCCACGACGATCACGAGGGCTGTTGCCTGCCAGCCCCCGACGGCGTTCTTGAGCTTGTCCATGAACGGGAAGAACACCCAGTTGGGGGTGATCCCCGGGTCATAGTTATTCACTACGACCCCCTCCTTCCTTGTGATGAAGGGGCGAGGTGCCCCTTTCACTCAAGGCCGTGCCAACCACCGCCACGCCCCTGACCACCAGGACAGGTGGTCAGGGGCGTGGCAAGTGGTGCGCAGGGCTCCCGTCAGGACAAGCTCAAGATCACTGCCGCAATCAACGCGGAGAGAACTGCGGCAACAGCGGCATTTCCGAACGCGCCGATCACAGCCCAACGACCCTTGCTGGCGATGGACGCGTTGCTGCCGCTGGCACCGACCGCCCACAGCACGCCGCCAGTGATCACTCCGACCACGCAGGCAATCAGCACCAGGGCCTGGAGACCACCAAGAGTGTCAATGAAACTTGTCAGGTACTGCCACACTGAGACATCCGGCGTCACGACTCGCACACTTCACACCTCCTCCCAGTAGCGCGGGTCATCCTCAGGCACGAACGCATCTGCTCCGATCGGCTCATCGCCGCCCGGGATGGCGAACACCGCAGTGTCCGTGTCATCCGCCGGTGCTGGCGGACGATAGCCCTGACCGCCTGAGCCGTAGCTGCCGTATCCCGACCCGCTGGGGCTGTTGTAGCCATACGAGGAGCTTGACGAGTAGCTCGTCGCCGGCGGCGGGGGCGGAGCAGAGTTGTAGCCGCCACCGGCCGGCGGAGCACTGGCCACCGAACCAACCGAACCGGCACCACCGCCCGAACCACCAGCAGATGCAGGAGCAGGCGCAGAAGCAAACCCGCCACCACCACCGTCGAAGGCTTCACCACCCACAACCGGGCTCGGACCAGCCGCGCCTCCGCCTTCAGCCGGAGCACTGGCCACCGAACCAACCGAACCGGCACCACCGGGAGCACCGGTGCCCGGCGTCGGAGCTGCCGACAGCCCACCGCCAGTTCCACTGGCGCTACCGGATGCGGATCCTGAACCCACAGGGCTAGATCCTTCACCCGGGGCGGCCGCGACTGACCCGGCCGATCCCGTCCCGCCTGATGCCTCGGAGCCCGAGGTCGCCGACGTTGAGGCGCCAGAGCTCGACGCCGCGCCCGACGCGCCTCCAGAACTACCAGCAGCACTGGCCTCGGCGCCGGCTCCGGCGGCTGCGCTGGCTCCGCCCGTGGCCACGGCAGCGGCCGCCGCGGCGACCTTGGCCTTCTGCCCATCACCACCGTCCTGGCCCTGCTGGTCGCCAGCGCCCTGCCCATCACCACCGTCCTGGCCCTGCTGCCCACCAATGCCATCGGTGTCTCCGTAAGCAGTTTGGTCGGCGGCGCTCTTGACGGTCTGTCCGATCGGCCCGCCCTCGGTGGGGGAGGAGGCCGCGTTCACCACCGACTTGACGGTGTTTCCCACCGTGTGGGCCCCTGCCACCACAGCCCCACGCATCTGGGAGACCATCGACGCCACCGCGTCCTCACCCAGGAAGCTGAAGAGCTTGAAGAAGACCCATGGGCAGGCCAGGGCGCCCAGCAGAGAGGCCGCACAGGTCGCCATCTGCGTCAGCGCGTCCGTGATCGACTTCGCTTCACCGATCTCACTCAGCCCCCGGAACCCGATCCCCAGCACGATCACAATGCCGAACGGGGCCACCAGCAGGGCGACCAACCATCCCAGCACGGTTCTGGGCCAGGCACGTGTCTCATCAGCCGCCAGGCCGCTGTACGCCACCGGAGTCACCACAGTCGCCGCCTGAAGGAACACGCCCCGCAGCAGCATCACGAACAGCAGCACGATCGCGAAGAAAATCGTGAACAGGCAGAAGAAACCGAACCCGATCGCCATCACCGCCGCACCACCGGCAGCTGCACTCGGGGATACGCCAGCCAGAGCTGAGAAGACGTCCAGTGAGAAGATGTCCGTGATCTGCTTACTCAGCTTCTCCACGTCCATGCCCAGCCACCCCGTCATCGCTGAGCGCAGACCGTCGACACCCGCCGTCAGACTCACCAGAATCGGCAACGTAACCATTGAGGCCGCAGTAGCGGCCACCGCCCCGCCGGCGGCCCTACGCACCCCTGACAGACCCCGGGCCTGGATCGCACTCTTGGCCAGCTGCCAGAACGCCAGCACGATGGTGATCGGGATCGCCACCGCAAACACCCTCCCGGTCCACGTATAGATGTAGTCAGCGCCCAGGTTCGGGGAGCCCACACCGAAGGCGATCGCCAGCGCCGAGGTGATGATCCACGCTGCGGCGCGCCCGAGTGCGTCACCGATCCAGGTCGCTGCGGCCTCCATACCTTTCTTGACCCATGTCTTAGGGTCCAACCCGTTCCGCAGGCCACCGTCGTCAGAGCTGTTGTCAGACTTCGCTTTCTCGTCAGCCTTCTCAGCGACCTTCTTGGCCACGTCGTCGGAGTTGTCCTTGCCCGACTTCAGCTTGTTTCCCAGAGCCCTCGGGACCTCACTGCCCTTGTTTCTGAATCCGTCTTGGCCTCCTTTGTCCCCGGCATGCCCGTGGTACTCCCCGTCCAGTGGCGATCTCCCGGTCGGCTCATCACTAGGTGCAGGTCTCACCCCACCATCGCGATCCTTCGCAGGACCCTGCCCACCCGGGTCGGGGATAGGGGCCGGCGGGTCAGCCGGCAACGCCGCAACAGCAACGTGACCGTGAGCCAAAGCCGGCGCCGGGGAGGCTGTAGCGGCGGTCGACGGCGCCAGGACCACCAGGACCACCACCAGGCCGATCACTCGCCCCACGCACCCTAAGACCTGCTTCAAGGTGTCCATCATGCTCCCCCGTTACTTCCCAGGTGGACGAGCGCAACCGTCAGGGTTGCCAAGCTGGCGGTCAGGGCTGCGCAGCACCACCAGTAGGCCCGCTTCATCGAGGTCATCACGCGTCACCTCCACCGACGACACCGACCAGCTCGCACACGCCAGCGTTGATGGCCGGGTCACAGCGCACGATCATGTTGAGCGAGGTCTCAGTGGTCCGCACGAAGCCTGAGACGTCTCCTGTCTGCTGCGTGGTCGTCTTGATCCTGGCTGACGTCGTCAACGCGAACAGGGTGTCTCGGTTGTTGACGACCTTGAGGAAGACCTCGTTACCGACGTCGTTGCGCAGCGTGCTGTTATCCGTGTCCATCACCCCCAGGACGTCGACCTCGTCGCGCTGCTTGGAGGCGATCTGGTGGGACAGGTCGTCCGGGCTGATCGAGTCCTTGACCGCCTGGCGCAGGATCTTGTGCTTATCAGCCCCTAGGGGACCGTCCTCACCGGTCATCCCGGCAATCCAGGAGTCCGTGATCCGGGAGGCCTCAGCCCCCGGATCCTTCGGCTGGACATTCGAGTAGTCGTATCCCGACGCCGCCTGGACGCTTAGGGCGAAGACCTTCGGGTCAGTGGTCCTCGCGAACGGTGACGACCCCAGACGTGGCAGGGAAGAACCGAAGTCCACCCCCGTCGAGGACGTCACGTGCCCCGAGTCACCCGGCGCGGCCGACACCGATGCTGGCGCCGAGGCCCCCGGACTGATTGTCGGTCCTGGCCCCTTCGCTCCGCTGGGGGAGGGCAGGCGGTCGGTGTTGGACCCGACCCACACCAGGCCGGCCACCATCATTACCACCAGGACGAACCCGCCGACGCCAACTATCACAAACCTTGTCCCGCGGCGGGTCCTCGACCACATCCACGACCACCAGTCAGTTACCTTCCTCAACATGCTTTCTTCTCCGATACCTCGTTACTTCACACGAAATTCCTGACACGGCGCGGTTGCGCGCCCCTGTACTTGCGGCCATTTCCTGCCCCCTTTTACAGGCCCGGGACCCGGATGTAGGTCGGTGACCCGTACACCGCCATCTCACGTACCCCTTCAGCAGGGGTCTGGGCACCGATCATTCGACCGTTACCCGTGTAGATGGCGATGTGGCCGGGCCACCACAACAGGTCACCCGGCTGAGCCTGGGAGGCCGGAATGTGCTCACCGGCGTTCAGCTGCGCACCCGAGGAGTGCTCCAGCTGAATACCGGCCTGCGCGTAAGCCATCTTCGTTAGGCCCGAGCAGTCAAAGGCGTCCGGGCCCTCCGCAGCCCACACATAGGCTTTGCCGACCTGAGCCTGGGCGTAGGCGATGATCGCTGCCCTGCCCCCACTCACCCCGGCCACGCCCATAGCCGCCTGACCGGACGGCGCTCCCAGCGGTTCGCACTTCACCCCCGCCAACGCCGCCATCAGAGTCCCCGCCGTCGGCTCCCACTTGTCATAGGCGGTCGGTGTCGCCGAGCGCTGCACGCTCTGCGCCGCCTGCCCCGGCGTCATCGACTCCCATCCCTCGACGCCCTTGAGTCGGTCGTAGAACACCGCCGCCGACTTCGACGGCGTCATGATCTCCTCCACCGACCCCCACCCCATCGAGGGCCGCTGCTGAAACAGGCCCACGGAGTCGTGGTCACTGCCCGTGCCCTCATGAGCCAGGTCCATCGAGCCGGCCACCCCCGGATTGGCGAGGTTGTGCAGCGTGGACTCCTGCAAAGCCGTCATCAACGCAACCTTCTGCCCCTGCGCACCCACCCCGGCGGTATTGCCCGCCGCGATGATCATGGCAGCGTTGTTCAGCTGCTCCTGACTGAACTTCACCGAGCCACCACTGCCATCAGGCGCCTCCACCTCCGAGCCATCGAAGCTGCACGTCACCCCGGTCCCAACCACCCCGCGCTGGTCATTACTGAACAGCTTCGACACATACACTCCCGTCCCCATAACCGTCCCGATCGTCAGCACCCCCACCAGGACCACCGTCACCAGCACCGGGAGAATCACCGCTCCCAGCAGCTTCACCCCCGAACCCGAGTCCGACTCCGAGTCCAGCATCGACTCCAACCCGACACCCCCTTCCCTTCCCAAAAGATCAATGCCGAGAAGACCCAATCACTGGTCTTCCCCCTGTCGCCTATAGCCGTGCCAACCCCCGCCACACCCCAGACGCCCAGCTACAGCCCCCGACGGCGATGGCCACAGATACGCTCACCACCACGGCCGGCGGCCTCCACCGCCGCCCGCCGAGCGGCGACCTGCCCAGGCCCAGGCCCGCCGCCCCAAGAGGCGCGCTCCGCTGCTATACGGGCCCGCTCAGCCTCCCTAGCCACCATCCGGGACTCACGCTCAGCCATCGCCCGCTCATGAGCCGCCTGACGCTCCTGCCTCCACGACGCCAACGGCACCCCGGCTTCGTCCAGCCACGCCGACAGGCGATGGATCAGCCACCTGGCCGGCTCACGCACACCCCGGTCCCCGCTGTACGGCCACGCCGACCCATCCGGACGCCGGTCCACCGCCACCACCAGGTCACCCACCGACCAACCAGCCCCGAAAAACGGCCGGATAACACGCATCACGTACCTATCCGAGCAGCCCCGAAGCACCCGTAAACGTTCCTGGAGCTCACGAGCCAACCCAAGCACCGCCTCCTCCGTGCTCCTCGTGCGCCGAGGCGACCACCACGCACGCCACCGATCACCACGAACCCGGCCACCAGGCCGCGCAGCGGCCCCCAAAAAGGCCTCAGCGCCGCGCAGCGGCACCAAACCTCTTCCACCCAAGCCGCCTCGCGCGCGCGTGCGGGGGTCAAGAATCCCTAACACCGGGTAGGGGTGACACCTCAATCCACAGTGGGGCTCGGCTGGCCCCTTGTCAAGCCCCGGGTTTTGTGGAGGCTGGTTTAGCTGGATGTGGTGGTGGCTGGTTGTAGTTGTTCCTGGCGGTGGGTGTCGGGGGCCCAGGCGGCTTCGTGCTCGGCGGGGGTGCGCATGCCGATG
>NZ_JAAIJY010000051.1 GCF_011752065.1 Actinomyces sp. ZJ308
GGTGTACCCCACGAGACAGAAGGCGATCAACGATATTGCCTCGTGGATCGAGCTGAGATACAATCATGTGCGCCTTCACTCAGCCCTGGGATACCGCACACCTAACGAGGTCGAGCAAGAATTCCTGAGCCTAACCAAGGCAGCCTGAAACACCAAACAAGCAGTGTCCGAAAAACACCCAGCAGCCCACACCGACATTCCCGTCAAGAACAGCTGATACGCACCTGGGCTCTGAGAGGAAGGACCGTCCTCGTCCTTGCGAGAGGGAGAGACAAGGACGAGGACGGTCGGCTTCTCCACTCCCCCAGCTCCCGATCCACCGACGTCTGCACCGTACTGAGCAAGGCGCCCAGCGGGCCATGGGCAGGTGCCCCCGTGGATATCCCGTGCGGCCCCGGGGTACGCCCCGGGCACTCCCCACGCGGTCCGGGTAGAGCACGGGTACAGAACGGCGTCGGCCGCCTCCCACATGAGGAGGCGGCCGACGCCGTCGTGAAGGAGAAAGCCCTCAGGCCTTGGTGACGTCCAGCGGGATGCCGGGGCCCATGGTGGTGGTCATGGTGGCCTTGAGGATGTAGCGGCCCTTCGAGGTCGAGGGCTTGAGGCGCAGGACCTCCTCCAGGGCGGCCTGGAAGTTGCTCTCCAGCTGCTCCTCGGAGAAGGAGACCTTGCCGATGATGAAGTGGAGGTTCGAGGCGCGGTCCACGCGGAACTCGATACGGCCGCCCTTGATGTCGGAGACGGCCTTGGCCACGTCCATCGTCACGGTGCCGGTGCGGGGGTTGGGCATGAGGCCACGGGGGCCCAGGACGCGGCCCAGGCGGCCGACCTTGCCCATGAGGTCGGGGGTGGCCACGGCGGCGTCGAAGTCCGTGTAGCCGCCTGCGACCTTCTCGATGAGCTCGTCGCCACCGACCTCGTCCGCGCCGGCGGCGAGGGCCTGCTCGGCCCGCTCACCCTGGGCGAAGACGACGACGCGGGCGGTCTTACCGGTACCGTGCGGCAGGGACACGGTGCCGCGGACCATCTGGTCCGCCTTGCGGGGGTCGACGCCCAGGCGGAAGACGACGTCCACGGTGGCGTCGAACTTGGTGACGGAGGTGGACTTGGCCAGGTGAATGGCCTCGGCCGGGGTGTAGAGGACTCCGGACTGGATCTTCTCAGCCGCGGCGCGGTAGGCCTTGGAGCGCTTGGTCATCTGCTTCTCCTTGCAGTCGTGGTGTTCGGGCCGCGCGAGGCCCTTCCACGGTTTCGTATGGGGTTGAGTTGTGAGAGCCGGTGATCCGGCGAGTGCCTCAGGCCTCGACGGTGATGCCCATGGAGCGGGCGGTGCCGGCGATGATCTTGGCGGCGGCCTCGACGTCGTTGGCGTTGAGGTCGGGCATCTTGGACTCGGCGATCTCACGCACCTGAGCCTGGGTCAGGGAGGCCACCTTCACGGTGTGGGGGGTGGCGGAGCCCTTGGGGATGCCCGCGGCCTTCTTGATGAGCTCGGCGGCCGGAGGGGTCTTGGTGATGAAGGTGAAGGAGCGGTCCTCGTAGACGGTGATCTCCACGGGGATGACGTTGCCGCGCTGCGACTCGGTCGCCGCGTTGTACGCCTTGCAGAACTCCATGATGTTGACGCCGTGAGCACCCAGGGCGGGGCCGATCGGCGGTGCGGGGTTGGCCTGGCCGGCCTGGATCTGGAGCTTGATCAGCCCGGCGACCTTCTTCTTAGGGGCCATAGGTATGGGTCCTTCTTACTTGTCCGGATGTGCTGCACGCCTGCCGTGCAGCCGTGGGTGCATGCGCACGCACGAGCGCTCATCGTAGCCCTCCACGGAGCTGCTCAGGGCGTCCGGTGCGCGGTATCACAGGAGAACGACCTGTGATACGTGGCTCCCGTGCGGTACCGGGTCTGTTGCCCGGACGGCCAGCGACCCGACGACGCAGGGTCTGCGTCGTCGGGCCACGGCGGATGACGGGAGCCGTCAGGATCAGATCTTGGCGACCTGGGTGAAGGAGAGCTCGGCAGGGGTGTCGCGGCCGAACAGGGAGATGAGCACCTGGAGCTTCTGGGTCTCGGGGTGGATCTCGGAGATCGTCGCCGGCAGGGACTCGAAGGGACCGTCGGTGACGATGACGGACTCGCCGACCTCGAAGGCGACCTCGAAGACCTGGCCGCCGGTGGCGATCTGGGTGCCGGACCCGGACTCGGGGGCGGTGGCCTCGGCGGCCTCGGCCTCCTTGGCGGCGATCTCCTCGGGCGTGGGGCCGAGCTGGGCGACGGCCTCCTCGAAGGTCAGCGGCACCGGGTTGTAGCGGTCACCCACGAAGCCGGTGACGGCCGGGGTGTCCTTGATGGTGCGCCATACCTTGTCGGAGGTCTCCGGGTCGTCCAGGTCCATGCGCACGAACACGTAGCCGGGGATGCGCACCCGGGAGACTTCCTTCTTCTTGTTGCCGTTCTTGATCTCGATGACCGTCTCCATGGGGACGGTGGCGTCGAAGATGTAGTCCTCGACCTCGAAGTTCTCGGCGCGGGCCATGATGTCGGTGGCCACGCGGCGCTCGTAGCCGGAGTAGGTGTGCAGGACGTACCACTGGCCCGGCAGCACTGACATCTGGCGGCGGAACTCGGCCAGCGGGTCGACGACGGGGGCCTCCTCGACCGCTTCAGCCGGCTCAGTCGGCTCGGCGGTCTCGACGACCTCGTCGGACACCGCGTCGTCGACGGCCCTGGCTCCGGCCACCTCGACGACCTCGTCGGTCTCAACGACCTCGGCTGCACCGTCAGCGCTGTCGGCGACGAGCGAGGCGAGAACCTCGGCGTCGTCGGGGGTGGTCTGCGAGGAGACGTCCTCAGACATGGTGTACCTGCTTTCCAGTGGCGTGAGACGAGCGGATGCGACGGGCTGCGCGAGCGGCAGCGGCAGTGAGAGAAGGAGTCAGGGGCGGACCCGACCGCCCACGTTGAGGGCGCGGCCGCTGAAGCCGGAAGGTCAGGCGAAGAGCCACATGACGGCCCGGTTGAAGGCGAAGTCCAGCAGCCCCGTGAAGGCCATGATGGCGAGGATGAAGACGACGACCACTGTGAAGTAGGTCCACAGCTCGTTCATGGTGGGCCAGACAACCTTGCGCAGCTCGTCAATGACCTGGCGGATGAACAGGGCGATGCGCCCGAAGAAGCCGCGCTTCCTGTCCGGCTTGCCTGCCGCGGCGCGTGCGCTCTCGCTCATGAATCTGGGTCCTCAGGGTCGACGGTCAGGTCAGTTCCCGCACAGCGGGGAGAAGACGAAACCGACGGGATCTCCCGACAGATCCGCCGTTCTCAGCAGGGCAGGCGGGACTCGAACCCACAACCGCCGGTTTTGGAGACCGGTGCGCTACCAATTGCGCCACTGCCCTTCAGCGGTGATCAAGTCTGCCACATGAGCAGACATTTGCGGTAACCGCAGGCCGTGGGGTGCGCCACGCCTGACCCGCGGCGTCACATGCGGACGAATCGCCGGGCGGGCGCGTTTTCGACGCGCAGGTTTCACGGACCGTGGGACCATAGTCGCGTGACACCTGCACCCACACACCGTGTTTCCGCCCGACTGTCCGCCATCGCCCCGTCCGCCACCCTGGCCGTCGACGCCAAGGCCAAGGCCCTCAAGGCCGCCGGCCGCCCGGTCATCGGCTTCGGCGCCGGAGAGCCCGACTTCCCCACACCGGACTACATCGTCGAGGCCGCCGTCGCCGCCGCGAAGGACCCGGCCAACCACAAGTACTCCCCCGCCAAGGGCCTGCCGGTCCTGCGCGAGGCCATCGCCGCCAAGACGCTGCGCGACTCCGGCTACGAGGTCTCCCCCGACGACGTCCTGGTGACCAACGGCGGCAAGCAGGCCGTCTTCCAGGCCTTCGCCGCGCTCGTCGACCCCGGTGACGAGGTTCTGCTGCCCGCGCCCTACTGGACCACCTACCCCGAGGCCATCGCCCTGGCCGGGGGCACCACCGTGGAGGTCTTCGCCGGCGCCGACCAGGACTACAAGGTCAGCGTCGACCAGCTCGAGGCCGCCCGCACGGAGCGCACCAAGGCGCTGCTGCTGTGCTCGCCGTCGAACCCCACCGGCTCGGTCTACACGCCCGAGGAGCTGACCGCCATCGGCCAGTGGGCCCTGGAGCACGGCATCTGGGTCATCACCGACGAGATCTACGAGCACCTCCTCTACGACGGCGCCCGGGCCGCGCACGTCGTCAAGCTGGTTCCCGAGCTGGCGGAGCAGACGATCGTCCTCAACGGCGTGGCCAAGACCTACGCCATGACCGGATGGCGCGTGGGCTGGATGATCGGGCCGAGTGACGTCATCAAGGCGGCCACCAACTTCCAGTCCCACCTGAGCTCCAACGTCGCGAACGTCTCGCAGCGCGCGGCGCTGGCGGCCGTCAGCGGTGACCTGGCCGCCGTCGAGCAGATGCGCACGGCCTTCGACCGGCGCCGGCGCACCATGGTGAAGATGCTCTCGCAGATCGAGGGGCTGACCGTGCCCGTTCCGCGCGGCGCCTTCTACGCCTACCCCAGCATCGAGGGGCTGGTCGGGCGCACGCTGCGCGGCACCGAGATCGACAGCTCGGCCACGCTGGCGGCGCTCATCCTGGAGCACGCCGAGGTCGCCGTCGTTCCCGGCGAGGCCTTCGGACCCTCCGGATTCCTGCGGCTGTCCTACGCACTGGGCGACGACGACCTGGCCGAGGGCGTGGGCCGGATCCAGAAGCTCCTGGCCGAGGTCGACTGACGACTCTCCCGAGCCGGGCATTCTTCGCCGAGACCGACGGAATTTCTGTGGGGCACCGCGAAGAATGCCCGGCTCGGCGGGAACGCTTGACGTGGCTCAGTGGGCCCCGCGGCGGGCCTGGATCTCGCGCCCCTGCGCCAGCCAGGTCTCGGCGCGAGCCAGGCGCCCCTCGGCGTCGGGACGCCACGGGCCGCCGTCCTCGCGGCGGGCGCCGGCCACCAGGGACAGGACCACGCCGGCGCAGCGAGCCCGCAATGAGACCGGGTCCACCTGCTGCTCGGCCATGCGGGTCCAGGTCTCCAGAATCGGGCGCAGCTTCGGGTAGGAGGCGGGCGCCAGGTGGTCCAGGACGCTGACGTGCCCCAGCAGGCAGGCCAGGTCGTCAACGCGGTAGCCGGGACCCAGGGAGTCGACGTCGAGCAGGCTGGTGACGGTCTCGCCCTCCATGAGGACATTCGCCTCGTAGAAGTCGCCGTGGACCGGGGCCGGTCGGCCGGCGTCGGAGGCGGCCATGAGCTGCTCGACCCCCTCGGCCACGGCCCGGGCGCGGGCGGCGTGCTCGGGCAGGACCGTGGCGGCTGCGTGCGCGTAGTGGCGGGCTCGCTCGGACCAGGCGGCATGCGCGGGCAGCTGCATGGCGCTGGTCGGCAGAGCGTCCAGCAGGGAGATGAGGCCGTTGAAGACGCGCTCGCTGCGCGAGACGCTCATGCCCTGGGACAGCAGACCGGACAGGGCCACACCTCGACCGGTGGACAGCAGGACGAGACCATCGGGGTCCTCGCGCAGGACCTCGGGCGCAGGCACGCCGGAGGCCGTCAGCAGGCGGTGCCGCTGGGCGAAGGACGGAGCCTGGCTCGGACGCAGCACCTTGGCGTAGGCGGTGGTCTCATCCGGGAAGGTGGCGCGCACAACGGCTCGGCGCGTGGGCCGGTAGGCGACCATGGTGGCCTTGACCTGGGTGCCGATCCTGGCGGAGAGCAGCGAGGGCGTGCAGGCCACCACCAGTCCCGGCAGCTCGGGGTCGGCCGGGTGACGCCATACGTGGACCGCGGGACCGTCCCCGCCGGTGGGGGCGACCCGGGTCAGACCCGGGGCGTGCGGGTTGGACAGGCGGGCCGTTGTGGCACACAGGTACTCGGTGGTGGAGCGGCCGTTGGGGGCGACGACAACCGCCGTATAACCCACGGACACACCCGCTCCAGGACGGTGGTGGACCGAGTGGACCTCCCAGCTGGCCAGGCGCTGGCCGGCCGGGGCGAGGGCGGCGGAGAGCACGGACGCGGCGCGCGGCCCCGTCAGCAGGGCCACCTCCTCGGGCTCCTGGGACGCCGACGAGTGGTTCATGACAGTTAGTGTGCCCCACCCACCTGATGGTTCGCCGCTAAATCGACCTCTCGTGTTCGGCAACAGCGGAAGCGCCGGGCGACCCTCACACGGCCGCAGGAAGGCGAGCTGAGGGGCCCGGGGCCGCGTTCGACCAGCGAATCTGTCACTCCGGGAGACTTTTAGGTCGGGTCGGAACCCACCTACCGGGATCGCCGCGAACATCTGCGCAGATCCCGGCCGGATCCCGGCCACGTCCCCCTCATCGCAGACTCCCGGCCAGACCCGAAAAGTCGCCAATCGTGACATAACGGGCGCCATCGGCCTCCAGCGGGCCTCACAGTTATCCACAGGAACGATCCACCGCTATTCATTTTTGATGCTGTTAAGCACCATTGAACTATGTTTGATGAAAAACGTCGGGACGATATTCGCGCTCGACTCGTGGCGCAGCACGGCGCAGCCCGGCTCTCCACCCTGCATCTCACGCGCAGTGAGCGCAGAACTGTGGCACGCATGCTGTCCGAGAGGACACTGATATCCCACCCCGACCACGTGGTGGCGCTGCCATCAGCCGAGGCCCATGTCATTACCTGCCGTCGGCTGGGAGGCGTCATGACCTGCGAGCACGCGATGAAGCACTACGGGATCCCGCTCAGGAAGCCTCCGGGCCCTCTGCACGTCGCCATCCCGGCGCAACGCAGCCGGATTCCCGATGCCATCGGCCGCACGGTGGTCCACCGCGTCAGAGGACTTCTCCTCCCCGAGAGCTCCAGACCACCCGTGGCCGAGTTCGAGCAGGCCCTCATCTGCTACATGCGGTGCGCCGATGAGCTCGACGCGCTCATCGCGCTTGATGCGGCACTGCGCATCGGCGCCACCACCCGCAGTCAGCTGGAGGCCGCACTGCGAGGCCCTCGGAACAAGCCTCTACAGGCTCTTGTCTCTCAGGCCCGGGCGGAGGCACGTTCTCTCCTGGAGACGATCGCTCGTCATGATCTGAAACGAGCCGGATACCGTCCTGTCGCAGCGGTGAGCGTTGACGGGGTCGGAGAGGTGGACCTGGTTCTCAGTCGAAGGCCGGATGCGATCGTCCCAGGACCAGCGGAAGGCACCCATATCCTCACCATGGCCGCCTCCCCAGCCCTGCTCGTCGAAACAGATGGCTACGCCTACCACTCCTCCCCCGCTGACTGGAGGCGAGATCACCTGAGAGACCAGGCCGCCCTCGCACGGGGACACACCCCTCTTCGACTTACCAGCGACCAGGTTCTGGATCGGGAGACGGTCTTGATCGTCTCCCAGGTTGCAGACCGCCTCGGCATCCGCTCAGATGTCACTCCGGGAGACTTTTAGTCGGGTTGGAACCCACCTACCGGGATCGTCGCGAGCATCTGCGCAGGTCCCCGCCGCATCCCGGCCACGTCCCCCTCATCGCAGACTCCCGGCCAGACCTGAAAAGTCGCCAATCGTGACATAACGGGCGCCATCGGCCTCGCGCAGGGGCGTCACGAGTGAGCAGACGGGCAGGCGCGTGGAAGAATTCTCCTATGCGCGACCTCGCCAGACTGCCCAAGGCGCACCTGCACCTGCACTTCACGGGGTCGATGCGCCTGGACACCCTCATCGAGCTGGCCTCGTCCTCACGCACGCGCCTGCCCTCCAGCTTCCTGGACGGAGACCCCCTGCGCGTGCCCGCCGACCGGCGAGGCTGGTTCCGCTTCCAACGCGCCTACGACACCGCCCGGGCCCTGGTGCGCACCGAGGAGGTCATGCGCCGCATCGTCCTGGAGGCCGCCCTGGACGACGCCGCCGAGGGCTCGCGCCGCCTGGAGATCCAGGTCGACCCGACCAGCTACGCCCCCTTCGTCGGCGGGATCACCCCCGCCCTGGAGATCATTCTCGACGCGGCCAAGCAGGCCACGGCTCTGACCGGCGTGGAGGTGGCCGTCATCGTGGCGGCGTCCCGGATGCGCCACCCGCTGGACGCCCGCACGCTCGCGCGTCTGGCGGTGCGCTACGCCGGGGACCAGCCGGGCGAGGTGGTCGGCTTCGGCCTGTCCAACGACGAGCGCGCCGGGCGGACCTCCTCCTGGGAGCAGGCCTTCGCCATCGCCCGCCGGGGCGGGCTCGCCTCCATGCCGCACGGCGGCGAGCTCCTGGGACCGGACCACCTGCGCGAGGTCGTCTCGACACTCGGCCCCACGCGCCTGGGCCACGGGGTGCGCGCCGGTGAGGAGCCCGCTCTGCTGGATGAGATCGTCGCCGCCGGCATCAGCCTCGAGGTCTGCCCGGCCTCCAACGTGAGCCTGGGCGTCTACCGCAGCGCCGACGACGTCCCCCTGCGCACGCTCATGAACCACGGTGCGCAGATCGCCCTGAGCGCCGATGACCCGCTGCTCTTCCAGTCCCGGCTCGTCGACCAGTACGAGATCGCCCGGGCCCTGGGCTGCGACGACGCCGAGCTGGCCGAGCTGGCCCGAGCCTCGATCCGCACCTCCCTGGCCTCGCCTAGCGCCAAGCGGGACTGGCTGACCGAGGTGGATGCCTGGCTGACGACACCCGACCTGCCCTCGAGTCCTGAGGCCGAAGGGCGCTAGGTTGTGTTACGAAACTGGGCCCGCGGGGATCTCTCAGAGCCGCAGTGAGCCATGTGACCCGTCGCGGTCGTACCTTAGGTCTCGCGTTCGAGGGGTAAAGGGTACGAACGCGCGACCTACCCTACGAACGCGCGGATGCCTCGCCGTACTTTCGCAACACGACCTAGGTGCTGCGAAAGGAGGAGCCCAGAGGTGACCGGGTCAGGTACTCGGCGCGTCGCGGACTCACTTGAGGCCCAGGCGGCTGATCCTGTGGGACAGTCCGCAGGCGCTCAGGTACTCCTCCGACGCCCGACGACTGTCTCGCCTCAGCCTAGATGAGTAAGTCCAAGGGGTGGGTTAGTGGTCGTAGGGGGTCAGGGAGCGTAGGACAGGCGCGCTGGTGAGGCTGTTGTGCCAGATGGCGGCTGTCAGGGCCAGGATTCGTTGGGTGATGCGTG
>NZ_JAAIJY010000052.1 GCF_011752065.1 Actinomyces sp. ZJ308
TCCATGAGCAAGCCGTCCTTCCCAGCAGGAGCGGTGAGATCTGGTGTAACACCACCGATCCTGCGAGGCCCTCACCCCATTGCCCAGCACCCACGCCGACCCACACCCCTTGGACTTACTCATCTAGGAGACGAGCAGGGGCGTGGGGGTGTTGGTTGTCTCAACCTCGGTTCCGCCGTCAGCATCACCCGGGGCGGCCACGTTCTCGCCACGACCCTCGTCACTCTTGACGCCGGCCGCGGGCTCTGCATGGACCTGCGCCGGGAGCTGCGCGCGCGCCTCGACCTCCGGTCCGTCGATTCCCGGCCCGTCGATGATGGCGGCCATCTCCAGCGTCGCATCCACCATCCGGTCCGCAGCCTGCGCAGGCGTGTCCGCACCGGCGATGGCGGCCGCCTCGTCGTCGGCCTCCGCCCGGGACCGTTCAGGCTCGACCCGCTCCGCCTCGGGCTCGGCGTCGGCGTCCAACCGGCTGTCGGCGCCGTCGTCGAGGAGGCTGAGGACCTCGCGCAGGGCCTCGTCGACGCCGTCGAGGACGAAGTCCATGGTGCCGGCCAGCTGGGCGTCGTCGAGCCCGGCCCCGATGTTGGTGAGGACCTCGGCGCACAGGCTCAGGCCGGCGTCGTCGACCTCGGTGTAGAGGGCGGGGATGAGCCGGCCGCTGGAGACCTCCTGGGCCACGGCGCGAACCCGCGAGAGCGTCGCGGCGCCCGGGAGCGGGGCGGCGAGCCGATGGTGGGCGCGCACGGCGAGGATCCGGCGGTCGACCACCATGAGCACGTAGTCGAGGCCGGCCACCGTCGAGCGCACCACCCCCTCGGACGGGTCGATGTCATAGCCGTAGCCGCGCTCGGCCAGCCAGGCGGCGAGCCGCCTGAGGGTCACGGTCGGGGTCACGGACCCCTCCGGCTGGTTCCACCAGGCCATTCAGTCCTCCTCCCAGGTGACGAGCTCGGGGAAGCGCTCCTGGACGGTGGCGAAGAAGGCCCGGGTCATTCCCAGACCCATGTCCATGAAGGCGTCGAGCTGGGCGTCGCTCATGCCCGCGCCGACGTAGGCCACCATCTGGGTGCTCAGCAGCAGCAGGTTCGGGTCGTGGGAGGGGGTGACGGCCAGGTCCGGCCCGTAGGTGGAGCGGTGCTGGGTGTCGATGAAGGCGCGTATCTCGTCGAGCCGGTCGACCGTCGGGCGCCCGCGCCACATGCCGGCCACGACGAGGGCGGCCTCCTCGTCATGCAGGTAGACGCCGATGTCGCAGCCCGGGAAGCCCATGAAGACGGCGCCGTCCTCCTCGGGGCCGGCGGTGATGCCGCGCTGGGACAGCCAGGCCTCGACCCTCAGGAGGGTCAGCGCCGGTTGCGCGCTCATAGGTGGGCTCGCCTCCTTCCCGGTACGGGGCTTGATGCAGGTTGGTGAGGATCGGTTCGAGTTCGCTGCGGATCGCGATGCGGGATGTGCCGTGCGGCCTGCTCGCCGGTGCGGGGCCGACTGGCGGCACCGACGCTGGAACCGGCCTCAGAACTCGATGTCGGCCGCGATGTCCGCGACCGTGTCGACCTGGCCGGCTCCGGCCTGTGCGCTGCGCACGCTACCCGGAGAAGCCCCCTTGCCCCTAGTCGAGCCCGGGGCGCCGACGGCGTCGGGCCAGCTCACCGCGGACGGGCCGCCCGCCCCGCCGGAGGCGGCAGGGGAACCGGGGCCGTCCGGGAGGCGTCCCAGCGCCTGGTCCAGGGAGCGGCCCAGCACCCCGGAGGCCGACTCGGCCAGGGTCAGGCAGCGCGAGTCCATCTGCTCGGGCGTCTTGTACCCCCGGCGGGTGGCGGCCGTGGCGCGCCGCCCCCTCCCGGCGCGGGCGGCGGCCTCGGTACGCGCGGCGCGGGAGCGCTGCGGTGCGCCCGAGGCGCCGGCGCCTCCTCGTCCGGCCGCCCTGGCGACGGAGGAGCTGTCTTGGGACTTCTTGCGGAAGCCGACCATGGTGGTCCTTTCGGGAACGGAGTCGAGCGGCGCGGGGCCGCGCGGGGGACGAAGAGCAGGTGAGTCGACGGGCTCGGCGCGGGATGCGCAGTCGGCGTCGTCGGGCTCAAGGCCGCGTCCGCGTTGCCGGCGGGCCAGGCCGGGCGGGCGGCGGGTGGGAACGTTAGCGGGGCACCTCGCAGGAGAGCTGGTCGGCTGCGTGGGCCTGCTGGCTCCACAGCTCCTCGGTGAAGGTGTTGTCCAGGATGGAGCGGGCCAGCGGCTCGTCGGGGCGCATGATGTCGCGCACCGTCTGGAGGATGAGCTGGCGGCGGTCGGCCAGCCCCTCCTGACCGAGGATCTGGGCCGAGCGGCCCAGGCCGCCCATGAAGTTGACGTACTCCATGGCGTGGTACTGGGGGGAGACCTCGTCGGGGCGCAGCTGGTGGGTGCGCGTGGCCAGCGCGTTGCGCACGTCGCGGCGCAGGGCCTCCTGGCCGCCCTCGGAGCGCACGTAGAAGGGCAGCAGGCGGTTCATCATGAGGTGGTGGGCGATGGCGTAGTCGACGTAGTAGAAGAAGGCCAGGCCCACGCCCTCCTCGGCGGACTGCTCCGACTCGGACTTCTGCCACTCGGCGTAGCAGGTGGTCTTGGCGACCTCCTTGGCCCAGGTGGGCGCGGCCGCCATGGCCTCGGTCGGCTGGAAGGCCACGCGCGACTTGCAGCGCGGGCAGGTGATGAACACCGGCATGTGGTAGAGCTCGGGCAGCGGCACCGGGTCGCCGCACTTGTCGCAGGTGAAGGAGAACTGGGCCTGACGCCAGTCGGTCATGGCCCGGTTCCACTCCTCGCGGGCCTGCTCGGCGCGGCCGGGGGCGAAGACCTCCTCGATGATGTTGCGCAGGCGCACCTCGAAGCCGGCCACGAGGTTGGCCGCGTCCTGGAGGCGGGCGGAGAGCTGACGGTCCTCCTCGATGGACAGGTCGGCGTCGATGTCCAGGAACGGGGCGAAGTGCTTGGCGAAGACCCGCTGGGCCTTGGTGTGCAGGAACATGATCTGGGCCTCGACCTCCGAGCGGAAGGCGGAGACGGAGGCCGGGTCGGTGATCTGCATCTCCATCGCGGTGCGGGCCGAGCTGACGCCGAACTCCCGGGCGCGGGCCTCCAACCGGTCCAGGTAGGTGCTCAGGCGCTGAGTGAGTGCCTGAAGCCGCCGGTAGTAGCGGACGTAGGCGGACATGTCAGGCTCCTTGCGGTGGAGGATCGGGAGTATTGCTGAGGAAGGCGCCGGTTACCGGGGCTGTCCGGGCGCGGCTCGGCACCGGCGACGACGCCGACTCACGAGCCCGGCGCAGGAGGCACCCACGGCTGCCAGCACTGTGGATGCTACTCAACTGGAGACTTCAACTGCGACCTCATCGTGATCTTTTGAAATCGAGGCGCCCAGGATCTGGGCGGAACTCCCCCTTGCCATTCCTCCGACGAGCCGGCTTCTCGGCTGTCTACAACGGCGGCGCGAAGCCGGAGAAAAGTCCTGGTCGACGTCGAGCCGGAGGAAGTCGAGAGACGTCGATGAGTGACAAGGATCATAGTGTCGGTGCTGGCACAAACGACCTGGTCATGACGCCCGTCGTGATCCTCCCGTGATCCAGCGGGACTACGACTGCTCCCGCTCAGCCTCCTTGAGGGCCCTGGTGAGGGCCTCCGACACCCCGCGCGCGCCGAGGCTGCGCTTCCTCGTGCTCAGACGCTTGAGCGCCCACGTGAGCAGGTCCTCTCGGGAGGCCCACTCCGGGTTCCTGGCGCGGGCCTCAGACATCAGCCCCACCAGCTCGCGGGGGTGGATCTCCTGGATGGAATCCACGTGGTCCAGGGCGTTGCGGCGGTAGGTCGGGGCCGCGAGCGCGGCGTCGCGGCTGGTCCACACGAAGCCGTCCTCATCGAAGTAGGCGAAGGCCTCCCCCAGGGCCGCCCTGATCGACTCCTCACGCGACCTGACGGTTCGTGACAGCCCGAAGGCTCGGGAGATCTTGACGTAGAGCCGGCGCCTCGCGATCGGGGCCTCGACCCGGCAGATGGCGGTGGCGACCTCGACGAGCACCTTCTTGGCCTCCGCGTCGGTGCCGGCGCGGTCGAGGATCTCCAGGGGCCGAACACCCGCGGGAGTCCACACGCTGTACTCACCGCCCTGGACGCGCGGGGCCGCGTCGGGCGCTTGAGCGGAGGCCTGTTCCGTCTCCTGACCCAGGCGGGCCGCCACGACGCGCGTCTCCTGGCCGATGGCGTCGGCCGGCTCGCGCGTCTGCGGGACCCTGGCTACGGCCGACGCCGCAGCCGCCGGGCTCGTATTCCCCGCCGATTCGGATCCGGAGACGGTGGCTGGAGTCACCGCGGCAGTGGGCCGGGTCGCCGTCTGCCCGCCCGGCAAGGTCCCAGCCGACACGGGTTCTCCGCGGCTACCGCCCCCTCCTGCACCTCTGCGTCCACCGTGTCCGCCGCGTCCGCCGTGTCCACCGTGTCCGCCGCGTCCGCCACCGGCGGCCTCGACGAGGCGGGCGATGACGGCGTCGGGGTCGGCCACCCACTCGGGCATCCAGACCCGCTCGACCCGCTGCCACCCCATGGTGCGCAGCACGTCGACCGGCAGCAGGTCGCGGTCACCAGTGCTCTCCCGTAAGTTCCAATGCGGCCCGTCGAGCATGACAGCGACGGCGGGGCGGTCGGACTGGTCAGCATGTGCCAGCACGAGGTCGATCTCGAAGGTGGAGTGACCGACGCCGGTGCGGACCGTGAGCCCGGCCGCCTCCAGCGCCTCGGCGATATCGCGACGGTGCCAGCTCAGCGGGCTGCGCGAGACCGGCAGGGCTCGGGGCGCCCGGCCCTCGGCCGCCTGGTGGAGGTAGGCGCGCAGGTCCTTGACTCCCCGGTGGGAGGTCCGCTCGGCGTGCAGATCCTGGGGGTCGAAGCTGGCGAAGACGATGATCTGTCTGCGGGCCCGGGTGATGGCCACGTTGAGGCGACGCTCGCCGCCGGCGTGGTTGAGAACCCCGAAGTTCAGCGGCAGGTCGCCCCTCACATTGGCGGCGAAGGTCGCCGAGAACAGGATCGTGTCACGCTCCTCGCCCTGGACGTTCTCCAGGTTCCTGACGAACAGGCCGTCGCGGGCGTCGAGGGCCTCGATGACCCGTGACGAGGCGACCTGACGCAGTCTGTTCTCAATGAGGTCGCGCTGGCGATCGTTGAAGGTGATGACGCCCAGTGAGGGCGGACGGTCCGGGGAGGCCTCGAAGCGCCTGAGCACCTCGTCCACCACACGTTTGGCCTCCATCGGGTTGGTGTTGGACTGGACGTGGGGGTGCCGGGCGCTGTCCTCGGGGCGGAAGTAGCGGCCGGCCACCCGCCACAGCGAGATGCCGTGCCCGCCGGGGGCGCCGTCGGGGCCGGGGGACATGGTCAGCGGGCTCGGGAAGGTGAGCAGCGCACCCCCGTAGTAGTGGCGGTTGGAGAAGGCGACGAGGGACTCGTCGCGGCTGCGGTAGTGCCAGGTGAGCCGGCGCTGGAGCAGGCCGCAATCCAGGCACCGCGTCAGGATGGAGTCGGCCTCGGGCGCCCGCCCCTCCCTCGTCTCGCCGGTACCCGGCGTGGGTGGCATCTGCTTGGGGTCGCCGACCACGACGACGCTGCGGCCGCGCCCCATGGCGCCGACGGCGTCGGCCACCCGGATCTGGGAGGCCTCGTCGAAGACGACGATGTCCACGTAGCGGCGGTCAGCCGGGAAGAACCGGGCCACCGAGTCCGGCGAGACGAGCAGGCAGGGCGTCAGGGCGGTAATGAGGTCGCCGTAGGTGCTCATCAGCTCGCGCACGCTCATGGTGCTCCGGCGGCGGTTGAGCTCATGGCGCAGGTCATCCGTCCGGAAGTCGGCGTCCTGGAGGACCCGGTCGCGGTGGGCCAGGACGACGTCGACCAGCTCGGGGACCAGGGCCGCCCGGAGCTCTTCCTGAGTGCTGCGGTAGCGCTCGATGAGCCGGTTGTGGGCGCCGGCGTCGAAGGCGTCCAGGCCGGTGGCGCGGGCGCGTTCCTCCAGGGTGGCCCGGGCCTGGGCGGCGGCGGGGCTCTCTGAGTCCCCGGAGTTCCGGAGCTGGGCGAGCACCTCGCGGGCGCCGGCGTAGGACGGGCCCTTGGCGCCCGGCTCGTACAGGCCGCGGCGGTAGGCGTCGAGCTCGGCGCGGATCCGGGCCAGCTCGGCGCGCAACGCGACCGGGTCGGGACGGCCGGCCGCGTCGCCGGTCCCGACGTCGGCACTGGCGCCGTCTCCGCGCTCTCCCGGCCGCAGGGCCAGGGCACGGCGCAGGGCCCGGCGGACCTCGGTCGGTTTCATGCCGTTGTCGTGCAGGTTGAGCAGCAGGTTCCCGATCCCGGTCTCCTCGCGCAGGCGGCGGGCGACGACATCGAGGGCGGACTTCTTCTCGGCGACGAACATGACGGTGCGTCCCGTGGCCAGGGCCCGGAAGATGAGGTTGGAGACGGTCTGGGACTTGCCCGTCCCGGGCGGCCCCTCGACGACGAGACTGCGTCCGGCGACGGCGTCGGCCACGATCCGGGCCTGCGTGGAGTCCGCGGCCAGTGGGAGGTTCTCAGTCGCCTCGTCGATATCGAGGCCCTCATCGGCCGGACCGGCCGGGTCCACGAAGTCCTGGCGTCCTGTCGCCATGAGGTGGGCGACCAGCGGGCTGGCGCCGATCGTCGGCCAGTGGTCCTCGAGGTCCTTCCACATCCGGTAGGTGGAGAAGCGGAACAGTCCCAGGTGGATCGTGGGGGTGACGACGTCGTCCCAGCCGGCGCGCCGCAGCCGGTCGCGCACGCCGTCGAGGGTGGAGCGCAGGTCGATGCCGTACTCATCGTGCCGCGGGTTCCTCAGCTCGGCCAGGTCGATGCCGGTGTCCCGCTCGAAGCGGTCCAGGAAGGAGTAGTTGGGGGTGGACGCGCCCGTCTCGTCCAGGACGAGCCTGAAGTCGTCACCGGTGCGCTCCAGGTTGACCGGGATGAGGATGAGCGGGGAGTGCAGGCGACTGCCGTCGCTCTCCCAGTGCAGGGTCCCGATGGCCAGGTAGAGGTTGTTGGCCCCGGTCTCCTCGACGGCGGTGCGGGCGCTGGTGGCCAGGGCCTGGAGGCGGCGCACCCGCTCGGTGGCCGTCAGCCCGACCTCGACGGTCCGCTCGGACAGGAGCGACTCGGCCCGAGTCTCCTCCTGACGAAGGTCCTCATCGCAGGGGCCTGCGGGTCGGTGACGTCCTGCGACAAGAGTGATGAGCTGCTTGTCATTGACAAGATCCTCGAACCGGTCGATGAGCGCGGGTGGGACGCGCAGCTCCACGGCGTGACGAGAGGCGCGGTTGATGAGGGGGTTGCGCAGGGAGAGGTCCAGCAGATTCTTCTGCCAGTCCCGAACCTGCTTCGGGGTCCTCGGGGCGGAGAGGTTGTCAGAGTTCATGGGGCTCATGGGCGGTTCATGGGTTTTGAAGGGATATGCGTCGGCCCGCTCGCCCGAGGCGGTCGGACCGGCCTGGGCGCCGCGCGCACCGCAGGCCCGCCGGTGGGGATGCCGATGGCCGCGAGTGGACGGCCGCTGCGGGCAGGGGCGCGGATTGCTCCGGCCGACGAGCGCAGATTACAACGGGCCGCCGACACGATCAGACGCCACTCGTCCTACACCCCTGTTCCCTGATCCCCCGTCTCCTCGCGGACGCACCACAGGGCCCGCGGACGGCCCCTACAGGGTGAGCCATCGAGGCCTATGGTGCGTCCGCGATGTCGGGGCGTCCGACCTGGCGCCTCATACTCCGCGAGTTCGTAGGGTAGGAGTCAAGTTCGTGACGCTCCCCCGGGGCCGTGACATTTTCGTGACACCGTTGTGTCCTGGCCGGTAGGGTCGGGATGTTCGTGTTGTGCCGGGGTGTGGTTCCGGCTTGATCGTGGAAGGTCTACCCCTATGAGTCGTCCCCTGTCTCATCTGCGCCAGCCCTCCGGTCGTCGTCTTGCCAGTGCGCTGGGCGCGTGCCTGCTCGCCGGCTGCCTGGCCCTGGCGGGGTGCTCGTCGAACAGTTCGAGGGCCGGCGGCACCATCCCGCCGGTGAGCAGCGCGGGCGCCACCAGTGGTTCGACGGCGTCGACTGCCGCCTCGGGTGAGGCGTCGGCCGGTGCGAGCAGCTCGGCGGGCTCGGGCCCGGTGACTGCGGAGTCCCTGTCCGACCCGGAGCTGGGCTACACGGTGGTGTCCATCCCCGAGGGCCTGGACGCCACCCAGACCAAGGTCCTCCAGGACTTCATGGCCTACGACAAGGCCACCTGGCGCAT
>NZ_JAAIJY010000004.1 GCF_011752065.1 Actinomyces sp. ZJ308
TGTTACTCACCCGTTCGCCACTCATCCAGAACCAGCAAGCTGGCTCCTTCACCGTTCGACTTGCATGTGTTAAGCACGCCGCCAGCGTTCGTCCTGAGCCAGGATCAAACTCTCCAAACAAAACCAAAAGGAAACCAAAAAACAGGCCCCCATCAGTACACAGTCCAGAAAACCAGACCACATGGCCCCACCCAACCCCAAAACAAATCAGAGCCAGGCAAACCAAAACAAAACAAGCCCCAGAAACCACACACACCAAACCAAACCACCCACCAAACAAAAGCAGACAACCCAGCAAACATGCGCACAGCCCCCAGGACCCATGGCATAAAAAACATGACACACTATCGAGTTCTCAAACAACACACCCACTGAAAATTCTTCGAAAGACTGCTGCCTTTCGTCTCCTTCTCAGAAGCGCCTGGGAAACTTTAGCGAGCCGCTTTTCCTGAGTCAAACGATCGGTCAGTGACCCTCGTCTCTCATTCGGCTCTCTTCAGTTCTCAGGTCCCGGTCGGTCTGAGGAATCATCCTCCCCGTTTCGGGCCGGAGAGAACATTACGCACCGGCCACCAGCCCGTCAAACCGTAGCGCGGTGACGGTGCACACAAGGCACCGTCACCGCGCTACTACGTTGGTGGGCGACCGATGTTTCCAGAGATGGACCTAGGCCGAGCGCCCAGCAGCGAGGTTCCGTCGTCCTTTACGCACCAGGACCACTCCCCCGGCGAGCAGGTGCTCAGGACCGATAACCGTGGCCTCGTCCTCCACCTTGACGTTGTTGAGGTAGGCCCCGCCACCGGCGATGGTCTTGCGGGCGGCGTTGCGCCCTCGCTCCAGTCCCGTGCTGACGAGCAGGTCGACGATGGTGGTCTCTCCGACCGTTACATCACCGGAGGCGAGGTCGGCCGTGGCGGCCAGGATCGTCGCCTCATCGACATCGGTGAGGTCTCCACGTCCCCACAGTGCGGAGGTCGCGGCCTCCGCCTGGGCCGTGGCCTCGGATCCGTGGACCCAGGTCGTGACCTCGTGAGCCAGCACCCGCTGCGCCTCGCGCGCCTTCGGGTTCTCAGCGGTCGCCATCTCGAGGCGCTCGATCTCCTCACGCTCCAGGAAGGTGAAGACCTTGAGGAAGCGCACCACGTCGGCGTCGTCGACCTGCAGCCAGAACTGGTAGAAGGCGTAGGGACTGAGCATCTCCGGGTTGAGCCAGATGGCCCCGCCCTCGGACTTGCCGAACTTGGTTCCGTCGGCCTTGGTGATGAGCGGGTTGGTCATGACGTGGACCGAGGCGCCCTCGACCTTGTGAATGAGGTCCATCCCGCCTACGAGATTGCCCCACTGGTCGTTGCCGCCGACCTCCAGGGTGCAGCCATAGCGCCGGTAGAGCTCAAGGTAGTCGTTGGCCTGGAGGACCTGGTAGCTGAACTCGGTGTAGGAGATGCCCTCATCGCTGGCCAGGCGGCGCGCGACGATGTCCTTGGAGAGCATCGTGCCCATGCGGAAGTGCTTACCGAGGTCCCGCAGGAAGTCGATGGCGCTCATCGCCTGGGTCCAGTCCAGGTTGTTGACGATACGAGCCGGGTTGTCCCCGCCGAAGTCGAGAAGGTTCTCAAGCTGCTCCTGCAGGCCGGCCGCCCAGCCGGCGACGACGTCCTTCGTGTTGAGACTGCGCTCCCCCTTGGCCCGAGGATCACCGATGAGCCCGGTCGCCCCGCCCACCAGCGCGAGCGGGTGGTGCCCGGCGAGCTGCAGGTGACGCATGACCTTGACGGCCACGAGGTGGCCGTGGTGAAGGCTGGGTGCTGTCGGGTCGAACCCGCAATAGAAGGTGACGGTTCCGTCAGTCAACGCCGCACGCAGCGCCTCGATGTCGGTGTGCTGGGCGATGAGCCCGCGCCACTGCAGTTCGTCCAGGATGTCCGTCACTGTCCAGTCGCCTTCCGTGGATCGTCGTGCACTACGCACGCGTCGTCCCGGCGCGTCGCGCTCGGGGCCGGCTGTTGCCTCCGGCGCCGATAGTCTGCCACGTCCCGGCTCGGCTTCCACGATACGCGTAAGACGGCGAAGCACCTCCTCTACGGGAGCATCCCCGTTGTCGCCGGTGCCCGACCGGTGTCACCGCGCTGCGAGCCCCGCCGCGACCCCCACGCCGATCGTGGGGCCGTAGGTCTCCCAACCGCCTGCTGCCCGCGCGCGTTGACCGGCCGCAATGATGAGCCCGTGGAAGTCCTTGAGCTGAGAGACATTGAGCCCGCTGCGGGCAACCGCCGGCTCATGAGCACGCCGGGCCGCCTCATATCCTCGACCCACTGCATAGCCCGCCTGGCGCAGCAGGCGTCTGGCGTAGGCATCGAAGATGAACCGGGGCCGGTCGTACGCCATGAGGGCGACGACGTCGGCCGTCTCGGGACCGAAACCGGGAAGCCCAAGAAGCGCTGAGCGCAGGGCTTCGTCATCGAGAGCGGATGCGGTTGCTCCCTCCGCTGCGCATGACCAGGTCGCGTAGGCACGCAGCGCGCGGGCCTTGGCCTTCATGAATCCGCTGGGGCGGATCAGGTCGATGAGGCCGGCCTCGTCCAGCGCGAGCAGCCGGTCGGTCTCGAAGGCGGTGGCCTGACGCAACGCCTCCAGGGAGCGCTGGACGTTACCCCATGCGGTGTTCTGGACGAGGACGGCCCCGCAGACGTACTCGAGCTCCGAGCTCGCCGGCCATGGCTTGACCTCACCGAGCTCGGCGCGCAGCAGCTCGTACAGAGTGCGTACAGGGATCGGTGTGTCTGAGGAGATCTGTCCGGGAAGCGGAGGAGAGGCGTTCATGAGTCCTTGGTGGATCAGGCGGCGGGGCGGTCCCATATGAGGGTGTAGCGGTAGTAGAAGCGCCGTCGGATCCTGGCTCCGGGAAGCATCCGGGATGCCGTATCGCGGATCTCGCCGAACGACTCTCGCGGAGTGGCCGTGGCGACTCCGATGTCACGCATCTCCCCGTACAGGGCTCCAATGACACGCAGCGGGAGGACGGCGAGCGCGGACAGCGTCCAGTCCCATGGGCTCTTGTTAGCGGCCAGGCCGACGACGATGAGCCGCCCACCGGGAGCCACCAGCTCTCCGAGCCTCCTCAGAGCCGGTTTCAGCGGCAGGTGGTGAAGCGTGGCCACGCAGCTGACGGTCTCGAAGGTTCCGACGCGCTCGGGCAGGTCCGGGTCCATGACGTCGTCGAGGCGGACCTCGATCTGCGGGATCTGGTCCAGACGGCGACACGCTCGCACAACGGCCTGCTCGTCAGGATCGATTCCGACGACGCAGCGGCACACCGTTGCCAGGCGCGCGAGCAGGAGCCCGTCCCCACATCCGACATCGAGTGCACGCCCGCCGCGCAGTCCAGCGTCCCGCACGATGCGCCGGTGAAAGGCGACGTTGTGGTTCCAGTACTCCTCGGTCATGGTCTCGACCGCATGGCTCAGGCCGGTCATGTCGATCTACTCGCTTGCCCGTCGGCTGCCTCGTCCGGCCGCAGCGGGCCTGTAGACCGAGACAGTGGGTTCCCCCTCGAGCCAGAAGCGCCAGGGGAAGGCGGTTCCGTCTCCTCCGGGGCCGGCGACCCCGGTACGTGGCCCACGTCGAATGCGCTCAGTACCCGGCGCCTGCCACGGCTCCGGAAGAGTCAGGCTGATACGTGATCCCGGTCCGCCTACCGGCGCACCGTCGTCGGACCGGTCCAGCCCGAGCGCCGAGCACAGCCGTGCCGGCCCCCGGGCCAGGTCCCTGTCGACCCGCGCGGCGGGGCGACGAAGCCGGGCGAGCTCCGTGCCCTCCACCACCTCTCCCCCGCGCAGGAGCACCGCTCGCGATACCCCCGCCGGTCCGGTGACGATATTGAGGCAATGGTGCATGCCGTAGGTGAAGTAGACGTAGACGCACCCACCCGCCTCGAACATGGAGGCGTTGCGGGCCGTGCGCCCACGGTAGGCGTGGGAGCCGGGATCCTCCTCACCCCGATAGGCCTCCACCTCGGTCAAGCGGATCGCGACGCGCCCCTGCGGGCCGGCGACGGCGATGACGGCGCCCAGCAGTGCCGGAGCCGCCTCCAGGCTGTCGCGTCCCAGGAGCGAGGCGGCCTCGGGGCTCAGATCCGTCGCTTGATCGGCCATGAATCATCCTGACGGCCGGGTTCAGTCCAGCTCAGGCCTGCTCATTCTCGACGTTCGCATCAACGCCCTCGTCCTCCTCGTCGTCGGCCCCACTCGGCTCGGGCCACTGGGGACCGGAGGGCCCGTCCAGCAGGGAGCCCTCCCAGGCGAAGACCCGCAGCTCCGCACTGCGGGCAATGGCCCGAGCGAGCTGCTCGACGACGCGCACCGGCGCGGTACCGCCGTGTCCGGTGCGAGCGGCCACCGATCCCTCGGCGGAAAGGACCTCCCTGACCCCCGGGGTGAGTCGCTCATCAATGGCGGCGAAGTCGTCGTCGGACAGGTCCCACAGCTCGATGCCGCGGCTCTCGCACTCGCGCACGCAGGCGCCGGAGATCTCGTGGGCCTGGCGGAAGGGCACCCCGTTCTTGACCAGCCACTCGGCCACGTCGGTGGCCAGGGAGAATCCCTGGGGGGCCAGGGTCGCCATGCGCTCGTAGTGGAGGGTCATGGTGGCCACCATGCCGCTGACAGCAGGCAGGAGGATGGCCAGGGTGTCGACGGCGTCGAAGACGGGCTCCTTGTCCTCCTGCAGGTCGCGGTTGTAGGCCAGGGGCAGGGCCTTGAGGGTGGCGAGCAGCCCGGTCAGGTCGCCGATGAGGCGCCCGGCCTTGCCGCGGGCGAGCTCGGCGACGTCCGGGTTCTTCTTCTGCGGCATGATGGATGATCCCGTGGAGTAGGAGTCATCCAGGGTGACGAAGTCGAACTCCTTGGTGTTCCAGATGATGATCTCCTCGCTCAGGCGCGAGACGTCCACGGCCACCATCGTCAGGACGAAGCTCAGCTCGGCGACGACGTCGCGGGCGGCGGTGCCGTCGATGGAGTTCTCCACGGCGGCCTCGAAACCGAGGTCGGCGGCCACGGCGTCGGGGTCCATGCCGAGCGTGTTGCCGGCCAGCGCGCCGGAGCCGTAGGGGCTCACGGCGGCGCGGGCGTCCCAGTCCTCGAGGCGCTCGACGTCGCGCATGAGAGGCCAGGCGTGGGCGAGCAGCTGGTGGGCGACCAGCACCGGCTGGGCGTGCTGCATGTGGGTGCGTCCGGGCATGATGGCGTCGGAGGCGCCGGCCGCCTGGTCGATAAGGGCATCGACGACGTCGAGGACGAGCCCGGCCACGTGGCGCGCCTGATCGCGCAGATACATGCGGATAAGGGTGGCGATCTGGTCGTTGCGGCTGCGTCCGGCGCGCAGACGTCCGCCCAGGTCGTCACCGGCGCGCTCGATGAGACCGCGCTCCAGGGCGGTGTGGACGTCCTCATCGGTGACGTCTGCGACGAAGATGCCGGCGACGACGTCGGCCTCAAGGCGGTCCAGGGCGTCCAGCATGCCGCTCAGCTGGCCCTCGTCCAGCAGACCGGCCAGCGCCAGGGCCCGGGCGTGGGCGCGGGATCCGGCGATGTCGTAGCGGGCCAGGCGCCAGTCGAAGTGGGTGCTCACCGACAGGGCGGCCAGCGCGTCGGCGGGTCCTCCGGAGAAGCGTCCGCCCCACAGGCTGACGCCCGCGGGGCCCGGGCTCTGCCGTGCATCAGAAGGGTTGGACTGGGCGCAGGACGACGTCTCGAGATCTCTGGTGGGCTGGGTGGAGGACTGGCTCATGACCCCATCATGACCCATCTGTCTTCAGGAGCGCCTCAGCGATCGGTGCGGAGGGGATCTGTCGTGGATCGGCGGCAAAAGAGAGCCACCCTTCCTGAGGAATGCACAGGAGCGGGAGCGGATCGGGCGGCACCGACCGACGGGAAGGAAGAAGGGCCTGCCCGGTTACTCGCCTGTCATGCCATGATGAACCATGCCCGCCGAACAAGACGCTCTTTTCCCAGGCAAGCAATTCATCTCCACCGTGCTCGAGGCGCTGGAGACCAAGACCAGGATGACCTGGGCCCTCGCCCACCGCTACCTCATGCGCGCGGCGATGGCCGGCATGATCGTGGCGGTCTTCTACATCGTGAACTACGCCATCGTCGGTATCTTCGCCGGCCTTCATGTCGGGGACACCTCCTTGGCGGGGGTCGGGAAGCTCCTCGGGGCTCTGGCCTTCGGGCCGGCCCTGGTCTTCATCTACTACACGAAGTCCGAGCTTCTCACCAGCAACATGATGGTGGTGGTCATCGGCTACTACTACAGGCGCATCTCGGCGTGGAGAACCCTGAGAGTGCTGTTCATGTGCCTGGCCGGCAACTTCCTGGGCGGGCTCGTCTTCGCCGTCATGTACCGCTTCTCCACGCTCGTGGACGGCCCCACCGGCGAACAGGCCCTGCACTCGGTGGAGGCCAAGCTGGGCTACCTGTCGACGGCCTCGGGGGTCGCCGACCTCTTCGTACGGGCGATCCTGTGCAACTTCATGATCAACCTGGCGATGCTTCTCATCTACAACGGCTTCATCCGTGAGGACTGGTCCAAGATCTTCTCGATGATCATCGCCGTGTTCGTCTTCGCCTTCCTCGGCTTCGAGCACTCAGTGGCCAACACGGTCCTGTTCACCGTCATCGGCCTGACGCACGGGATCGACGTCCTGCCGGCGCTGGGCAACGTGGCCGTGGCCCTGCTGGGCAACTTCGTGGGTGGTGGGCTGCTCATCGGCGGCTACTACGCCTATGCCAACGACGACTCCCGGTGGCTGCGCCGCCAGCCTCAGAAGGACGAGGTTCAGGCGGCCGAGTAGGCCCAGGAGACCCCACCAGGTAGACCACGACCAGCACCGCTCGGCCGTCAGCCGGCCAGTCCCCGTGGCCCACCCGGCCCGACACGACCGAACCGGTTGCCTCCGCTCCTGCCCGCGGAGACAACCGGTTCGTCATGTTCCGGCGCCCTGGGACCGGGGGCGCCCGCAGTACCGGTGACGGGCGGCAGTCCCCGGCTGAGTCCCGGTCTGAGTCCCGGTCAGAATCCCTGGCCGTTGCCGGCGCGCACGTCTCGGGCGGCGGCGAGCTTGGACTGCATCCCGTAGATCTCGATGAATCCTCGTGAGGAGGACTGGTCGAAGGTGTCCCCGCTCTCGTAGGTGGCCAGGTTGAAGTCGTACAGGCCGGTCTCGGAGCGGCGCCCGGTGACGGTCGCTCGGCCGCCGTGCAGGACCATGCGGATGTCGCCGTTGACGTAGCGCTGGGTGTCCTCGATGAAGGCGTCCATGGAGCGCTTGAGCGGGGAGTACCACTGGGCCTCGTAGACGAGCTCGGCCCAGGTCTGCTCCATGCTCCGCTTGTAGCGGCGTTGCATGCGCTCCAGGGTGACTGCCTCGAGCGCCTGGTGCGCCTCGATGAGGGCCACGGCCCCGGGGGCCTCGTAGATCTCGCGGGACTTGATGCCCACGAGGCGGTCCTCAACCATGTCGATGCGCCCCACGCCCTGGGCACCGGCCCTGCGGTTGAGCTCCTGGATGGCCTCCAGCGGGGTGACGGCCCGCCCGTCGATGGCCACCGGGATGCCCTCCTTGAAGGTGAGGGTCACCTCGTCGGGCAGGGGCGGGTAGGTGGGGTCATCGGTGTAGACGTAGACGTCCTTGGTGGGGGCGTTCCACAGGTCCTCCAGGAAACCGGTCTCGATGGCGCGTCCCCACACGTTCTGGTCGATGGAGAACGGGTTGTGCTTGGTGGTCTCGATCGGCAGGTTGTGCTTCTCGGCGTAGTCGATGGCGACGTCTCGGGTCAGTGCCAGGTCGCGCACCGGCGAGATGCAGTCCATGTCCGGGGCCATGGAGGTGATGGAGACCTCGAAGCGGACCTGGTCGTTGCCCTTGCCGGTGCAGCCGTGCGCCACCGTGCGGGCGCCGAACTCGCGGGCGGCCTTGACCAGATGACGGGCGATGACGGGCCGCGAGAGCGCCGAGACCAGCGGGTAGGTCCCCTCGTAGAGGGCGTTGGCCTTGAGAGCGGGCATGCAGTAGTCGTTGGCGAACTCGTCGCGGGCGTCGGCCACGTAGGCCTCGACGGCGCCGCAGTCGAGGGCTCGCTGTCGGATCACCTCAAGGTCCTCGCCGCCCTGGCCGACGTCGACGGCCACGGCGACGACCTCTCGGCCGGTGGCCTCACCGATCCAGCCGATGGCGACAGACGTGTCCAGGCCTCCGGAGTAGGCCAGGACGACACGGTCCTTGTGGGTGCTCATGGGATCTCTCTCTTCTCTTCGTGGTGACACTGGCGAACCAGTGGTGAGGTGACTGCAAGGGCTGTGGGGAGAGGTCAGGCTCTGGCCGAGGGGTCGGCCAGGGCGAGCAGGTGCCCGGCCACATCGGCGGCGACCCGGGCGCTGCGGGTGATGACCAGGACTGTGTCATCCCCGGCGATGCAGCCCAGGACCCCGGGCATCATCGCGTCGTCGACGGCGCCGGCGAGCAGCTGGGCGGCGCCGGCCGGGGTTCGCAGGACCACCTGGGAGCCGGCCCACTCGGCGGTGACGAGCAGCTCGGCGCACCACCGGGCCAGGCGGGGGGTCGTGTGGCCGGGCAGGGAGTCGTCGGTCTCCTCCGCCCCGGTGAGGGCACCGGCGTGGACCTGGCCGGGTGCCCCGGCCTCGGGCATCGAGTAGATGAGCTCTCCGCCCGGGGCGCGGATCTTCGTGGCCCGCAGCTCCACTAGGTCCCGCGAGAGCGTTGCCTGGGTGGTGCTGATGCCGCGCTGGGCCAGGGCCTTGCGCAGCTGGGCCTGGGAGCGGATGCGTTCCCGGGAGAGGATCTGGATGATGCTGGCGTGCCTGGCGGTCTTGGTCCCGGGTGCCAGTGGGGCCGCTGCCGCCAGGTCCCGCTGGGAGTCCTCGACGGTGGCGCTCATGAGCCTGCTCTCTCAGACCGCGCCCCAGACAGAACCTCGGACAACGTGGTGGTGAAGGCTCGGGCGTCGTCGTCGGACAGGATGAAGGGCGGCGCCAGGCGGATCGTGTCGGGGCGCGGTGCGTTGACGATGAAGCCGCGCTGCGCCAGAGCGGTCGCGATCTCGCCTGCGGGCGGCAGGCCCTCGACCAGTCCGACGCCGATCAGCAGGCCTCGACCGCGTACCTGCTCGACGCCGTCGACTGCCGCCAGGTCCCGGGCCCAGGCGGAGCCGAGTCGATCGACCCGGCTGAGCAGGTCCTGGCCGCGGATGGTCTCGATGACGGCGAGTGCGGCCGCACAGGCCACCGGGTTGCCGCCGAAGGTGGTGCCGTGCTGACCGGGTCCGAGGAGCGACGCGGCCTGACCGGTGGCGACGGCTGCACCGATGGGGATGCCGCCGCCCAGGCCCTTGGCGAGGGTGACGACGTCGGGTACGACGCCGGGGGCCAGCAGGTGGTGGGCCATCCAGGCGCCGGAGCGCCCCATGCCGGACTGGACCTCGTCGATGATGAGCAGGGCGCCGGCCTGCCTGGTCAGCTCACGGGCGGCCTCCAGGTACCCGGCGGGCAGCTCACGGACCCCGGCCTCGCCCTGGATCGGCTCGACGATGAGTGCCGCGACGTCCGGCCCCAGGGCGCTGCGCAGGGCGTCGGTGTCGCCGGCCGGGATGAACTCGACCCCGCCGGGAAGCGGTTCGAAGGGCTCCCGGTATGCGGCCTTGTGGGTCAGGGCCAGGGCGCCCATGGTCCGCCCGTGGAAGGCATCCTGGAGTGCCAGGACCCGGGGGCGGCCGGGGCCCCCGTGCCGGCGGGCGATCTTGAAGGCGGCCTCGTTGGCCTCGGTCCCGGAGTTGGCCAGGAAGACCCGGGAGTCGCGTGCGCTCTGGCCTGGGAAGGTCAGGGAGACGAGCTCCTCGGCGAGGCGGACCTGGGCGGGGGTGGTGAAGAAGTTCGAGACGTGGCCGAGGGTGCCGAGCTGGCCGGTGACGGCCCGCACGATCGCCGGGTGGGCGTGACCCAGGCAGTTGACGGCGATTCCGGCCAGCAGGTCGGTGTACTCCTTGCCGTCGGCGTCCCAGACGCGGGCGCCCTGACCGCGGACCAGCGCCCGCCCGGGGGTGCCGAAGGTGTTCATGACGGCGTCGGTGTAACGCTCCAGCCAGCCGGCATTACCGGCGTTACCGGCACTGTCAGTATTGTCAGCACTTCCGGCACTGGCCGAGCCGACGGTCCCCTGACCGGCGCCCTCCGCATCGGGATCCGGCAGTGCTGAGGACGATCCTGACGGGCCTGAAGAGATGGTCATAGGCTCTTGCCTCCGTTCAGTGGCGGTATCGGGGCGTCCCCGGGGTGGATGACGGTGCCGACGCCCTGGTCGGTGACGATCTCCAGGAGCATGCTGTGGGCCTGTCGCCCGTCGACGACGTGGGCCTGCCCGACTCCTCCGTAGACGGCCCGCAGGCAGGCCTCCATCTTGGGGATCATTCCGGACTCGAGCGAGGGCAGGAGCTCCTCGAGCGCGGCCGCACTGATGAAGGGCACCAGCGAGCTGCGGTCGGGCCAGGCGGAGTAGAGCCCCTCGACGTCGGTGAGCATGAGCAGCGTGCGCGCCTGGAGCGCCACGGCGATCGCGGCGGCGGCCGTGTCGGCGTTGACGTTGAGGACGGTCTCGGAGTCCGTCATCAGCGGGGCGACAGAGGAGATGACGGGGATGCGGCCCTGGTCGAGCAAGTCGATGATGGGCTGCGGGCTGACGTCGACGACGTCGCCGACCAGGCCCACGTCGACGGTCTCGCCGTCCACCGTGGCCAGGCGCTGACGTGCCCGTAGGAGTCCGCCGTCCTCGCCGCTGATGCCGACCGCGGCGGAGCCGTCGGTGTTGAGCAGGGAGACGAGCTCGCGCTGCACCGAGCCGGTGAGGACCATGCGGACCACATCCATGACCTCGGGGGTGGTCACGCGCAGGCCGCCGCGGAACTCCGAGGCGATGCCCAGTCGCTTGAGCATGGCGTTGATCTGGGGGCCGCCGCCGTGGACGACGACGGGTCGCACCCCGACCTGGTGGAGGAAGAGGATGTCCTGGGCGAAGGCGCGCTTGAGGTCGTCGTTCACCATGGCGTTGCCGCCGTACTTGATGACCATGGTGGCGCCCTTGTAGGTGCGCAGCCACGGCACGGCCTCCAGCAGGACGGATGCCTTGATCTGCGGGTCGAGAGGTGTCCGGTTCATGTCGTGTAGTCCGCGTTGATGGTGACGTATCCGTGGGTGAGGTCGTTGGTCCACACGGTGGCCTCGGCCTGCCCCGCCGACAGGGCGATGTCGATACGGGTCTCGCGCGGGCTCATGTCCACCGTGTCCCGGTCCTGGTCGGGCGCGCCGTGACGGAAAATCGTCACCCCGTTGATGGTGACGTCGACCTCGTCGGGGTTGAAGGGGCAGATGTCCTCGGGCACAGTCCCGAGCTGGGACAGGACGCGCCCCCAGTTGGGGTCGGCCCCGGCAACGGCGCACTTGAGGAGGTTGGAGGAGCTCACCGTGCGGGCCGCCGCCTCGGCGGCCGTCTCGCTGACGGCTCCGCTGACCGTGATGGCGATGTCGTGCGTGGCGCCCTCGGCGTCGGCCACGAGACGCCGGCCGAGCCGGCTCATGACCTCGGTCAGCGCCTCCTCGAGCTCGGCCGGCGAGGGCGTGATCCCGGAGGCGCCGGAGGCCAGCAGGAGGACGGTGTCGTTGGTGGACATGCAGCCATCGGAGTTGATCCGGTTGACGGTGCGGGCAGTGACTGACATCAGGGCGTCCTGGGCTGCCTCGGGGGTGAGGACGGCGTCGGTGGTGATGACGGCGAGCATCGTGGCCAGGCCCGGTGCCAGCATGCCCACACCCTTGATCATGCCGCCGACGGTCCAGCTCTCCGGATCGGCGCCAATGCTCAGGGCGTCCTCCTTGGAGACGGTGTCGGTGGTCATGATGGCGGTGGCCGCCTCTGAGCCGGCACGGGGCGTGTCGGCCAGGGCGAGGGCGGCGACGTCGATGCCCTCCAGGAGGACGGGCATGTCGATGCGCTCTCCGATGACGCCGGTGGAGCAGACCAGGACCTGGCTCGGCTCGGTTCCCAGCAGCCCGGCGGTGCAGGCCGCGGTGGCCTCGGTGTCGCGCAGCCCCTGGGCTCCGGTGCAGGCGTTGGCGCTTCCGGAGTTGAGGACCACGGCGCGGGCACGGCCCGGTTCGTTCCCGTCCCCACCGGCCAGGAGCCGGCGCGACCACACGACGGGCGCGGCGACGACACGGTTGGTGGTGAAGACTCCTGCGGCGGTATCGAGCGGGCCGTCGTTGACGACGAGGGCGAGGTCGGGCTTGCCGGAGGCCTTGAGGCCGGCGCGTACGCCGGCGGCACGGAAGCCCCGGGCTGCGGTCACGCTCACGGTGCGACTCCTTGGGTGGTGATGGCGGTGGTCTCCTCCAGACCGAGGGCCAGGTTGAGGGACTGGAGGGCGGCACTGGCGGTGCCCTTGCCGAGGTTGTCGATGGCGCACATGGCCACCACGGCGTCCGCGCCGCGATCGATGGCGACCTGGACGGTGGCCATGCCGGTGCCCAGGACGGTGCCCGTGGTGGGCCAGGTGCCTTCGGGTAGGAGGTGGATGAGGCTCTCGCCGCTGCCGAGCGCCCCGTAGGCGGTCTCCCATGCCGCTCGCAGGGTGGCATCCGGGTCGAGCGCCTCACGCAGGGCCCGAGTCATGGGGGCGGTGACGGTGGCGAGGATGCCACGGCTCATGGGGACCAGGACCGGGGTGAAGGACAGGTGCGTCGAGCCGGCGGCGGCGCCTGCCACCTCGAGGTTCTGGATGATCTCCGGAATGTGCCGGTGGGTGCCGCCGACGGCGTAGGGCTGGGCGGATCCCAGCGCCTCGGCGGCGGTGAGATGGGGCTTGAGAGCCTTGCCCGCACCGGAGTACCCGACGGCCAGGACCGCGGTCAGTCGGGAGGGGTCGATAAGTCCGGCGGCGATGCCGGGCTGGAGGGCCAGGGTCACGGCGGTGACGTTGCAGCCGGGGACCGCGATGCGTCTGGTGGTGGTGAGCTCGGCGCGCTGGGCCCGGGCGTGGTCCTCGCCGTCGTGCAGGAGCTCGGGCATGCCGTAGGTCCAGGCGCCGGCGTAGCCGGAGCCGTAGAAGGCCTCCCATGCCTTCCGGCTGGTCAGGCGATGGTCCGCCCCGCAGTCGATGACAAGAGGTGTGACACCGCTGCCGTCCCCGAGCTGCTCGAGCGCGGCGGTGATGGCTCCGGAGGCCCCGTGGGGCAGGGCCAGGACGACGACGTCGTGCTCGGCGAGCACCTCGGCCTCGGTCGATTGGACGACCCGATCCGCCAGGGACAGCAGGTGGGGGTGATGATCACCGAGGCGACTGCCGGCCGACGAGGCCGCAGTGAGCGCACCGATCGTCACCCCGGGATGGGCGGCAAGCAGGCGCAGGACCTCGCCACCCGCGTATCCGGTGGCTCCGGCAACAGCAACAGTCCAGGTCATGCAGCAACCATACATCCGCCTGTATAGAAATACAGTCACACGAGGGTCGCTGTGACCTTTCTCCTGCTGTCGCCTTTATCGACAGTGACTACCTGCGCCCGGTGAGCGTGTCGTCATAGAGGGAGGTGGCGATGGCATCGGCCCACTGGCGCACCTCGTCCCAGTCGCGGTAGTCGCCCTCGGTGGCTCCCCCGAGCTTGGCGATGGAGCGCTCGCGCAGGTTGAGCCGGGAGGGGTCGAAGCGACCGGCGAAGGTCATGTGGTCCTCGGGGTCGAGCGCCAGGAGAACCGGGCCGATGCGCATAGGGTCCGCGACCTTGCCCTTCGGAAGGCCGGAGAGTCCCACGGAGAAGGCCCACACAGGACTGGCCTTGAGGGCGTCGTGAAAACGCTCGGTGAAGGCGACGGCCTCCGGCGTCCACTTGGTCATGTAGACGGCGCTGCCCAGGATGAAGGCGTCGTAGCCGTCGACGCTGGCAACGTCCTCGGGGCGCTTGGTCTCGACATCGATCTGGGCCGCCTGGAGACGCTCGGCGATCACCGCGGCCACCTCGTCGGTGGACCCGTGCTTGGAGGAAGAGGTAAGCAGGATCTTCATGGCGCCTAGTATTGCGGAGACCACACCCGCTGTCTGGGACCCGATACCCGACGAAGGTACCAAAGAGACGCCGACAGCCATGATGTGCATCACATCATGACTGTCGGCGGTCGTGAGGAGGTCGCACGGCTCAGCTGCGCAGCTCGGCCCCCAGGAGCTTGGCGGCTCGCTTGACCACGCGCTTGCGCACACCGGCGGTCTCCTCGGCGGTCAGTGTGCGGTCGGGAGCGCGCAGCACCAGGGAGACGGCCAGCGACTTCCTGCCCTCGCCGAGCTGGGCGCCGCGGAAGACGTCGAAGAGACGCACCTCCTCGGCCAGGTCGCCGGCAGCCTGCCTGACCAGGTCCTCGACCGCGGCGGCAGTGACCGTCTCATCGACGACGAGTGCGATGTCCTCCTTGGCGGCGGGGAAGGTGGAGACAGCCTTGACCTGGAGCGCTCCGGCGCTGCGTGCCGCCTCCAGCAGCGGGTCGAGGTCGATCTCGACGGCGCAGGCGCGCTCAGGCAGCCCGAGCTGGCGAACCACCCGCGGGTGGAGCTCACCGGCATGAGCGAGGAGCGCTCCGGGCTCGACCTCCTTGCCCCGGCGCCGACCGGGCAGGCGGATCACCGCGGTGCGACCGGGGTGCCAGGGGGCGTAGGGCTGCGCGGGGGCTGCGACCACGATCTCCACTCCGAGCGCGGAGGCCACCGTACGGACCACCTCGACGGCGTCGGCCCAGTCCCAGGGGCGTCCCACCCCGAGCACCCCGGTGCGCTCGTGCTCACCGGACATGATGGCGCCGATATGGGTGGGTTGGGCGGGGATACCTGCCCTCAGGGCGGCCTCCTCCGCGTCGGTGGGACGGCGATCGGTCCCGGGGATCGGTGCGGGGACGGTTCCGGCCGGGTGGGTGACCGAGCCGACCTCGAAGACGGCGACGTCGGCCAGGCCACGGGAGACGTTGCGGCGGGCGACCTCCACCAGGGAGTCCAGGACGCTGGTGCGCAGGTAGGGCGTGTCCTCCGCGAGCGGATTGGCCAGGCGGACCGTCTGGCGGCGCGGGTCGGCCTCGGGGATCTCGAGCAGGTCGTGGACGTCCCCGATGAAGGGGTAGGACAGGACCTGGGTGAGTCCGGCGTCGGCCAGGGCACGCACGACGTCGCGGCGGGCCCTCTGGTCGGCGCTCAGCCCCGTGCCGGCGGGCGCCGTGGGCACGATGACCGGGATGGCGTCGTATCCGTCGAGGCGGGCGATCTCCTCGGCCAGGTGGGCGGGACCGACGAGGTCGGGCCGCCATGTCGGCGGGGTGACGGTCAGGACCGCGGTCCCGTCCTCGGCGTTGCCGCCGCGCTCCACGGTGCAGCCGATGGTGGTGAGCAGCTCGGTGACGCGGTCGGTGCCGTAGGCAACACCGGTGAGGCGTTCGGCGGCGTCGGAGCGCATGGTGATGGGCTCGGGAGCCCTGGTGCGGTTGACGTCGGTGGCCACGGGCTCGGCGCTTCCGCCGCCGTACTCGACGAGCAGGTCGACGGCTCGCTGGGCGGCGATGGGGGCCAGCTCGGTGTCGATGCCGCGCTCGTTGCGCTTGGCCGACTCGGTCGGCAGCTTGTGGCGGCGGGCGGATCGGGCCACGGAGACCGGGTCGAAGTGGGCCGCCTCGATGAGGACGTCACGGGTGTCGGCGTCGACCTCGCTGAGGGCTCCGCCGAAGACTCCGGCCAGGACCAGTGCTCGCGACCCCTCCCCCTGCGGGGAGTCGGCGATGACCAGGTCCTCGGGATCCAGGGTGCGGGTGACCTCGTCGAGGAAGGTGAGCGTCTCCCCCTCCCTGGCGCGGCGCACGACGATCGGGGCGGCGAGCTTGCCGGCGTCGAAGGCGTGCAGCGGCTGTCCCAGGTCGAGCATGACGTAGTTGGTGACGTCGACGGCCAGGGAGATGGGCCGCATGCCGGCGGCGGTGAGACGGTCCTGCATCCAGGCCGGGGACGGGGCCGACGGGTCGATGCCGCGCACGAGACGGGCGACGTAGCGGTCGCAGCCCGGGCGTCCGTGGATGGGCCGGGGGTCCTCGGGGATGACAACGTCGAAGCCGTCCTCACCGGAGCGCGCCAGACCGTTGGGGTAGAGCCCCCTGTCGGTGACGTCGGCGGGATCGGTGAAGCGGGCGCCGGTGGAGTGGGAGTACTCGCGGGCCACGCCTCGCATGGAGAAGCAGTAGCCGCGGTCCGGGGTCACGTTGATCTCCAGGACCTCCTCCCCCAGACCGAGAATGCCGATGGCGTCGGTTCCGGGAGCGGGCGGCTCCTCACCGTCGTGTCCGTGCTCGGCCAGCCACTGCTCAAGCACGATGATGCCGGAGTGGTCCTCTCCGATGCCCAGCTCGCGGGCGGAGCAGATCATGCCGTCCGAGACATGGCCGTAGGTCTTGCGCGCGGCGATACGGAAGTCACCGGGCAGGACGGCGCCGGGCAGGCTGACCACGACCGAGTCCCCGACGTCGAAGTTGTGGGCGCCGCAGACGATGCCGCGGCTGGGCAGGTCCGAGGGCTCCTTGCCGGTGCCGGGTGCGTCGTTGTGCTCCGGGCCGACGTCGACGCGGCAGTAGTTGATCACCTTGCCGTTGGACTGCTCCTTGGCCTGGCGGGTGAGGACCTTGCCGACGACGAGCGGACCGGTGACGGCCGGGGGGACGATGCGCTCCTCCTCCAGGCCCACCCGCACGAGGTCGGCGGCGAGCTGCTCGGCGCTCAGGCCTGCGGGGACGTCGACGTGCTCGCGCAGCCATTCGATGGGGACGTAGGGCATGTCAGTTTCCCTTTCCGGTGATGCCGAACTGCTGGGAGAAGCGGATGTCGCCCTCGACGATGTCGTGCATGTCGGCGATTCCGTGGCGCAGCATGAGGGTGCGCTCCAGGCCCATGCCGAAGGCGAAGCCCGTGTAGACCTCCGGGTCGATGCCGCAGGCGGTGAGCACGTTGGGGTTGACCATGCCGCAGCCTCCCCACTCGATCCAGCCGGCGCCGCCCTTCTTGTGGGGGAACCACAGGTCCATCTCGGCGCTGGGCTCGGTGAAGGGGAAGAAGGAGGGACGCAGGCGGGTGCGCGCCTCGGGACCGAACATGGCCTTGGCGAAGTGGTCGAGGACGCCCTTGAGATGCGCCATCGTCAGCCCCTTGTCCACGGCCAGTCCCTCGACCTGGTGGAAGACCGGCGTGTGGGTGGCGTCGAGCTCGTCGGAGCGGAAGACCTTGCCGGGGCAGGCCACGTAGATCGGGGGCTGCTGATCGAGCATGACCCGGGCCTGGACCGGGGAGGTGTGGGTGCGCAGCACGAGGTTGGCCGCCCGCCCCCGTTCGGCCCCGACGCTGGCTCCGTCGATGTAGAAGGTGTCCTGCATCTGGCGGGCGGGGTGGTCGGCGTCGAAGTTGAGGGCGTCGAAGTCGAACCACTCGTGCTCCACCTCCGGGCCCTCGGCGATGGACCAGCCCATGGAGGTGAAGAAGTCGCAGACCTCATCGACCAGGACGTCGAGCGGATGGCGGGCCCCCGCCACCGTCCTGGAGGTGGGGACGGTGACGTCGACGGCCTCGGTGCGCAACATCTCCTCCTCCGCTGCGGCCTCGAGGGTCTCCTGCCTGGCGGCCAGGGCCTTGGCGATGCGCCCGCGAGCGCCGCCCAGGAGCTTGCCGGCCGTGGGCTTGTCCGCCTTGTCCAACGTGCCGATGAGGCGGTTGGCCAGGGTCAGGGGCGAGGCGTCGCCGGTGTGGGCCAGGCGGGCCTCCTTGAGCTCGGCGAGGCTGCCGGCCGCGGCGAAGGCGGCCAGGGCCTCCTCGACGGCGGCGTTGATGCCCGCCTCGTCCAGGGGCGAGAGCGCGCCGGGGGCGTCAGTCATATGCGGTGCCTTCCACCAGGTGTGTCCGGGGTTTTCCGCCCTTAAGGGTAGTCTGCGCCGTCGCGAGGGCGTAAATCGTCTCGCAGCCGGGGTGGCGGGGCGGTCCCTGGCCCACCCTCCGGCCTGTCCTGAAGGCTCATCCGGTTGCTGCCGGGAGTGCGGTCAGAGCGACTTGACGGTGACGTTACGTCACCTGCTGAGATGGATTCATGCACGTCAAGGAGCTCGCCCGCCTCGCCGGCACCACGCCGAGGGCCGTGCGCCACTACCACCACCTGGGGCTGCTGGAGATTCCGCCCACGGTGCGCGGTCGGCGCGAGTACGGCGTCGAGCACGTGGCTCGTCTGCTGCGGATCCGGTGGCTGGCCGACGGCGGTCTGTCGTTGACCCAGGTGGCCGAGATGCTCGCCTCGGACACGATCGGCACTGATCAGGACTCCCGCCGAGAGGCGGTTCTGCGTGACCTGCGGGCCACCCGGGGCACGATCGAGGCGCAGCGGCGCAGCCTGGCCGAGCAGGCCTCCCGTATCGATGAGCTCATCGCCCGGGTGGAGCGCGGCGAGGGACTGTCCCCCGCTCCCAGTGCCCTGACACGTTTCTACGACGACCTGGAGGCCAGAATCACCCGGCTGGGTGGCAGCGTGCTCGGTCTGCGGGCCGAGCGCCAGATGATGGTGGTTCTCGCCTCGCTGGGCATGGTGCCCGACTCCGCGGTCCCCTTCATCGAGGGACTGGACGAGGCCGATCGGGAGCTGTCCGCCCAGCAGATCGCCGACTTCGCCCGCCTGGCCACACTGCCCGAGGCCGATGGCCTGACCGAGGCCCAGCGCCTCGCGGAGAACAGCTGGCTGCTGGCGTGCCGCCACAAGGAGCACGCGCTGGCCGTCCTGGACGACCTTCCCTCGGGCGCCCTGGGGCGTGCCATGTGGCGGCTCACTCACGTGCTGGCCACCTCCAGCTACCCCCACCCTGCTCAGCAGGCCTTCGTGGCCGAGCTCATGGAGCGCATGCTCGCCGATCCGGACTTCGCCACGACCATCCGCCGTTCGGCGGGAGAGGAGCCAGTGCTGTGACCACGAAGCCGACGACCAGCACGACGGCAGCAAAACCGCCAGCAGCAGCGTCCGGGACGACTGCTGCGCATCCCTTCACCGGAGACACAACTCAACCGCCGGTGCGCGTGCAGGGCCTGGTCAAGCACTTCGGCCGCTTCAGGGCGCTCGACCACCTGGACCTGGAGGTGGAGGCGGGCAGCATTCATGGCTTCCTGGGCCCCAACGGGGCTGGCAAGTCCACGACGATCCGCATTCTGCTGGGGCTCTACCGGCCCGACGGCGGAAGCGTGAGCGTGCTGGGACGCGATCCGTGGCAGGAGGCCCCAGCGGTCAACCGCCAGGTGTCCTATGTTCCCGGTGACGTGGCGCTGTGGCCGGGACTGACCGGCGGACAGGTGCTCGACGCGCTGGCGGGGCTGCGGGGGTCGCGCAACGCCGAGCGGGAGGCCGAGCTCATCGAGCGCTTCGACCTGGATCCCAGCAAGCGGGTGCGGACCTACTCCAAGGGCAACCGTCAGAAGGTGGCGCTTGTGGCTGCGCTGGCTGCGCCGACGCAGCTGCTGGTGCTCGATGAGCCCACCAGCGGCCTGGACCCGCTCATGGAGCGGGTCTTCACTGAGGAGATCGCCCGAGCGGCCGGTGAGGGCCGCACGGTTCTGCTCTCCAGCCATATCCTGGCCGAGGTGCAGCGGCTGTGCAGTGCGGTGACGATCATCAAGGACGGCCGCGTCGTCGAGCACGGAGACCTGGGGACCCTGCGCCGGCTGTCGCGCACCCGTATCGAGCTGGGTGCCCCTGCCGACGTGCTCGGCGCGGTCTCGCGGGCGCTGAGGCCCATGGATCTTGACGTCGTCGAGGATGGTGGGCGCCTGAGCCTCGAGGTGACGGCGGAGCAGGTGCCGACGGTGATGAGTCTGGCCGGTGAGCACCGGGTCCAGGACATCACCTGCGAGCCGGCCAGCCTGGAGGATCTCTTCCTGCGTCACTACGAGGAGGCCTGATGAGCGTCAGCGCAGTGGCACCATCATCGGCGTCGACCGGCGGTGCGCCCGGTCTCGGAGTCGGCACAGGCGGCACCGAAGGATCCGTCGCCCTGGCGGGTTGGGGCACGTACGTTCGGATCCTGCTCAGGCGGTTCCGGGTTCAGATCGTGGCCTGGATCCTGCCGCTGTGGCTGCTGGTCAGTGTCACCGCTCCGAGCTATGAGAGCGTCTACCCCTCGTTGGAGACCCGGGCCGTGCTTATCGAGCAGGTACGCACCTCTCCGGGGACACGTCTGCTCTACGGCTACGTCCCCACCCCTGGCCGACTCGGTCAGCTCCTGCAGTGGGAGACCGGGACGTTCCTGCTGGTGTGCACCGCCCTCCTGGCGATCCTGCTGACGAGCCGGATGCTGAGAGGCGACGAGGACGAGGGACTGGTTGAGGTCCTACGCGCTACGGGCGCAGGCAGGAGGGTTCCGTTCCTCGTGCCGGTCACGGTGGTGTGGGCGGTCGTTGGCGTCCTGTCGGCAGGCGTCGGAGGCATCCTGACCTGGCAGGCCTCGAGCATCGGGGAGCTGACGGTCTCCGGCGCCTGGGCAATGGCCGGAACGATGTGCGTGGTGGGCTGGGCGTTCTCGGCTGTTGCGGCGATCGCCTCCCAGCTGGGAAGGCAGGTCGGATCGGCCAGAGGCCTGTCCATGATCGCGCTCGCGGCCGCCTTCGCGATACGTGTGGCCGCCGACCAGGTCTCAGACGGCAACGGATCCGACTGGCTGCGGTGGTTCTCCCCCCTGGGCTGGCGTGACCTGGTACGCCCGTACTCCGATGACCGGTTCGCGGTGCTCGTGGTGTGCTGCGCCGTTGACATCAGCCTGGTGCTTATCGCCGCGGTGCTGGCCACGCGCCGCGAGTACCTGGACGGTTATCTCCCCGACCGCAGCTCGTCGGGGCGCCGGTGGCGGGTACGAGGCCACATGGACCTGCTCGCTCGCCTGTCCTGGCGTGGTGTTCTCGGTTGGGCGGTGGCGTCGGCAGGACTCGCGTCGCTGTACGGATCCGTGTCGGGCAGCGTCAAGGACCTGCTGGCTCCGGACTCCCCGACGGCGTCCTGGGTCGGCAAGATGGCCTCGGGCTCCCCGGTGGAGCAGTTCATGTCGCTGATGACGGTGGTGACTGTGCTGCTCGTGGCCGTGGCGGCCGTGCGTCGGATGAACCGCCTGGTAGCTCTTGAGCGCGCGGGCCTGGTGGAGGTCGGGCTTGCCGCCGGAGTCAGTCGTCGTCGTTTGTTCCTCTTGCAGGTTATCGGCGCCGTCATCGAGTCGGTCGTGCTGCTGCTCGTCTCGGCGATGGTTCTGGCGGTGACGACGGCGACTCAGCTCACGGATGATCATGCCGTGGGGAGGGCCTTCGTGTTCACGGTGAGTCAGCTGCCCGGCATGGTGGCGGCGGTCGGCATCGCGGCGGCGCTGATCGGTCTGGCGCCGCGAATGGTCGGAGTGTCCTGGGCGGTGGTCGTCTGGAGCGCCTTCGCCCAGTTCTTCGGAGGACTGGTGGAGCTCAAGGACTGGGCCAAGGACCTCAGCGTGCTCGGGCACCATCTCGACGTCGTCGGGTCCCTTGACTGGAAGCCCCTTGCCGTGCAGTCCGCGGTCGGCCTCCTCGGCATCGTCATCGGTCTGGTCGCCTACACCCGCCGCGATCTGCCATCCTGACAATGAATCGGGGGTGCTACAGTTGCTACGGGGTGATAGACATGCAGACGATTATGCACCGAGAACTGCGCAACCACAGTGCCGCCATCCTCCGTCGCGTCCAGGCCGGCGAAACTTTCGAGATCACCAATAACGGCGAGCCCGTTGCCTTGCTCTCACCTATTTCTCAAGACCGTCTTTCCCTCCTCAGGCGACGAGGAGCGACCCGCGGAGCGGCTCACGTCGACTTCAGAGCACTGAAACGCACGTCTGAACTGGCGTCTCAGGAAGTGCTGGATGATCTTCGTGGGGAGCGATGAGCGTCTACTACCTCGACACCTCTGCTGCTTTGAAGCTCCTCATCGAGGAAAAGGAGTCTGACGCTCTGGCCACCTGGCTCACGGCGTGCACGACCGACGGCCACTGCCTGTGCGCATCCTTCCTTCTTCACACTGAGCTTCACTGCGCCGCCCGACGCCGCAACGAGCTCGACCATGAGGCAGCCACCTCTTTGCTTTCAGGGATTGAGCTCATCGACATCTCACGGTCGCACCTCATTGATGCGGCAAGCTCATCGATGGGATTAAGGACCGCAGACGCCATTCATTTGACGGTGGCGTTGGACATCCAAGCGAACGCCATCGTCACCTACGACATTGAGATGCAGAATGCAGCAAAATACTGCGGCATACTCCCCGTTGCCCCGTCTTAAGGCCTGAGGCAAAGCACCCCCTGCTCCTGTTCTCACATCAGATAGGCCGCGCCGACCAGGTGGCAGACGGCAGCGGCCAGGGGAAAGACCACCATTCCCGGCATGCGGTGCACGACGCCGATCAGCGCGTCTCCGAGTTGGGAGACTGCCGCCGCAATGAGGATGAGCGAGGTCAGCGGCTGAAGCGGAGCCAGCCAGACAGCAACGGCAACCAGCACCCCGAGCGGGACGCTCCGGGCCGCGTACATCGCCGGATAGAACCGCCCTCGCCGCCCGCCATGGCCGGGAGGAGCAAGCATCGCCGGACGGATCACCGCCGCGGCTCCTGCTCCCGCGGAGACGACTCCCAACAACAAGTTCGGCAGCATCAACCACCACGGCACACGGATCACTCCTTCATATCGTTCAGTAATGAATCATTCTACAGTGTACCGTTGGCGCCATGAGCAGAGAAGACGGTGCCGCGATCCTGTCATCCACATGCTTCCGGCTCGGCGTCATGGGCAGCCAGATCACCCGGTCGTTCTCACAGCGCATTGGGCACACCGGCCTGACTCACAAGCAGGTTGGACTACTCGCCGTCGTCGATGCCGGGATGGCGAACTCCCAGCGTGAGATCGCCACACGACTCGACATCGCTCCGAGCCTGGTGGTGTCGTTGGTCGATCAGCTCGTCGACATCGGCGCCGTACGCAGGACGCGCAGCACGAAGGATCGTCGCGTGCAGGCCATTGAGGTCACCAACGAGGGGCGCAGGCTGCTGCGACTTGCCGCCGGCATCGTCGAGAAGCTCGACGCCGACTTGCAAGGACACCTCTCCCCCACGGATCACTCGACCCTGGACAGCCTCCTGCCCGCCCTCTTTCAGGCTGCTGAGACGGTGGGCAACGGGGATTAGCAGCAGCGTTTCCTTTCAAGCATTACCGCGCCAGCACGACGCGCTTTCCTGCAGCCGACGCGCTCTCCGCATCGCGGTGGGCCTCCACGATCCGATCAAGCGGGTACGTTGCGGCGATCAGTGGTTTGAGCTCTCCAGCATTCACCTGTGCGGCCAGCCAGGTCAGATCCTTGGCGCTCGGTTTTCCGGACACCATGCGGATGACCGACCCCGGTGACACCATGGACCGGAGAATGTCCCAGAAGGCTCCGGGCGCAATCGCCGTCATGCGGCCTCCAGACTTGAGCAGCCTGCGGTAGGCGGACGCATCAGTACCCGCGGTGTCAACGACGACGTCGTAGCGCCCGGGAATGTCAGAGGGCTTGAGGTCGTGGTAGTCGAAGACCTGTCGCGCTCCAGCACCGATGGCCGCGTCGCTACGGACGCCGACGACGGCATCCACCTCTCCTCCCATAATGCGGGCGACCTGAATCACCGTGGAGCCGACGCCACCGTTTCCTCCCACCACAAGCACCCGATCACCTCGACGAAGCTTGAGGGGACGGAGTGCCTGCACGGCCGTCAGTCCCGCAAGAGGCAGGGCAGCGGCTTCCGTAAGCGGGACCGCGTCAGGTGCAGGTGCGACCCGGTCGGCACGGACTCGCACATACTGCGCTCCCGCAGCCGCGCGACCAGGAGGCTTCATCCCCAGGTAGCCCCAGACGCGCCTCCCAACCTCCACTTCCCCGACCCGGCTTCCGACCGCACGAACGACCCCGGCGAAGTCCACGCCCGAGCCCTTCGGGAACCCCATTCCGTCGAACAGGCGCATTTTTCCTCGCCTTGTCTGGAGGTCGACGGCGTTGACACTGAAGGCTGCGACTTCGACAACGACCTCCTTGGGACCAGGCTCCGGCACTGCAGCCGCCCCGATCTCGAGCACCTCCGGACCGCCATAGGAGCGGAACTGCACCGCCCACATCGTGCTCTGTGCGACCATCTTTCCTCCCTCTGTTGCGCTACGCTACGTAGCGTAGCGCAACAGAGGGAGGAGTGCCACAAGCAGGTTCATGTCCGTAGGACTCAGGCTCGCCGGTCGGCTGCCAGGAGCGTCAGCAGAACCTCCGTGAGCTCCTGTCGGAGCAGGTCGGGCTGCATCTGGCCGAGAAGATGCACATGCACGTACGGAACACCGAGCAGCGCCGCGTACAGGCTGTCAACATCGACGCCCGTACACATCTCCCCCCGGGAGGAGGCGCGATCGACCATGGCCTCGATGTCGGCGCGCACAACGGCTACGACGCTGCGTTGCAGCCTCGAGGTGAGGTCAGGATCGCCGGCCATGTCGGCGAGCAGTCCCGGAAGCGTGCTCCTACCGGGTTCGATGGCGATGAGGTCAACCACCTGGCCGGCGAGCGCATCGATGTCTGCGGTTAGAGAACCGGAATCAGTAAGCCCTTCGGCGTCACGGCGGTGAATGACCAGGTCGAACACCATCTCCGCCTTCGACTGCCAGCGCCGGTAGATCGTTGTCTTGGCGACCCCCGACTGCCTGGATACTCCTTCGATCGTCAGGGCCTGGTACCCGTGGGTCGCCAGCTGTTGAAGAACGGCCTCAGACAGCCGGGCGTCAGTGTGGGCGCGACGTCGTGAGACGGCACCATTCTGTTGCGCGGCGTTGGGCATGGAGCGCCTCCTTCGTCTCACGAGGGGGACCGTTCCCTCCCTGCCTCAACGTTAGGGCATCAGCCCCTGTCAGCCCGGTAGCGCTCAAGCGTGCGAGCCAGGTAGTCGATGACGTCCTGACGCAGGTACTCGGGGGTGATGACGCAGGCATCCGGACCGAGCCGGAGTCGTCAAGGCACACCTCGGCGAGGATTTCGACCTCCTCGATCCGAGAGAACTTGGTGAAGCGGACCTCACCGTCGTGTGAGGCGCACAGGTACCAGCTGCGACCGGCGGCAACCATTCCATGCGGGTCGACGACGTCCTGCGTCGTCGTTCTCGACCTGTGCCGGAAGACCATGCGCAACCGGTGTCGAGTGAGGACCGCTTCTTGAACGGTGCGGAAGACGGCGTCGGCCCGTTCGCTCTCAGGCAGGGGCAGCCAAATCATCGACAGCAGTCGGTCAGCACGCACGGACTCATCTTCGCAGGTACATGACACAAGGTGTCACCAATCGTCTCTAACCTCGACGCCGTCCGAACGCGCCGCGTACCCGTGAGAGACCCAGGAGCATCACTATGACCGACTTCATTCCCAACAGCGTCATCCTCTACGTGTCCGATGTTGAAACAAGCACCGCCTTCTACCGCAGAGTTCTGGGCTCAGGTCCCATTGAGACCTATCCCGGATTCAGCGTCTTCCAGCTGTCTGAGGACGTGACTCTCGGCCTGCAGGCGGCCGACGAGATCGAGCCCGCTGCCGAGCCGTACGTCGGCGGTGGCGAGCTGAGCCTGAGCGACGTCGAACACGCCGACGTCGACCGCCTTTACGTGCAGTGGAAGACGCTGGGCATTCCGATGGTTCTGGAGCCGACCGTCCTCGAGTTCGGCTACACCTTCGTGGCCACCGACCCCGATGGGCACCGCCTGCGCGTGTGCGCCACCGACACCTCGAGCTTCAGCTGACCGGAGACGTCGACTCGCCCGTCAGCGCGTACGCGACTCGATGTACCGTGCCAGCGCGCCCAGCGCCCAGTTCACGATGACGTAGGCGACCGCGATGATGACGTAGGTTTGGAAGAAGACGGACAGGCGGGCGTCGATCTTCGCCTGGCCGATCATTGTGGAGCCCCGATACATGAGCTCGGGGTAGGCGAGCACGTAGGCCAGCGTGGTTCCCTTGATAATGGTCACCATCTGGGTGATGAGGGTCGGGAGCATGAGACGCAGAGCCTGCGGCGCCAGGATGAGACGCATCGTGAGTGACCTGCTCATCCCCAGCGCCAGCGCGGCCTCGGTCTGGCCCCGGTCCAGCGCCCGGACACCGGAGCGGAAGACCTCCGCCGTCGTCGCCGAGGTGCACATGACAACGGGCAGAACCAGCTTCCAGAAGTCCGAGACCTCGACGAAACGAGGAACCACGAGCAGGAAGAAGTAGACGAGCAGCAGCATCGGCACCGCACGCATGGCGTCGATCCACAAGCCGACAAGCCACCTTATGGGCCGGTTGTCCAGCATACGGAGCCACCCCAGAACGATCCCCAGGGGAAAGGTGATGACAGCGGCAACCAGCCCCAGGGACAGGGTGTTCCCGGCGGCCTCCAGAAGCTGACTGACGACCGAGCGCCCCAGGAAGTAGCGCCACTCGGGGTAGTCGAGCTGGCCGGCGAGATCCAGACGGTAGAGGACCGCACCCGTGAGGGCCACGATTCCGATGACCGCGATGACCGACCCGACGGCGATCATCATGCGCCCCCGCGGCCCGGGCTCATCGAAGAGCAGGGCGGCGTCCGTCGCCCCGGAGTCCCTGCCCCGCTGCTTGGCGGGGCGGGAGTCCGCCATGGGCATGATGTCTGAGCTCATGCTCGCTCCTTCCCCATGTACTCGAGGCGTCTCTCAAGGAGCCCGCCGAGCTTCGTGGCGGCGAAGGCGATGGCCAGGTATGTGAGGCCGGAGGTGAGGAAGGTGATGACACCCGCAGCCTGGTCCCGGTTGATCTGCTGGGTGACGGCCGTCAGCTCGACGACGCCGATCGCCGCCGCGAGTGAGGAGCCGATGAGGCAGGCGATGAAGATGTTGACCAGGGGCTGGATCGTGCGCGCCAGGGCCTGGGGCAGGACGATGCCGCGGATGATGAGGCCGAAGGGCATGCCCAGGGCACGGGCCGCCTCGATCTGCCCCTTCGGCACCGAGTTGATTCCGCTGCGCACCGTCTCGCACACGAATCCGGATGAGGAGAAGATCAGTGCGACGATCACCGACCAGAACAGGGGGATCCTGATGCCGACGTTGGGAAGTGCCAGACCGATGAGCACCATGAGGCACAGGTTGGGGATGTTGCAGGCCACCGTCACCCACGCCGCACCCAGTGCCCGCAGTGGAGGGATGGGGCCGACCCGGAAGATGGCCATGAGCGAGCCCAGGACCAGTCCGCCCAGGTAGGACAGCATGGAGATCACCAGCGTGATGAGCAGCCCTGAACCGATATCAGCGAGATTGTCGGTGATGGCACTCATGGTCGCCTCCTTGAAAGATGTGGGTCGTCACCATGACGGCGGGTCAAGCGCGTTGGACCAACGGTGGACCAATACTGGCTGTCGCGTCGTCGACCCTGCAAAGGGACCTCATTCGGGTCGACGACGCAACGAGCCTGATGGGCAGCGACCTCGGTCAGGACTCCTGCGGAGCCTCGTCGGCGCCCTGCTCGGGTGCCGGCTCGGCACCGCCCTCAGGGGCGGGAGTCTGCTCACTACCACCGGCTCCCTCAGACCCGGCGGCACCGGCGGCCGACGAGCCGGGAACCGAGCCGATGGCCGGCGGCTGGGGGGCGTCGCCGCCGAGTGACTTGCCGATCGTCGCGTCCCAGATCCTCTTCCAGGTGCCGTCAGACTCGATCGTCTGCAGGAAGGTGTTGACGAAGGCCTGGGCTCCGGAGTCCTTGGGCAGTCCGATGCCGTAGGGGTCCTCGGCGAAGGTGTCGCCGACGATCTTGACCTTGTCATTGGACAGGACCTCGCTCTTGAGCAGGGACTGGTCCACGACGTAGGCCTTGACCTGGCCGCTCTCGACTGCGGCGACGCACTTGGCCTGGGTGTCGAAGGGCTTGGCCGTGGCGTTAGGGGCGTACTTCTTCAGGGCGGAGGCCGATGAGGAGTTGGACTGGACGGCGACGTCCCCGGTCAGGCTGTCGACGCCCGTGATGTCCTTGTTGTCGGCCTTGACCAGGATGGCCTGGCTGGAGGCGTAGTACGGGCCGGCGAAGTCGATCTTCTCGGCCCGCTCCGGGGTGATCGTGTAGGTGGCGACAACGGCGTTGACCGTGCCGTTGACCAGGACGGTCTCACGCGTGTCGGAGGTGACCTGCTGGATCTCAAGCAGGGAGCGGGCGTCCTCACCACCGATGATGTAGCGGGCCAGCGCCTGCGCGATGGCCGCGTCGAAGCCGGAGACCTTCTTGGTCCTGGAGTCCTCCCAGGAGAACACCTCGGAGGTCTTGGTCCCGCCGGTGACGAACTTGCCCGCCTTCTTGACGGCTGACGCCCAGGTGGAGGCGGCCACGACGTCGTCGGCGGCCACCGGACCGGAGTTGATGGCCTTGTCGTAGTCGGCGTCGGAGGCCGATGCCGAGGCGACGGCCTTGCCGTCGGCGCCCGTGTCGGCGCAGGCAGCCAGTACACCGGCCAGGGAGACGGCGCCCGTGGTTGCCAGGAGGCTGCGGCGGGAGAGGGTGGTCATGGTGTTCCTTTCGTTCGGACGGGGACGGGCCGTCCCAGGCACGGGGCCTGCGGTGGTCACCGCACCCGGGAGGAGGTGCGGCTCGGGACTCAGTGGCTGAGCACCTTGGAGAGGAAGTCACGGGCGCGCTCGGTGCGCGGGGAGGAGAAGAACTCGGCGGGCCTACCGGACTCGACGATCTGGCCGTCGTCCATGAAGACGACGCGGTCGGCCACGGAGCGGGCGAAGCCCATCTCGTGGGTGACGACGAGCATCGTCATGCCGGAGGCGGCCAGGTCCTTGATGACGTCGAGGACCTCGTTGATCATCTCGGGGTCCAGGGCGCTGGTGGGCTCATCGAAGAGCATGACCTTGGGGTCCATGGCCAGCGCACGGGCGATGGCGACTCGCTGCTGCTGACCTCCGGAGAGTTGGGCGGGACGCTTGCCGGCCTGATCCGCCAGCCCGACACGGGCCAGCAGCTCACGGGCGCGGGCCTCGGCCTGCCCTTGAGGAATGTTCCGCACCTTGACCGGGGCCAGGGTGATGTTGTCCAGCACCGTCCGGTGCGGGAAGAGGTTGAAGGACTGAAAGACCATTCCCACCTCGGCGCGCAGCTGTGCGAGCGCCTTGCCCTCCTGGGGCAGCGGGATCCCGTCGATCTCGATCTCGCCCTCTTGAATCGGCTCCAGGCGGTTGACCGTGCGGCACAGGGTCGACTTGCCCGAGCCCGAGGCACCGATGACGGCCACGACCTCGCCGCGGTGGATGTCGAGCGAGACGTCGTCGAGAGCCTTGAAGCGGCCGTAGTACTTGGTGACGTGGCTGATCCGTACCAGGACGTCTCCGGTCCTCCCACTTCCCTGGGGGTCCCGCGGCGTGTCCTTGACGTCGTCCTCAGCGTCATTCCTGACGTCATCAATACGGGCGGCTGGTTGATCAGGAGAGGGTGCGGATGTGGTCACGAGTACCTCGTCTCGACGTGGATATGGGAGCGATATCTGTCTCATCGACAGCAACAGCAACACATCCACATGCGCACCGTGTTCCCCCTTGCTCGCCTTGGCTCGATACTGAGAAGTTCGGGCCAGAATCTCTTGCGTCACCTGGAGTCCACTGGCTGCGCGGATAACAGGCTGTCGCAGTTCTGACCTTTCGTCAGGAAGAGTAGCACCGCCCACAACCGAGACGTCAACTGCATCTCATGGACACTCCTCTCTGGGATGATGGTCACACGCCGTATAGAGCGCCTAACCGCACAAGTCGACCGTCCGGTCGTAGTCTCATGCGCATGAGCCCCGCGAATGCAGTTGATCCGCGCCGCCGACTTCAGCCCGAGCAGCGCCGTGAGGAGCTGGTGAGAGTCGGAGTCGAGCTGTTCGCGGAAGGATCCCTCGACCGCACTCACGTCAACGAGATCATCAATCGTGCCGGCGTCTCACGCACGCTCTTCTATCACTACTTCCCCTCCAAGACCGCCTTCGCCCGAGCCATCGTGGAGCACGAGATCCTTCACCTTCACGGCCTGGTGGAGCAACAGATCGAGCCGACGCTGGAGGCGGCGATCTCCACCTTCGTGGGCTACGTGAGAGCCAGGCCCAACAGCTTCCGGGCCCTGCACACCGGGGGCCTTGACCAGGACCCGGAGATCGCGGCCGCCCTGGCCACCAGCTTCGAGCGCTACGAGCGTCTTGTCCTGATGTTCCTGGGGATCATGGAGCCCGATGAGCACGCCATGTTCGCCGCCAAGGTGTGGATCAACACGATGATCGCCCTGTGCCTGGCCTGGCTGGACCACCCGGAGATCAGCCAGGAGACCATCACGAACATGTCCGCCCAGACCTTGCGAAGCCTGGTGTCCCAAGTGTCCCAGGAACGGCAGGGAGCCGGCGAGGTCCTCGAGCGCACCACGCCACCAACCGTCTCCCACGATCTGGCGGGCAGCCACTGAGTGACGCTCTGAGTGACACTCACTGAAGCGCTGCCCGGAGCCGCTCCTCGCCCGAGTCGCGTCACAGTCCTCCTATGCCCCTAATCCACCTTACGTATATTTTTTCTGGCTTTCCAACCTCGTCGTAAGAATGGCAACTGTGGAAGAATAAACGTGCTAACCTCTCCTCCAGTTGTACATGACGTGCAATAAGAGAGCTGTTGAGGGCGTCCCTATGCCGTTGCGCCCTCACTCTCAGAAGGAGAGCTGATCATGCCTGAAGGCGCCGCTGGACACGTGGTGACTGTGCGTAGAAGTACGTCCCGGGTCCTCTTCGCCCCGGAGACGTTCAACTTCGCCGAGGTGACCCGTGCCATTGAGGTGGCCCGCCGAATGCCTTCGGACGTGGAGTGCGTCTTTGCGGGCTTCTCGCGACGCAACTCCGAGTACATCAGGGCCGCAGGCTTCGAGTTCCGCCTGCTCACCCCCTACCTCAGTGACGAGGAGGGCAGGCTGGCCCTGGCATTCGACCAGGGTCGCAGCCTGCGTCACCCCTTCACGGCTCAGATGCTCACCCAGCGGGTCACAAGCGAGCGGGTGCTGCTGCGTTGCCTGCGTCCGGATGCCGTCGTCATCGGAGTAACTCCCAGCCAGTTTATTTCGGCGCGGGCCGAGTGCGTCCCCCTGGTTTTCGTACGGCCCTTCGCCTACTCCCTGGCGCACCTGGAGGCGGCACGCAAGGTGGGCGCCACCGGCTTCCTGCCTCGCACCACCCCCGAGGAGTGCCTGATCGATGACGCGGCCTCCCACCTGCTCCATGCGGCCGGGACCCGGCTGCCTCTGTCTCGCGCCTTCCACCAGGTGGCCAGGGCCAACGGCGTCTCACTGCCCCAAGGGCTGTTCGCCGGACTGACCGCGGACCTGAACCTCATCGCCAGTACCCCTCACCTACTGCCTCGGTGGTTGGAGATGCCCGAGGGCCATCGGGTGGTGGGACCGGTATACGCCCATCTGCCCGGCGAGGTTCCCGAGATCGTTGCCGATCTGGCCGCCGGTCCTCAGCCCCTGGTGTACTTCGCCATGGGCTCGTCAGGAAACCGCGACCTCGTTCTCAGCGTGCTCAGGGGGCTGGGACAGGCCGACTGTCAGGTACTGGCGCCGGTGCGCTCCCACATCAGGGACGAGGACCTGGACACCCTGCCGCTCAATGTCCATGTCACCGACTGGATTCCGGCGCACCAGCTGGGGGACGCCGTGGACCTGGCGATCACTCACGGTGGTGAGGGCACGGTACAGACCAGCTGCGCGCAGGGGTGGCCCTTCATCGGGATCCCGTTGCAGCTCGAGCAGCGATTCAACGTCCAGCGCTGCACGGCCTTCGGCTCGGCCCGGCTCGTCTCCCAGAGCCAGGCTCGCAGGGCCGACTGGGCCGAGCTGGTCCACCAGGCCCTGGCCGACGACGTCATGCGTTCGCGCGCCCGGCACATGGCCGAGCTGATGGAGGGACTGGACGGACCGGGCCGGGCGGCTGCGGCGATCTGCGAGCTGCTCTAGCTGCTGCGCCTTTGCTGCTCGGTCCTCGTCGGTCTGTACCTCAGGCCTGTGTGCGGGCGCTGGCGTAGAGGCAGACGGTGGCTGCGGCTGCGACGTTGAGCGACTCGGCCTTGCCGTAGACGGGGATGGAGACGACGGCGTCGGCCCGGCTCAGCGCCTCGACGGGCAGTCCGTGGGCCTCGTTGCCGAAGAGCCAGGCGCTGGGGGCGACCAGGAGGGACTCGGCCTCGAAGAGGTCGAAGTCCCCGCGCCCATCAGCCGCCAGGACGGTGAGTCCGGCCTCATGGAGCGCGGCAACGGCGTCGTCGAGGGCCACGCCGGTGACGACGGGCAGGTGGAAGAGGCTGCCGGCAGTGGAGCGCACGACCTTCGGTGCCGTGGGGTCTACGCTGCCGCGCACGAGGATGACGGCGTCGGCTCCGGCGGCGTCGGCGGCTCGGATGATGGTGCCGGCGTTCCCGGGGTCCTGTGCCTGGGTGAGGACCGCGACGAGCCGGGCTCCTTCCAGGGCTGTGGCCAGAGCCTCGGAACCGGTGGCCTCCTGGGTGGCGACGACGGCGAGGACGCCCTGAGCGTCGGCGCTCATGGCGTCCATGACCTGCTCGCTGGTGACGTGGACGTACAGCCCGGCCGCGACGGCCTCCTGCCAGATCTCGTCGTGACGCTCGACGGCGGCCTCGGTGAGATAGACGTCGAGGACGCGTTCGGGAGCGTGACGGACGGCCTCGCGCACGCTCTGGGGGCCTTCGGCGAGGAAGCGGCGGTGCTTGGTCCGGGCGTTGCGGCGGGCCAGCCCGGCCACACGTGAGATGCGGGCCGAGCCGGGGTTGGTGAGTACCTCGTGGCCGGCCGCCGGCCCCTCACCGACGGTGCGGCGCCGTGGACCGCGAGTCGCGGGGCGGTCAGCGGAGTCGTCGAGAAGCTCGTCAGGATCGGCGGAGGAGGTAGGACTCATGCGGTCAGCCTACGTGAGCGATCGGCAAGAACACCGAATCCTCGCCACGAACCGCTTCAGGGTCTGTGGCGAGGATTCGGTGACGGTACGTCAGAGGGCCGGTGCCCGGCTGACTCAGGCCTTGGGGGCGTTGACATCCTCGGGAAGGGCCTTTCGGGCGACCTCCACGAGGGCCTTGAAGCCCTCGGGCTCGTTGACGGCCAGCTCGGCGAGCATGCGGCGGTCGATCTCCACGCCGGCCAGGCCAAGCCCCTGGATGAAGCGGTTGTAGGTCAGGCCCTCGGCGCGGGCGGCGGCGTTGATGCGCTGGATCCACAGGCGACGGAAGTCGCCCTTGCGGGCGCGACGGTCGCGGAAGGCGTAGACGCCGGAGTGGGTGACCTGCTCCTTGGCCTTGCGGTAGAGGCGCGAGCGCTGGCCGCGGTAGCCCGAGGCCTTCTCGAGAACGGAACGACGCTTCTTCTGGGCGTTAACAGCCCGCTTCACACGTGCCATGGTGAGACTCCTTGGTGGGTTGGGCGGTCAGCGACCGAGCAGCTTCTTGACCTGGCGGACATCGGCCGGGGCGACCGGCTGGTCCTGGGACAGCTTGCGCTTGCGGCGGGAGGACTTGACCTCCAGCAGGTGGCGCTTGTTGGCCTGCTCGCGCATGAGCTTGCCGCTGCCGGTGACCCGGAAGCGCTTCTTGGCACCGGAGTGCGTCTTGTTCTTCGGCATGGGTAATTTCCTCTTCTCGGTCCCTGGAAGACGGGTAGTCGCCGGGACTGCGGACCCCGCTCACGGTGGCGAGGGGGTGGGTCGTTGGTGTCAGGTGAGTGTCGGGAGCGCCGTGAGGGCGCTCTCAGGCGTTCTCGCCGGCAGGCTCCTCGCTCACAGAGGCCTTGGCGCCCTTGGGCGCACGGCCCGCGTGCTTCTCGGCACGGCGGGCGGCTCTCGCCTCCTCGCGACGGCGGCGCTGATCGGACTTGACCTCGGCCTTCTTGCGGACCGGGGCCAGGACCATGACCATGTTGCGGCCGTCCTGGCGGGGGTGGGACTCGATGGTGCCCAGCTCGGCCATCTCCTCGGCCAGGCCCTGGAGGAGCCTGATCCCGAGCTCGGGCCGGGACTGCTCCCGGCCACGGAAGCGGACGATGCACTTGACCTTGTCCCCGCCCTTGAGGAATCGCTCGACGTGACCGCGCTTGGTGGCGTAGTCGTGCTCATCGATCTTAGGGCGGAACTGGATCTCCTTGAGCTGGGTGTTTGCCTGGTTGCGTCGCGCGTCGCGCGCCTTCATGGCCGACTCGTACTTGAACTTGCCGTAGTCCATGAGCTTGCACACCGGAGGGCGAGCGTCGGGGGCCACCTCGACCAGGTCGAGATCGGCCTCCTCAGCCAGACGCAGGGCGTCCTCCACACGGACGACGCCGACCTGCTCGCCGCTGGGGCCGACGAGACGCACTTCGGGAACGCGGATCCGTTCGTTGATACGGGGCTCGCTGATGTCGGTTCCTCACTCTGAGTCACGGATGGTTGCGGAACGAGGAAAGGCCCCCGTCCCTGCCGCGCAGGACGGAGGCCTCGTGACGAGCGCGATCGTCCCCCGGCCGTGGCCGAGAGGTGACCGCGAAGGGCTCACTGCCCTTGCATGAACCCGATTCCCGAAAGGAACCCAGGTGGGATCGCTCCGCTTGCGCACCGGGGCGAACCCCGGTTGGTCAATGAGGAATGCTACCAGTACGTCAGGACGATTCCCAGGCGCCTCCACCACTCTCGACGTGAGTCCTCCCACGTACGGGGCGGGCCGGGACGTCAGAACGCCCAACGGTTCGTTCGTAGCCCCCACAGGATGACGACGGCGCTGGCGGCGGCCTGGATGCCGAGCACCGTCGTCGTCGGGACCGAGACGGCGCCGGCAACGAGTGCGGTGGCCAGTGCACCCACGAGCGCGGCGTCGGGCCCTGCCGTGAGCATCTGCACCAGTCCGGGCGGCAGGGAGCCCATGGGTGAGGTGACGAGTCCGGCGGCGAAGTCGGGCATCGTCCGGTACCCGGAGCGCAGCGCCGCCCCGGCCCAGGCCCAGCCACTCAGGAGAGCCATCGCGACCACGACCCCGAGATCCCTCCAAGCGGCCTCGGCGCCGAGGGACGCCATGGCGGGCACCAGGCTCAGCAGGGACCACATGCTCATCAAGGCGGCCGGAGTGAGCAGGTGTCCCACCCGGACCACCCATGGCGGCGCCGGCCAGGAGGCGTCAGGACCGCCGTCGAACCAGGCCTGACGAGCCGGTTCGGCAACGGCCAGGGTCGCGATCCAACCGCCGCCGAGGTAGGCCAACGCACGCATGGGACTGCTGACGGACTCGGACAGGAGGGGAAGTGCCGCGACGGCCAGTCCCGCCCCCAGCTGAAGCAGCCGCCGGGGCTGACGGCGCAGCAGGAGCCAGTCCGCCTGAGCCACGCAGGCCATCACCCCCACGGGCCGGGGCAGCCTGCTGGCGAGGCGGGCCCACCGCAGTGGGGCGGGGCCGACGGGCCGCACCGACGGCGGGGAGAGCAGGCGTCCCATGGCACGGGTGTCCAGGGACAGCAGGGAGACGTGGGCGCCGAAGGACCGGGCGACGACGTCGAGCAGAGCGGCGTCATGCACCTGCCCCAGGCCGGCTCGTGCCCGCCTCCAGCCAAGCACCGCGGCGCCGACCAGCGCCCCGGCCACGGTCGCGACCACCATGTGCCCGTGGGCCGAGTGGGGGAAGGGAAGGAACGTTCCCACCAGGCACACCGCCACCCCGATTAGGATCACGAACCGGCGCAAACGCGCGATGCCGTGGCCCTGAACCTGCGCCTTGATGAGCTCGGAGAGCACCAGGGACAGCCCGGCTGCCAGCAGGGCCGGCCACGCCGTGACGGCGACCCACCCGCCTCCGGCCACGAGCGCCGGGAGCAGGCCCATCACCGCGCCCGCAGTGGCTGCGATGAGGTACTCGACGCGAGCCACCGGCACCAGGAGAGCGCTCCGGTCGCCGGGCATCGGCAGCCACCAGGCGGCCTCGTGGGGGCGCAGGAACAGCGGTCCGAGCCGACTGAGCGGACCGAGCCCAAGCGCCAGGAGCAGCATTGTCAGGACCAGCACCAGCCACCCCGGTTCAAGGCCCAGAGCTCCGAGACCGGCCGGCACCCCACCGGCGGCCGGCGAGGAGGGCGGCGCGTCGACCAGCTGGCGCAGGTAGGGCGCCAGGATCGTTCCAACGACGGCCACCGTCAGGAGCCCGGTGTAGATGTCGCCCACGAGGGCCCACACGCCGCGGCGGTGCCTGCGGGTGCGTCGGGCGGTCCATCGCCGCAGGTCGGCTCCATCGGGGAGGGGCGCCGCCTCCGGCTCGGTCGAGTCAGTCCGCGCCCCCGAGGAGTCCGCCGGCGTCACTGGAGCCCCTGCTCAATGGCACGAACACCATCGGCCACGCTCAGCATGCGGGTGTCGCGTCCCACGAGGAGCACCTGGGTGGCCGCCTCCTCCACGATCTCCGGGTCGTGGGAGACCATGAGCACTCCCCCGCCGGAGTCCCGCTCCTCGATGAGCCGGTCGGCCAGGAGCAGCCGGGTCACCCGGTCCAGCCGTTGCTCGGGCTCGTCGAGGACCAGGAGCCTGCGCGGGCGAGCCAGGACCGACGCCAGTGCGAGACGGCGTCGCTGCCCTGAGGAGAGCTCCTCGGGCAGGTGCCCCGCGAGCCTGGTCAGCTCCAGGTCCTCCAACAGGTCGCCTACCACCTCATCGGCTTCGGCGACACCGTGACCGAAGCACACCAGCCGCAGGTGCTCGGCCACGGTCAACGTGGGGAAGAAGGACTCCTGCCCCAGGTCGGTGGCGAGCGCGGCGCGCTGGGGGCCCGAGCGGGGGTCCGGAACGTGCCCGAGCACCCGCACCTCTCCCTCCAACGGGTGCAGCAGCCCGCAGCAGGTGCGCAGCATCGTCGACTTCCCGGCCCCGTTGACCCCGACCAGTGCCAGGACCTGGCCGGCACGCAGGTCGAAGGTCGCCGGAGCACAGACCGGCTCGTCTCCGTACCCGACGCTGAGGTCACGGGCGCTCACCAAGGGCTCAGAGCCCACTGCGGGGCTCGGGTCCCCGTCGGCACCGGCCTCCTGAGCGACGGTGGTGTTCACCACGTGGTCGGTAGAAGTGCGCAGGTTGCCAAGCACTGGCGCGCCGCTCGGCCGACGTTGAGAGGCAGTCATCGACATAGTGGTCATCGGCACTATTCCAACACACGTTTTTTTCGGTGGCCTGGTCAAATCAGATGCCTTACGCTCCGAACCCATGGAATGGAACAGTGTTAGGACCTCGGACCCGCACGGCGAGGCCGACGGCGACTCCTCCCCCTCCCGTCAGGCGGGAACTGACTGGAGCACCACGAGGGACCCAGGTCCCGGACGGGTGATGGTCTCGACGCGGGACCTCGCCCAGGTCCGTGCGATCGCCGAGGCTGCCGCCCGGATCGCACAGAACGACGGACGTGACCAGGACGCCCAGACCCTGCGCGACGTCGTCACCCGCTTCGACCAGGTGGCCGGTCCGTTGGGGGACCACTACGGTCAGGTCGAGCAGTGGAGCACCACGATTCTGGGACGTCCCTGACCTCACCCGGGCACCGCAGCCGGCCGGAACGCCGGTTCAGGCCGGCAGCGGGCACAGCTCCACGGTGTCGATGAGGTCGCCCCAGGCCGGATTGACCATGACGTGCTGACATCCCTCCAGGCTCCGGGCCACGCCGGCCCGACCGTCTGCGGCGTCGATGCGGATGAAGACTCGCAGCTCGGCGCCCTCGCCGGGCCCGAAGGCCACGCCGGTGACTCCGTCGACCTCCTCGAGCTGGGCGCGCACCTCGGCCTGAACCGGCTCATTGCGCCACGACGGCACCCACTCCTCTCCCCCGGCCAGGGCCACAACGGCCGGGCGCGGCAGGCGCAGGTCCCGGGTGCCGGGGTCGAGCACCCACAGCTGGTCAGTGGACAGGCAGGCCACCTGAGCCGCCCGCTCGGGTGAGACCGGCACGGGGCGTACATCGCTGCGCCACCGGCTCATCGCCTCAGCACTGGTGAACACCGGCAGGGCGATGTGCCCGTCGGGCAGGCTCACCGCAAGGGTCGCCGCGTCCTGGCAGGCGTCGGCGGTGTGCACCTCATGGGTCGGTACCTCGGGAGAGCCTCCTCGGGACAGGCTCACGGCCTGCGGTCCACTCGGCTCAGGCCGACCAGGATGGGCGTGAGCGGCCACCGGGACGATCAGCCTGCCGTCCACGAGCGCCGCCCACAGCCGATCGAGGTACTCGTGACGAGGCACGTCGGAGGCCTCCAGCGCACTACTCACCTCCGGGCGGACCGCCCCGTCGTCGTGAGCGAAGGGCGAGGGCGCGGCGAGAAGACGCTCCAGCTTGGCCCGGGCCGCCATGGCTGCCGCCACCTGGGGCGCCTCCGGATCGGACCCGCGCACATCACCGGGCTGAAGTCCTGGGGCCTGACCCGGGGCCTGTTGAGAAGACCTGCTCATAACCCTCACCGTAGCGCGTCCGGGGGCAGGGGTATTACTCCCCAGTGTGTTCCGGACCAATCGCGCACCTTGGAGGAACCGGCTCGATAACCTGTTGCGGTGGCATCGCTCTACTCATTGAAGTACTGGTACACCCGCCGGTTGGGGATCATCATCCAGGCCTCGGTGCGCCGTGGCATCTCACCCGACGTGTGGACCGCCGTGGGCGTCATCGCCGCTGCACTGGGTTGCGGGGCACTTGTCATGGGGTGGTGGCCCCTGGCCTTCATCCTGCTGGCCGCCCGGCTCGGCGGCGCGAACCTGGATGGCGCCGTTGCGCGGGCACGCGGGGTATCACGCCCCTTCGGCTTCGTTCTCAACGAGGTCGGGGACCGGGTCTCCGACCTCCTCATCATGGCCGGCCTGGTGGGGCTGGCCCTGCGCACGGGCTCACCCGCCTCCACGGTCCACCTGACCCTCATCGCGCTGGCGGCGGCAACGCTGCCGACCTTCGTCTCCCTGGCTGCTGCAGGTGCGGGCGCCGCCAGGCTCAACGGCGGACCGTTCGGAAAGACCGAGCGGTGTCTGGCGGCGGTCGTGGCGGCGGCGCTCCCCCAGTACCTGGCGATCGTCGCCTGGGTCGTCATCGTGGGCTCCGTGCTGACGGCCTGCCTCCGGCTGGCGCGCACCGCCACCGCCCTCGCCGGACGCACCGGCCCTGCCATGGCCGACACCATGGCCCCACCACCACCGCAGGACATCAGCAGTATCGGGCGCAGCCCCCGTCAGGCCGGCTCCGACGCGGGAGCCGAGCCGTGAGTACCTGGGTCAGCACCTGGGCCGGCACCAGGGCCTCCGGCGGCGGGGTGATCGAATGGCTCGTGGGAGGCAGCCGCTCGTGGACCGTGACCGTTCCCGGAGTGGGGTGGGTCCTCACCGGCCGGGCCGTGTTCCTTGCGGCAACGGCCATGACCATCCTGCTTCTGGCCGGCATCGGCGTGGCCCTGTCCCGTAAGACGGAGCTGCGCCGCCGCTGGACCACATGGGCCGTCATCATCCCGGCGGTCGGCATCCCGATCTGGATCGGTCGGGGCACGACGGCGCTGCTCGCCGCCGCCCTCGGGCTCCAGGCGGTTCGCGAGCTCTCCCGGCTCACCCGGCTGCCGAGGGTGGAGACCACCATGCTGGCGATGATGGCGGTGGGCTATCCGCTGGCCGCCTGGTTGCGCCCGGGTCTCATGGCGATCGCCCCGCTCATGGTGCTCGTGTGCGCCGTGCCCGCGGTCCTGGCCGGCGACGCCGAGCACGGCCTGAGGCGGGCGACGGTCGCGGGCTTCTCCTCGATATGGATCCCCTGGTCCCTGGCGCACCTGGTGATCCTGTGGCACGACGCCTTTCTCATCGCCTTCGCGGCCGCGGCCGCCGACGTGGCCGCGTGGGCCGGCGGCACCTTCCTGCGCTCGATGGCCTGGGCACGCCGACCGCTGTCCCCCCTGTCCCCCAACAAGACGATCGGCGGACTGGTGGGCGCCGTCGTCGGAGCCGCACTCATCCTCACCCTGCTGGGCCGCATCACTCCTGGGCTGGTGCTCGCCGTCGGACTGGGCGGGGTGCTGGGCGACCTTCTGGAGTCCCTTGTCAAGCGCACCGCCGGGGTCAAGGACGCCGGCGCCTGGCTTCCCGGTTTCGGAGGGCTCCTGGACCGAGTCGACTCCCTGCTCCTGGTTCTGCCGCTGGCCGCTGTCCTCGGGTGAGCGCACACGGTCCCCTGAGATGCTCCTGCTGCACCCACCGCCTCCTCGTCCTGCTCCGTCCCGCACCGTCGCCGCACCAAGACCCTCGGTTCGTCCTTCATCGCCCGCACTCCTCCGGAAAGGCCGTTGACATGCCACGTCAGATCTCCCAGATACCAGGTCCCGCCGAAATCGCCTCAGCCGGGCGTCGCCTGCGATCCATCGTGCAAACGCCCCAGAAGGTCACCTGGAGGGCGGTTCTGCGTCAGCGCTTCTGGTCGGCCATCATCGCTCCGTTCGGGGGTGTGCGGGTCGAGGGCGAGTTCGAGGCCGACGGTCCCTACGTCGTCGTCGCCAACCACGGCTCCCACGCGGACACGATCGCCATGATGAGCGCCTCGCCGACCCTCATGCGGGTGGTCACGGTCGCCGCCCAGGACTACTGGTTCTCCAGCCGTTCACGTCGTCTCGTGGCCAGGGGCCTGCTGGGGGCCTACCCGGTGCGGCGCGACGGCGAGGGTGCCTACGAGGAGCTGCGAGGAAGCCTGGCCAACCGGGTGGCGGAGTCCATGAGCATCCTCATCTTCCCCGAGGGCACCCGTTCCACGGATGGGCAGATGGGCCGGTTCCACTCGGGGGCCGCCCGGCTCGCACGTGATTTCGGCATCCCCGTGCTTCCGGTTGCGCTGGTGGGAACGCGCGAGATGATGCCGAAGAAGAGTGGTCTGCCCCACTACTCCCCCGTCGAGGTCCGGGTGGGGGAACCGATCGCTCCCGGTGACGATGTGGAGGGCGTCAGCGACCAGGCCCGGGCGCAGATCGTGGAGATGCTCAAGCGCCCGCGCAGACCCGAGCCGGTCTCGGACGTCTTCACCGTGCTGCGCACCGCGATGGACGGTCCCAGAGGAGACGCCGTGATGTTCATCTGGGGTATGGCCGAGGCCGTCTCCTTCCCGATCATGGCGGAGATGAGCCAGGTGTGGCTGGGACTGACCCACCCTGAGCGGATGTGGCGCCGCGCGGCGATGGTCGTGGCTGGATCGGTCACCGGGGTGGCGGTCACCCACCTGCTCACCCGGGCCGGACACCGCCCGCCCGCACCGTGGACCACGCCGGCGATGAGGGCGGCCACCTCCCGCTACCTGAGCCGAGGTCCCTCCGGCTACTGGAAGCAGGCACTCACCGGGATCCCGGTCAAGCTCTTCGCCGCCGAGTCCGGGCGCCGGGACCTGCCTCTGCCCGCGGTCGTCATCCACGCGGCCGGAGAACGGGCCGCTCGCATGGCGGCCTCCACCGCCGTTGTCAGGACGCTGGGAAAGCCTCTCGGGCCGATCACCCGTCAGCACTACGGCCCCTACCTGGCGGCCACCGGCGTCGTCTTCGCCACCGCACTGCGCGGCATCGTCAAGCACTGGCAGCGGCCTGAGCATCCTGGGCGGTAGGGTGCGCGCGACCGGGGCGCGCCGCTGGGCAGGCTCGTCAGACGCGCGCCGTCGACGGCTCGCGCACCTCCTCGTCACCGGCCACGGCCAGCGCCTCCTGAAGGGTGAAGTTGCCGTTGTAGAGCGCCTTGCCGACGATGGCCCCCTCGAGTCCCAGCGGGGCCAGGCGCCGCAGGGCGACCAGATCGTCGAGGTGGGCGATACCGCCAGAGGCGACCACCGGCGCCGGAGTGCGCTGGCAGACCTCGGTGAGCAGCGCCGTGTTGGGACCACTCAGCGTGCCGTCACGAGTGACGTCGGTGACGACGTAACGCGCGCACCCGACGGCGTCGAGCCGCTCGAGGGTCTCCCACAGGTCGCCTCCCTCCTTGGTCCAGCCGCGGGCGGCCAGCGTGGTGCCGCGCACGTCGAGGCCGACCGCGATCTTGTCGCCGTGCTCGGCAATCACTCGCTCGGTCCACTCGGGGTCCTCCAGGGCCGCCGTGCCCAGGTTGACCCGGGCAGCACCGGCGGCCAGGGCCCGGGCCAGCGAGGCGTCGTCCCGGATGCCACCGGAGAGCTCCACCTTGATGCCGACCTCCCCGACGATGCGCGAGAGCAGCTCGGAGTTGGAGCCCCGACCGAAGGCCGCGTCGAGATCCACCAGGTGGATCCACTCGGCCCCGGCTCGCACCCAGTCCCGGGCGGCATCGACGGGGCTGCCGTAGTCCGTCTCCGAACCGACCTCTCCTTGAAGGAGCCGGACGGCCTTGCCATCGGCGACGTCGACGGCGGGAAGTAGGGTGAGCATGGGTTTCTCCTGCGGTGGTCTTGGGACGGCTCGGGTGGTCAGAGGGTTGTCATCCAGTTGCGCAGGAGCTGTGCCCCCGCATCACCGGACTTCTCGGGATGGAACTGCGTGGCGCACAGGGCCCCGTTCTCGACGGCGGCGATGAAGTCCTGCCCGTGAGTCGCCCAGGTCGCCCGGGGCAGCCGAGTGGGACCGGGACCAAGCAGCTCGGCAGGGTCCTCGGTGGCCGCGTAGGAGTGGACGAAGTAGAAGCGCTCATCGGCAACGCCGTCGAACAGCACGGAGCCCGACGGAGGGCGAACCTGGCTCCACCCCATGTGCGGGACGACGTCGGCACTCAACCTGGTCACGGTTCCGGGCCACTGCCCCAGACCCTCCTCCGTGGTCCCGTGCTCCTCGGAGCGCTCGAACATGATCTGCATGCCTACGCAGATCCCCAGGACCGGGCGCCCGCCGGCCAGACGCCGCTCGATGAGGCGAGGGGCGTCAACCGCCCGCAGCTGGTCCATGACCGCACCGAAGGCACCGACGCCGGGAACCACCAGGCCGTCGGCCCCGGTGACCTCATGGGGGTCGTCGGTCAGGGTCACCTGCGCACCGACGCGCTCCAGAGCGCGCACCGCCGAGCGGACGTTGCCGGATCCGTATGACAGAACGGTGACGCGTGGCGCTTGCATGTGACATACCCTACCGTCCCGGTGAATCGTTCTGGCATATCCTCCACACTCTGAAACAAGCACGGACGTGCGCAGACCCAGCACCCGCGGTGCTCGTGCAACGGCTTCGTCAGACGAGCCGTTCGTGCATCCCCAGCCGGATGAGCACCGGCACCGGGCCGAGTGCCCGATCCGTCGGTGGATGGCCGGTTTCCTTTCGTGAATCTCCAACATGGGCGAGGATTCATTCGTGAGCATGCAGTTCCCCCCCCAGTGAGACGCCCTCACCTGCGCCGGCACCATCGCCTCCCTCGGCGAGTCAGTCCTCCGTGGACGCGGGATCGCGCGGGTCCAGTGGCGTCCCCAGTGGATCGCACAGCGCCGCACCGTTCTCCATTCCGGGGGTGCGGATCACCTCGGTACTGGGACGCGGAGGCTTCGCCACGGTCTACGCCGGTGTGCAGGACTCCCTTCAGCGCCCGGTCGCCGTCAAGGTTGACTCCCGCCCCCTGGACGACCCGCGCAACGAGCGGCGGTTCATGCGCGAGGTGCAGGCGGCCTCACGGATCTCGGGGCATCCCCACGTGGTCTCACTGGTCGACACCGGAAAGCTGCCCGACCTGCGCCCGTACCTGGTCATGGAGCTGTGCGCGGGCGGCAGCCTCTACGACCTCGTCTCACGCGGCCCGACACCCGCCTCCGACGCCGTCGCACTGGTGGAGGCGGCGTCCTCGGCGCTGGGGGCGGCGCACGCGGCCGGTGTCATGCACCGGGACGTCAAGCCCGCCAATATTCTTCTGGACTCCTACGGGTCCCCGCGGCTGTCGGACTTCGGCATCGCCTCCGTCCAGCGTGAGGGCCAGGACCCCACCGTCACGCTGGAGTGCCTCACCCCCGACTTCGCCGCTCCGGAGGCCTTCATGCTGGCCGGCCCCGGGCCCGAGGGCGATGTGTGGTCCATGGGGGCGGTCCTCTTCGCCCTGCTGACGGGACGGGGCCCCAGGCGCGGGCCCGACGGCGTGCAGCGCAGCCTGCCCGAGATCGTCCGCTCCCTTGATGAGCCCTTGAACCTCAACGACCCGAACGTTCCCGAGATCCTGCTCCCGGTGCTCAGCAAGGCCATGGCGCCGGATCCGCAGGACCGCTACCGCAACGGCATCGAGCTCACCGAGGCCCTGGGACAGATTCGTGAGCAGCTCGGGACCGGTGACCTGGCCGTCGGCGGGCCGGTGACCTCGTTGCAGCTGGTCGAGGCCGGCCTGGTGCCGGCACCCACCCACAGCGCCGCAGGCCATTCGGCCGGTTCGGTGAGCCCCGGTAGTCCCAGTGGTTCGTCCGGCGCTCACCCTCCCGTCGCCTCGAGCGCGCTGTCGGGACCATCAGCCGGTTCGGCCCAGGCGGCCCGCTCGGCCCAGTCAGCGCCGTCAGCGATCTCCGATCAGCTGGAACGCTACGCACAGTCGCCGATGCCGGTGTCCTCACCGGAGTCGTTGAATGTCTCTCCGAGTGGGTCTGCGGCACCGGAGAACGGGCGGCCTGTGAGACTCACCACCCGAGAACGTCGTCGGATCGGGTTGCGTGCCGGGTTCGTCGGAGCGGTCGTCGGTCTGGTCATCGGGCTGGGGGCCGGCTGGATGGCCGGGACCTGGATGGCGCCCACAGTGTCCACGGTCAGGGCGGGCTCGTCGGCCCAGTCCTCGTCGTCTGGCCAGGACATCGTCTCGACCCCGCCGCACCCGGTCGGTACCTGTCTGGCCGGTACGACCTCCGTGTCGGGGCAGACCACCGCCAAGAAGGTGGACTGCAACGAGCCCCACTCCTGGGAGGTCTACCGGGTGGGCACCCTGGCGGAGAGCACCTCGGGCTCCAGCGACGACGACCTGGCGTCCGACCCCAATGTGCAGGCCACCTGCACCTCGGAGGCCGCCCAGCAGTACGGGGCGGCGAATCCGAGCACGTCGGTGCTGGGCCCCGGTGAGGCGGGGTGGAACGCCGGGCAACGGGGCTTCTCCTGCATCGCCTCGGACCTGAAGGGCGGGCAGCGGACCAGCTCCTACGCCGGCTAGACGGCAGCCCACAGGCGCGGCTGATCACATGGCGGCAGTCCTGCTGACGTGATCCGACGTGCCTGAGATCACTGCGGGGGACGGCGCAGTCCGCGTCCGAACCAGCGCATCGCCCGGGGGGCCTTGATCTCGGATGACTTCACGGCGCCGGGGACGTCGTCGGCGTCGATGACACCCAGAAGCACGTCCTCGACGACCTGGTCCATGGAGGCCAGCAGGAGACCCGCCGATGCCTCCTCCCCGGGCTGGCCGTTGCTGAAGCGGCGGGCGGTGATCGTTCCGGACAGGCCGGACTCGATACCGACGTCGGTGGCCAGGTCCGCGGTCATGAGGACCGCGCCGGCTCGCGACAGGCGGGAGAGCTGGGCGGCCAGCTCAGCCGCCTCGGCGGGTTCGGATTCGGATCCTCCCAGGAGCTCGGCCACGTCCCAGTCGGAGTGGGCCGAGACGAACTGCTTGACCGCGAAGGCACCGCTGGAGGAGGGCACCACGGTGCAGTCGAGGTCCATGAGGGAGCACATGCCGGCCAGGCCGTCGGCCCGGTTCAGCGGCGTCATGACGACGGCGACCTTGACCGCCCTGGGGGCCTGGTCATCGGGATCACCGGGGCCGAAGGGGCTCAAGGAGTCGGCCGCGGCCGTGACCTGCGCCTCCTGGACGTCGGTGAGCCCGGAGGACTCGTCAGCGCTCTGTACTCCCCCATCCTCCCCGCTGATGGGATGGTAGGTGTTGTGGGGGACGTCGGCGGGGCTCACTCCCTCGGACACGGTTTCGGACGTGGTCTCCTTGGCGCCGTCGGGCGAGGCGGATGCCGCTTCTGGCAGGCCGTCCCGGGTCTTGTTGCTCCGGGGACCCTCCGGGGCCTCCAGGCCCTCGATCGATGAGAGGTCGTCGGGGATCTCGACGTCGTCCATGAGGGCGGCGAACTCGGCGTCCAGGTCGCGCCGGCCGTCCTGGCCGTCATCGTGGTGCTCGTCGGGCTGGGGGATCTGGTCCATCACAGGCTTCCCTTCGTGGACGGGATGGTCTCAACGCGGGGGTCGTCCTCCACGGCGGCGCGCAGGGCTCGGGCCAGGGCCTTGAACTCGGCCTCAGCGATGTGGTGGGGGTCGCGGCCGGACAGGACTCGCACATGCAGGCAGATGCCGGCGTGGTAGGCGACAGCCTCCAGGACGTGACGCACCATCGAGCCGGTGAAGTGACCCCCGATGAGGTGGTGGACGAAGGCCTCGGACTCGCCCTCGTGCACCAGGTAGGGGCGTCCGGAGATGTCGACGACGGCGTGGGCCAGGGCCTCGTCCAGAGGGACGCTGGCCTCGCCGAAACGGCGGATGCCGCGCTTGTCCCCCAGTGCCACGCGCAGGGCCTCGCCGATGCAGATGGCGGTGTCCTCCACGGTGTGGTGCACGTCGATGTCGGTGTCACCGCTGGCGCGCACCGTCATGTCGATGAGGGAGTGCCGCCCCAGGGCGGTGAGCATGTGGTCGTAGAAGGGGACGGTGGTGGAGATGTCGGTCTGGCCGGTGCCGTCGAGATTGATCTCGACGACGACGCTGGACTCGCTCGTGGCTCGCTCGATACGCGCGGTACGGCTCATGTGTGCTTCCTCAGCATCGTGTGTCGTGCTTTTCAGCATTACTGGTTCCTTGAAGGATCTCAACCGGTGGCAACCCTACCGGTCCTCGACGCCGCCCGCGGCCGGCGTCCTTCCCATCTCCTCATGCCTTCCTCGTGGCCGCCGTCAGCGCGGTGCGCAGCCGCCCCATCTCCTCCGGCGTGCCGATGCTGGCGCGCAGGAAGCCCTCGGGGCCGACGACGCGGATGAGGACCCCGGCGTCGAGGAGGCTCTGCCAGACGGCGTCGCGGTCCGGGAACGGGCCGAACAGGACGAAGTTGGCGTCCGACTCGTGCGCGGTCAGTCCCTGGCCGCGCAGCCAGGTCACCAGGGCGTCTCGCTCATCACGCAGGGAGGCGACCTGCGCCATGAGCTCGTCGCGGTGGGACAGGGCGGCCAGGGCGACGGCCTGGGTGACGGCGGAGAGGTGGTAGGGCAGGCGCACGACGCGCAGGACATCGACCAGGGCGCGATCGGCGGCCAGGTAGCCCAGGCGCAGCCCGGCCGCTCCGAAGGCCTTGGACATGGTGCGGGTGACGGCCAGGTGCGGATTGGCCGGCCCCAGCAGCTCCAGGGCGCTGGGCACGCCCGGACGGCGGAACTCGGCGTAGGCCTCGTCGATGACGACGACGCAGTCGCTGGCGCGCGCCGGTGATCCGATCTCGGCCCCGAGCATCGGGCCGTGACCGCGAGCCGCGTCAAGGATCCGGCTGACGTCCTCAAGCGGCAGAGCCGTCCCAGTCGGGTTGTTGGGGCTGGCCAGAATGACCACGGCGGGCCGAAGCTCGGTGATCGCGGCCACCGCGGCCTCGACGTCGAGCGTGAAGTCCTCGCGGCGCGGGCGCGTGGCGTAGTCGGTCAGGGTGTCACGGGCGTACTCAGGGTACATCGAGTACGTGGGGGTGAAGGTCAGACAAGTGCGCCCCGGACCGCCGAAGGCCTGAAGCACGTGGAGCATGACCTCGTTGGAGCCGTTGGCCGCCCAGATCTGCTCCGGGGTCAGCTCCACCCCGGACTCCGCCTCGAGGTAGTCCGCGAGCGCGGCCCGCAGCCGGGGGAAGTCGCGCTCCGGGTAACGGTTGAGTCCCCGGGCGGCCCGGGCCACTGCGGTGGCGATCGACTCGATGACCGCGGCGGACGGAGGATAGGGGTTCTCGTTGACGTTCAGCCGCACGGGGACGTCGATCTCCGGGGCGCCGTAAGGCGTCTCGTCCTCCAGGTCCGGTCTCAGGGGCAGGTTCGCGCTCACGGCCTGGAGTCTACGGCTCGCTAGCCCTTGGCGGAGGGGCGGCCTCAGCAGGTGGGATCACCCGCGCCGAGGTGCCGGCCGGAGCCGGGTGACGACGGTGGTCAGTGCGGTTCGCTGGTCAGCATGATCTCCTGGAAGTCGAGACGATCCAGGGCGTGCTCCAGGGAGTCGGCCGAGTACAGGCCCTCGTCCCCGGCGTCCAGGAGGGCCTCGCGCTGGGCCCGGATCATGTCCAGGGCCCGCTCCCTCATGGGGGCCAGCTCGTCGTGCCGCCAGGTCGGGTCGGTCCATGCTCTGGCGACGGCCGCCGGGGAGAGGACGATGTCGTCCCCCTCCCGTCGCAGCAGGGTGCTGCGCTCAGGCTTGAGGGCCTCGTTCTCCTCGTCCTGGGCGGACACCGGGGCCTTGTCCGGCCTCGACGCCGTCTCGGAGGTGGCAGGCTCTTCCGGGCCGGTCGACTCGGTCTGCGTGTCGGGCACGGGCTCGCTGTCGGAGGGCTTCGTGGTACCGGAGTCCATGGCGTCGTGAGGGCTGCGGCCGGGAGGCTCATGGCCATCGGCAACGGCGTCGCGGGCGGCACTGACCAGCAGCGAGATGACGGATGCCTTCTCCTCGTCGTCGGCGGGTCCGGCCATTGCGGGTCTGACCAGGCGCACCAGCGCCGGCAGCGTCAGTCCCTGGAGCGTCAGCGAGCCGGCGGCCACGAGCATGGCCACCAGGAGGAGGAAGGGTCGGTGCGGCGCCGTGGTCGGCAGGGTCTGGGCCGCGGCCAGGGTGATGGCGCCGCGCATGCCCGCCCAGATGATGACGGCGCCCTCGCGTGCGCGCAGGGGCTCGGCCGCGAAGTAGTCCAGGTCGGCACCGCGGCGTCGGACCCGGCTGGAGAGCCTCAGGGCGCGCCGGGCGATGCTCTCGTGGCTGGGCTCGCGCCGGAGCTTGCGCTGGACCCGCGCGAGGCGGCGTCGGTCCCAGGGAACCTGAGGCATCTCGGCCTCGCCGCGCACGATGGCCGAGCAGCGGTTCTGGAACTGGTGGATGGCCTCCTCGTTCTCCTCCCAGTGGGTCGCCCAGCGCGCGGTCCGGTGGCTGAGGAGCTTGAGCATCGGGGCGACGACCAGGGCCCGGATGACGACGGTGAGGAGCCCGGCGATGGCGGCGACCTCAACCGCCCGACGGACCCCGAGGTCCGAGGCGTCCACCTTCTCCACCACGCCGAAGAACTCCAGCCCCATGACCAGGAAGATGAGTCCTTCCAGGGTGAGCTCCACGGTGTGCCAGTTGGTCCGTGAGGCCACTCGGTGGGCCGGCGGCAGCATCCGGGGACCTCGGTGTCCGGTGATGAGTCCGGCGACGACGGCGGCCACCAGGCCCGATCCGTGCATGTGCTCGGCCGGGATCGCCGCCAGGAAGGGGACGGTGAAGGACACGACCGTGTCCACGGTGGGATCGGTGATGTGGGATCGCACCCGCAGGCTCACCTCGCCGACGAGCCAGCCCACGCCCAGGGCCACGAGGACCGCCAGGGCGAAGCCGCCCAGAACGCCTCCGACGCTCACGCCTCCCGACGTGGCGGCCGAGACGGCCGAGGACAGGACCACCAGGGCGGTGGCGTCGTTGAGGAGCCCCTCCCCCTCCAGGACGGTGATGATGCGCTGCGAGACCCCCAACCGGCGGGCGATGGAGATGGCCACGGCGTCGGTGGGGCTGAGGATCGCTCCCATGGCGATCGCCCAGGCCAGGGAGAGCCCGGGGACCAGCAGGGTGAGCACCACGCCGATCACGGCGGCGGACAGTGCGACCAGCAGGATGGCCAGGACCGCCACGGGGGCGAGCTCCCGTCGGAAGTTGATGGTCGAGATGCTCACCGCCGTCGAGAACAGCAGTGGGGGAAGGATGCCCTCGAGGACCACCTGGGGGTCCAGCTCGACCGCCGGGATGAAGGGCAGGAAGCCGACGGCGGTGCCGCCGGCCAGGAGGATCAGCGCCGGAGCGACACCAATGCGGTCACTGAGCTGCGAGGCCGCCGCGATGGCCAGGGTGCCCAGCACGGCGATGATGAGGAGGTCCATGGGCCAAGGGTAGCCAAGGCCATCGGCGGCCAATGATGAGGCTTCAGCAGTCGTGGGCGGTGAAGCGGTAGGAGGTCATGCGGGCTCCACGGGTGCGTCGTGCCCGAGCGGCTCTGAACCTGCGGGCTCCGCGCTCGGGGAAGTCCTCTCCGGGGAGGGCACTGCCGTCTCGATGGGGTCGTCCTCCTCGACGCGGTCCCCCGTGGCCTGAGCGCCCGCCTCGCCTGCCACGGCCCTCAGACAGATCGGCGTCGTCCGCCTCCGGGCCGAAACCGGGACCGTAGCCCGGAACGAATGCGGGACCGGGGCCGAAGGGGCCGAAGCCGCGCTCGCGCATGCGCATCATGGCCTCGAAGCGCTCCTCGCCCATGCGACGACGGGCGTCGGCGAAGCGCGGCCCGCACTCACCGTCTTCGTCCGGCCCGAGCCGAGACTCCAGAGAGGTGATGATCTTGTCGAGAAGCCGGGCCAAGGTGGCGGCCTCCTCATCGGTCAGCGAGTCGAGGTAGTCGGCCCTGGGCCCGCTCAGGGGCGTGTCACGACCGGCCTCGGTGAGGTGGACGACCATGACGCGGCGGTCCTCCTCACTGGCCCTGCGCTCGATGAGGCCATCGGCCTGGAGCTTCTTGAGCAGCTCATTGAGGGACTGCTGGCGGATATCGAGGAGGAAGGCCAGGTCTCGGGTGGGGATCGGGCTCTGCATGCGCAGGGCGGCCAGTACCCGGCCGCGGCCTCGAGTGGTGTCGGCGAAGGGGCCGTCGTGATGCGCTGTCATGCGACTGCGGCGCATGAGGTGCTGCAGGCGGCGGAATCGTTCGTGGAGCGAGGCTCGCTGCAGGTGCTGCGACGAGGCCGCGTCTTCGGTGTTACCGGTGTCGTCGGCGTCGAGCTCGGAAGCACTGGGATGGGGGTTGTTGGAGTTGTTCGTCATGTCGGTCTCCGTTCCAGCGCCTTGGCGGGCGCTGTGCTGACTGTCGAGTGAGGTTGTGTCTGGGTCGGTGTTCCTGATGCTCTCGGCATTCATGAGCTTCTCCTGACTCGTGAGGGCACCTGTGCGGGTCTTGCGGGTCTACTGCCACTCCTGTCGCCATCGGTTCGAACCGTCATCGCGGGCGGCGGCGGACAGACTTTGGAAGGTGCCTGTTGTATCTTGACGACACCGAAGGTACAGGCACCTTCTGATCATCGTCAAGAGACTATCTGCTGGTACCTGTATGATGTAGGTCATTCTTCACGACGGTGTCCGACCTCGCCGGTGCCGGATCCGGTATCGATGTCCGCGGATGCACGGGCACGTCCGTGGAAGTCAGTGGAAGTCACCGGAAGTCACCGGAAGCCGGTGAAACTCGGTGAGGCTCAGTCGCCGGGGTTAGCGTTGCAGCATGTCTACGACGACCATGACATCGGGTTCTCAAGGTGCCGTCCGCCCTGTTCGTGAGCGTGCCGAGGCCGTCCTGCGCGAGCTCGTCGGCCGCCCGGAGGCCCGCCTGCGCGAGGACCAGTGGCGGGCGATCGAGGCGCTTGTCGTCGCCCACCGTCGGGCCCTGGTGGTCCAGCGCACGGGCTGGGGCAAGTCGGCGGTGTACTTCGTGGCCACGGTGCTGCTGCGTGAGGGCTGGGGAGACTGGCGCCCCGGCGCGCCGACGCCCTCCCCCGGCGCGCGCGACCGGACCGGGGGCGTCGGCGCGAGCGTCATCATCTCGCCGCTGCTGGCCCTCATGCGCGACCAGGTGGCCGCCGCCGAGCGCGCCGGGATCCGGGCCGTGACGATGAACTCGGCCAACGTCACCCAGTGGGAGGAGATCGAGTCCCAGGTGCGCACCGGAGAGGTGGATGTCCTGCTCGTCTCCCCCGAGCGGCTCAACAACCCGGTCTTCCGGGACGAGGTGCTGCCGCACCTGGCCGAGGCGGCCGGGCTGGTCGTCATTGACGAGGCCCACTGCATCTCGGACTGGGGGCATGACTTCCGTCCGGACTACCGGCGCATTCGCACCCTGCTGGAGGATCTGCCGCCGCGCACCCCGGTCCTGGCGACGACGGCGACCGCCAACGCCCGGGTCAGCGCCGATGTTGCCGAGCAGCTGGGAGTCTCCCCCACGGCGTCCGGCGTGGACGAATCGCAGGTCCTGGTGCTGCGCGGCACCCTGGGGCGCAGCTCCCTCCACCTGGGGGTCAGGGCCCTGCCCGATGCCGCCGCCCGCCTGGCCTGGCTGGCCTCCTACCTGCGGCGAGCCCGCGGAAGCGGCATCGTCTACTGCCTGACCGTCTCGGCTGCGATGGAGGTCGCCGAGTACCTGCGCACCGCGGGCATGGAGGTGGCCGCCTACACGGGGCAGACCGACGCCGCCGAGCGCGAGCGCCTGGAGGAGGATCTCAAGGCGAACCGGGTCAGGGCGCTGGTGGCCACCTCGGCGCTGGGAATGGGGTTCGACAAGCCGGACCTGGCCTTCGTGGTGCATATGGGGGCGCCGTCCTCGCCGGTGAGCTACTACCAGCAGGTGGGGCGTGCCGGTCGCGGCGTGGAGCGGGCCGAGGTGGTCCTGCTGCCGGGATCGCAGGACCGCGCCATCTGGGAGTGGTTCGGCTCTCAGGGCTTCCCTCCCGAGGAGCAGGTCCGCACGGTCCTGGAGGGCCTGGAGGACCAGCGGGCCGCGGGGTCCGGGCCGATGTCGACGGCGGCGCTGGAGACGGTGACCTCGTTGCGGCGCACCCGGCTGGAGTCCATGCTCAAGGTCCTTGACGTCGACGGCGCCGTGCGCCGGGTTCGGGGCGGCTGGGAGTCCACCGGCGAGCCCTGGTCCTATGATGCTGAGCGCTACGCGAGGGTCGACGCCGCGCGTCGGGCCGAGCAGGAGGCGATGGTCGCCTACGAGCGGCTCGGAGCCGACGCCGCCTCCTCAGGGGCTGATGCACCCTGTCGGATGGCCTTCCTGAGGTCGGCGCTCGATGATCCGCATCTTGAGCGGGGGTGGCGCTGCGGGGCCTGTGACCTGTGCGGAGGCCTGGTTCTGCCCGATGTCCCCGGCGAGGAGCAGGTCGGTGCCGCCCGCCGGGCGCTGGGCCGCGCCGGTGTCGAGCTGCGGGCTCGCCGTCAGTGGCCCACCGGGATGGAGCGTCTGGGGCTGGGCCGGCTCAAGGGTCGCATCGGCGCCGCGCAGCAGGCGGCAACCGGGTTGGCCGTGGGGCGGCTGGACGGGTTGGGGGCCTCGGGCGCTCTGCGCGAGCTGGTGGCCTCCGGTTCCGACGGGGAGGTCCCGGTCCCCCTGAGACCCTTGGTGCTTCAGGCCGTGGACCGGCTCGGCAAGATCATCCAGGACGAGCGGGACGCCGGCACTCAGACGCAGGAGAGGCGGATCGTGGTCGTCGTTGTGGACTCTCGCACCCGGCCCCACCTGGTCCGCCGGTTGGGGCACGCCGTGGCCACCCGGCTCGGGGCCAGACCACTGGGAGTCGTGGGCCTGGCCGGCCAGGATCCGCCGCACCACGACGTGGGCTCGGCGTTCCGGCTGGCGGAGGTGGCCCGCAGCCTGACCCTCGAGGCGTGGTCGGCGCAGGCGCTTGATCAGCTGCGGGGTTCCGTCGCGGTCCTGGTGGACGACTGGAGCGACTCCGGCTGGACGCTCACGATGGCGGCCGCCCTTCTGCGTGAGGCGGGAGCGGCCGCGGTTCACCCCTTCGTCCTGGCCCAGAGATAGGGACAGGGAGGCAGGGCCGGGCGGGTGCTGGCCGGACCGACTCCGGCACCCGCCCGGCTCCGGCGCGCTAGAACCCGGTGGAGGCGGCGGCCAGTGCCGGAGCCACCTGGCCGCCAGGGGTCCCCACCTGGTCCTCGAGGTAGTACCACCAGAAGGGAGCGCCCCAGGCGTCGGAGCGCCCCAGTGCGGCGCCGGTGACGTGCTCGGCGACGGCGGTGCGGGCCACCGTGGGGTCGGAGGCCGACCCGAACCACCACGGGCCGTGGTTCAGGTCCTCAGCCCCGTACCCCAGCTCGGTGACGGCGACCCGGGAGGCCGGGAAGGCGGCGTCCAGGGCGCTGAGGACCCGGTCCGCAGCCGTTCCCAGCGGGTGGAGCTGGGGATAGACGGACAGTCCGACGACGTCGACCAGGTCCCTGATCGGCTGGGTGATCTCCTTGGCCGCGTAGCTGAACAGGGAGTAGGCGGGGTCCGCCTGTCCGAGCTGGTAGTAGAGCGTGAGCACCGTTGTGGCGCCGGTGCGCTCGCGTACCGCCTGGGCCGCACGCTGTGCCTTGGCCACCGGGCCGGTGCCCAGCCAGTCCCCACCGATCTCGTTTCCGACCTCCCAGGCGTCGACGTCGGGAAGCGCCGCGATGAGGGTGTTCACCCGTGTGTCCCAGGCCTCGTCGCTCAAGGCGGCCATGTCGTGGGAGTCGCAGATCTGGACCAGGGCCAGACCGCCCTGCGCATGCAGGACGTCCACTGCGGCGCGCCAGCCGGCCATCTCCTGGGCGTCGCCGGGGTTGCCGATGACGAGGCGGGCCGATACCTTCCGCTTTCCACCTCCTGGTCCACTGGGGGCCAGGGCCGCGGTGATCTCGGCGGCCGTGGGAACCCGGGTGAAGGTCACTCCGATGATGGCGTCCTGGGGGGCCTGGGCCACCATCGCCCGGTCCAGGGCGAGCTGGGCCCCGGCGGTGGACTCCAGGGCCGAGTTGGCCAGGCGGCCTCTGTCGGCCCAGGACTGGGCCGTGGCGCAGGCATCCAGGGACTGCTGGGCGGAGTCCCGCAGCGGTACCGCCTCGTCGGCGCCCTTGAGGCCCTGCGCGGTGGCCTGCTGGTAGCGCTCGGCCTGCCGCTCATGGAGGGTTCTGGCCGCCAGCTCCAGCAGGTCGTGCTCACCGGAGGCGGGCAGGTCCGCCATGAGAGCCGAGTACCCGTGGCTGGTGGGCCACGACATGGTCAGCGTGCAGGCGCGCCCGGTGGGCACGTCGATGCCGATGGCGCCGCCCTCGTCCTGGTAGAGGGGGCCGACGGCGATGACCTCCAGGGTCTTGGCGTCCAGCAGGGCGTCGTCGTAGCCGGCCTCGCCCTTGCCGTTGGACTGGATGCGTCGCAGTGCCTCGAGGTCGAGGGCACTGCCCTGCGCATCGCTGACGTGGAGGCTCAAGTGAGTGGTCGCCCCGTCGCCCATGGCCGGCGGGGTGGCCACATGTCCGTGACCACAGGAGGACACTGACGTTCCCAGAACCCCGGCGCCCAGGAGCGCCAGTGCCCTTCTGCGGCTGGTCTCAAGAGTCATGGAACCATTATTCCCGTCTCTTGAGAGGTCTTCCGACCGAACGGTTCCACTGCGGTGGATCCGGTGTGGTTCGTTGCCACGTCCAGTGCCGTCGTCACTTCAGCTCCGAGGCCGGGACGAAGGTGTATCCCTCGGCCTTGATACCGGCGACGATCTTCTTCAGCTCCGACAGCGGGTAGTAGGGGTGGAAGAAGAAGCTGGCGGTGGCGTGGGTGTTGACGAGGTTGAGTTTGGCAGCATCGACGACCTCCTGGGCCAGGCGCGGCGGGTGCTGGTTGATCTCGTTGGGCTCGAAGTTGCCCAGGTTCTCCGGCAGGACGTGCGTCCCGTAGGGGTCGTTGACCGCGTACGGGAAGAACTGGCCGTAGTAGTCGTGCGGACCCGCCTGGGTGCTGGTGAGCAGGCCGGCGTAGAGCAGCTCGCGCTCGTAGCGCACCGGGTAGTGCTCGCCGATGCCCTCGTAGGCCTCGCGGGTGGCCGAGTAGTGCGGGGTCTCGAAGATCTCGGGCGTGGGCAGCCCGACCTCGCCGAAGATCCGGCGGCCCTGATCAACGCGTTCGGAGGCCCACTGCCTGGAGGTGTCCGGCAGCGTGCCGCCGATCTGGACGAAGGAGTTGTCCTGGCAGTCGATGGCCGGTGCCTTCGTGTCGTTGGTGGCCGAGCACCATGAGCGGATGAACTCGAAGTCGTCCGCCGAGACGCCGTTGTAGGGGTTGTCCAGGGTGCCGAACTGGTGGGTGGTGCCGTGCTGGACGATCGTTCCACCCTTGTTGACGGCGTCCTGAAGAACGGCCACCAGCTCCGGGGAGTCCTCAAGGGTCATCTCCTTGGGGACACCGTTGTTCTCAGTGCCCTTGGGGTCGGTGTAGATCGGCACGACCGCCATCTGGAAGGGCACGTTCTCGCTGTGGAGATAGTCGACGATCGCCTGCAGCTCCTCGGGGTCGCTGTCCGGGGTGATGTCCTCCAGGCGCACGGCGGCCTGGCGGTACTGCTGGGCGTTGGGCTGGAGGACGTCCAGGAGGATGTCGGCGGCGGCGATGTACCGGTCCTGCTCACCGAGGTAGGTCAGAGGGACCTCCCCGATGAAGGTCAGTCCGGAGGAGCTGACGGCCCAGGGGAAGGAGCTGGTGCCGGACTGGGCGACGGAGGCGCAGGCGGTGGCGGCGCCGTCGGGCTTGGAGCACTCGGCTCGCCCCAGGACCTTGACGTCCTGCTCACGGGTGATGTGCGGGGCGATGATGCCGCCGGTGTTGAGCTCGTTGCGCTTCAGGGAGGCGCCGTTGTAGCTGATCTTGGTCACCCGGTCGGTGGAGTCGATGTAGGAGGTGGCGGGGTCCCAGCCGTAGCGCTGGGTGAAGGCGGCACGGTCGGCGTCGGTCTTGGTCAGCTGCCAGATGTTGAAGCCGGACCACATGACCGGGATGTTGCCGGTGAGGGCGTCGTCGATGAAGGCCCGCGGCAGGGGCTCGTCGTAGGTGGAGCCGACGTAGACGACGTTGGTGAAGCGGCCGGCCAGCCCGGCCACGTAGTCCTTGACGGGAAGGGTGGTCACGGCTCCGGAGTGGCTGGCAAGGGTGCCCATGCTCAGGGCGTAGTACTCCCCCAGCTTGGCGTAGTCGCCGGTCGTGTCGAACAGGACCAGGGTCGAGGCCGGTCCTGCGTCCTGGTTGGAGAAGCTGACGGCGCCGGCCGGCACCTCCGGGGCGTTCTGAGTCAGGTCTCGCAGCTGGACCTGGCCGGCCGCGGGCGCGGGCCGGTTCAGGTCGACGTCGGCCTGGTTGTCGCCCTTGAGGGGCAGCTCCTTCTTGGCCGCGGCGGCGGGCTCGGGCGGAGCCGGAAGGGGCGTCTTGGCCGGGTCGGCGTCGTTGGCCGGGTTGACGCCCTTGTCCTGGGCGGCTGCGGCCTGGACCGCGACCGGCGCCTGGGGGGCGGCCGCCTGGGGCGTGGCCTGGGCGGGACCGACGGAGGCGACGGAGCTGCCCAGGCACACCGCGATGGCGGCCAGAACGCAGCGACGTCGTCGGGCGGACAGGATACTCGGAGTGATCATGAGCTCTCCTTGGATGAGGTGGGAACGGGCTCGAACTCGGGAAGGGGAACACCTCGCCCGAACAGGGCGGCGGTGGCGGCCAGGATGCGCTTGCAGGCGTGTCCGTCGCCGTAGGGGTTGGCGGCCTGGGCCATGGCCGTGTAGGCGGCCTCATCGGTCAGCAGGGTGGAGACCCTCTCCACGATGCGGTCCTCATCGGTCCCGACCAGCTCGGCGACCCCGAAGGCGACGGCCTCGGGACGCTCGGTGTTGTCACGCATGACCAGAACCGGCTTGGACAGTGCGGGGGCCTCCTCCTGGACGCCCCCGGAGTCGGTCAGGACGACGTCGCAGCGGTCGATGAGCGCGCAGAAGGCGCCGTACTCCAGCGGGTCGCACCACAGGATGTTGCCGTGGCCCTCGATCTGCGGCAGGAGGTCCCCACGGACCCTGGGGTTGCGGTGGACCGGCAGGACGAAGAGCACCTCTGGGTGCTGGCCGGCCAGACGGGCGACGGAGCGTCCGATCGAGCGCATCGGCTCGCCCCAGGACTCACGGCGGTGGGCGGTGACGAGCACGACCCTCCGGGTGGTGTCCGCCAGCGCCGCCGCCAGGTCCTCGTCCGGTGGCGGAACCCGTCGGTCGACGGCGACCAGGAGGGCGTCGATGACCGTGTTGCCCGTCACGCGAACGGTCTGCGGGTCCGTACTCTCGCGCAGCAGGTTGTCCCGGCTGGTGGTGGTGGGACACAGGTGCAGGGTGGTCACCTGGCTGATGAGCCGACGGTTGGCCTCCTCGGGGAAGGGCGAGGAGATGTCGCCGGTGCGCAGGCCGGCCTCGACATGGAGGACCGGCACCTCGTGGTAGAAGGCTGCGAGCGCGGCGGCGAAGGCGGAGGTGGTGTCGCCCTGGACCACGACGGCGTCGGGCCGGTGGGCCTCGATCGCCCGACCCACCCCTTGAAGGGAGCGGTTGGTGATCTGGGTGAGGGTCTGTCCCGGAGAGTGGATGTCGAGGTCGTCGTCGGGCACGATGCCGAAGAACTCGTGGACCTGGTCGAGCATCTCGCGGTGCTGTCCCGTGACGACGACGATCGGGGTGAAGCGCTCGTCGTCGCGCATGGCGGCCACCACGGGGGCGAGCTTGATCGCCTCCGGGCGGGTGCCGTAAACGAGCATGATCCGCAGGGGGTCGCCCGTTGGCGTGGAATTCGTTGTCATGGGTTCTCCTGCTCAGGTGTGTCGGGAACGGGGCGGGTGGCTGCGGTTGGCTGCGGTTGGCACTGCCCTGCGGCCGGGTGGGCGGCCGCCGCGAACCGGTCTCACTCGTCCTCGGTGATCGGGGTGAAGGTGACGTCGGAGTCCTCGCAGTAGGCCGCCACGGCACCGGACCTGTAGGGGGACTCGGAGTCGGTGACGGTTCCGAGCTCCTTTCCGTCCACGGTGATGACGAAGGAGACCGTTGCCGGGTTGGTGGTGTCGATCTTGACGGTGACGTCGTGGCTCGTCCCGGCCGGGTAGACGGGTGAGTTGCCGGAGGCGAGGAATCGCTGGGCCCCCTCGTAGGCGGTGTCCTGCTTGGAGACCTCCCAGCCGTTGGGCTTGAGGGCCAGGGCGTAGAAGTGGTTGTTGTCGGAGTAGTTCCACAGGAGCCAGGCGACCTCCCAGGCATTGGGGTTGCCGTCCTCGCGCAGCTGCCTGACGGTGGTCATGGTGGTGTGGATGGTCTGGACGTTGCCCGCCTCGATCTCGACCGTGGTGGACTTGGCCAGGCCCGCGTGGGTCTTGTCCTGGGAGTCGGCCGACGTCGGCTTGAGGCGCAGCAGGCCGTCGGAGCAGGAGGCCTCGCCGTAGCCGTCGAAGATGATCTCCCACTGCGTGCAGCCCTGGGCCTCGGTCTCTCTGGCATGGCAGTACACGGTGATTCCTAGGATCATGGCCAGGACGCAGCCCACCAGCAGTACGCGGCGCAGGATCCTGCTGTGGCCGGATCCGTCGAGTGCTCCTGCGTTCTGAGGTGCGTTGGTGGCTGTCATCTCGTCTCCTCGTTGGTCAGGTTGCTGGCTGCACGGTGGGTGCTGCGTCCGATGATGGCGGTGTCGTTCAGGTCGTTCGGTGAGGAACCGGTCGGAATGGGGATGCCCGCTCCCCCGGCCCGAGGAGCCGTGAGGGGAGCCTCCCTCGCACGTCCGTCCGGAGGGGGCAGGTTGCCCGGCACCGGTGAGCCTGCTGGGACCTGCCCACCAGGACCGGTGACCGCAGCGGTGTGGGAGGGCTGGGCCTGGGCGGCCTGATCCGGCTCCGCCTCCCGGGCGGTCTTCGCCCACCCGGTGCGTCCGGTCAGCTCCCTGGCCACCGCCCGCCAGCCGTAGAGGCTGGGAAGGAGTCCGTACAGGACGAACAGGTGGGAGTAGGCCACGGCCCTGATCAGGCCCAGGCCCTCGCTGCGCTCGATGCGCCAGTAGATCCAGGCGTAGATGAGCGCGGGCCCGAAGGCGATGACGTAGGCGCCGACGAGCCACATCCAGGACTGCTCCCATCTCAGGACCGCGGCCACGCCGGCGGTCGCCATGGAGATGAGGAAGGACAGGGTCAGCAGGGATCCGGTCAGGAGCAGGTAGGGCGTGAGGATCTGCCAGAGCGTGTCGGCGCGCCCCAGGCCGCGCTGCTCCCTGGCGACGGAGCGCAGAAGGTGGAGCGCCTGGAGGTTTCCCTGGAACCAGCGGGTGCGTTGGCGCACGAGGCGCCGCATGTTGGTCACACCCTGCTGGTGGACGCTGGCCGAGGGCCAGAACTCGTTGGTCCAGCTGGTGGCATTGAGCCGGATCCCCAGGTCGAAGTCCTCGGTCAGTGACCGGGTCCAGGGCCTGGGGCCCAGGGCGTCGAGTGCGCTGAGGCGGACGAACTGGGCGTTGCCGCCCATGCCGACGCTGCGCACCCGGCGACGTCCCCGTTGGAAGACCTCGGTGAAGATGACGAACTCCATGTCCTGCATGCGAGCGAGCAGGGAGCCGAAGCGGTTGTTGATGCGCACTCCCATCTGGACGGCGCCGACCTCCTGGGGGGCGAAGGCCTTGCGGACCTCACCGATGGCGTGCGGGTCGAGCCTGCCGTCGGCGTCCATTACCCCCACGACGACTCTGGAGGAGGACACCGAGGTGCAGCGGGAGCGCACGATCGACAGCGCGTCGTTGAGCGCCTCCCCCTTGCCCAGACGGGCGCGGGGAGGCTGACGACGGACCACCTCGACGCGCTCATCCCCGGCCCGGGCGGCGGCCTGGGCGGTGTCGTCATCGGACCCGTCGTCGATGACCATGATGCGCAGGCCCGGGTCCGGGATCGAGGTGAGCCGTCTGACGCTGGCACCGATCACCTCGGCCTCGTTGAGGCAGGGCATGAGGATCACGATGAGGAGCGGCGCATCGGGGTGGGAGGGCCCACCGTGCTTGGGAGCCCCTCGGGAGGAGAGCAGCATGAAGAGCGTGTAGACGAGCGCGATGGCGATCATCACCAGGGCACCCCACCACCCGATGCGGTCGAGGACTCCCAGAGGGCTTGAGGGACCGAGATCAGTACGCATGAACGGGGCCTGCGTACTCATCACGCCCGCAGGCTCATCGTGCCGCCGCGCCGTCGCGCATGACGGCCCCCGGTGCGCCGCACTCCCAGGAGCAGGCCGCGTGTGGCGCCGTAGAGGTTGGTCAGCAGGAAGAAGGCCAGGATGGCGACGAACACCAGTCCGGCGCAGTCGATGAGGAACCGGGCGATGAGAGCGGGAGGGGAGCCTGCCGGAGCGACGTACCACACGACGAACAATCCGGTTCCGGCCGCGAATGGGGAGTAGTGCATGAGGCCATCCATCTGGATCCAAGGGGTAGGGCCGGCGCCGACCGGCATCACCGGCTACAGAAGACCAGGTAGAGCAAGCAGAGCCAGTCGGCACCAACGCCTCGGTGCGGCGTGCCCGGGGGTGACGGGATGTGGGAACTCAGCCCGTCGGGCACGGCACACCGTGCGTCACAACCAAATATAACAATAGAGTAACGCTACGCAACACTGTGTCAATCAACTATCCGGAAAACAGGTTGTTAGAGGAAGGCTCACAAGAGCCTCAAGTGGCACTATTTCAACGATTGAAGCATCAAGGAGGGGGTGCCTCGATTGAGGCACCCCCTCCTTGATGGAGCGGAGAGAAGGTCACGGAAGGTAACAGATTGGTCTCACAGGGTCTGTTCGGCGGTCTTTTTCACTCCTGCCGGGCACGGGCCGCCTCCCCGTGGGCGGGCAGGTCCTCACACGTCGCCAGGACCTCGAGGGCCGGTGTCATGGTCTCCAGGGCGCTCGCGTCGTACTCGATGAGCTGGACCGGTTTGAGGAAGGCCATGACGCTCAGCCCGGCGGCGAACCGGGCGGTGCCGCCGGTGGGCAGGACGTGGTTGGAGCCGGCCAGGTAGTCCCCCAGGGGCACCGGGCTGTAGGGGCCGACGAAGACGGCTCCGGCGTTGCGGATCCGACGGGCGACCTCGGAGGCCTCGGCGGTGTGGATCTCCAGGTGCTCGGCGGCGTAGGCGTCGGCCACCTCGATGGCCTGCTCGAGGTCACGCACCAGGACGGTCCCCGACTGCGGACCGCTCAGGGCGGCGCCGGCCCGCTCCCGGTGCCGGGTCGCGCTGAGCCTGCGCTCGAGCGCGACGTCGACGGCATCGGCCAGCTGCGGGGAGTCGGTGATGAGGACGCTGCCCGCGTTGGGATCGTGCTCCGCCTGGGAGAGCAGGTCGGCGGCCACGTACTCGGGGTTGGCGCCGGCATCAGCCAGGACGGCGATCTCGGTGGGGCCGGCCTCGGCGTCGATGCCGACCGCACCCATGACGGCGCGCTTGGCCGCGGCCACGTAGACGTTGCCGGGGCCGGTGATGACGTCGACGCCCTGGCACAGGACCTCTCCCCCGGCATCGGCACGGTCGGTGTCGTTCTGGGCGTCGGCGCCGTAGGCGAGCATCGCGATCGCCTGGGCACCGCCGACGGCGTAGACCTCGGTCAGCCCCAGCAGCGCGCACGCCGCCAGGATCGTGGGGTGGGGCAGTCCGGCGAACTCGGCCTGGGGCGGGCTGGCCAGGGCGATCTGCTCGACGCCGGCCACCTGGGCGGCCACCGCGTTCATGACCACGCTGGAGGGGTAGACGGCCAGTCCCCCGGGAACGTAGAGCCCGACGCGCCGGACCGGGATCCAGCGCTGGGTGACGGTGCCTCCGGGAATCACCTCCGTGGTGCACTCGGTGGGCACCTGGGCGCCGTGTCCGGCGCGGTTGTGGGCAATGGACAGCTCCAGCGCCTCGCGCACGCCCGGGTCCAGGTCGCTCAGCGCCCGGGCGATGGCCTGGGCGGGTACGCGCAGATGGGCCGGGCGTACTCCGTCGAAGCGCTCGGCGGCGTCGCGCAGGGCGGCCGCGCCCCGGGAGCGGACGTCCTCGATCAGCGGGGCCACCGCGTCCTGGGCGGTGGTCACGTCGAGGGTGGCCCGGGGAAGCGCCTGCGCCAGCTGGCGAGGAGACAGTTGGGTACTGCGCAGATCAGTGCGGTTGAGCATGCCCGCAAGCCTACCGGCCGTGCGCGAGGCGGCCTGGGAGAGATGTCCTCTCCCAGGCCGCCTCACACGCCTCGGGCCGCCTCAGATGCTCCCTGTGTCAGATCACAGGTTCTCGCGCACGGCGCGGGCGGCGCCGACGAGGCTGGTCAGGCTCGCCTCGGTCTCGGCGTAGGCGCGGGTCTTGAGGCCGCAGTCGGGGTTGACCCAGACCTTCTCCGCCCCCAGGGCGTCCACGGCCCGCTGGAGCAGCTCGGTGCACTCGGCCTGGCTGGGAACGCGCGGGGAGTGGATGTCCCACACGCCCGGGCCGAGCTGGCGCTCGAAGCCGTGCTCGGCCACGGCGGGCAGGATGTCCATGCGTGAGCGGGAGGCCTCGATCGATGTGACATCGGCGTCGAGGTGGTCGACCGCGTCGATGACGACGTCGAACTCCGAGTAGCACAGGTGGGTGTGGACCTGCGTGGCGGGCGCGGCGCCCCCGGTGGCCAGGCGGAAGGATCCGACGGACCACTCCAGGTAGGCCGGGCGGTCGGCGCGACGCAGCGGCAGGGTCTCGCGGATGGCCGGCTCGTCGACCTGGATGACGCCGATGCCGGCGGCCTCGAGGTCTGCGACCTCCTCGCGCAGAGCCAGGCCCAGCTGGTCGGCGACCTGAGCGCGTGGGACGTCGTCACGCACGAAGGACCAGGCCATGATCGTCACCGGACCGGTGAGCATGCCCTTGAGGGGCTTGTCGGTCAAGGACTGGGCGTAGGCCGACCAGGCCACCGTCATGGGCTCGGGACGGGCGACGTCGCCCCACAGGATCGAGGGACGGGTGCAGCGCGAGCCGTAGGACTGGACCCAGCCGTGCTCGGTGGTCACGAATCCGTCGAGAAGCTCGGCGAAGTACTGCACCATGTCGTTGCGCTCGGCCTCGCCGTGCACCAGCACGTCCAGTCCGAGGCGCTCCTGGAGGGCGACGACGCTGGCGATCTCGGCGCGCATGGCGGCGTCGTAGGCTGCGTCGTCGATCTCGCCCTTGCGCCAGGCGGCCCGGGCCTTGCGGATCTCGGCGGTCTGCGGGAAGGAGCCGATGGTGGTGGTGGGCAGCTCGGGCAGGCCGAGGCGCTCGTCCTGGGCGGCCTTGCGCTCGACGTAGGGGGCGCGGGTGCGGTCGGCGTCGGTGACGGCGTCGACGGCGGCGCGCACCTCGTCACGGTGCACACCCGGGTGGGCGGCGCGCTGGTGGCGCAGGTCGGTGTCCTGGGCGAGCTCTGCACCGATGGCGTCGCGCCCCTCGGCCAGTCCCTTGGCCAGAGTGATGACCTCGCCGACCTTCTGGTCGGCGAAGGCGAGCCAGGAACGGATCTGCGCATCGATGGAGGTCTCGCGCTCGACGTCGTGAGGCACGTGCTGAAGGGAGGTCGAGGTGGCCACGGTGATCGGGGCGCCCTCGGGAAGGCGCTCGCGCAGCTGCTCGAGCGTCGTCAGTGCCGCGTCCAGGTCGGTGCGCCAGATGTTGCGTCCCGAGACGACGCCGGCGACGACGGCCTTGCCCTCGAGGGCGGCCAGGTCACCGGCCTCGGGCAGGTCGCCGGCAACGAGGTCGAGGCCCACGGCCTCGATCGGGGTGGCCCCGAGCACGGGCAGCGCGTCACCCAGGGAGCCGTAGGTTCCGGCCACGAGGATCTGGGGACGCTCCACGATGGCGCCGAGCCAGGTGTAGGCGTCGCGCACGGCATCGAGGATGCGCCCGCGATCAACGCTCCAGGAGTCGGAGACCAGGGCGGGCTCATCGAGCTGGACCCAGGTGGCACCGGCCCTCTGCAGGTCCATGAGCAGGTGGCCGTAGGCGTGCAGGACGTCGCCGAGCCGGTCCAGGGGGTGGAAGTCCTCGGCCGCCTCGTCGGAGGGCTTGGCCATGAGCAGGTAGCTCACCGGTCCCACGACGACGGGGCGCACCTCGACGCCGGCGTCCTTGGCCTCACGGACCTGGTCGGCGATGGCGGTGTCGACGTATCCGATGGGGGTGGAGGCATCGATCTCGGGAACCAGGTAGTGGTAGTTGGAGTCGAGCCACTTGGTCATCTCCAGGGCGGGGCGGGCCCCCTCGCCACGAGCCAGCGTGAAGTAGCCCTCGACGTCCAGGGCGCCGTCGGCGTCCAGCAGGTCACGGAAGCGGGCGGGGGCGGCGCCCAGGGTGGCGGTCACCTGGAGCACCTGGTCGTAAAGGGTGAAGTCAGCTGGCACCGAGGCGGGCTGAGTCAGGCCCAGGTCCGTCAGGCGCGAGCGGGTGGCGCCGCGCAGCTCGGCGGCGGCGTGCCCGAGCTCGTCAACGCTCAGGTTCCCCTTCCAGAAGGACTCGACAGCGCGTTTGAGCTCGCGGTCCCTGCCGATGCGGGGGTAGCCCAGAATGGTGGCTCCCGGAAGAGGGGCCGAGGGGACCTGCGACTCGGTCACGGCGATCTCCGCCGGCGAGACGGTGGTGTCCGGCTCAGGGGTGGCGCTCATGCGTTCTCCTTGGTGATGGTGGTGTGGGGCTGGACGGGGTGACGGGAAGAGGCTGCTGAGCCCGAGGAGCCGCAGCGCAGGAAGGAGGGGCCCCGGCCGGGGGTGGCCTGGAGGTAGCCGCGGTCGACGGCGTCGCGCACCTCCCGGTCAGGGGCGGCCCCGGCCAGGATGCCACCCAGACGCAGGTGGCTGATGACATCGAGGGCCGGACGGGTCCGGTTGAAGGTGTACAGGTGCAGTCCGGGCGCCCCGGCACGCAGCAGCGCCGTGGCCAGGTCGAGCGTGGCGCCAATACCGCGCTCCACGAGGGTGGCGCCGCTGGCAGAGCCCAGTGAGGACCGCAGACCCTGAGGAACCTTGACCCCGGTGAGCGCCTCAAGGCGGGTGAGCCGGCGCAGGTCGGTCAGAGGAATGACCCCGGGCAGGATCGGGATGCTCACCCCCGCGTAGGAGGCGGCGTTGGTCAGGGCCACGTAGTCGGCCGGGTCGTAGAACACCTGGGTGATGGCCAGGTCGGCGCCGGCGGCCTGCTTGGCGGCCAGGACCTCGATGGCCTCGATGTGGTCGCTGGTGGCCGGGTAGGCGGCCACGGCGATGGTGACATGGCGCCGGCCGTCACCGAAGAAGTCGGCCTCGACCTCCCGGATGACCCGGACGAGGTCGTCGGCGTGGCGCAGCTCCCCGGCGACGTCGTCGGCCCGGGTACCGGCTGGGGGGTCACCGCGCAGTGCCAGGAAGCGTCGCACGCCCATGCGCAGGAAGCGGGTGACGATGTCGACGGCCTCCTGCTTGCGGTAGCCGATGCAGGTCAGGTGCGCCATGAGGGGGATGGTGCTGGACTCGAGCACGTGGGCGAGCACGCACTCGGACGGGTTGGTCTCCTCCCGGACGACGCGCACACGAGGCGCGTCGTCGCACCGACCGTCCACCGGATCCGGAAGATCCGCTCCACGCACCCGCGTACCGGCTGCCGAGGCAGGCTCGGTCACGAAGGTGGGACGGTAGGTCACCGAGACGAAGTCGGGGCCGGTGGCCAGGAGCCTGTCGATCCGCCCCCAGGTGGCCGAGGCGGCCTTGCCCGGACGTGGGGGGAAGAGCTCCAGACTGACGGTGGGCAGCGCCCGTTTCGGTGACCGTGCCGCTGCCGGCCCACCACTGCTTGAGTCATCGCCGCGGCTCCCGACTCCGGCAGTGGACTCGGTGGGCTCAGTGGACTCATTGTCTATCACGTCGTCTCCATCGATCCTGGCTGAAGCACCCGCGCACCGGGTTGCTGCGGCGTCGTCGAACCAGGTCTCTCGGCCGCTCTGGATGGTCGAGCGTATCAAACCATGGCCGCACCCCGGCCCCGGCGGCGTCCCAGATAGCGAGAATCTTCCGCTCAGTCAGCAAGCCTGTACCGCGTCGTGCGCCCCGGTCAGTACACCTTGGGCGCTCCTCCCGACCATCTCGCCCAACAGGCGAGTCGCTCAGGCGGCGCCCAGCTCTCATCCTCGGTGCCGACCTCGCCGGTGGCCGCGGACACCACGAGGGCCGCCAGGCTCGGCTCGCCGCGGGCCCGGCAGTCGTGGCTGATCATGCAGAGCAGGGGACCCATATGACGCGGCAGCACGCCCCGTCCGATCGAGTCGCTGAGCTCGCCGTAGGTGATGACCTCTCGGTGCTGAGCGACGTCGATAAGGACGGAGCGTGCTGCGATGGTGGACTGGGCCAGCCTCGGGGTGAGTCGGTGCATCCTCTCCCCCACGGGGAAGCGGTCACCGACGGTGATGGCGAGCTGCTGTGACACAGAATGATGATCCGGGATGTCCGGGACTGCTCACAAGATCATGCCGCCGCGCCTCACCCTGGGACCGGCTCCGATCAGCCGGCCATGCGACGGCGCACCAGGATGAAGCCGCCTCCCATCGCGATGGCAGCCACCGCCAGCACGATGGCGGTGATGCTGGTACCCGTCAGCGGAAGCCGACCACCGCCGGCGGCCGCCGCGGCGGCGGCGTCCTGTCCCTGGCCGGCCTCGGCGTTGGCACCGGGCTTGGCGACGCTGGAGTTCTTCTGGCCGGCGCCGGCCTTGGAGCTGGAGGGGTTGGCGCTCTCAGAGCCCTGACCGGCGGTACCGGAGGTCCCACCTGCGGTCGAGCCGTTGCCGTCCTGAGCAGCCGCGGTGGAGGAGGGCTGGCCGCCACCGTTGCCGCCACCGTTGTCACCGGCGCCGCCGTTGTTATTGCCACCATTGTTGGCATTGCCACCGTCTCCGGCGTTGTTGCCACCGCCGTTGTTGTTACCGCCGTCTCCGGCGTTACCGCCGTTGTCGCCGGCGCCGGGCACGGCACCGCCGCCCCAGGCGACGTTGACCAGCGCGCCGCGGTCCACGGCGACATTGGCGTTCACGCCGAGGGTCTTGGCGACGTCCTCAGGCAGGGCGTGACCGGTGCCGGAGGCGGGGCTGCCCTCCTTGAGGTGGAAGTCGGAGGTCTTGTCCATCGGGTTGGCGGACTCCTTGACGAAGAACGGGTTGTTCTCCGGAGAGCCGTGCAGGTCCAGGCCGTTGGCCTCCTTGCCGGAGGCCTTCACGTTCGAGTCGGCCGTGAAGTCGGCGAGCTTCTCGGCGTTGACCGACTGGGTCTGGCGGTCGGCGCCCCAGTTCCACAGGACCGTGGTCGACAGGGTCTGGGGGTTCTCGTGGCGGTAGTAGGCGTCGTAGTCGATGGTGGAGACCATCTCATTGGCGTAGACGGCGCCGGAGCCGTCCTGGTTGGCACCGCCGAGGACCTGGACCATCGCCGAGTAGCGCCACTCGTCCCCGGGCTTGGGGGTGGTCTGCTCGGAGGAGAAGATGTTGTTCATCACCGTGGTGTTGGTGGTGTCCCAGCTCAGCCCGTGCTCAGCGCTCCACTTCTGCACCTGGGTGCACACACCCTGCTCATTGCGGGCGTTGCAGCCGTCGGAGCGGGTGTCCTCCTGGATCCACAGGCTGGTCAGCGCGTGGGAGACGGTGTTGTTCCACACCCTGCTGTCGTTGGAGCCGGAGATGTGGATACCGACGCCGGCTCCCGCCACGATGTTGGAGGCGATGAGGTTGTTGGAGGAGACCTCGTTGAAGATCGCCACCGGGACGTTGACGAAGTAGTTGCCGACGATCTCGGAGTCCATCACGCCCTCGTCGAACCAGATGCCCGCGCCGCGGTTCTGGTCATAGGCCGTGGGGTCGGAGATGTCCACGCCGGTGGCCGAGTAGTCCACGGTGTTGTTGGCGAAACGGATGTTCTTGGAGTGGGTGATCTTGGTGTCGGCCAGGGTGCAGTAGGCGCCGCAGTCCTTCGTGATGAAGCCGGAGGTGTTGTTATTCCTCCACAGGTTGTTCTCGACCTTGGCTCCGCTGGAGTCATTGATGCCGAAGGCGTTGGATCCGTTGTTCTCGAACAGGTTGTTCGACACGACCGCGTTGGTGGAGTCAATGACCTGCAGCGCACCCGCCGTCGAGGAGTAGCGGAAGGTGGAGTTCTCGATGCGGGGGGCTCCGTGCGCGGCCACAATCATCCCACCACCGGAGATGGTGCCGATCTCAGGGTCCTGGTAGTCCCAGCGCTGGACCGCGGAGTACTTCTCCACCGTCAGCCCGGACAGGGTGATGTTGTCGGTGTTGAAGGACAGTGCCCGGGAGTGCTGGACCACCTCGACCTGGTGCTGACTGGGGTCGACACCGATGACGTAGGAGGTGCCCCGGTGCGCCTTGACGTTGTAGCCGGCCTGGTTGTTGTTCGGGTTCTTCAGGGTGACCGGGTCCGGGTCGTCGACGTAGAAGGTCGACGCGGTGACCTCGTCACGGCTGAGCACCTGGGTCAGGGGCTGGCCGTCGACGAACACCTGCTCGGGGTGAGCGGCCATCCCCTCCTTGGCAGGGTCGGCGTTGATGGTGCAGACCGTGCAGAAGCGGACCATGTCGTTGCCCGTGGACCACTTTCCGTCACCCCCGGCGCTCCAGCTGGTGGGGACCTCTGCGCCGGTGAGAACCGGCTTGGCCCCCTCGGCCGCCTTGATGGTCACACCCTTGTCCACCGCGAGCTCACCCTCGCGGTAGGTGCCGTTGGCCAATTCAATGGTGTCGCCGTTGCCGGCCGTCTTCAGGGCCGCTCCAATGGTTTGGAAGGGCTTGGCCGCGGTTCCGTCCCCCGCGTCCGAGCCCCCTTCGGCCGAGACATGGATGGTGCTGCCGTCCGCAGCGGCCGCTTCTGGCGCATGTGTCACGGCCAGAACAGGCGCCGACAGCGATAGAGCGAGTATCGCCATCTGGGCGACGATTCGACGCTTCATGGTGTCTCCGTCTCCGTAGTGTTATCAGAACGCCGTTACCCTACCGTGATAAATTGCATTTGGCATCCGTTATATCCGCTTACTTCTGAGAGATGCTTCTCTCACTCATGATGCCGTTGCAGTCTTGCCCCAGGCACTACCTCGATCGATGTGCGTGATCTGCTTCCTTTCTGCAAGGATCGACCTATGACGCACGCAACATCGCAGAACGCATCCCGGTACCCGACCGTCTCAGTGTCTGGAAGCATCAAGCTCGGTCAGTTCCTCAAGCTGGCCGGCCTGGTGGAGGACGGTGCGCAGGCGCGCATCGCCATCCAGTCCGGCGACGTCACGGTCAATGGCGCCTTGGAGACGCGTCGCGGGCACCATCTCTCCGACGGCGACGTCGTGGTCATCGACCACCCCGCCGGTCGGGTCGGCGCCATCGTCGAGCAACCGGGGTCCGGGACTGGTCCCGGACCCCGGCGCTGACAACGAGCCGCCCGAAGCTCAGTCGGGATGCAGCGGCCGGGACCTACCCGTCCCGGTTCCCGTCGGACTCACCGGCGCCGTCGTCGCCGACGACGTCAGTATCGGAGTCGGGTTCCTGCCCACCGTCGCCGGTACCGTTCTCGCCGTCCGTGCTGTCTGCGGTGGAGGACAGCGTGGTGTGCAGCTCGATGGTCTCGACCTCATGAGGCTCACTGGCGGTGGTGACGGCAGTGGTCACCGAGTCCACCAGGACCTGGTTGGCCAGTGAGTGCCGCAGCAGCATGGGGTCGTTGTTGAGGTCCTTGTAGAGCGAGACGCACAGCAGCAGCATGACGACGACGAAGGGCAGTGCCGAGACGATCGTGATGTCACGCAGGCCGGTGAGGACCTCCGCAGGATCGTTTCCTCCGGCGAGCAGCATGGCGGAGGCCACCCCGCCGGTGGCCACCCCCCAGAAGACGACCGTGAAGCGACTCGGGTCGGTCGCCCCGTTCTCCGACAGCCCGCCCATGACGATGGAGGCGGAGTCGGCGCCGGTGACGAAGAAGATCGCCACCAGGACCACTGCCAGGGCCATGAGCACGAAGAGGACCACGCTGTGCACGGGCATGGCGTTGAGCAGGTCGAACAGGATGGTGTCGAAGTTCAGGTCGGGAGTGCCGTCGCCCTTGAGGTGGACGAGGGCGTCCACCGTCCTGCCGGCGCGCTCGGCCCGCTCCTGAAGCCCGATGGCGCCGCCGCCGAAGATGGCGAACCAGATGAGGGAGACCACCGAGGGAACGAACATGACACCGGTGACGAACTGCCGGATGGTGCGCCCGCGCGAGATCCGGGCGATGAACATGCCCACGAAGGGCGTCCAGGAGATCCACCAGGCCCAGTAGAAGATCGTCCAGGAGGAGAGCCACTCGGACATGTCCTTGTTGCCGATGGCCGCGGTGCGCGAGGCCATGGCGGGCAGCTCGTCGATGAAGTCGCCGATCGCCGAGGGGATGATGTTGAGGATGAACAGCGTGGGGCCACCGATGAAGACGATGATCGCCAGGAGCACGGCCAGCACCATGTTGATGTTCGACAGCCACTGGATGCCCTTCTCAATGCCCGAGATGGCGGAGGCCACGAAGCAGGCGGTCAGAACCGCGATGATCGCGACCAGTGTCCCGGAGCTCACCTTGTCGACGAGGTTGGTCGACACCATGCCTCCCCCGATCTGCAGCGCCCCCAGTCCCAGGGAGCAGGCGGATCCGAACAGGGTGGCGACGATCGCCAGGATGTTGATGATGCGCCCCCCGATGCCGTCAACGGCCTGACGCCCGAACAGGGAGGTGAACATCGCGGAGAAGAGCTGGGACCGGCCCAGTCGGTAGGTTCCGTACGCCATTCCGAGTCCCACCAGGGCGTACATCGCCCACGGATAGATCGTCCAGTGGAACAGCGCGGTTCCCATCGCGGTGCTGGCGGCCTTGGCCGTCTGCGGATCGACGGTGTCCGGCGGAGGCGACATGTAGAAGTACAGCGGTTCACCAACGCCGTAGAAAATCAGGCCGATCCCCATTCCGGTCGCGAACATCATGGAGACCCACGAGCCGGTGGAGTACTCGGGCTCCTCCCCGTCGCCGCCCAGGGGGATCTTGCCGAACCGCGAGGCCGCGACGAAGACCACGAAGACGACGAACAGGGTGGAGGACAGGACGAAGAGCCATCCGAAGTTGCTGATCGTTCCGCCCAGGGCCCACTTGGAGACTCGCCTCAGCCCGTGCGGATCGATGAAGCCCCAGGTGACGAAGGCGAGGGTGGCGGTCGCGGCGACGCCGAAGACCACCTTGTCCATGCCCTCGCCCGTGTCGTGGGGCTGGCGGGAGACCGATCTCCTCAGACGCTCGAGCAGGTGACGCTGCCGCCGTTTCACCGTCGCCGGCGAGGCGTGGAAGGCCGGCGTCGAAGTCGTTCCCTGAGACTGTTCAGACGCTTCCTCTTCTCGCTCGGAGCCTTCCTGCTCCGGTTCCTGTGTCATCGTTGGAGGGTTCAGATCCTCGTCACTCATCAAATAACCTCGTAGACAGTACAGTCACTGACTGCTTTGGGACGTTACGAGCGTATCAAGGCGACGAGAACCCGCCACCTGAGAGCCTGCTGGCACGGGCATCGCAAGGATGCCGGAATGTCGCTCCAAAGCCTGCCTCAGTCTTCCTGGGAGGCGGCTTGGACCGCCTCTGACCTGCTGTTCGTCAGGCATTGGCGAGGATACGGAGGATACGGCGAGGTCACGACCGGGGCCTCCTCACCGTGCTCAGGCGGACCTGTGTGAGTTAGGTTGCATCAGGCGCTGCCGCCGTCGCCGGGGCGCAGCGGCACGCAGCTAGTGGCGCAGGCAACCCGGGCCCAGCAACGCCTTGATGTCGGAGTAGAAGGCCGGCGAGGCCTCCACCCGCAGCGAGGCATCCAGCTGGGTACGCACCTCGCGCCCCGGGCTGGTCAGCGTCAGACGCACCGTGGACCCTCCCGGGTGCTTGGTGAGCACGTCCTTGAACTGCTCCACCAGCGGCCCGGTGCACCGGTTGGTGGGCAGCGTGATGAGGACCGCCTCGTGGGCGGCGCTCGAGATGTCCGGAATCGTCATCTCCTGGGCGTACAGGGCGACCTGCCCGTCACGTCGGTTGAGGCGTCCACGCACTGTGACCACCGTGTCCGGAGCCAGCATGGTGGAGACGGTCTGATAGGTCTGGGGGAAGAAGAGCACCTCAATGCTTCCGGCCAGGTCCTCGATCTGGGCGATGGCCCACAGGTTTCCCTGCTTGGTGGTCTTGCGGGTCAGCGAGGTGATGAGACCGGCAATGGTCACCATGGCGCCGTCGGGAAGCTCGTCGTTCTCGTGGAGCTCGGAGATCTCCTTGTCTGCGAGCTTGCCGAGCAGGCCCTCCAGGCCCATGAGGGGGTGGTCGGAGACGTAGAGCCCCAGCATGTCGCGCTCGTAGGCCAGCTTGTCCTTCTTGTCCCACTCCGGCAGGTTGGGGACGTCGGAGGAGAAGACCGGACCGTTGCCGAAGGGCGAGGCGTCCTCGCCGTCGGGGCCGCCCATGAGGGACGCGAACAGGTCGAACTGGCCGGCCGCCTCGTTGCGCTTGACGCCGATGACCTCGTCGACGAAGTCCTCGTGGCAGGCCTGCAAGGAGCGCCGCGTGTGCCCCAGCGAGTCGAAGGCGCCGGCCTTGATGAGGGAGTCGATGGTGCGCTTGTTGCACACGACGGCGGGCACCTTGTCGAGGAAGTCCTCGAAGGAGGTGAACTCGCCCTTCTCCCGGCGGGCGGCGACGATGGCGTCGACGACGTTGATGCCGACGTTGCGCACCGCGGACAGGCCGAAGCGCACGTCCTCGTCGACCGCGGAGAACTGGGCGCGCGAGGCGTTGACGTCCGGGGGCAGCACGGTGATGCCCATGTGACGGCACTCCCCCAGGTAGACCGCCAGCTTGTCCTTGTTGTCCTTCTGGCTGGTGAGCAGGGCCGCCATGTACTCGGTCGGGTAGTGCGCCTTGAGGTAGGCCGTCCAGTAGGACACCACCCCGTAGGCGGCCGAGTGGGCCTTGTTGAAGGCGTACTTGGCGAAGGGCACCACGACGTCCCACAGGGTCTTGACGCTCTCCTTGGAGAATCCGGCCTCAACCATGCCGGCCTCGAACTCGACGAACATCTTGGCCAGGATGTCCATCTTCTTCTTGCCCATGGCCTTGCGCAGCGCGTCGGCCTTGCCCATCGAGAAGCCCGCCAGGTCGGTGGCGATCTTCATGACCTGCTCCTGGTACACGATGAGGCCGTGCGTGGTTCCCAGGATCGGGTCGAGGGCGTCCTTGAGCTCGGGGTGGATCGGAACGACCTCCTGCAGGCCGTTCTTGCGCAGCGCGTAGTTGGTGTGCGACTCCGCCCCCATGGGGCCGGGACGGTAGAGGGCGCCGACGGCGGAGATGTCCTCGAAGTTGTCGGGCTTCATCAGGCGCAGCAGGGTGCGCATCCCGCCGCCGTCGAGCTGGAAGACGCCCAGGGTCTCGCCGCGTGAGAGCAGCTCGTAGGTCGCGCGGTCATCGAGCTCGACATGGTCGATGTCCAGGGCCGGCTTGCCGTTGGCGACGATGTTGTCCAGGGCGTCGGAGATGACCGTGAGGTTGCGCAGCCCCAGGAAGTCCATCTTGAGCAGTCCCAGGTGCTCGCAGGTGGGGTAGTCGAACTGGGTGATGACGGCGCCGTCCTGGAGGCGCTGCATCATGGGGATGATGTCGGTGAGTGTGGCCGAGGACATGATGACGGCGCAGGCGTGGACGCCCCACTGCCGGGTCATGCCCTCCAGTCCCTTGGCCAGCTCGACGATCTTCTGGGCGTCGGGGTCCTCGGCGTGAAGCCTGCGGAACTCCTCGGCCTCCCCGTAGCGCTCGTCGTCGGGGTTGAAGATGCCCTTGATCGAGATGTCCTTTCCCTGGACCGAGGGGGGCATGGCCTTGGTGAGGCGGTCGCCGACCGCGTAGGGGTAGCCCATGACGCGGCTGGAGTCCTTCAGGGACTGCTTGGCCTTGATGACGCCGTAGGTGACCACCTGACTGATGCGGTCGGCGCCGTACTTCTCACGCACGTACTCGATGACCTCGTCGCGCCGACGCTCGTCGAAGTCGACGTCGATATCGGGCATGGAGATGCGCTCGGGGTTGAGGAAGCGCTCGAAGATGAGTCCGTGGCGCAGCGGGTTGAGCTCGGTGATGCCCATCGCGTAGGCCACCATCGACCCGGCTCCCGAACCGCGTCCCGGACCCACCCGGATGCCGTGGGCCTTGGCCCAGTTGATGTAGTCGGCCACGACGAGGAAGTAGCCGGGGAACCCCATCTGGGTGATGACGCCGATCTCGTACTCGGCCTGCTTACGGCAGTCCTCGGGGATGTCGCCGTTGAAGCGACGATCCATGCCGCGCCAGCACTCCTTGACGAACCAGGACTCATCGTTCTCACCCTCGGGGACGGGGAAGGCCGGCATGAAGGAGGCGCCCTCGTCCACGGTGCGGAAGCGCACGTCGCACTGCTCGGCCACGAGCAGGGTGTTGTCGCAGGCCTGGGGCATCTCGGAGAAGAGTCGGCGCATCTCATTGCCGGGGCGAAGGTAGTAGGTGTCGCCGTCGAACCTGAAGCGGTCTGGGTCGGAGAGCACCGAGCCGGAGTTGATGCACAGCATCGCGTCCTGGATGGTGCGGTCCTCGGGGCGCACGTAGTGGGAGTCGTTGGTGGCCAGCAGCGGGGCACCGAGCTCCTGGGCCAGGCGCAGCAGGTCCTTGGTGACGCGCTGCTCGATCTCCAGGCCGTGGTCCATGAGCTCGACGTAGAAGAACTCCTTGCCGAAGATGTCCTGAAGCTCTCCGGCGGCGCGCAGGGCCTCGTCCCACTGGCCCAGGCGCAGACGGGTCTGGACCTCCGAGGAGGGGCAGCCGGTGGTGCCGATGAGGCCGGCGCCGTAACGGGAGAGCAGCTCGCGGTCGATGCGGGGCGCCTTGCCCCACTGGCCCTCCAGGGATGCGAAGGAGTCCATGCGCATGAGGTTGTGCAGGCCCTCGTCGTTGCGCGAGAGCAGCGTCATGTGCGTGTAGGAGCCGCGGGCGGAGACGTCGTCGCTTCTCTGGGACTCATCGCCCCAGAAGATCCGAGTCTTGTCGAAGCGCGAGGTACCGGGGGTCATGTAGGCCTCCACCCCGATGATCGGCTTGATGCCGGCGGCCCTGGCGGCGGAGTAGAACTCGTAGGCGCCGAACATGTAGCCGTGGTCGGTGATCGCCAGGGCGGGCTGGCCCAGGCGCTTGGCCTCGGCCACGTAGTCCTTGATCTTTCCGGCGCCGTCCAGCATGGAGTAGTCGGTGTGGACGTGAAGGTGGACGAAGTCGTCCCTGGGGGCTGCATCTTCCTGACTGCTCATCTCCGCCATGAACCCATCCTAGGCCCGTCAGGCGCCTCGTCTCCGGGAGGCGCCCGGCGGCGGTGTCGCCGTGAAACCGTTGCGCCGTCTGGACATTCCCGGTGCGGTTGAGCATATGTTGTGAGAATTCCGCCCCCGGTGGACGTCCTCGACCGGCCAGCGGCCTGCGACGGGACGGCCGTCAGCCCCGGGCCCGGGCTCCGGCCTCCCTCGGGGCCAGGACGGCATGGGCGAGGTCGAGCACGGGTGTGGGCACGCCCGTCTCGTCGCCGGCGCGGCAGACTGCCCCGAGCTGGGCGTCGAGCTCGCTGGGCAGACCGGCGGCGATGTCTCGTTGCATCGAGGTGGTGGCTCCGGCGGGCTGGGCGTCGGCCAGGGCCATGACGGCGGTGACCGGGTCGGGGGCGGCGTCGGTGGCCAGGTCGTGCCCGAGGCCGGAGGCGACGGCGACCACCTCTTCCACGCCCCGGATGAAGGCGTCGCGCAACTCGCTGCGCAGGATGCCGATGGGGGCCTGCGCAGCAGCGCCGAGCGCGCCCTGGACGACGACGAAGGACGCCTTGCGCCACAGCTCGGCCCAGACGGAGTCGGGGACCCAGGCACGGATGCCTGCTGCCTCCAGTGCGGCGACGATGGCAGCGCTGCGGGCGGAGGCACTGCCGTCCCACTCCCCCAGGGCCAGTGAGCCGGCGGAGCCGATGGTGCGGACGGTTCCGGGTGAGACGACGGCGGCGTAGACCCGGGCCGTCACGGCGCCGGGCTCACCGTTGGAGCAGTCACGTAGCGTCAACCCGCCGCAGCGCAGGGCCTTCAGTGTGCGGCCGTGGACGAGGAACCCGACCTGCTGGCCGCTCGCGGCCAGGCGGGCGCCGAGCCATCCGCCGATGCCTCCGGCACCGATGACGACGATCCTCATGGGCCTCTCCTCTCCTGCACCGCTCCGCCCCGTTCGGCTGAGCCTCGCCGCGTGTGGCCTCTGCGCCATTCGGGGGGCGTCAGGACGGGCCGTCCGCGGTGGTGGTGACGGTAGTGACGGTGCGTGCCATGTCCTGATGCCAGATTCCGGCGTCGAGGTAGCGGTGGCCGTCCAGGACCCGGTAGCCGCAGCGCTGGTAGAAGCCCATGGCCTGCTCCTGGGCGGAGAGGATCACCTCGACGCCGGACCGGCCCGAGTACCTCAGTGCCGCCTGCTCGAGGGCTGCTACGACGCGCGCCCCCAGACCCGTACCGCGCGCGAGACGGCGCACGGCCAGGCGGCCGAGGTGAACCTGGTCGGGGTGCTCGGGCTCCATGAGGATGCGCCCGGCTCCCAGGGGCGTGCCGTCGGCCCCGCGGGCCAGGAGGTGAACCGTGGTGGGGGCGTCATCCCTGGCATCGATCTCCTGGATGAGGGGAACCGCCTGCTCACCGACGAAGACCTCGAGGCGCACGTCGGCCACGGCGGTGCGCAGCCGGTCCGCCTCGGCCCCGGTCCGATCGCCGCGGACGGTGGCGAAGCCGATCGGCTCACGGACGGTGGCGGGCCTGATATCGAGGGCGGGTGTACAGGAACCGGGTCGACTGCCGGCAGTCTCTGTCGTGTCGGTCATGCATATCCCTCACGGGAGCCGGAGAACATCGAGGGCGTGGACGAGGTCGGCGGGGTAGTCGGAGGTGAAGACCATGTGCTCACCGGTGATGGGGTGGGCGATGCCGAGCCGGCGGGCGTGAAGCCATTGACGACTGAGTCCGGTGCGCGCCGTCATGGCCGGGTCGGCGCCATAGGTGGCGTCACCGACGCAGGGATGGCCGACCGCCGCCATGTGGACGCGGATCTGGTGGGTGCGTCCGGTCTCCAGCTGAACCTCGGCCAGGCACGCCCCGGGCATCGCCTCGATGACGTCGTAGTGGGTGACGGACTCGCGCCCGCCATCGATGATCGCCATCTTCCACTCCCGGCTCGGGTGGCGGCCGATAGGGGCATCGATCGTGCCGCTGGAGGGATCGAGATGGCCCTGGACCAGGGCGTGGTAGACCTTGTCCACCGTGTGCTCCCGGAAGGAGCGTTTGAGCACGGAGTAGGCCCTCTCCCCCTTGGCCACGATCATGACCCCCGAGGTGCCCACGTCCAGGCGCGAGACGATGCCCTGGCGCTCGGCGGCTCCGGAGGTGGCCACCCGCACGTGCATCGCCTTGAGGGCGCCCAGGACGTCGGGGCCGTCCCATCCCATGGAGGGGTGGGCGGCGACGCCGGCGGGCTTGTCCACGACGACGATGTCCTCGTCCTCGTAGAGGAGGTCCATTCCCTCGACGGGGGTCGCAACGGGCTCGACGGGGCGCGGGTCGGGCAGGTCGACCTCGAGGACGTCGCCGGTGCGGAGGCGAGCGGACTTGGTAAGCCGATCGCCGTCCCTGCGCACGTCGCCGCTCTCGCACAGGTCGCCGACCCGGCTGCGGGACAAGCCGGTCATGCGGGCCAGGGCTGCGTCAACGCGTTCGCCGTCGAAGCCATCGGGTACTGGCATGAGGCGCAGGCTCATTGCGGCTCCGTGGGCTCCACCGGAGCAGACGCCTCTGAGGTCTCCGAGTCCCCTGAGGGCCGGGCGTCGCCGTGCCTCCGGAGCCTCCTGGCGCCACCGGTCTTGCGAACCGAGGTCTTCGATCCCCCGGGCTCCGTGGCGTCACCCGCACCGGCGCGCGTCCCGTCGATCTCCCAGCCTCCCAGGGACAGGATGATGATCCCCACGGCGGCGAGCACGATCGCGATGTCCGCGATGTTGCCCACGAAGTAGCCGCCGTAGTCGATGAAGTCGATGACGTGTCCGCGCAGGAACCCGGGCTCTCTCAGGAGGCGGTCGATGAGGTTGCCGACCGCGCCGCCGAGCACCAGGCCGAGGGCCACCGCCCACGATCGGGACACCAGGTTGCGGGAGACGCGGATGATGATGATCACCACGAGCAGGGCGATGAGTGCGAAGATCCAGGTCTGTCCGGTGGCGAAGGAGAAGGCGGCACCGGGGTTGCGCACCAGGACGAGCCCCAGCGCCTGGCCGAGCAGCGCCGTGTGCCGTCCGTCGGCCAGGGCGGAGAGAGCCCACTGCTTGGTGATCTGGTCGACGACGACGATGACGATCGCCACCGTCCACAGCACGGCAACCGCGAAGCGCTTGGATCGACGGCCGCCTGCGTTCTCGCCGTCCTGCGATCCCAGGATCTTCTCCATGGTGCCGAACGGGCTGTCTGCTGGCAGTGAAACGACATTGTCTGCGGCGTCCTCAGAGGAGGCCGGGTCCATGTGGTCTGGCATGAGGCTTTCTCGCATTGCGCTCAAAAGAGAACAGGTGATGGGTAGGAGCGTGCGCACCGAGCGAAGGGCGGCGACCCGCGCGGGTCGCCGCCCTTCGTAGGAGGCCGTGTCAGAGACAGCTGGAGGGGCTGAGCCTTCCTTGGCGGACGGCAGCCATAGCACTCCGTAGGCCTGCCCCTGAGGTACTCACGGGTGGCACCGGGAGGCGATCTGGAAGATCACGGACCGGACGGTCACGGTCACAGTCCGGAGATGGAGCTCTCGCCGCCGTCCTCGACGTTGGTCAGCAGGTTCTGCAGGTAACTCTTGAGGCGGGTGCGGTAGTCGGACTCGAAGCGCCGCAGCTCGTCGATCTTGTGCTCGAGACCGGAGCGCTCCTTCTCCAGCTGAGCCAGGGTCCGGTTGCGCTGGTCCTCGGCCTCACGCACGATCTGCTCCCCGGTGGAGCGGGCCTCAGTGACGATGCGCTCACCCTCGGCCTTGCCGTTGGCGACGTGCTCGTCGTGGAGGCGCTGGGCCAGCTCGAGCATGCCGGACGCAGCGGCCGGGCCCTGGCCGCCGGACTCGCCGGAGACCGCAGGCACGGACACAGCCGGCTCGGCCTGGACCGGAGAGACGGGGGAAGCGGGGGCGGCGGGGATGGCAGCCCCTTCGCCGAGCTGGGCCACTCGGCGGTTGGCGGCCTCGAGCTTGGCCTTGAGGTCGGCGTTCTCAGCCTCCAGCTGACGCATTGCCTCGACTACCTCGTCGAGGAACTCGTCGACCTCGTCCTGCTCGTAGCCCTCACGGAACTTGGTCGCCTGGAACTTTTTGTTGAGGACGTCGTCTGCTGTCAGCAGCGTCATGGGTCGTCACCTCGGTGTCGTTACGGATAAGGTCACGAGCACCGGGCATCCGGTCACTCATGCGGACAGAGTACCTGAACTCGAGGTTCAGGCCACATCAAGCGCGCTATCTCACGCTGACGTGAGGACAGCACTCTAGCGGTTCGTTCGCGACTTGACACCTGTTCAGATGAGAAGTCTGAGGAACCACTGGAGGATCCAGATCCCGAAGACCAGGACCAGGAAGCTCAGGTCGATGCCAACCCCTCCCAGGCGTGCCATGGGAACCTTCTGACGGATCAGTCGCAGAGGCGGATCCGTCAGGGCGTACACCAGGTTGGCCAGCACCAGGACGACTCCCTGAGGGCGCCACTGGCGGGCGAACACCTGAATCCAGTCGAGCACGACCCTGACCAGGAGGATGAGGAAGTACAGGCTCAGAATGCTCGACAGGATCCAGGCCAGCGGCGAGACAAGGCTCACGTGCGGTCAGCTCAGCTCTGATTGAAGAACCGGCCGCGGGCCTGTGCGACCTCACCGCCGTCGATCTCGACACTCGCTGGAGTCAGCAGGAACACCCGCGGAGTGACTCGCTCGATCGCGCCGTGCAGGCCGAAGACCAGGCCGGCGGAGAAGTCCACCATGCGACGGGCGTCCGACTCACTCATACCCGTGAGGTTGATGATGACGGGAACCCCGTCACGGAAGGACTCGCCGATGATCCTGGCCTCGTTGTAGGTCGAGGGGTGCACCGTGACGATGCGACGGAGGTCCGGGGCGGCGTCAACGGGCTCGGGCGCGGCCGGGGCGGAGAAGTCCTCGTAACCCTCGTCGACGAAGTCCTGCTCGTGCTCCTGCACGGCGTAACCGGCGTCGGCAGCCTCATAGCTGTCCTCGTAGGTCTCCTCCTCCGGCTCCGAGTAGCCGAGGAAACTGGTCATACTGCGCAGCGCGCCCATTTATCGCTCCTTGGTTCGTCCGGTCCCCTGCGTTCCGGATGTGCTGCGACCGTATCCGCCCCCGCAACACCGCACGGGGACCTCAACCCGGCGTGTCCCTAACCTCAGGTTCCAGGTAGGTCACGCTCAGGAAGTATTCAGTCGTCTGGGCGTCAACGCGGGACCACGACACCTGCCAGCCGTCCAGTCACCCCGTCTCGCCGGAAGGAGTAGAAGCGCGGGTCCTCATAGGTGCACCACTGACCTGCACTGATGTGCCCGACCCCCGCGCGCTCGAGCTGAGCGAGGACGCCCGCCGCCACGTCAAGGCCGGGAGTGCCCCACGACGTGCGTGAGGCACAGGCGGGTTCGCGCTGCGCGGACAGCGTGCGCATGTGATCCGGAACCTCGTAGCAGGAGCCGCAGATCGACGGGCCGACGGCGGCCCAGAGGTCGGTCGGGTCCGCTCCGGCTCTGCGGAGGGACTCGATCGTGGCGGGAACGACTCCGTCAAGCATGCCGCGGCGTCCGGCATGGACCGCCGCCGTCAGAGAACCGTCTCGGGAGGCCAGCAGGAGGGGGACGCAGTCGGCGACGAGGACGCAGCAGCCGGCGGGCGCACCGGCCGCCCGGGCATCCAGGACGAGCGCGTCCGCGGTGGGCACCGGCTCGACCCGGGCCGTGGCCACGACGGCGGAGTGGACCTGGTTCATCCAGGCCAGGTGCCGGTCCTGCTCAAGACCGAGCAGCGCCTCGAGCCTGCGACGGTGACCATGAACACGCTGCGGGTCGTCTCCGACGTGCAGCGCCAGGTTCCACCCGGTGTAGGCCGTCGTCCCCCCACCGCTTCCACCACTGCCATCGATCCCGCTGACGCGCCCCTCAGCCTGTGCGACGGCGCCGCTCCCGCCAGGGACGGGACGGGCCCGCAGGCCACGGGTGGTGAAGTACCCGCGGGCCCCCGGGCCCAGATCCACCTCGATCATGTCCGAGACCTGACCGACGTTCGTGTCACACATCTCCGAGCGGCCCCGACGTCGGTTCCGCTCAGCGCAGGAAGTCGGGCAGGTCGATGCCGTCGTCGTCGGCGTCGACCCCGATGACCTGAGGAACCTCGAGCTCGGAGACCGGCTGCTGAGCCGGAACCGAGCCGTACGAGCCGTAGGAGTCGTCGACGTAGGCGGGCATGCTCCCTGACGACAGGGCCTCTGCCGCACTGACCTCCGACAGGTGAGCCGCGGCCGCCGGCGACGGGGCCGGAGCCAGCGGGACGGGCCGGGTCACGGGATTCTGCGCGGCGTGGGCACCGCCGCGAGGTGCGGGGGCCGGCGGCAGGTCCTCGACCGGGGAGGCGGCAACCGGCGGGACGGCGGCGGCCCGCGACAGCCGGGTCACCGGATCGGCCAGGCCGCCCACCACCGGCTCGGAGTCGAAGCCGGCGGCGATGACCGTCACCCGGACCTCGTCGCCCAGAGCGCCGTCGACAACGTTTCCGACGATGATGTTGGCCTCGGGGTGGACGGCCTCCCGCACGAGGTTGGCGGCCTCGTTCATCTCGAACAGACCCAGGTCGGAGCCCCCCTGGAAGAAGAGCAGCACGCCGTGGGCGCCGTCGATCGAGGTCTCCAGCAGCGGCGAGGCGATGGCCTCCTCGGTGGCCGTGATCGCGCGGCCCTCACCGGTGGCCGAGCCGATGCCCATGAGGGCGCTGCCGGCGCCCTGCATGACGGACTTGACGTCGTTGAAGTCGACGTTGATGAGGCCGGGGGTGGTGATGAGCTCGGTGATGCCCTGAACACCCTGAAGAAGCACCTGGTCCGCCTGCTTGAAGGCGTCCACGACGGAGATGTTCTTGTCGGCGATCTGCAGGAGGCGGTCGTTGGGGATGACGATGAGGGTGTCGACCTCCTCGCGCAGCGCCTGGACGCCGTCCTCGGCCTGCGCCGAGCGGCGACGCCCCTCGAAGGAGAAGGGGCGGGTGACCACGCCGATGGTCAGCGCGCCGATGCTCTTGGCCAGGCGGGCGACCACGGGGGCGGCTCCGGTGCCGGTACCGCCTCCCTCTCCGGCGGTGACGAAGACCATGTCTGATCCGTCGAGGGCCTCGCGGATCTCGGACTCGTGGTCCTCGGCGGCCTTGCGGCCGATGGCCGGGTCGGCACCCGCCCCCAGCCCTCGGGTCAGGTCACGTCCGACATCGAGCTTGACGTCGGCGTCGGACATGAGCAGCGCCTGGGCGTCGGTGTTCACGGCGATGAACTCGACGCCACGCAGATCGGCCTCGATCATGCGGTTGACGGCGTTGACGCCGCCGCCGCCGACGCCGACGACCTTGATCTCTGCCTGGTAGTGCTGTGCGTCGTCCACAGCCATGCTCTCGACCACTGGCGTCCCCTCCGCGAGTTTCGTCATGAGCCCTCCGGTGAGGGCTCCCCTCAAACCTCAACCTCAAGTTAAGGTCTATACTTATGTCATTCTCTGAATGACTGGCTTAACGCTATGAGACTTCCAGGACGTCGTGACGCATTGAAGCCCGGCGTGTTCGCGTGCAGTTGCCTGCGGATTTCCTGCTATATCCCTGCGACTTACCTGTAATAAATCTGAAGGTTTGAAGCTCGTGTCTCCCAGCTCGGTGTCCACGCGCCTGACCGAGCCGCTCAGGACGCCGGAGGCGACGTCTCGGGCGCCGTCGTAGCCCCGTCGGCGGATCGCGTCGTGGGGCGATGAGGTGAGGAGACGTCATAGACGGACGCGCTGGAGGTCATGAGGGTGGCCAGGACCCGCGCCTTGAGCTCGTTGTCCTGGGTGTCTCCCCACACCACGCTGGCGCCGTTGGACAGGGTGAGCGTGACCTGCCCGGACTCCGTGGCGCTCCCGCTGGTCACCTGAGCCAGAGTCTGAGGCGTGAGAGAGCCCACCACCTGGGTGACGGCCGCGACCTGCTTGGCTGAGATCGTCTGAGGTCCGCTCGCGCCGTCGGCCTGGTCGGGCATGATGGTCACCAGGCCCGACGGCGCCTCGGGGACCCGATCGAGGACCACGGCCTCGTTGTCGAGCACCTGGTAGCCGTCCGCTCCCTGGACGGTGGCCACCGGTACCCGCATCGTCAGCTGCACCCGAAGTCCCCGGGGCCAGGCCCTGGTCACCTGTGCCTGGCGCACCCGGACCAGCTTGTCACTCACCTGGGAGGAGAGCCGTCCGGTGTCGAGCCGCAGCAACGAGTCGCCCGAGTAGGAGGCCAGGACGTCACGGACCTGCTTGTCCGAGACGCTGCCGTCCGATCCGACGACGGAGATCCTCTGTGTCTGCAGGCCCAGGAGGGGTGAGAAGACCAGGGCCCAGACCACCAGGACGACGGCGAGCACGACGACGACGGCCGTTGCCAGTCGGCGCAGGCGCAGTCGGCGCAGGGCCTGCTGACGTTCCTTGAGACGGTCGGCGAGCCCGGTGGAGACGACCCGGTCATCCCCTCTGGGCAGCGCGACCTGACGGCGGCCGAAGACGGTCAGCTCGGTACTCGACGCGCTCTGCGGGCCGGCGGTCGTCTCCGGCGCCTTGCTCCCCTTCGACGGAGTCTGACCATGCTGCTTGCCGGAGGAGGTCGGGCGTGAGCCGCCCGCGGAGGGGGTCGTTTCCCTCACGGCGCCCCGACCGGAGCGTGGGGCCCCGCCGGCACCAGGAGCCCGGGGTCGCCTGGCCGGGCCGGCAGTGGCCCGGCGCTCGGCCGCCCGCTGAGTCTGCGAGGTCTGCGGGTTCTGCTGGGAGCGCCTCGTGTCGGACTGTCCACTCCCGCTCTGGCCGCCCTGGCCGGTCTGCCCGGAGCGGACGGGGCGCGGGCGCCGGTTCCCCGAGCGGCGCGGAGGAATGCTGGCCGGCGTTCCCTGAGACCGGTTGGACGGCTCGGGGCGGGGTGCCGAGGGCTTCCTCATGCCCGCCCGCCTCGATCCTCGGGCGAGCCGGGGGCACTGCCCTCGCGGGCCGTCAGGTCATCCAGAACCGTGGAGGCCAGCTCGGTGACGTCACCCGCCCCGACCGTCAGCAGCAGGTCGCCGGAGCGGGCCAGTGCGGCCACGGCGTGCGCGGCCTCCTGGCGATCCGCGACGAAGGCGGCCCTGCCGGGGGGAACCCGCCGGGCGACCGTGTCTCCGGTGATGTCGGGGAAGTCGGCCTGGGTCTCCCTGGCGGGGTAGACGTCTGCGACGACGACGGCGTCGGCCAGGGCCAGGGCCTGACCGAAGCGGTCGGCGAAGGCCCGGGTGCGGGAGAACAGGTGCGGCTGGAAGAGCACCAGGACCCGGCCGCCGCGCTCCTGGGCGACCTCGCGCGCGGTGTGCAGGAGTGCCTCGATCTCCGTGGGGTGGTGGGCGTAGTCGTCGATGACGCGTACGCCGTCGGCCTCGCCCCGATCCTCGAAGCGCCGCCCGGTGCCTCCGAAGGCGCCCAGGGCACGGGCCATCTCGGCCGGTTCGATGCCCAGCTCGATGCCGGCGGCCCAGGCGCCGGCGGCATCGAGGGCCACATGGTCTCCGGGCACGGCCAGCACCAGCTCGACCGGGCTCCGGGGCGGCTCCTGCGCGCCCACGGCGCCGGTCTGGGCCCGGTGCTCCGTGCTGGTCAGGGTCAGCAGCGCACGGGTGGCGGAGGCCCCGCGCTCCTGGATGTCCAGGTGGACGTGCCCCTCCCCCACCAGCGTCCCGCCGGGCAGGGTCTCGGGACCTGCGAAGGAGTAGGTGACCACGCGCAGCCCCTCATCGGCGGCCGACTGCGCCAGGCGCAGTGAGCCGGGGTCCTCGGCGCAGGCCACCAGGAGGCCCCCGGGAACCAGGCGGTGGGCGAAGTCGACGAAGGCCGCCTCGAAGGCCTCGGCGGTGCCGTAGCTGTCGAGGTGGTCCGGCTCGACGTTGGTGACGATCTCCACGCGGGGTGAGTAGTTGAGGAAGGAGCGGTCGGACTCGTCGGCCTCGGCCACGAGGGCGGAGCCGCTCCCCAGGTGGGCCCCGGTACCCAGCGCCCTGACGACCCCGCCGATGGCGAAGGAGGGGTCGGCACCGGCCTGGGTGAGGGCCTCGGCGAGCATGCCCGAGGTCGTCGTCTTGCCGTGCGCGCCGGCCACGGCGACGAAGTCCAGCCCCTGGGCGGCCAGGGCCAGGGCCTGGGAGCGGTGGATGACCTCCTGACCCCGTCGGCGGGCCTGGGCGAGCTCGGGGTTGGTCTCCTTGATCGCAGTGGAGACCACGACCGTGCTCGCCTCGGGGACGTGCGCGGCGTCATGGCCCAGGTGGGTCGTGATCCCCAGGTCGGCCAGGTGGTCGAAGGCGGGACCGCCGTGGGCGTCGGAGCCCGAGACCCGGGCACCCCGAGCCGCGAGCAGCTGGGCGACCACGCTCATGCCCGCTCCCCCGATACCGATGAGGTGGAACGACCTGCCGGCCATCGTGTGTCGGTCAGTACCGGCCTGCCGGGAGACGGCGTGGGGGGCGGGGTGGTGTGTCGGGGCGGTCATGCCGCACTCTCCTCGTCGGTGGGAGCGGGATTCGTGGAGGCGCACTGCTGGATGAGGGCGGACAGTCGGGCCGCCGCGTCCTGGACTCCGGTGGAGGCCGCGGCCCGGGCCATGGCGGCCTGATGCTCGGGGTCGGAGATGAGCACCGCGAAGTCGAGGATGTCGGAGGGCTTGAGGTCGGCGTCGAGCACCAGGCGCCCGCCTCCTGAGGCCAGGACGTCGGCGGCGTTGAGACGCTGCTCACCGTTGCCGATCGGAAGGGGGACGTAGAGCGCGGGCAGTCCCAGGGCGGTGATCTCCGCGACGGTACCGGCACCGGAGCGGCACAGGACCCCGTCGGCACAGGCGTAGGCCTGTTCCATGGTGGTCAGGTAGTCCAGCACGTGGTAGCGATCGGTCAGATCCTGCGGCGCGCCGGAGGCCACTGCCGCCTCGAGTGCGGCGCGCACGGGGGCGTCCTTGTCCTTGCCGGTCAGGTGCAGCACCTGCAGGCCTGCGGGCAGGGAGTCCAGTGACTCGCTGAGGACCTCGTTGAGGTGCTGGGCCCCCAACGAGCCACCCGTCACCAGGAGCGTGGGCATGTCGGGGTCGAGTCCCAGCGCCCGGGCGCCCTCGACGCGGGCGCGCCGGGCCCCCTCGGAGGTGGCCCGCTGCGTCACCAGGGTGGCGATGGCCGGGCGCAGTGGCAGCCCGGTGACCTCGGTGCTTCCCTTGGAGGCCTTGAGACGGGTGGAGGCGAATGTCAGGGCGACCGCCCTGGCCCAGGACGCCCCCAGCCGGTTGGCCAGGCCGGGCCGGGCGTTCTGCTCGTGGATGACGACCGGCACGCCGGCCTTCCGGGCGGCCAGGTACGCGGGGGTGGAGACGTAGCCGCCGAAGCCGACGACGACGTCGGCCCCGACCGCCTCGATGGCCTCGGTGGCTGCGCTGATCGCCTTTCCCAGCCGGTGCGGCAGGCGCAGCAGGTCCCCGCTGGGACGCCGGGGCAGGGGAACCCGGGGAACGAGGGCCAGCTCGAAGCCGGCCTCGGGCACGAGGCGGTTCTCCAGCCCCTCGGCCGTTCCCAGGACGAGGATCCGCGTGCGGGGGTCGCCGCCCAGGGCCGGCTCCTGCAGGGCCGCGGCCGTGGCCAGCAACGGGTTGACGTGGCCGGCGGTGCCGCCACCGGCCAGCAGCACCCGCAGCGGCTGGGGCCGCTCCGGTCTGCTGGACGGCGCCTCCTGGGGCGAGCCTGCGCTCTCACTTGTCTCGGGCACGGTTCCTCCTAGGGACAATGACTGCCAGGGAGCGACGCAGCGCCCCGGGACTCGTGGACAGGGCCTCCTGCGCGCCGGGTTCGTGGCGGGCGAAGGCCAGAAGCACCCCGATGGCCAGGAGGACCGAGACCAGGGCGGTTCCTCCACGGCTGACGAGGGGAAGCGGGACGCCCAGCACCGGCAGGGCGCCGGTGACGACCCCCATGTTGATGATCGCCTGCCCCACGATCCACGCGCCGATGGCCGAGGTCGTGGCCACGACGTAGATCGAGGTGTGGCGTCTCATGAGGCGCAGGCAGCAGGCGCCGATGGCGGCGAACAGGACGATGACGACGAGGGTGCCCACCAGTCCGAACTCCTCGCCGAGCACGGCGAAGATGTAGTCGGAGTCGGCCTGGGTGAGGTAGCCCCATTTCTGGCGCGAGGAGCCCGGTCCGACGCCGAACCAGCCGCCGGTTCCCAGCGCCCACATGCCGTGCTTGGGCTGGTAGCCCACGCCGGTGGGGTCCGCCCCCTCGGGGTGGATCCAGGCGATGATGCGGGCGCGCCGGTTGGCGCTGAGCATGGAGGCCGCTGCGAACAGCAGCATGCCGAGCGTGCCCAGGAGGGCGAACCATCGTTTTCTCAGTCCCCCCACCCACAGGGCGCCGGCGACGATGAGGACCAGGATGATGACGGTTCCCAGGTCCTGTCCCCCCAGGACGCTCAGGATCGCGATACCGACGCCGGCCCAGCCCGCGTGCCACGACCGGTCCCGGCGCTTGGCCACGTACCAGGTCACCATTGTGCCCAGGACCAGGGCAAGAGCCATCTTGATGAACTCCGAGGGCTGGGCCGTGCCGACCCCGGGCACCAGGATCCAGTTGCGGTTTCCGTAGACGTTGACGCCGATGGGAGTGAAGACAAGGCACTGCATGGCGATCGTCAGCCCCAGGACCGCCCAGGCGACCCGGGGGAACCAGGACAGGGGCATGCGGGAGATCCCGATCATGCCCACGGTCCCCACGACGGCGAAGATGAGGTACTTGGCGAAGTCGGTGAAGGCGTTGCCCCCGTTGGCGGCCACGGTCACCGACTGCACGGAGAAGACCATGATGAGCCCGAAGGTCTCCAGCACCAGGGTGGAGACGAGCAGGCAGTAGTAGGTCAGGGTCACCTGCTCGGCGCTCTGAGCAGCGTCAGCGGCGCTGTTCGGCCGGCGTCCGCGACGCCCGTGCGATGAGGCGCCGTCGGGCTCGGTGGAGCCGGCTCCGTCCCAGGGGCGGGCCAGGCGCTCGCCCCAGCGCGCCAGGCGCCCGGACCAGGCGGCACGCACCTGGCCGATACGGCCCGTGGTCCGGGAGCCGCCACCGTTCGACGACCTCCTCGGCGATGTCGGTGAGGACGCCTGGGGCGAGGGGACGCCCGTCCGTCGCCTCGGGGAGCCCGACGACTGCCGGGGCTGGGCCGAGCGCGAGCCGGTCCGCTTGGCAGACCTCGGCTGCTTCCTCGACTGCTTCCCGGGTCGCTTGGACGATGCGGCCGACGCTCCTCGAGTCTCGGCCCCGCCGGACCTGTGATCGCCACGGCCCTTCTCCGCTGCGCGGTCGGAGGGCGCCGAGGACCCCGACGAGGGCGGTCTCGACGAGCGAGGAGCGGTGGCCGAGGTGGACCCGGTCTTCACGGCTGCCCCTGGACACCGGAGGCCTCCACCGTCTGGGCGCCGGCGAGTCCGGTGTGGGCCCGGGCCGCGGCGGCGAACAGGTCACCGCGCTGGGCGTAGGAGGTGAACTGGTCCCAGGAGGCGCAGGCCGGCGCCAGCATGACGGTGTCGCCGCTGCGGGCCAGGGCTCCGGCCGCCTCCACCGCCGCGACGCTGACCCGCTCGGGCGCGGCGTCGCTGACGCGGGTGACCGGCAGTCCTGGCGCCTCCTGCTCCAGGGCGGCCAGGATGTCGCTCTGGTCCTTGCCGATGACGACGGCGCCGCGCAGATGGGGCCGCACGGTGCGGACCAGGTCGAAGAACTGGGCACCCTTGGTGTCTCCGCCGCAGATCCACACACCGGTTCCCTTCGGCAGGGAGGTCAGCGCGGCCTCGGCGGAGTGCGGGTTGGTGGCCTTGGAGTCGTCGACCCAGGTGACGCCGTCGGCCTGGGCGACGGTGACGATCCGGTGGGCACCGGGGCTGTAGTCGCGCAGCCCGGCCGCGACCGACTCCGCTCCGACCCCGGCCGCGCGGGCCAGGCAGGCGGCCGCCAGGGCGTCGGCGAGCAGGTGCGCGGGCAGGTTCTCGGGGCGCCGCCCCGGGGCCAGGTGGGCCATGTCGGTGGCGGTGGCGAGCTCGACGCCGCTGGAGCGGCGCTCGGCGTGGAAGGCACGGTCCACCAGCATGTCCTCGACCATGCCGACCTGTCCCAGGCCCGGCGCGGCCAGGGTGAAGCCGACGGCCCGGCAGCCCTCGACGACGTCGGCCCGGCGCACCATGTCCTCAGTGGCGCCGTCGGCGAGGTTGTAGACGGCGGCGAGCCGGGTGCGGGCGTAGACGCGGGCCTTGTCCGCGGCGTAGGCCTCCGGGCCCCCGTGCCAGTCGAGGTGGTCGGCGGCCAGGTTGAGGCAGGCCGAGGCCAGGGGGGAGAGGGTCCGGGTGGTGTGGAGCTGGAAGCTGGACAGCTCCACGGCCAGGGCGTCGGCGCTGCCGGCCAGCACCGCCTCGATGACGGGGGTGCCGATGTTGCCGACGGCAGGGGCCGTGAGTCCCTGGGCCTCCAGGATCGCCGAGAGCATGCCGACCGTCGTGGTCTTGCCGTCCGTGCCGGTCAGCGTGAGCCAGGGGACGTCCGCACGCGAGGAGTCCTGCTGGAGCCTCCAGGCCAGCTCGATCTCGCTCCAGGTCTCGATGCCAGCCGCCTCGGCGGTGCGCAGGACCGGGCCGGTGGCCGGGACTCCGGGGGAGACGACGAGCAGCCGCGCCGGGGAGTCGGCCAGGGCGGCCGCTGTCGCCTCGCCGTCGGCGACGGTGGCCGAGACCACGGAGGTGGCCAGGGTGCCGTGCGCGGTGGCGTCCAGCGCCTCGATGGAGGCCTCGCGGCTGTCGAAGACGTGGATGCGGGCCCCCAGGGTGGCCAGGGCGTCGACGACGGCGCGTCCGGTTCGCCCGAGCCCGACGACGGCCACGTGGGCGCCGTCGAGCTGGTCGCTCAGGGACCCGCCAGGGCCGCTCACGGCACCGGCCGCAGCGGATCCGGGTGCACCCACCGGACCGGCGCCGCTGGTCGGTTCACCGGGGACTTCAGTCAGACTCGTCACGGTGCGGGTTCACGCTCCTGGTTCCTCACGCCTCCTCACCGGTCCGCCGGCGGGAGGCTCTGCATCAGTGGTTCGTCGGGCCCTGGTGGCCCGGGCGGCCCGGCTCACCCGAAGATGAGCTGGCGCAGGTACTCGGCGTAGAAGAGTCCCAGTCCTGCGATGACACACAGGCCGGCGATGATCCAGAAGCGGATCACCACGTTGACCTCGGTCCATCCTCCCAGTTCGAAGTGGTGATGCAGTGGAGCCATGCGGAAGACGCGTCGGCCTGTCGACTTGAACGAGACGATCTGGATGATGTCGCTCATGACCTCGGCCAGGAAGAGCCCGCCCAGGATGACGGCGAGGAACTCGGTGCGGGTCAGGATCGACAGCCCCGCCACGGCCCCTCCCAGCGCCAGGGAGCCGGTGTCACCCATGAAGATCTTGGCGGGTGAGGCGTTCCACCACAGGAACCCGAAGCAGGCCCCCATGAGGGCCGCGGCGATCATCGCCAGGTCGCGAGGGTCCCTGACCTGGTAGCAGGTGGTGGGGACCATGGACTCGTGGCCGTAGTTGCAGGACTGGTTGGTCTGCCACACGCCGATGAGGGTGTAGGCGCCGAAGACCATGGCCGAGGCGCCGGCGGCCAGCCCGTCGAGACCGTCGGTGAGGTTGACGGCGTTGGACCAGGCGGTGATGAGGAAGTTCGCCCACAGGATGAACAGGATGAGCCCGACGACGCTGCCGGCGAAGGCCAGGTCGATCGCCGAGTCCCGGGCGAAGGAGATCCGTGTGGAGCCGGGGGTGAGCCCGTTGCGGTCGGCGAAGCGCAGGGCGGCCACCGAGAAGCCGACGCCGATGAGCGCCTGTCCCACGATCTTCTGCCAGGCCCGCAGCCCCAGGGAGCGCTGCTTGGAGATCTTCTCGAAGTCGTCCAGGAAGCCGATGAGCCCGAGCCCGACGATGAGGAAGAGCAGCAGGACCCCGGAAGCGCGCGGTGTGCGCAGCTGGGTGAGGTTGGCCAGGGTGTATCCCAGGACGGTGGAGATGATGATGACGAGGCCGCCCATGGTCGGCGTGCCGCGCTTGGTGAAGTGGCCCTGAGGGCCGTCCTGGCGGATGAACTGCCCGTACTCCTTGGCGTGGAGGTAGCGGATGAGCAACGGGGTTCCCAGCAGGGTGCCCACCAGTCCGACCACGCCGGAGATGAGGATGGCGGTCATCGGGGACGAACCTCCTTGAGGTGGTCGGCCAGGCGCCAGGCGCCTGATCCGTTGGAGCCCTTGACCAGGACGGCGTCGCCGTCGGACAGGAGGGCGTCGATCTGGGAGATGGCGGTCGCGGCATCGGCGAAGCCGACGACCTCGACCCCTCGCGCCCCGGCTGCCTCGAGTGCCTCCTGGGTGGAGCCGATGCCGATGAGCATAGCGGCTCCGGCCTGGGCGGCTAACTCCCCGGTGCGCGCGTGATCGGCGGCGGAGGACTCCCCCAGCTCGAGCATCTCGGAAACCACGACGACGCGGCGCCGGTCCCCGGCCAGGGCAGGCAGAGCGGCCAGCGCCGCCGTCATGGAGTCGATGTTGGCGTTGTAGGAGTCGTCGATGAGGAGAAGATCACCACTGAGCTCGGTCACGTCCATGCGGTGGGGGCTCTCGATGCTCACGGAGCCGAGCCGCTCGGCGACGAGCTCGGGTCCCAGCCCCGCGGCCAGGGCCAGGCCCGCCGCGGCCAGGGCGTTGGCCACGTTGTGAGCGCCGGCCACGGCCAGCCGGACGCGCCGGGGCTCATCGAGTCCGGGCAGGCGGAGGTCGAAGGCCGCTCGGGCGGCCTCGTCCAGGACGATGTGCTCGGCGCGCAGGTCCGCAGCGCCTCCCCGGCTGGAGAAGGTGAGGACCTGCGCCGGGGCGAGCTCCGCCATGGCGGCGGCGCGCGCGTCGTCGGCGTTGAGGATGGCGGTGCCGCCGGGAAGCAGGCCGGCGATGATCTCCGCCTTGGCGGCGGCGACTCCCTCGATGGAGCCGAACCCGCCCATGTGGGCGTGGCCGATCATGAGGACGCCGGCCGCGTCCAGTGGCGCGATATCGGTGAGGTAGGCGATGTGGCCGGGGCCCGAGGCTCCCATCTCCAGGACGAGGTAGCGGGTGCGCTCGTCGGCCTCCAGGACGGTCAGCGGCAGGCCGATCTCGTTGTTGAAGCTGGCTCTGGGAGCCACCGTCGGCCCGGAGGCGGCCAGCAGCTGGCGGGTGAGGTCCTTCGTGGTGGTCTTACCCACCGAGCCGGTCATCGCGACGACGGTGAGCCGCTGACCGCGATCCGCTGCTGCCTGGCGCAGGCCGGCCAGGTGGGTGCGGGCCAGGGCGCCCAGGGCCGTGACGGTGTCCTCCACGAGGACGAGTCCCATGGGCGGGTCCTCGGGGGCCGCCTCGATCTCCTCCCCGGACAGCCCGGCTCGGGCCGCCTCCAGGTCGGAGACGATGGCCCCGACGGCGCCCAGGCCGAGTGCGGAGCCCAGATGGGCATGGCCGTCGGTGCGTTCGCCGTGGACGGCGACGAACAGGGCGCCCTCGGCGGCCTGACGGGAGTCGGTGACGACGGGGCCGGTGACGGAGGCGTCCGGGCCGATGAGTCTGCCGCCGACGGCGGCTGCGATCTGACTCAGGCTGAGGTTCATCCCCGTCCCCATTTCTCCTCAACGGCCTGGGCCATGACGGGGGCGTCGTTGTAGCGGATGAACTCGCCGGCCATCTCCAGGAAGGGCTCGTGGCCCTTGCCGGTGACGATGACGGTGTCGTCGGGCCCGCACAGCTCGACCCCCCGGCGCACGGCGTCGCCGCGCCAGGTGGTGACCTCCTCGACGTCCTTCAGGTCCGGGCGCACGCTGCGCACCCCCTCCAGGATGGCGTCACGGATGAGCTGGGGGTCCTCGCTGCGGGGGTTCTCATCGGTGATGACCAGGACGTCGGCCAGGCGGGCGCACACCTCGCCCAGCATGGGGCGCTTGCCCTGATCGCGGTCGCCGTCGGAGCCGAAGACCACGATGAGGCGACCGGGGGTGATGGGACGCACGGCCTTGAGGGCCAGCTCCATGGCGTCGGGGGTGTGGGCGAAGTCCACGATGCACAGGCCGCGTCGGTCGTCGCGCTGACTGATGCGCTGCATCCGACCCGGGATGTTGTGGGCTCCTGCCAGGGCGGCGGTGGCCGTGGCGGCGGGAACGCCCGCACGGATGGCCATGACCAGGGCCAGGGCGGCGTTCTGGACGTTGACGAGCCCGGGCAGGGGGCAGGAGGCCTCGATCTGCTCGCCGTCGGGCCCGTGGAGGATGAAGGTGGTGGCGGAGTCGGTCAGGGAGACGGCGGCATCGCTGACCCACCAGTCGGCGGGGGTGTCGCCGGGGTAGGCGCGCACGCGGTCGACCTCGATGGGGGCCTCCTGCGCGAGCCGGGCGCCCCACTGGTCGTCGACGCAGACAACGCCGCGACGGGCGTGCTCGGGGGTGAACAGCTGCGCCTTGGCCTCCAGATATCCCTCCATGGTCTTGTGGAAGTCGAGGTGGTCGCGCTGGAGGTTGGTGAAGCCGGCGACGTCGAAGACGACGCCGTCGAGCCGGTGCAGGACGATGGCGTGGCTGGAGGCCTCCAGGGAGGCGGCGCCGACCCGGTCCTCCACGGCCAGGGCCATCATCCGCTGCAGGACGGGGGCCTCGACGGTGGTGCGCGGGGACTCCACGGAGCGCTCCCCCACGCGCAGCTCAACGGTCCCGGCCACCATGCAGCCGCCGACGTGGGCCGACAGGATCGCATCCAGGAAGTAGGAAGTGGTCGTCTTGCCGTTGGTGCCGGTCACTGCGGTGGTGACCAGACCGCGTGCGGGGTGGTGGTAGACCTCGGCGCTCAGGGGGCCGACGACGGCGCGGGGATCGTCGTGGACGAGGACCGGGGTGCCGGGGGCGATCTCGTGGACGATCCGGGCGCCGTCGGTGTCGGTCAGGACCGCGACGGCCCCGGAGGCGACGGCCTCGGCGGCGAAACGGGCGCCGTGGACGGTGAAGCCGGGCAGGCCCACGAAGAGCTCGCCCGGGGCGGTGTCACCGGAGTCGACACTGACTCCCAGGACGCTCAGGTCGCCCAGGGCGGCGGCATCATCAGCTGAGGCGGGAACCAGGGAGAAGCGCTCGCACAGAGTGCTGATGGGGATGGGACCATTGGAGCCCGGCCGTAGGGCGGCGGCCGACTCGTAGGCGTGGTTGCTCATAGTTCCTCAATCTATCGCGACCTTCGACTGTCGATCTTCCACAAGAGCCCCTCCGGCCCACTTCGCCGGGGTGCTGGTGGTCACGCTCACCTAGCTCATGGGGCACCTCACTGGCTCGCGTCCCGTTCCCCGCCGGCTCCGTCCCGGGCGGCCTGGGCGGCGACGACGCTCGGGTCCGGGGCGATGTTGAGCGCCTGCATGGCGGCCAGCGCCACCTCCCGGAAGACGGGGGCGGCGACGGTGCCCCCGAAGATGCCCTCGGGCCGGTAGACGATGACGGCGATCGCCAGGACCGGGTCGCGTGCGGGCAGGAAGCCGACGAAGGAGGCCACGGTGGAGTCGTCGGTGAGGATCTCGGTGGTCCCGGTCTTGCCCGCCACCAGGTAGCCGTTGATGGAGGCGGACTCGGCGGTGCCGCCCTCCTGGGTGACGCCGATGAGCATCTCGGTGAGGGTCTTGGCGGTGGCCTCGGAGATGACCCGCGCCCCCTCGGGGCGGGTCTGGGGAGTCTCCTTGCCGTCGGCGTCGATCCATGCGTCGATGACGCGCGGCGCCACGCGCACGCCCTTGTTGGCCACGGTGGCCAGCACCTGGAGGGACTGGAGGGTGGTTCCGGCGACCCCCTGCCCGAACATCGTGGTGTAGCGGGTGCGGTCGTCCCAGGAGCTGGGCGGGTAGATGATCCCGTCGGACTCGGCGGGCATCTCGATGCCTGTGGCCTCGCCCCAGCCGAAGCGCTTCATGTAGTCGTAGCGGACGTCGTCGGAGACCTTCTCACCGATCTGGACGGTGCCGACATTGGAGGACTCCGCCAGGACCCCGGAGGTGGTCAGCGTCTGGGTCTCGTGCTCGTGGGAGTCCTTGAAGGTCTGCCCGCTGGCCGAGGTCCAGGTGTAGGGGATGGTCCAGGTGTCCTCGGGCTTGACCGCGCCCTCCTCCAGGGCGGTGGCGAAGGTGACGACCTTACCGACGCTTCCGGGCTCGAAGACGGCCTGGACGCTGCGGGCGGTGCGGTTCTCCTCGGAGGTGGCCGAGGGGTCGGAGGGGTCGACGGAGTTGGAGTCGGCCAGGACGACGACCTTGCCGGTACTCGGCTCCATGGCCATGACGATTCCCCAGTCGGCGTGCTGGGCGGCCACCGTGCGGTCGATGGTCTCCTGGGCGATGGACTGCAGGTCCGGGTTGAGGGTGGTGCGCACCGTGGCGCCGGGCCTGGCCGGTTTGTCCTCCTGCTCGCCGGTGGGGATGATGACGCCGCTGCGTCCGATCTCCTCACTGCCCTTGCCGTCGACGCCGGTGAGCAGCTTGTTCTGGGTGAGCTCCAGCCCGGCGGCCCCGATGAGCTCGCGGTTGTGCTCCCCCTCGTGGGTGAAGCCCAGGACGTTGCCGGCCACGGTCCCGGCCGGGTAGGTGCGTCGGGTGCGCTGGTCGGGCTCGACGCCGGGGATGTCCAGGGCCTTGATCTTGCGCCAGGTGTCGGGGGCGACCTCCTGGGCGATGACCTCGTAGGTCCGCTCTCCCACGAGCTTGGCCCCGAGCTCGAGGGGGTCGACGTCGAGGATCGGGGCGAGCTGGGCGGCGACCGCCGCCGCCCCGTAGCCGACGACGACCTTCTCGTTGACGCCGGTGGACTCGTTCGGACGCATCTCGGTGCGCTCGTACTGGGCGATGAGGGTCTGGTTGACGCCGATGTCGTAGCTGACCGCCGACGAGGCCAGGACCGTGCCGTCTCGTCCGGTGATGTCTCCCCGGGGGGCCCGGTTGACCCAGGAGACCGTGCGCTCGGCCTTGGCCTTGGCGGCCAGCTCGGGCCCGTCGATCGCCTGGACGTAGACGGTGCGACCGGCCAGGGCCGTGAAGAGCAGCAGGCCCCCGGCCTGGAGCGCCTGACGACGCGAGGGATTCACCGGCGCCTACTTCCCGGCCTGGCCGGCCTTGGCCGCCTGGGCGGGGGTGCCCTCGGTGAGCTGGCCCTTGTCGACGTCGACGACGCCGGGAGCGGCGGCGGGCACCATGCCGAGCTCCTTGGCACGGGTGGCCAGGGCGTCGGGTGCCGAGGCCTCCTGCACCTGGGTGCGCAGCGTCTCGACGTGGTCCTCGGCGACGTTGAGCTCGACCTGCTTCTCCTTCATCCGGTAGGCGGTATCGGCCATCTTGGCGTTGAGGAGCATCGAGGCGATGAGAGCGCCCGCCAGCACCATGATGATGAGCGTGAGGAAGGGCAGGGAGGACGAGGTCGCCCGGGAGGCGCCGCTGATGACGCGCAGCTGGGGACGGGTGACGGAACCGGCCTCAGTGCGTCCCTGGGTGCCGGTGGAACCACTTGCCTGGGCGGTGCGCCGCGTTGTGACCGGGCGGGTGACTCGAGCAGTGGCGGTGGCGCTCATCGATGTGCCTTCCCTGTGATGTTTCTGGACTGATGACTGGATGACTGGGGCGGGTGGGGCCGGTTGGCAGCGGTTGGCAGCGGTTAGCTATGTCCTCCGGTGCCGACCGGGTCGGTGCCCGGCCTTGCGCCCCGGGCTCCGGCTGCGCTCTGCGGCCGGAGCCGGTGGGGACTCGGGTACGGGGGCCTGGTCGGCCGGGCGGATGCGTACGGCTGCGCGCAGCCGCACCGGGGCGGAGCGGGGGTTGTGGTCGAGCTCGCGGGCATCGGCCTTCTCCGCGCCGCTGGTGAGCAGCTCGAGGTAGGGGCGGTCCGCCTCGGGCACGACAGGCAGGTCCCGCGGCGCCCGAGCGGTGGCCCCGCGGCTGAGGGACCGCTTGACGATGCGGTCCTCCAGCGACTGGTAGGACTCCACCACGAGGCGTCCCCCGACGCGCAGGCTGTTGAGCGCCCGGGGCACGGCCCGCTCCAGGACGTCGAGCTCGGCATTGACGGCGATGCGCAGCGCCTGGAAGGTCCGTTTGGCCGGGTGCCCGCCACTGCGGCGGGCCGGTGCCGGCACCGCCTGACGGACGAGCTCGGCCAGCTCCTGCGTACTGGCGACCGGCTTACCCGCCTCACGGCGACGCACGATGGCGGAGGCGATACGGGAGGCGAATCGCTCCTCGCCGTAGGTGCGCAGGATGTGGGTGATCTCAGCGGCGCCTGCGGTCTCCAGCAGGTCCTGGGCGGTGGTCCCCGAGCCCTGGTCCATGCGCATGTCCAGGGGTGCGGGGCGGGCGTAGGAGAATCCCCGTGAGGCCTCGTCGAGCTGGAGGGAGGAGACGCCCAGGTCCATGAGGACGGCGTCCACCGTCCCCTCGGCGCGCACGGAGTACTCACGGGCAACCCGGTCCACGGCGTCGTAGGTGGTCTGAACCGCCACGAAGCGGTCTGCGAAGCGCTCCAGGCGCGCTGAGGCCAGCGCGATCGCCTCGGGGTCGCGGTCGATGCCCACGACGCTCAGAGCCGGGAAGCGCTCGAGCGCCGCCTCGGTGTGGCCCCCCATGCCCAGGGTGCAGTCGATCATGACCGGCCTTGCAGAGGTCTGGTCGGCGGCCCCCTCGATCGCGGGGGCGAGCAGGTCCAGGCAGCGCTGGAGGAGCACCGGCTCGTGCCGGCCGGCGGCGTCGGCGGTTGCCTGAGCCTGGGGGCTGGTCATGCGGCGCTCTCCTTCCTGGTGCTGGTCCGGTGGCGGGCACTGGACGCGTCTGGTGCTGGGTGGCTCAGCTCCCCGTGAGGGGTTGCGGAGCGTCGGTCTGCCGGATCGGCTGCCCGTCGTCGACGTCGGTTCGCGGACCGGCGGTGGCCATCTCGCCAGGACTCCTCCCGTGGTTCCGGCGCCGGGGAAGAGGCGTCGGACGCGACATCGGGCGGAGACCTCACGAGATGGCTCACCAGAGCCCTGACGGCCTCAGCGTGCGGTCCACGGTGTTCAGTTGGGGTTCAGCCGGCGGTTCGACCGGGTATTCGGCTGCCGGTCGCCGGTGGCGACCGACGGCCGGTTCCGGCTCAGAAGAAGCCGGGGATGATCTCCTCCGCCGTATCGGCGAAGACCTGCTCCTGAGCGGCCAGGTAGGTGCTCCAGGACTCGGCGTCCCAGATCTCCACCCGGGCCCCGGCTCCGATCACGGCCAGGTCCTTCTTCAGGCCCGCGTAGGCCCTCAGTGGCGCCGGCAGCGTGATGCGGCCCTGCTTGTCCGGGATCTGCGAGTCCGCGCCCGAGAGCATGACGCGCACGTAGTCACGCGCCTGCTTCTGAGCCAGGGGCGCCTCACGCAGCTGGGCGTACATGCGCTCGAACTCGGCAGCGGTGAAGGCGTACAGGCAGTGCTCCTGACCCCGGGTCAGAACCACGCCGCCCGCAAGCTCCTCACGGAACTTCGCCGGGAGGATGAGACGGCCCTTCTCGTCCAGCTTGGGTGCATGCGTTCCCAGGAACATGAGCCACCTCCTTCCCCTCGACGACCCCGTGCACCCCACCCTACTCCACTTCCCTCCCTTTTCTCCCACCCCTCCCCCGCGAGCACATCACAACTACGCATCGCCGACGCTCCTCCACCGGCGACACATCCTCGTCTTTCGTTGATATCGCACGCATCAGAGATGAACTCGAACGCAGTGGAGGAGGGTGGAGGGACGGTGGAGGGAGGCATTCACCACCACCTCTTCGGCGTGGTGGATGTACAGGAAAAAAGCAGCCTTCATCCGGCCTGCACGCAGGCTTCAGGTGATGAGGCCCGGACGGCGCAGCTCTTCTGGAAGATCCCTGGAGTTCCTTGGAATCCCCTGTGATTCTGCGGGTTTTGCGGGGATCTGGTGAGGAGCCGACAACCTGCAGGCCCTGTCCCGAGCCGGTGAGCGTCGGGGACAGGGCCTGCAGATGCTGGAAGGGTTTGGAAGGGTGGTGGGATGTGGGGGTGGTGTTGGTGGAGGGAAGTGGGGGCCACGTCGGCAGGGACGACCTCGAAGGAGTACTCGAAGGAAAGGCCGAGGCGGATCGAGTCAGGTGAGTCCGTCAGTCCTCGGTGTCGCGGCGGCGCTCCCAGCGCTCGGACTGACGGTCCATGAAGGAGGAGCGCTTCTTCTTACCGCTCCGGTCTCGACCGGGCTGACCGCCACCGGTGGCGGACCGGTTCGAGCCCGAGGCGCTCTCGACCCGGGTCAGGGCCAGGGCCACGCCGCCGACGGCCACGAGGAAGCCCGCCACCCCCAGCAGGATGGAGACGAGGTTGTGACGCACCGAGACCCCGGCGATGAGAAGGGCCAGACCGATGAGCACCAGGGCCACGCCCCCACCGATATGACGGGGCGAGAGACGCGAGAGCTGACGCTCCTCACGTTGGAGCGTCTGCGCCAGGTCGGGATCGTCCTGGTGGAGCTGCGACTCCAGGTCCCGCAGGACCTGCTGCTCTCGCTCTGACAGTGCCATCATGCTCCTTGCTTCCGGGCGGGGCCGGGGATCTGCGCCGTAGTTGCCAGGATAGGCGCTGTGGGGGCTCAGGAGAAACTGGCGGAACCAGGTTGGTCGAGATTGGTCGGGTCGGACCGAGGCGGAGCGGCCGAGACCCGAGCGGGCCGGGACCGTCTGACCGTCTGGCACATCGTCTTCTCCTCACCGCTCGCGCTCACGGCCCCGTCTCATCATCGCGCGCTCGCCGTCTCGTGCTGCCGTGCGGCGACCGGGCGGCCCCGCCTCCGCCTCCCAGCAGGCTGGCCGGGGCCAGCGCACCGCTGCCCCATCTGCGGCGCACGGCGTCGGCCGCCCTCTCCGAGGCACCGCGCCGGGGGTCCTCGTCCAGGAGGAGCTGGACGCCGTCGTCGGGACGCAGCAGGCCCTCGACCCGCACCCCCAGGAGGCGGAAGCCGCCGGCCGGCACGGGCAGGGCGGAGTAGAGCGAGGAGACGGTCTCCCAGATGTCGTGGGCGAGGTCGGTGGGGACGGGCAGGGTGCGTGAGCGGGTGACGGTGGTGAAGTCGGCGCCCCGGGCCTTGAGGACGACGACACGGCACCGCAGGTCTCCCGCGCGCAGACGGGCGGCGCACTGGTGGGTCTGGTCCAGCAGGACCCGTCGGGCGTGCTCCCGGTCCGTGACCGTGTCGAAGAAGGTCGTCTCGGTGCCCACCGACTTCTCCTCGCGCACCGGCTCCACACGGCGGGGGTCGACGCCGTGGGACAGCTCGTGCAGGTGACGCCCGGCGGCCCGGCCCAGGATCCTCTCCAGGTGGCGCACGTCGGTGGCCGCCAGGGTGCGCACGTCCTTGACGCCCCATCGATCCAGGACCTCCTGGGTCCGGGCGCCCACGCCCCACAGCGCCCCGACCGGCAGCAGGTTGAGGAAGTCCTGGGTGGCGTCGGCCGGGATGAGGAGCAGGCCGTCGGGCTTGGCGTGGGACGAGGCGAGCTTGGCGACGAACTTGGTGGAGGCGATGCCCACAGAGGCCGGAACACCCACGCGCCTGCGGACCTCGGCGCGGATCCACCTGCCGATGGTCACTGGCGAGCCCATGCGGCGCCGGGCCCCGGTCACGTCGAGGAAGGCCTCGTCGATGCTCACCTTCTCCAGGACTGGGGTGACCTCCGCCAGGACGGACATGACCTGGGCCGAGACCTGGGAGTAGAGGCCGTGGCGCACGGGCAGGACCACGGCCTGGGGGCAGCGCCGGGAGGCCTCGGCCATGGACATCGCCGAGGAGACGCCGAAGGCTCGGGCCTCGTAGGAGGCGGCCGAGACGACGCCCCGGCCGTCGCGGCCGCCGACGATGACGGGGCGGCCGACCAGCTCGGGGTGCTCGAGGAGCTCGACCGAGGCGAAGAAGGCGTCCATGTCGACGTGGATGATGGGGGTGGCGGAGTCGTCATCACCCCAGGAGCGGCGCGCGGCCTGGGAACGGGGCGCCCTGCTCATCTCCACCTCCTCTCATACGACGGACTCGCCCGTCAGGGCCCTGTGACGCGCTGCGGCGCGACGACCGGGACCCTCGGCTGAGAAGGACTGGCACGACCGGGACGACCGGCCGCCTCCCCTGATGTGCCTCTCAGGCTACCGTGGGGCTGTGACACGTAAACGCAGGGCCTCCGGTTCCACGGCGCTGACGGGCCTGCCCTCCGGCCCGGTGCGAACCTCCTTCGCCACGGCCGAGCTGGCGGCGCGCGATACCGGTGTCCTCCTCATGCTCGACGGTGCGGAGTCCTCCTTCCTGGGCCTGCGAGACCCGGCCCACCTGGACTTCGAGTACCACCAGCAGATGGATGCGGTACTGACGGCGCTGCGCGGCGAGGGCGGCCCCGTCAGGGCCCTCCACCTGGGCGGGGCGGGATGCGCCCTGGCCAGGGCGTGGGACACCACCCGCCCCGGGTCCCAGCAGGTCGCCGTCGAGATCGACGAGATCCTGGCGGCCCGGGTACGCGCCTGGTTCGACCTGCCCCGCTCCCCCAGGCTGCGGATCCGGGTGGGTGACGCCGCCGAGGTGGTCTCCGGGCTGCGGCCCGGCCAGTGGGACGTCGTCGTGCGGGACGTGTTCAACGGCGGGAGCGTTCCGGCCTCCTGCCGGAGCCGGGAGTTCCTGACCTCGTGCCTGGAGGCGCTCGCACCCGGCGGGCTGCTGCTGGTCAACACCTCCTCCGTGCCCAGGGCCCAGGCCGGGGCCGAGATCGAGGCGCTCAGGGAGGCGCTGGGGGCAGGCTCCTCCGGTCTGGTGATCGTCGCCGACCCGGCCGCGGTGCGCGGCCGACGTCGGGGGAACCTGGTGCTGGTGGCCCGCCGTGAGCCCTTCACCGGCCCCGAGCTCGAGGAGATCGAGCGCGCGGTGCGCCGCCTGCCGCTGCCGGTGCGCACCTGGCCCGCCGATGACGCCGCGCTGCCGCGTCCCGAGGGCGGCCGGGCCCGCTGAGGCGGCAGGCTCCCAGCCCGGTCGGACTCGCCGTCAGCCCCCGCGGCCGGGGTTCCAGCCCTGAGGCCCCAGGTCCCCGGAGTCGTTGGCCTCCAGGAAGGCCTCGAGTCGAGCACCGATCTCATCGGCGCTGGGCAGGTTGAGGACGGGCGCGGTGGTGTCCACCTCGCCGGTGGCGATCCTGGGGGCCATGGCGTCGTACTGGGCCTCGAGGGCCGAGACGACGGCGCTGACCTCCGGCTGCTGGGCGGCCTCGGCGTTGATCTCGGCGCGATTGATGCTGGCGGCGGCCTCCAGGTCCCCCACCGGCAGGGCCAGGCCGGTGGCCTGCACGACGGCGGTCAGCAGCGCCGAGGCGCCCTGCGGGAACTCGTCACGGGCCACATAGTGCGGGATCGCCGCCGAGACTCCCCGCGAGTCCAGGCCCAGCTCACCCAGCCGCAGCTCGAGGTAGGCCGACATCGAGCCCGGCAGCTCGACGTGGCCGAAGAGCTCGGGCTGGTTGGGCAGCAGGTCGGGCTGGCTGCCGTGATGGTGCACGTAGGTCGGGCGCGTGTGGGGCACGGCCATGGGGATGCCGCTCATGCCGACCGCCTGGCTCACACCCATGGACACGGCCAGGTGCGCCACGGCCCCGACGAACTCGTCCCACCGGTAGTCCGGCTCGCTGCCGTGGAGCAGCAGAAGGTCCTCGCCGTCGTCGTCGTGGAGGAGGTCGAGGACCAGCTCGGGCATGACGACCGAGGAGTAGGTGTTGTGGACGAAGGTCATCGTGGGGCGCCGGGCGCGGTAGTCCACGAGGGCGTCGATGTCGAAGGTGGCCAGGCGCTCGCTGGGAAGCGTCATGAGCAGCTGGTCGACGGCCAGGGCGCCGGCGTTGCCCGCGTCCATGGCGCCCTCGAAGTAGTGGATGAGGACCCTCGGGGAGATCGGCTGATCCGCGGGGTGCTGGATGGTGAACAGTGGTCTCACGAGCCCGTCTCCTCCTGTCTGGTCTGGTCCGCCCTCCCGGGGCCTCCGCCCGTCCCCACAGCCCCGGTGCCGGGGCGGGTGCGGCCGACGGTGTCGGGAAGGGTTGTGTAGGTGTCGTGCAATGGTTTCAGCGGTTTCAGCGGTCTCGGCATGATCTTGGCTCGGTACCCGACTCGGTCCTGTCCTGGTCGGGCGACGTCGACTCGGTGACGAGATTCGGCGTTTTATCAGGATTCGTCCGGGTGAGTGCCTGGGAACAGCGGATAGCGTCCTCGGCACTCCTGCCAACACCTTGTGGATTGTCGATGTTCCCGTCCGTGGCGGGTTCGGGCGACGTGTTCGCCCTCGGCGTCCCCACCGGGACCTCAGCAGGAGAATAATGGGTCGACCGTACTGAAGCCATCACCGACCCCAGTACCCGTCAGCGTCAACCAGCGCCAGCGAGAGCTCCTCACGAGCCCGCCGGCCAGAACCCCAACCGATGCGAGGTCTTGTGAGTCAGACGATCCCCTCTCGCCCGCCGCAGTCCCGGCGGAAGGCACGTCAGCGGGCGGAAGACGCCGCTAAAGACGTTGCGGGAGGCGATGCGGGCAGTGTCCGCGAGCGCGAGGTGCGCGGTGAGCAGGAGGTCGTCGACCTCGCCTACAGCGAGCTGGACCGTCAGCTGGCCCAGGCCCGCCGCTCCCTGGCCCGCACCGAGGCCCAGGGCGTCAGCGGCACCCACCAGTCGCGCGGGGAGCGGGACGCCTACGCCGTGCACTACTCGTCGTTGGTCTCCTCCCTGGAGGGGGTCGAGGACCGCCTGGTCTTCGGGCGGATGGACATGAGCCGGGCTCCCGACGACGCGGCGGGGTCAGCCGGCGCAGGAGCCGTCTCCGGATCCGCTTCGGCCTCCTCTCCCGGCTCGGGCCGGGGCGTGGGCAGCTCCTCCCCGGTGACCGATGGGGGGCGGCGCCACTACGTGGGTCGGATCGGGCTGCAGGACGCTCAGCACCGCGAGGTGATCCTGGACTGGCGCGCGCCCCTGGCCCGGGCCTTCTACCAGGCCACGGCCTCCCATCCGATGGGGCTGGTGCGCCGTCGGCACATCGACACCCGGGCCCGCCAGGTGCTCGGGGTGGAGGACGAGGTCCTCGACCTGGACGCCCTGGAGGCGGGCGGCGCCCCGGCGGGAGCGTCCGGCGCCGCAGTGGCAGCCGGGCAGTTGCAGGGAGAGGGCGCCCTCATCGCCGCGATGTCCACGGCCCGCGACGGCCGGATGGGTGACATCGTGGCCACGATCCAGGCCGAGCAGGACCGGATCGTCACCTCCTCGGGCCGGGGCGTGCTCGTGGTCCAGGGCGGCCCGGGAACCGGCAAGACGGCGGTGGCGCTGCACCGGGTGGCCTACCTGTTCTACTCCGAGCGCGAGCGCCTGGAGCGCTCGGGCGTGCTGCTGGTGGGGCCGTCACGGACCTTCCTGCGCTACGTGGAGCAGGTGCTGCCCTCCCTGGGTGAGACGGGCGTGGTATCCACCACGATCGGGGACCTGGTGCCGGGCGTGCGGGCCACCGCGCAGGAGGATGCCCGCATCGCCGAGATCAAGGGGCGCGCCCTGTGGGTCAAGGCCCTGGAGTCCGCGGTGCGGGGCCTCCAGCGCGTCCCCGAGGCCCCGCGCGAGATCGAGGTCCAGGGGACGCGCCTGAGGCTGGAGCCCGGCGACGTGCGCGAGGCGGCCTCCCGGGCCCGCCGGGGCGGCAAGCCCCACAACCTGGCCCGGGAGACCTTCGTGCTGTGGCTGCTGGAGCGCCTGACCGACCAGTACGCGGCGGCCACGAACCAGGACGCCTCGGACGCGGACACGCGCGCCTGGATCCGGGAGGAGATCCGCACCGCCCGAGACGCCCGCCGGGAGATCAACCTGTGCTGGATGCCGACGACGCCCGAGGGGCTGCTGGAGCGGCTGTGGAGCCGGCCGGCCCTCCTGGAGCAGGTGGCGCCGTCCCTGAGCGAGCAGGAGCGGGCTCTGCTGTACCGGGAGCCGGGAGGCGCTCTCACCCCGGCGGACGTCCCGCTCATTGACGAGCTGGCCGAGCTGCTGGGGCCCAGCGAGGACGCCCAGGCCCGACGCGCCCGGCTGGAGGCCCGGCGCCGTGAGGACCTGGTGGCCTACGCGGCCCAAGCGATCGAGTCCCAGGACCTGGGGGACGGGATGGTCAGCGCAGAGATGCTCGCCGACCGGGTCTCCCAGGGCGGTCCCACGCTCACCCTGGCCGAGCGGGCGCGTGCGGATCGGACGTGGACCTACGGGCACGTCGTCGTCGACGAGGCCCAGGAGCTCGGTGCCATGGCCTGGCGGGCGCTGGCGCGCCGCTGCCCGGTGCGCTCCTTCACGGTGGTGGGAGACCTGGCGCAGTACTCGGGGCCCCACGCCCCGGACAGCTGGGGCGAGGTGCTCTCCGCCCTGGGGACGGCGTCGGCGCAGGAGCCCGGCGGACAGTCCCGCTCCCAGTCCCGTCACCGGGCCCGCTCGCGCTCCCGGCAGGGCAGGCAGTCGGGGCGCTCGCGCGGCGGGTCGACCCCGCTGCGCGAGGAGGCGCTCAGCGTCTGCTACCGCACGCCGGCCACGATCATGGAGGTCGCCGAGGAGACGGTGACGCAGCTGGGCCATCCGCCGGTCTACCCGGTGCGCTCGGTACGCGACCTGCCCGACTGCCTCGAAATCACTGAGATCACTGAGACCTCTGCATTCCCCGACATCGCAGAGAACTCAGAAGCCACTGAGGTCACTGAGGTCGCCGGGGACGCGCGGGCCACGCCCGCGCCGGAGGGCCCGGCGGGTGAGGACTCCGGCGCCTGGGCGCAGGCTCTGCGCGAGGCCGTGCGCGAGGAGTCGGCCCGTCTTGACCAGGAGGTGGGCTCCGGCGTCGGGCGTATCGCGGTCATCTCCCCCTCGCCCCGCCGCACCGAGGCGCTGCTGCGCCAGGACCCGGTCCTGGACGCCGCGATGGAGGCGCCGGGCGGGGACGTGCTGCGTTCACGGCTGCTGGTGGTCAGCCCGATGCTGTCCAAGGGGCTGGAGTTCGACGTCGTCGTGCTGGTCGACCCGGCTGAGATCGGTGAGCGCAGCGCGGGCGACCTGTACGTGGCGATGACCCGGCCCACGCGCCGCCTGCGGGTGGTCAGCCGTCTTCCTCTGCCTCAGGGTCTCGAGGCACCCGCCGGCGCCCGGTGAGCGGGATCGCACACGGCCGTCGGCGGCACTGACCACGCAGGTTACGCCACCGTAGGTTACGGTTGCTCCTGACATCTCGCCGTTGTGCCCGGTGGCACCTGCGGCGGGCGGGACCTTCCTGTCAGCGGAAGGCTCACGGCAGACAAGGGGGGAAGACCCATGAGCGCTCCACGCACGTCGCCACCCAGTGGGAACGGCCACGCCGGCGAGCCCGGTCCGGTGGACGAGGTCGTCTCGGCGACCGGCTCGGGCGTCTCGCGGGAGGCCGTTCTCGACGCCGTCTACCGGGAGGCCGGGGTGCCCGACACGGTGGCCGCGGTGAGCGAGCCCCTGTCCTGCATGCTGCGCGACGCCGCCCGGAACTTCCCCGACCGGGTCGCCCTGGACTTCCTGGGCGCCACCACCACCTACTCCCAGCTGGAGACCCAGGTGGCTCGGGCCGCCGAGGCCCTGCGGGGTCTGGGGGTCGGGCGCGGGGACGTCGTCGGGGTCATTCTGCCCAACTGCCCCCAGCACGTGGTCCTGGCCTATGCGGCCTGGCGCATCGGCGCGATCGTCGCCGAGCACAACCCGCTGGCGCCGGCCGCTCAGCTGCGCGAGCAGTTCCACATCCATCGCGGGCGCGTCATCATCGCCTGGGAGAAGACCCTCGAGCGCCTCGTGGCGGCGGTCGGCTCCCTGGAGGCGGCGGGCCTGGGGGGCCTGAGCGTGTACTCGGTGGACCTGTCCCGGCACCTGCCGCTGCGCAGCCGTCTGGCTTTGAGGCTGCCGGTGGCCGCGGCCCGCACCCAGCGCCACGAGCTGCGCGGGAGGGTTCCGGCCGGGGTGCGTTCCTGGGACGACCTGGCGGCGTCGGCCACGCCCCTGGCCACGGGCTTCCCCCTGCCGGGCGTCTCGGACACCGCTGCACTGCTGTACACCGGCGGGACCACGGGCACGCCCAAGGCGGTGTGCCTGACGCATGAGAACCTGCGCTCCAACGCCGAGATGTCCCTGGCCTGGGCCTCGCGCACCACGAGCGTGGGCAAGGAGACCTTCTACGCCGTCCTGCCCTTCTTCCACGCCTTCGGCATGTCCCTGTCGCTGCTGTGCGCGGTGGGGCTGGCCGCCACCCAGGTGGTGCTGCCCAAGTTCGGGGCGGACCTGGTGCTGGCCGCCTGGAAGCGGCGCCCGGCCACCTTCTTCCCGGGGGTGCCGGTCATGTTCGACCGCCTGGTGACCAAGGCCCGGGCCACGGGCGCCGACCTGTCCTCCTGCACGATCGCGGTGTGCGGAGCGGCCCCCAACCCGCTGGCCGTTGCCCAGGCCTGGGAGGAGGCCACCGGCGGCACGATCATCGAGGGCTACGGCATGACCGAGTCCTCCCCCATCATCCTGGGCAACCCCATCTCGCCGGCGCGCCGCCCCGGCACCCTGGGGGTGCCCTACCCCTCCACGCAGGTGCGGCTGGTGGATCCCGAGGACGTCGAGCGGGAGGTGGCTCCCGGCGAGGTCGGCGAGCTGCTGGCCCGCGGTCCGCAGGTCTTCACCGGCTACTGGGACAATCCCGAGGAGAGCGCCGAGGTGCTGCTGCCCGGCGGCTGGCTGCGCACCGGCGACCTGGTGCGCCAGGAGGAGGACGGCTTCTACGTCATCGCCGACCGCCGCAAGGAGCTCATCATCTCAGGGGGCTTCAACATCTACCCCACGGAGGTGGAGGCGGCGGTGCGCTCAATGCCGCAGGTGGAGGAGGTCGCCGTCGTCGGGCTGCCGGCCGAGGCCGGCAACGAGTCCGTCGTCGCCGCGATCCTGCCCAAGGAGGGCCAGACCGTCACCCTGGAGCAGGTGCGCGAGTGGGCGGCCAAGACCCTGTCCAACTACGCCCTGCCGCGTCAGATCGCGATCCTTTCCGAGATGCCCCGATCCCAGATCGGCAAGGTCCTGCGCCGCGTGGTGCGCGAGGAGCTCCTGGCGGCCCGGGAGGCGGCCTCCGGTGCCGCGACGGCGGCAGCCGTTTCCATCGTCGAGCACTTCCCCGGCAGGAGCGAGCGCAGGGACGACGGCAAGGATGACAGCAGACATGACGGTAGGGACGGCACTAGGAACGACGCCAGGCACGGCAGAGAGAACGGCCATGCCCCCCACTGAGCTCACCGCCCCCGCGCACCCTGCGCACCACTGACATCCCTCACTCCCGCACACCGAGACCGCCCACCCGACCCCACAGACATGAGCAACAGCACCATCGACGCCGGCGCCCGGCCGCAGCAGGCCACCGAGGACTACCACCGCTACCTGCGCCCTCACTACCAGCCGGGGATCCCCGCGGCGGTCGAGGTGCCCGACGCGCCCCTGAGCGAGCTGCTGGAGACGGCAGCGCGCTTCTACCCCGACCGGGTCGCCATCGACTTCCTGGGCGCCGCGATGACCTACCGCGAGCTGCTCGAGGCCTCCGAGCGCGCGGCGCAGGTACTGCGCACCTCGGGCGTGCACAAGGGCGACCGGGTGGCCCTCATCATGCCGAACTGCCCGCAGCACGCCGTCGCGCTCTACGGGGCCCTGCGCGTCGGGGCGATCGTGGCCGAGCACAACCCGCTGGCCCCCGCCGAGGAGATCCGCTCCCAGCTGGACGCGCATGGCGCTCAGGTCGTCATCGTGTGGGAGAAGGGCGTCGATCTCGTCTGCGATCCTGGGGATCCTGAGGGTTCTGCGACCCAGGCGGCCTGCGGGGACCGGCTCGGGGGCCGCACGGTCTTCACCGTGGACCTCTCGGCCGCGATGCCGGTGCGCCTACGCGCCGCGCTGCGTCTGCCGGTGGAGCGGGCCCGCCGCCAGAGGGCGGCCTTCCGGGCAGGCAGCCTGCCAGGCGGCGTGCGCTCCTGGGACAGGGAGGTGGCCGGCGCCCACCGGATCCCCTCGCGCTTCCCCTACCCGGCGGGCTCGGACGTCGCGGTCCTGCTGCACACCGGCGGGACGACCGGTACCCCCAAGGCGGCGATGCTCACCCACCAGAACCTTCGGGCCAATGCCAACCAGGCCATCGCCTGGGTGCCGATGCTGCACGAGGGCGGGGAGAACTTCCTGTGCCTGCTGCCCTTCTTCCACGCCTTCGGGCTGACCTTCAACCTGTTCTGCGCGGTGCAGAAGGCCGCCACCCAGGTGATGCTGCCCAGGTTCTCGGTGGACCAGGTGCTCGAGGCGCACGAGCGGCGCCCCTTCACCTTCTTCGTCGGGGTGCCGGTCATGTTCGAGCGGATCCTCGAGGGCGCCCAGAGAAGGGGCACGAGCCTGCGCACCCTGCGCTACGGGGTGTGCGGGGCCGCCCCGATGCCTCCGGAGGTCGGTGCCCGCTGGGAGAAGGCGACCGGCGGCTACTTCGTCGAGGGTTACGGCATGACCGAGACGAGCCCGATCGTCGCGGGCACGCCCATGGGACCCTCACGGCGGCTCGGCGCCCTGGGCCTGCCGTTCCCCTCCACGGATGTGCGCATCGTCGACCCCGAGGACCCGGACCCGGCCCGGGAGGTTCCCGACGGCGAGCCGGGCGAGCTGCTAGTGCGCGGCCCCCAGGTCTTCGCCGGCTACTGGGAGGACGAGGAGGCCACCCGGGCCGCGATCCTGCCGGACGGCTGGCTGCGCACGGGTGACATCGTGCGCCGCGAGGACTCCTTCCTGTGGATGGCCGACCGCAAGCGCGAGCTCATCCTGACCGGCGGCTTCAACGTCTACCCCAGTCAGGTCGAGGCGGCGATCCGCTCCTTGGAGGGCGTGGCCGACGTCGCCGTCGTGGGGCTGCCCGACGGCGCCAGGGGCGAGCTCGTGTGCGCCGCCGTCGTCCTGGCCGACGGGGCCGCTGCCGCTTCAGTGACCCTGGAGGCGGTTCGCGAGCACGCCGAGCGGACGGTTCCGCGCTACGCGCTGCCCCGCCGCTTGGAGATCATCGAGGAGATGCCCCGTTCCCAGATCGGCAAGGTCCTGCGCCGCGTCGTGCGCGAGCGGGTGCTCGCTGCAGGCGGCTGATTCGCCCCCAGCCGTTCCTCGCCGGCGCTACGGGGTGAGCGCACGCTCCCAGGGCTCGATCTCGCCGGGGATCACCCGGAGGATCGGGTGCGCCTTGAGACGGTCCGGCAGAGGCAGGAGATCCGGGGCGCGCACGGCCAGCTTGGCCTCGAGGTGCCTGCGCTCCAAGTCCATCTGCCCCTCGGTCACCGTCAGGACGACGCCGGAGCAGCCAGCCTCCGGCACGTCGATGCGGGAGGCGTCGAAGCGGTAGCCGCGCCGGACGGCCTCCTCACGCAGCCCCCACAGGTAGGCGCCCACCGCAGCAGCCGGCGTCGTCGGGGCGGATACTCCGCGGAAGCGCTCGAGCTGGGGGTGGTTGCGGTAGCCGCGGGTGCGCCCGGCCAGGACCGCCTGGGCCAGCAGCGACTCTCTCCAGCAGGCTACCAGCCCCGCACGGTCCAGGTGGGAGGGGTGAAGCGACCACATGCGCATGACTGCGGTCCCTGCCGTCTTACAGGCCTACAGGAGCCCGGAGGCGGCCAGGACCTCGCGCAGCGCGGCGACCTCGTCGGCCTCGGCGCGCACGAGGGGCAGGCGCAGGGTGGGGCTGGGCAGGCGCCCCTGCAGGTGCAGGGCCTCCTTGGCCATGACGGCGCCCTGACCGCCGCCCATGATGGCGTGGACCAGGGGACGCAGCGTCCGGGCCAGGGCGCGGGCACTGGCCAGGTCACCGGCGTCGACGGCGGCGATCATGTCCCGCCAGGAGTGGGCGTCGGCGTGGGCGGCCACGGAGATGACTCCGGAGGCGCCGTGGGCGAGCCAGGCGAAGTTGAGGCCGTCGTCACCGGAGTAGTACTCCAGGCCCGTGGACTCCATGCGCCTGAAGCCCTGCTCGACGTCCCCGGTGGCGTCCTTGACGGCCTTGACCCGGGGGTTGCCGGCCAGGCGGGCCAGGGTGGCCTCGGTGATCCGCACGCCGGTGCGCCCGGGGATGTCGTAGATCATGACGGGCAGGTCGGTGGCCTCGACGACGGCGTTGATGTGCTGGTAGACGCCCTCCTGGCTGGGGCGGTTGTAGTAGGGGGCGTTGATGAGCAGGCCCTCGGCACCGGCCTCCTGGGAGGCCTGGCCGATGCGCACCGCGTGGGCCGTGTCGTTGGAACCGGCGCCGGCCATGACCATGGCGCGTCCGGCCAGGGCGTCCTTGACCTGACGGATCAGCTCCTGCTTCTCGGGGGTGTGGGTGGTCGGGGACTCTCCAGTGGTGCCCGACAGGAGGATCATGTCGGCGCCGTCGTCGACGAGGCTGACCGCCAGGGCACGGGCGGCGTCGAAGTCGACCTCCCCGTCGGGCGTGAAGGGCGTGACCATGGCGACGCCGACGGAACCGAAGCTGCGAGAAGGGGCTGCGCTCATGGTGCCACCCTAACGCCCACGGGAGCGGCGGAAGACGCGTTCTCACGATCTGTCGGATAGGCCAGGAGCGGTCCGCCTACGAGCCGATACGAGCCGATTTGTCCGTATGGGACGACTTTGAAGCCTCCGTCCCCTACCAGTGCCGGGACGGGAACTCTCTGACCTGCACAAACGCAATCCGCCCCCGTGAGACGGCCAGCCAAAGTCGTCCCGTACGGACACTTTCCCGCCATATGCCTTGCCACCGAGCCCTCTCCAGATCTTGTACCCACGGCACCCGGGCCTCCGACACCGATATGCGCAACGGTCCTAGGCTCGAGTCATGGACTCCTCGACCCCCGCAAGCCCCTCACCTTCCGCAAGCCCGGACGACTCCTTCCTGGGGGCCGGCCCGCTGGCCGGACTTGGCCCGGACCTGGACGCGCGAACGCCGCACCGGCACGCCCGTGCGGACCACAACGAGCATGACGATAGCGAGCACCCCCATGGCGGCGCCCAGGGCCCGGCTGGCTTCGTACGTCCGGCCCGGACGGAGGACCTGAAGGCGATCGGCCGGGTTCAGGCCGCCACGATGCTCGCCTCCCTGCAGACCGGGCACGCCGCTGAGCACGGCTCGGCCCTGCCCGAGGGAGTGCGGGCCATGATCGCCGCCCCGGTCATCGCGGCCGGCTGGGAGGCGGCCGTGGCCGAACCGCCCTCGCCCCGGCACCACGTCCTGGTGGCCACCACCGCCGGGGACAGTACCGAGGAGCGGGCGGTGGTGGGTCTGCTGGGCCTGGCCCCCACGCAGTCCGTGGACGCCGACGGCCAGGTCGATGAGGCCGGCGTCCGAGCCGTGGAGGTCACGGCCCTGGGCGTGGAGCCCGCCAGCCAGCGCCGGGGCCATGGGTCCAGGCTCCTGGCCGCCGCCGTGGACCTGGCCCGCCAGGACGACGCCAGGGCGCTGGTGGCCTGGGCCGTGCGCGGGGACGAGTCGGTCAGCCGGCTCCTGGCCTCGGTCGGCATGGCGCCCACCGGGGCGCACCGGGTGCTCGGCGTCGGTGAGGGCATCACCGAGGACTGCTGGGCGGCCTCACTGTAGAGCGTCAGTCAGTCCCGATCGGCTCTGCCTACTCCCCCGCCTCAGAGATCGAGAAGGGCGTCCAGGCCGATGGTCAGGCCGGGACGGCTGGAGACCTGTCGGACGGCGAGGACCACCCCGGGCATGAAGGAGGCCCGGTCGAAGGAGTCGGTGCGGATGGTCAGCTGCTCGCCGGGATTGCCGAGCACGACCTCCTCGTGGGCGGTCAGCCCCCGCAGGCGCACGGCGTGGACGTGGACGCCGTCGACGACGGCCCCGCGGGCGCCGCCCGGGTCGGTCTGGGTGGCGTCCGGCATGGCGCCCAGGCCCGCCTCGGCGCGGGCGGCGGCGATGCCCTGGGCGGTGGCGACCGCGGTGCCCGAGGGGGCGTCGACCTTGTTCGGGTGGTGGAGCTCGATGACCTCGGCGGACTCGAAGTAGGGGGCGGCCTTGGCGGCCAGGCTCATGGCCAGCACGGCGGACAGGGCGAAGTTCGGGGCGATGAGGACGGCCCGGCCGGCGGCCTCGGGCCGGGCCAGGCGGGCGCGGACGCGCTCGTAGGACTCCTGGTTCCAGCCGGTGGTGCCGACGACGATGTCCACCCCGGCGTCGATCAGGGCGTGGACATTGGCCTCGGTGACGCTGGGGACGGTGAAGTCGACGGCGACGTCGGCGCCGGCCAGGTGCTCAGCATCGAGGGGGTCCCCCACGTCCAGTCGGGCCACGAGCTCGAGACCCTCGGCGTCCTGGACCGCCTGGCAGACGGTCGATCCCATGCGCCCGGCGGCGCCCACAACAGCTACGCGAATCGTCATGGCCCCACCCTAGCTACTCACTCGCCGGCCGCGGGAGACGTCTTGCCCTCCGGCGCCAGCAGACCGGGACGGATGAGCTCCAGCCAGCGCCGGCGGACCTCGACCGGACTGTCAGCGGGGCAGAAGACCATGAGGATGTAGAGGTCGGAGACGGTGAGATCGGGTCTCAGTCGCCCCTCTTCACGCCCCGCCTCGATGAGGCGCTCCAGGGCCTCGGTGGCTCGGGCCTCCGGCTCGGAGTACTCCATCTGCGCCCCCAGGGCCAGCGCGACGGCCTTGGCGGAGTGACTCCTCGCGATCATCTCCAGCGCCCGCTCCAGGAAGTCCAGGAGCTCCTGCGCGGCCTCGGCCCGGCGGGCCTCAACCCGCGCCCACGTCTCCTGAGCGTCTGCGGCCAGGACCTCGACGTACTGGTTGACGACCGCCGCGAGCAGGTCCGCCTTGTTGGGGAAGTGCCGGTAGAGCGTGCCGACAGCGACACCGGCCGCCCGGGCGATCTCCCCCATGGCCACCTCGGTCCCACGCTCGGTCACCAGGCGCATGGCGGCCTCAAGGATGCCGGTCCGGTTGCGCACGGCATCGGCGCGCCTCGACGAGCGCTCCGGCGACGTGCCGGTCGCTGCTGGCTGTTCCGCCCCTTGCTCGGCGGCGCCATCCTTCATCCGAGTCACGCTCCTCCGTCTCCTTGCCTCGTCCCACACCGTGCCGAGGGTCTCAGTTGCACAAAGGTGAATCTTTGTTCAGGATAGTACATGAACGAAGATTCAGGTTAGCGAGAGGACACCTCAGACGATGACGACCACCACGCCCACCGAGGCCCCGACAACGTCTCCCGAGAACTCCACGGCAGACTCGGAGCACTCAGAGTATTCGTCGAACCGCACCGCGCTCGTCACCGGAGCCTCCTCCGGCATCGGCGAGGACACCGCCCGCAGACTCCAGGCGCTGGGCTACACCGTCTACGGCGCGGCCCGCCGCATCGACCGCCTCCAGGCCCTGGCCGCCGACGGCATCCGCCCGTTGGCCATGGACGTCACCGACGACGCCTCGATGAGCGCCGGCGTGGACCGCATCCTTGCCGAGACCGGCCGCATCGACGTCCTGGTCAACAACGCCGGCTACGGCTCCTACGGAGCCATCGAGGACGTCCCGATCGACGAAGCCCGCCGCCAGTTCGAGGTCAATGTCTTCGGCCTGGCCCGCCTGACCCAGCTGGTGACCCCGCACATGCGCACCCAGGGATCGGGCACCATCATCAACATCTCCTCCATGGGCGGAAAGCTGACCACGCCGCTGGGCGGCTGGTACCACGCCACCAAGTACGCCGTCGAGTCCCTCAGTGACGCGCTGCGCATGGAACTGCGGCCCTTCGGGATCGACGTCGTCGTGGTCGAGCCCGGCGGGATCCGCACCGAGTGGGCCTCGATCGCCGCCGACCACCTGGAGGCCACCGCCGAGGGCAGCGCCTACGCCGACCAGATCAAGGCCGTGGCCGGAGCCATGCGCAGCGAGTCCAACCAGCGGCGCTACTCCCCTCCCGAGGTCATCGCCCGCACCGTCGGCAAGATCGTCACCGCCCGCCACCCGCGGACCCACTACGCGGTGGGCTTCATGGCCAAGCCGCTCATCGCCGCGCGTCGTGTCCTGCCCGACCGCACCTTCGACCACCTCATCGGCGCCGCCTTCGGGATGCTGCGCTGATCGAGGTCGGCACGGACCGCGGGCACCGGGGCCGACGGCCTGCCGCGCCTGCGCACGTATGCCCGCATCTTCGGCACGGATGCGGTGACGAAGAACCAGGCCGCCTACCTCGACGCCCGCCCGCATCGGAACGTTGAGGACGCGACCCGCACAGCAAACCGAGCCCACGCCGAAATCGAGGCGTTACGCGCACTCACCCCCACCGAGGCACTTCGACGCATCAAGCAGTCCCGTGCCATCGAGCAGACGCAGCGCAATGCCACCGACCGCGCTGTCGAGGAACGTCACCGCCAACTCCAATCCTCGCGCGCCCTGACTCAAGACCGCGGGCGGGCCGTCCCTGGACAGACGACCGCAGCACCAGCGTGCTCGTAGACTTCGAACTCATAGGTGCATAGTCATATAGGTGTGCAGTAGACTATGTGGCATGGAGTTGAAGCGCGCAATCCTCGGGCTGCTGTCGACCCGCTCCGCGCGGGGAAGACCTTCGGTCTGCTGGGAACGAACGGCGCCGGTAAGACCACGACCGTGGAGATGCCGGCAGGTCTCCGCCGGCCCACCCAGGGCAGCGTCCGGCTCTTGGGGCTGAATCCGTTCAGCGACCTCATGCGGTTCTTGATCCTCGGCATCCGTGCGCATATCCTCGCAATGCAGTGGCTCGATGAAAGGAAACCACATGACCACGATCGCTCTTATCGTCGTGCTCGCACTGCTGGCGGCGCTCGCCGTCGGGCAGATCCTCGCCGCGTCGGGCCTTCCCTTAGGTCGTTTCGCGTGGGGCGGCAAGCACCGCGTTCTGCCGCGTGGGCTCCGCGTCGCCAGTGCGGTGTCGGTGCTGGTGTACGCGGGGTTGGCGGCCCTGCTGCTCAGCCGTGCGGGTATTCTCCCGGCCGGAGACAGTGCAGCGGTGATCGTCTTGACCTGGGTGGCGTTCGCGTTCTTCGCCGCGAGCGTGGCGCTCAACGCGATCTCGCGCAGCCCCGCCGAACGCTGGACGATGACACCGACCAGCCTCCTGCTGGCAGCAGCAACGCTCGTCATCGCCCTGGGCGGAGGGTAACGGTGTGCTCGTAGTGGCCTCTGACATGTGCGGCACGGACCACGGGCACCGGGGCCGACGGCGTACTGCGGGCAGCAGTCGTCGTCGGCCCCTCACGTGACTGGGCCGAATGGCGGCCGACGTCAGTCGACCGGCCCCACGAGGATGCGGGCGCGCTTCTGGTCCACCAACCAGGCGGCCATCTCCTGGACCTCCTCAGGGGTCACGGACTCCAGACGGCGCAGGTTGTCCTCCATGGAGCGCAGGCGCCCGGTGACGACCTCGGCGCGCCCCAGGCGCCCCATGCGGGCCAGGGAGTCCTCCCCGCCGAGCACCATGGCGCCGCGCAGCTGGCCCCGGGCCCGCGCCATCTCACGGTCGGTGACGCCGTGCTCGGCGAGCTTCTCGAACTCGCCGATCATGACGGTGCTCACCTCGTCGACGTCGCCGGGGGCGCAGCCGGCGTAGAGCCCGAAGGCGCCGGAACCGGCGTAGGAGGTGTCGAAGGCGTAGGTGGTGTAGGCCAGGCCCCGCTTTTCGCGCACCTCCTGGAACAGGCGCGAGGACATGCCTCCGCCCAGGATGGTGGTGAGCACGCTCATGGCCCAGCGCCGTTCATCGCGCACCGCGATGCCCTGGCAGGTCAGGTACAGGTGGGTCTGCTCGCTCTCGCGCGCAACGGTGATGTCATGGACGTCCAGCGCCGTGAAGGGCTCGATCTCGAAGCGGCGCTCGCGCGGGACCGCGTCGGCAGAGGCGTCCCAGCCGGCCGCGGCCAGGTCGGCGGCCACGCGCTCGCAGACCTCGTCGTGGTCGACGGCGCCGGCGGCCGCCACCACGAGGGTGTCGGAGGCGTAGGTGCGCTTGTAGTGCTCCCACACGGCGTCGCGCGGTACGGCGGTGACGGTCTCGTTGGTGCCACCGATGGGGCGGCCCAGCGGCGTGTCCTCGCCGAAGGCGGCGCGGGCGAAGGCCTCCTGGGCGACGTCGGCGGGGTCGTCTGCGGCGTCGGCGAGCTCGGAGACGATGACGCCGCGCTCGGTCTCGACGTCGGTGGGCTCCAGGAGCGAGGAGGTCACCATGTCGGCGAGCACGTCGAGGGCCTCCATGCCATCGGGGGCGAGCACGCGGGCGTAGTAGGAGGTGTGCTCCTTGGAGGTGGCGGCGTTGGACTCGCCACCGATCATGTCGAAGGCCTCGGCGATGTCGTGGGCGTCGCGCGTGGCGGTGCCCTTGAACAGCAGGTGCTCCAGGAAGTGGGTGGAGCCCTCCTGGCCGGGCGCCTCGTCCCGGCTGCCGACGCCGAACCACATGCCGATCGAGGCCGAGCGCAGGCCCGGCACGGACTCGGTGATGACGCGTACCCCTCCGGGCAGGACGGAGCGGCGGGTGAGCGCACCGTCGTCGTGCAGGGTGAGCTCAGTGCCGTCGCGGCCGGGCCGCCCGCGCCGCAGCTCCACCTCGGAGTAGTCGGTCGAGCTCAAGGTCTCCCCCGCTGCCGGGTTCGAAGCGAGGTCTGCTGAGGATGTGGGTGCCACCGACCCTGCTGAGCCGGTTCGCGTGTCTGGGTTGGTCACCCGCGAAGACTAACGGGCAGCGGGGCCCGCTGTCGTTCCAGTAGCCCACGACGCCCTGCCGCGCGCAGCGAACGCGCCTCCGAACGACGGTGTCCCCGCCCGGTCCAGCGGACCGGGCGGGGACACCGGGACGTGCGTCAGCCGGCTAGCGACGCCTGGCGGACCTCACTCCTCCTCGGAGGAGTCGGCGGAGCGCATCCGACGACGACGCGGACGACGCTCGCGGCGCGGCTGCTCGCCCTCCCCGTCCTTGCTCTCGCGGCTCTCGCGCTCACGACGCGAGCCGCCGTCGCGCGAGGCCTTGCGGGCCGCCTCACCCTCGGCCTCGGCGGCGAGCTGCTCGTCGGTGAGGACCGCGTGCAGGCTCAGCTTGCCGCGCTGATCGATCTCCGCCAGCTCGACCTGGACCTTGTCACCCACGCCCAGGACGTCCTCGACGTTCTCCACGCGCTTGCCGCCGACGAGCCGGCGGATCTGGGAGATGTGGAGCAGGCCGTCCTTGCCGGGGGTCAGCGAGACGAAGGCGCCGAAGGTCGTGGTCTTGACCACGGTGCCCACGAAGCGCTCGCCGATCTCGGGCATCTGCGGGTTGGCGATGGCGTTGACGGCGTCACGGGCGGCCTCGGCGGAGGGGCCGTCGGAGGCGCCGATGTAGACGGTGCCGTCGTCCTCGACCGTCAGGTCCGCGCCGGTGTCCTCCTGGATCTGGTTGATCATCTTGCCCTTGGGGCCGATGACCTCCCCGATCTTGTCCACGGGGATGCGCACGGCCAGGACGCGCGGGGCGGTGGGGGCCATCTCGTCGGGGGCGTCGATGGCCTGGGCCAGGACGTCGAGGATGAACAGTCGGGCGTCTCGGGCCTGGCCGAGCGCTCCGGCCAGGACCTCCGAGGGCAGGCCGTCGAGCTTGGTGTCCAGCTGGAGGGCCGTGATGAAGTCGCGGGTTCCGGCGACCTTGAAGTCCATGTCCCCGAAGGCGTCCTCGGAGCCGAGGATGTCGGTGAGGGTGGCCCACTTGGTCTCGCCGTCGATGACCTCGTGCATGAGGCCCATGGCGATACCGGCCACGGGGGCGCGCAGCGGGACACCGGCGTTGAGCAGGGACAGGGTGGAGGCGCACACCGAGCCCATGGAGGTCGAGCCGTTGGAGCCCAGGGCCTCGGAGACCTGACGGATCGCGTAGGGGAAGTCCTCGCGGGCGGGCAGAACCGGCACCAGGGCCCGCTCGGCCAGGTTGCCGTGGCCGATCTCGCGGCGCTTGGGGGCGCCCACTCGGCCGGTCTCACCGGTGGAGAAGGGCGGGAAGTTGTAGTTGTGCATGTAGCGCTTGTGGGTGACCGGGGAGAGGTCGTCCACCTGCTGTTCCATGCGCAGCATGTTGAGGGTGGTCACGCCCAGGATCTGGGTCTCGCCGCGCTCGAAGATGGCAGAGCCGTGGACGCGGGGCAGGACCTCGACCTCGGCGGCCAGGGTGCGGATGTCCTTCAGGCCGCGTCCGTCCATGCGCACGCCCTCGGTGAGGGTGCGGTGGCGCACGATCTTCTTGGTCACGGAGCGGAAGGCGGCCTTGAGGGCCTTGGTGTCCTCCTCGGTGGGGAAGGACTCGGCGAGCTCGGCCAGCACCTCGTCGCGCACGGCGTCGGTGGCCAGGTCGCGGGCCTGCTTGCCCTCGGTGGCGATGGCGGCGGCCAGGCCGTGGGCCTCGGCGGCCTTCTCGACGGCGTCGTACTGCTCGTCGGAGTAGTCCAGGTAGAGGGGGAACTCGGCGGTGGGCTTCGAGGCGTGCTGGGCAACCTCGAGCTGGGCGTCGCACAGGGCCTTGATGTGGGGCTTGGCGGCCTCCAGGCCCTCGGCGACGACGGCCTCGGTGGGGGCCACGGCCCCGGCGTTGATGAGCTCCCAGGCGTGCTCGGTGGCGCCGGCCTCAACCATCATGATGGCAACGTCGCCGCCCTCCAGGACGCGGCCGGCCACGACCATCTGGAAGGTGGCGCGCTGCTGCTCGGAGTAGCGGGGGAAGGCCACCCAGTGCCCGTCGATGAGGGCCAGGCGGGTGCCGGCCACGGGCCCGGAGAAGGGCAGGCCGGCGATCTGGGTGGACATCGAGGCGGCGTTGATGGCCAGGACGTCGTAGTCGTCGTCGGGGTGGATGGCCAGGACGGTCTCGACGACCTGGACCTCGTTGCGCAGGCCCTTGACGAAGGAGGGGCGCAGCGGACGGTCGATGAGGCGGCAGGCCAGGATGGCGGCGGTGCCGGCGCGGCCCTCGCGACGGAAGAAGGAGCCGGGGATGCGCCCGGCGGCGTACTGGCGCTCCTCGACGTCCACGGTCAGGGGGAAGAAGTCGAACTGGTCCTTGGGGTGCTTGCCCACGGTGGTCGCGGACAGGACGGCCGTCTCACCGTCGAGGTAGGCCATGGCGCTTCCGGCGGCCTGCTTGGCCAGGCGGCCCGTCTCGAAGCGCACCACGCGCTTACCGAAGGAGCCGTTGTCGATCACTGCCTCGGCGGCGGTGACCTCGGGGTCATCAATGAACATGAAGTCTCTTTCTCGCGATCGTCGAGCCGGTCCGTGGCCTTCGATCGAGGCCCACGGAGCCCGGTCCTCCCGCACGCGGATCTCCATGATCCCACGGCGCGGAGGCGGTTCCGGAGGCCACCACCGAAAACCGACGGGGCCGGCAGCTCTCCGGGTCTCTTCCCGGAGGCAGGGCTGCGGTCCCCCGTGCCCCTCACCGGTTCTCACGCCGGGAGAGCGTCGAAGAGCCGTCACGAGCACGCAGAGGGCGCAGCCGCGCAGATTCTATCGTGCGCGGCCTCATCATGCCGATCGGCGCCGCCGAGTGCCACGTGAGATGAGACGCGCGGGACCTTCGATTCTGGACCGGGTTCGCCCCGGCGTGACAAGGTAGCGCCAATGACAGGACAAATAACCCTGTCTCACCCCTTCTTCTCAGGAGCGTCAACGATGACCTACCGCATGATCTTCAACCAGACCGGCTACTTCGGCAGGGGCGCGATCGCCAACATCGCCCCAGAGATCGCCCGCCGGGGCCTGACCCGGGCCTTCATCGTCACCGACCCGGTGCTGGCCGACAACGGCACCGCCGCCCGCATCACCGACCTGCTCGATAAGGCCGGCATCGGCTGGGAGATCTTCTCCGACGTCGTCCCCAACCCGCCGGTCGAGAAGGTCCAGGCCGGCCTGGCGGCCTTCCGCGCCTCGGGCGCCGACGTGCTCATCGGTCTGGGCGGGGGCTCGCCTCAGGACACCTGCAAGGCGATCTCGGTGATCGCCACCAACCCCGACTTCGAGGACGTCCTGAGCCTGGAGGGCCTGTCCCCCACCACCAGGCCGGGCGTGCCGATCATCGGCGTGCCCACGACCGCGGGCACGGCCAGCGAGACCACCATCAACTACGTCATCACCGACACCGCCAAGCAGCGCAAGTTCGTGTGCGTCGACCCCCACGACATCCCGGTCCTGGCCATCGTCGACCCCGATCTCATGGACGGCATGCCCCGCTCGCTCAAGGTGGCCACCGGGCTGGACGCCCTCACCCACGCCATCGAGGGCTACATCACGCCGGGTGCGTGGGAGCTCTCCGACGCCCTGTGCCTGCGCTCCATCCAGATGATCGCCGCCAACCTGCGCGCCGCGGCCGACGGGGACGCCGACGCCGTGGAGCAGATGGGCCTGGCCGCCTACATCAACGGCATGGCCTACTCCAACGTCGGGCTCGGCCTGGTCCACGGCATGGCGCACCCGCTGGGCGGGCGCTACAACGCCCCGCACGGGGTGGCCAACGGGATCCTGCTGGCTCCGGTCATGGCCTTCAACGCCGAGCACACCGGGGAGAAGTACCGCGACATCGCCGAGGCCTTCGGTGTCGCCGGCGCCCAGACGATGCCGCTGGACGAGGCGCGCGCCGCAGCGGTGGAGGCCGTGGCCCAGCTGACGCGGGACCTGGGCAACCCCACGCGGATCTCCGAGGTCGGGGTGGAGGCCGACGGGGTCGAGGCCCTGACCGATGACGCCTTCGCCGACGTGTGCACGCCGGGCAACCCGCGTCCCGCGACCCGCGAGGACATCAAGGCGATCTACACCTCGCTGCTCTGAGCCCCTCGGGACAGCTGAAGACGCATGAAAGACGGTGCGGCCCGGCTCCCCATGACGGGGGCCGGGCCGCAAGGCTCGCGGGCGCCAGCGCGCTCAGCGGCGGATGCCGAGGCGGGCGATGAGGGCACGGTAGCGCTCGATGTCCTCCCTCATGAGGTAGTCCAGGAGGCGGCGGCGCTTACCGATGAGCAGGTAGAGGCCGCGACGCGAGTGGTGGTCGTGGGTGTGGCCCTTGAAGTGCTCGGTGAGGTTGGAGATGCGCTCGGTGAGGATGGCGACCTGGACCTCCGGGGAGCCCGTGTCACCCTCGTGGGTGGCGTACTCGGCGATGATCTCTTGCTTGCGCTCGGGGGTAACCGACATGCGGACTCCTTCGGGTCTCGTTGCACGGAGCGCCGGGGCAGGTTCTCCCGGGCATGAGGTATCCGTGGCCGATCGACGGCCTGCCAACCCTACCAGCGTCGCCGCACGCCGACCGCGCCGGCCGCTGTGTGAACCGGCACAGCTCCGGGGCGGAAACGGGGTGGATGGCACCCCCCGACGACGAGCCCGGCCCGGGGCGCTCCGGCTCCGGAGACGGTGGCCGCAGCCGCTGCAGATATTGCGGCTACTGCGCGGTGACGTCCTCAGGACGGATCGGATCGGGGACCGGGACGCCCAGGATCCGGGCGGTGTCCTCGATGTCGGTGCGCATCTGGGCCAGCAGCGGGTCCAGACCGTCGAAGGCGAGCATGGGGCGCAGGCGCTCGACGAGCTCGATCCCGACCTCCTCGCCGTAGAGGTTGAGGTCGGCGCGCCCCAGCACGTGGGCCTCGACCGTGCGCTGGGGGACGTCGTCGAAGGTGGGGTTGGTGCCGATCGAGATGGCGGCGGGAAGACGCTGTCCGCCCCCGTCGGCGCCGCTGCCGCGCACCAGCCAGCCGGCGTAGACGCCGTCGGGCGGTACGACGCCGGCGGTGGCGGCCTCCAGGTTGGCGGTGGGGAAGCCGAGCTCGCGCCCGCGTCGCAGCCCCCTGACGACGACTCCGCGCAGCCGGTGGGGACGTCCCAGGACCTGGTGGGCCTGCCCCATGTTCCCCTCCTTGAGGCACTGGCGTATCCAGGTCGATGACCAGCGCCGCCCCTGCTGAGAGCGGATCTTGGAGACGATCTCCACCGCGAAGCCGTCGGCCCGCCCGATCTGCTCCAGGGTGGCGGCGTCCCCCGAGTTGTGGCAGCCGAAGCGCACATCGTCCCCGACGACGACCGCCCGGGCTCCGAGCAGATTCTCCAGCCAGGTGCGCGCGAAGTCCTGGGGGCTCTGGGCGGCGAAGTCGAGGGTGTAGGTGATGACCAGGACCGCGTCCAGACCAATGTCTCCCAGAGAGGCCAGGCGGTCGGTCAGGGAGGTGATGAGGGGCAGGTCCAGGTCCGGCTGGTGGACGCTGCGGGGGTGCGGGTCGAAGGTGACCGCCACGGCCAGGGGCCGCTCACCGTCGCGGGCGAGCTCGTCGGAGAGCTCGACGACGCGCCCCAGGACCGCCTGGTGCCCACGGTGGACGCCGTCGAAGATGCCCATCGTGACCACCGTGCCCGGTCCGCCCGGTGCGCTCAAGCTCGCTGGCACCTGCTCGGCGCCGTACCAGACCTCCACTGTCGATATCCCTGCTCTCGTCTGCCTGCGGGGCGCGCTGCACTCCCGCCCGCATGGTCCACGTTACTGTCCACGTTCCACGGCGCACGCTCCCGACCTGCACAGACGGGACGGGACGGCGGCTCGTGCGGGACAACCCTGCCACGGTCGTACCGCCGGACGCGACCTGGCGGCCTTCGACACGCCTTGACGCTTCTCGACCGTCAGTCTATTCTCGATATCGACCGACGGTCGGTTAGCGTTGCGGACCGATTCCAGGACATGAGAAAGAGCCACACAGAACACGCACCGGAGAGAAAGACTTCAAAGACTTCAAGGAGGCCGTTGCCATGCTGATGCGACTGCTCAAAGCCGACCTGGCGCGCGGCGCCGTCGTGGCCGCCACCCTGACCGCCCTCATCGCCCTGGCCGCCACGCTGATGTCGGCTGGGACGTCACTGGTCGTGGACAGCCTGTCGGCGACGAGCCGGCTCTCGCAGCGGGCCAAGCTGCCGGACCTGGTCCAGATGCACGCAGGGCAGATCGACGACGACACCCTCCAGACCATCGACCAGTGGGCCGAGGCACGCAGCGACGTCACCGACCACGAGGTCATCAAGACCCTGAAGGCACCGCGCCAGGAGCTGACGATCAATGGCGTCAACCAGAGCGGATCCTTCAACGAGCCCGCCTTCGTCACCTCCCCCAAGCACCTCGACCTGCTGCTCGATGATCACGGCAACCCCGTGGACCCGGGACCGGGCGAGGTGGTCCTGCCGATCCACTACCGGGTGATCAAGGCCGCCGACGTCGGCGACACCGTCACCGTGAGCACCTCCGGCAAGCCGATGACGCTGAAGGTGGTGGGCTTCGCAAGGGACGCCCAGATGAACGCCGCCATGATCCCCTCCAAGCGCCTGGTGGTCAGCCCTGAGGACTTCTCCACCCTGGAGCAGCAGACCATCGACACCGAGTACCTCATCGAGTTCGCCCTGACAGACGCCGCCCGCCCCGGAACCGTCATCGACAGCTACAAGGAGGCGGGCCTGCCCAGCAACGGCATCAACATCAGCGCCTCGATGATCCAGCTCATCAACTCCTTGAACGTCATGCTCATCGTGGCCGTGGCCCTGATGGTGGCGATCGTGCTGGCCGTGGTCGCCATGCTCGCCCTGCGATACACGGTACTGGCGGCCATTGAGACGGATCTGGCGCAGATCGCCGTGCTCAAGGCCATCGGAGCACCGCAGAGCCGGATACGCCGCCTCTACGTGATCAAGTACCTGGCCCTGTCAGCAGTAGGAGCGACCGTCGGCTGCGCGGCCGGCCAGCCCCTGGCCGCAGCGCTGGAGGGCCCGACGACGCTCTACCTGGGTACGCCGCCAAGGACCGTCTGGAGCGTGGGGCTTCCCATCGTCGCGGTGCTGGCTCTGGCCGCGATCATCATCGGCTTCACGTGGCTGTCCCTGCGGCGCATCGGGCGCATCTCGGCGATCGAGGCCCTGCGCAGCGGCACCAGCTCCTCCCTGCGCCCCCGTCGCCAGCGCTGGAGGCTCACGAGCGTGCGCCGTCTTCCGGTCCAGGTGTGGCTCGGCGCTCGTGAGGCGCTGCGTCCCTCCAACGCACTGCTGCTCGGCGTCCTGACGCTGTGCACCTTCACCATGGTGCTGCCGACCAACGTCTCCACAACGCTGAGCAATCCACAGGTCGCCACCTACCTGGGAGCCGGTCAGGCGGATCTGCGCATCGACGTGCCCACCGGGGTTCAGGACCTGGCCACCGTGGAGAAGGCGGTCGACTCCGATCCTCGTATCAGTGAGCACACCACGGTGCTGCGCCGCAGCTACAAGATGTCCACGAGCAGTGGCGGCTGGGAGACGGTGCTCATCGATATCGGGAATCATGAGACCTTCCCCATCAGGTACATCTCCGGGCGCGGTCCCACCACGGACGACGAGGTCTCCCTGTCCTACAGCCAGGCCAAGACCACGGGCGCCGAGGAGGGATCCACGGTCACCGTGCAGACCGCCGACGGGAACAAGGAGCTCACGGTGACGGGCGTCTACCAGGACATCACCAACAACGGACTGACCGCCAAGGCCACCTTCGACGACGGCGCTCCAGCGCTGTGGCAGATCATCTACGCCGACGCCCACTCCACGGAACAGGCCAACGCCTTCGCCCAAGACCTGAACCAGGAGTACCCGGGAGTCCAGGCGATCGCCATGGACCAGTACGCCTCCCAGTTCTTCGGGGCCACCGGATCACAGGTCCGCCTCATCACCATGATGGCCTGCACCATCGCACTGGGACTGTCCTTCCTCATCACGGTCCTGTTCACCGTCCTGATCGTGTCGAGGGAAAGGCCTCAGCTGGGCGTTCTCCTGGCGCTGGGCTGCACCAGGGGCGCCATCGCCCGTCAGTACCTCACCCGTTTCGGCTTCATCGCCCTGATCGGGGTCGCCCTGGGGCTCCTGGGCACCTTCACGTTGGGAGGCTCCGCGATCGGGGCCGTCATGTCCTCCCGCGGAGCACCCGACCTTCAGCTTCTACCCAACCTGTGGCTGGTGGGACTGGTCCTGCCGGGCGCGCTGCTGGCCACCGTCATCGGCGCAGTCTCCCTGGGCCTCAGGCGCCTGCGCACCATGCCCCTGTCCACGACCTTGACCACCGGCGAGTAAGGAGACAGACGATGACTACCTCCAGCACCCCTTCGACGGCCGCCGTGGAGCCCACCGCCACCCCGGGAGGACAGCCGGCTCTGCGCGCCCAGGGACTGTCCAAGAGCTACCACTCCCCCGTCCTGACGGACCTTGACCTGGAGATCGAGCAGGGACAGTTCGTCGCCATCATGGGGCCCTCCGGGTCCGGGAAGTCCACGCTCCTGCACTGCCTGAGCGGGATGGACCGTCCCACAGACGGCTCGGTGCTCCTGGGAGACACCGAGATCACCACCTTGAGCGAGAAGGAGCTGGCGGCGCTGCGGTTGTCGCGCTTCGGCTTCGTCTTCCAGCAGCCCCATCTCATGACGACCCTGTGCCTGCTGGACAACATCGTCCTGCCCGGGTTCCTGGCCGGTACGCGCCCGCGCGCCGAGGTCACGGCGCGCGGAGAGGAGCTCATGGAGCGCATGGGGATCGCGGACCTGGCCTCCAGCGCCATCACCGAGGTCTCCGGGGGCCAGCTCCAACGCGCCGGGATCTGCCGGGCGCTGATCAACGACCCCGGGATCGTCTTCGCCGACGAGCCCACCGGGGCACTCAACTCGGCCACCGCGCTGCAGATCCTCGACCTGCTCGGTCAGGTGCACGCCTCGGGAACGACCCTGGTCATGGTCACCCACGACGCCCAGGTGGCGGCCCGGGCGGACCGGGTCCTGGTCCTCGTGGACGGGCGGATCGTGGAGGACCTCTCCCTGGGTCGCTACCAGGAGGCCTCCGCCCCCTCCCGTCTGAGCACGGTCACCGAGGCCCTCCAGCGCCGCAGCGTGTGACGAGGGCCGGGGAACCGAGCCAGTCGCCTCGGAGCCCGGGTCCTGATGCTGGACAGTGGCCTGACCGGTCGGTGGCCGGTCAGTGGCCGCCGCAGCCGCAGTCGCCACCGCTTGAGGTCGGGGCGGAGATGTCTCGCAGGCCCAGCAGGTTGCCGGCCTTGTGACCGGGGGTGACGCCCTGCGGGGCGGCCGCACCCAGCGCCGTCGTCACCGCTGAGGCGATGGCCACCGGGTCGACGGCCTGCGAGGAGGGCTCCTGCGACGACTGCGCGGAGGACTGCGAGGCGGTCTGGGCGGGCGCCGGCTGGTAGCCCTCGCCCAGGGGCTGGGCCACGGCCGGAGCGGCGGCGCGCTCGTCCTGCTTGCTGCTCCGCTGGCCGTGGCCGCCGCAGCCGCAGCGGCATCCGGTACCGGTCTGGCTCATCGTGTCTCCTTGGAAAGCACTCATCGTGGTGCCCGCGTGCGCCGCAGGACCTGCAAACCTGTTCGCCTCCGCTGTCGCGTCTCAAGCGGGGTCCAGGACCAGGACCGGGCGGGCGCGCGGGCCTTGAGGCGTCAACAGTGCCACGAGCCGCCCCTCGGGTGCGAATCCGGCAACCACGCGCCGCCCCGGGGTCCCCTTGGACGTCGCCGGAGCCGAGTCGTCCGCGGGTGCCTGGGCCCGCTCCAGGGCCGCGGCATCGAGAGGCTGCCCGAAGCGCAGTCCGCGGGCCTCGGCCTCGGTGAGAGACAGCTGCGCGAAGCAGCGTCGGGCCACCTCCTCCAGCGGGATCGTGGTGAGGCCGCAGGGGCGGGTGGAGGCGGCGTCGTCCTGCACCTGCCTGGACAGGTCCGTCAGGGTGCCGGCCTCGCCGATGTCGAAGGGGCCGACGCCGGTGCGTCGCAGCGCGGTCAGGTGCGCCCCGCAGCCCAGGGCCCGGCCCAGGTCCCTGGCCAGAGCCCGTACGTAGGTTCCCGAGGAGCAGGAGACGACGACGTCAAGATCCACGACCTCGGTCCTGTCCCCCGGGGTGGGGACCGCGACGTCGGCGCTCGCCTGGCGGGGGCCACCGGTCAGGCGCAGCTCGTGGACGGTGACGGGCCTGGCCTCCAGCTCGATCTCCTGGCCGTCACGGACCCGCTTATAGGCGCGCACGCCGTCGACCTTGATGGCCGAGACGGCGCTGGGCACCTGCTGGATCGGTCCGGTCAGGCCCGCCAGCGCCGCCTGGAGGCGATCCGTGGGCAGGTCGTCGATGCGGCAGCCGTGGGCGGAGACGGGCTCGCCCTCGGCGTCCTCGGTGGTGGTCTCGACCCCGAGGCGGACGGTGGCCTCGTAGGTCTTGTCCGCTCCCACCAGGTAGGTCAGGAAGCGGGTGGCGCGCCCCACGCCCAGGACCAGCAGTCCGGTGGCCATGGGATCGAGGGTGCCAGCGTGGCCCACCTTGCGGGTGGCGGCCAGGCGCCGGGTGGCGCCGACGACGTCGTGGCTGGTCAGACCCCGGGGCTTGTCCACCAGGAGCACCCCGTCGGCGGCGGTGACGGCACCGCGGGCGACGTCGGGACGGCGCCGACGCGCAGCGTGGTCGCCGCTGTGGTGATCGCTGCGGGCGTCGGCATGCCCGGCGGGCTCGGATCGTTCGGACACGCTCACAGGCCCTCGGCGGCCCGGGCGGGTCCCGGCTCGGTCCCCCACCGGTCCTCGTGGGTGCCGTTGTCGTCAGCGCTCTGATCGACGTCGGTCTCAGCGCCGGTCCCGGTGTCAGTAACCGTGTCAGCCTCGTCGTCGTGCCGGTAGGGATCGGCCTCGCCCGCGTAGGCGGCTCCCTCGGCGGCCTTGGCGATCTGGGCGTCGCGCACCCGGGCCTGGGCCAGGGCGTCCTCGAGGGTCTTGGCGGTGGTGGGCAGGGCGTCGAGCTGGAAGGTCAGGGACGGGGTCAGGCGGATGCCCAGGGCCTTGCCCACCTCGGAGCGGATGAGCCCCTTGGCCGAGCGCAGCGCCTTGGCCGTCTCCTCGCGCTCCTCGTCACTGCCGTAGACGGTGTAGAAGATGGTCGCCTGCTGCAGGTCGCCGGTGACACGGACGTCGGTGACGGTGACGAAGCCCAGGCGCGGGTCCTTGATCCGCCCCTGCAGGAGACGGGCGACGGTCTCGTGAATGCGGTCGGCGACCTTGCGGGCGCGGGCGGCGTCGGCCATGGCGGGGCTCCTTCATGTGTGAGGTCCGGTTCGGCAGTCCTGGACGTCAGCGATCGTGACCGGTCGGTGCGGCACACCGGGGGCGAGCCGGCCCCTGACGAGGCGGTCCAGTGCGCCCCACTATGCTACGTGGAGCGTCAGCGCGGTCTGCGCTGCCATCCCCGAGCGCGAACGGTTCAGGAACAGATCACAATGGCCTCCTCCCCCGGTGCACCCCACGAGCCCGGACCCCCGACCGTCCCGGGTACCCCGACAGCGACGCCGGCGCCTGTGCCGGCGGGGCTCGACGGTACTGGGATGGCCCTGGTCATCGGCTGTTACACGCTCTGGGGAGTCTTCCCCCTCTACTTCCGGCTCCTGTCGGCCGCCGGCAGCGTCGAGATCATCGGCCACCGGATCATGTGGACCCTGGCCACCTGCCTGCTGCTGGTCGCCTCACGGCGCCGCTGGGGACGGCTGGCCCAGGTCTGGCGCACGCCCCGGCTGCTGGGGGCGCTGGCCGTCTCGGGTCTGCTGGTCTCGGTCAACTGGCTCGTCTACGTCTACGGCGTCAACACCGCGCGCACGGCCGACGCCGCCCTGGGCTACTTCATCAACCCGCTGGTGACGGTGGCCCTGGCCTCCCTGGTGCTGCGCGAGCGGTTGCGCCCCGTTCACCGGGTCTCGATCGGCCTGGCAGGCGCCGCCGTGGCGCTGCTGGTGGTGCTCCAGGGATCGCTGCCGTGGATCTCCCTGGCCCTGGCCTTCTCCTTCGCCCTGTACGGGCTGGTCAAGAAGCGGATCGGTCCGCAGGTCGATGCCCTGACCGGGCTGACGGTGGAGAGCGCCCTCGTGGTGCCCGTGGCGCTCGCCTACCTGGGGTACCTGGCCTGGCAGGGGCAGTCGGCCTGGCAGGGGCCCGGTCAGGGGTGGCGGATCATGGCGCTGCTCGTGGTGGCCGGGCCCGTCACGGCCGTGCCGCTGCTGCTCTTCGCCGCCGGGACACGGCGCGTGCCGCTGTCGGTGGTGGGGATGAGCCAGTACATCGCCCCGATCACCCAGTTCCTCCTGGCCTGGGCCGTCTTTGACGAGCAGATCCCGCCGGCCCGCTGGGCGGCCATGGTGCTGGTGTGGGCGGCGGTCGCGGTCTTCATCGGCGACGCCGTGCACCAGCTCGTCCGCCGTCCCCGCCCGCGTCATGCGACGGCGCTCAGTCGCGCGGCTTCTCGCGCATCTCCCAGGTCTCGATGACGTCGCCCTCGGCGATGTCCTTGAAGCCCAGGTTGATACCGCACTCGTAGCCCTCGCGGACCTCGGTGACGTCGTCCTTCTCGCGGCGCAGCGTCTCGATGGACAGGTCGCCGCTCACGACGACGCCGTCGCGCACCAGGCGGGCCTTGGCGCCCCGCTTGATGATGCCCGAGCGGACGATGGAGCCGGCGATGGAGCCGAACTTCGAGGAGCGGAAGATCTGTCGGATCTCGGCGGTGCCGAGCTCGACCTCCTCGTAGACGGGCTTGAGCATGCCCTTCATGGCGGCCTCGACGTCCTCGATAGCGTTGTAGATGACCGAGTAGAACTTCATGTCGACGCCCTCGCGGTCGGCGATCTCCGAGACGCGCTCGGCGGGCCGGACGTTGAAGCCGATGATGACGGCGGAGTCCACCGTGGCCAGGTTGACGTCGTTCTGGGTGATGGCACCCACGCCGCGGTGGATGACGCGCAGGGCGACCTCCTCGCCGACGTCGATCTTGAGCAGGGAGTCCTCCAGGGCCTCGACCGCACCCGAGCTGTCGCCCTTGAGGATGAGGTTGAGAGTGTCGACCTTGCCCTCCTTGAGGACATCGGTGAGGTTCTCCAGGGACACGCGCTTGCGGCGCTTGGCCAGCAGGGCGGCGCGCTCGGCGGCCTCACGCTTGTCGGCGATCTGGCGTGCCGTGCGGTCGTCGGGGGCGACGATGAAGGAGTCGCCGGCGCTGGGCACGTTCGTCAGTCCCAGGACCAGGGCCGGACGGGCGGGTCCGGCCTCGGTGAGGTTCTCCCCGTGCTCGTTGAACATGGCACGCACGCGCCCGTAGGCGCTTCCGGCCACGATCGGGTCGCCGACCCGCAGCGTGCCGCGCTCGACCAGGATGGTGCTCACGGCGCCACGGCCCTTGTCGAGCTTGGCCTCGATGGTGACGCCGCGGGCCTCGGTGTCCGGGTTGGCCCGCAGGTCCAGGGCGGCGTCCGCGGTGAGCAGGACGGCCTCGAGGAGCTCGTCGATGTGGAGGCGCTGCTTGGCGGAGATGTCCACGAACATCGTCTCGCCGCCGTACTCCTCGGGGACCAGACCGTACTCGGTGAGCTGGCCGCGGATCTTGTCCGGGTTGGCGCCGTCCTTATCGATCTTGTTGACCGCCACGACGATCGGCACGTTGGCCGCCTGGGCGTGGTTGAGGGCCTCAACGGTCTGGGGCATGACGCCGTCGTCGGCGGCCACGACGAGGATGGCGATGTCGGTCACCTCGGCACCACGGGCACGCATGGCCGTGAAGGCCTCGTGACCGGGGGTGTCGATGAAGGTGATCGGACGCTCCTCGTCGTTCAGGTTGACGCGCACCTGGTAGGCGCCGATGGACTGGGTGATGCCTCCGGCCTCGCCGGCGACGACGTCGGTGGAGCGGATCGCGTCCAGCAGCTTGGTCTTACCGTGGTCGACGTGACCCATGACCGTGACCACCGGGGGACGCGGCACGAGGTTGGCGTCGTCCTCGTCGGGCTCGAGGTCGATGTCGAAGGACTCCAGCAGCTCGCGGTCCTCGTCCTCGGGCGAGACGATCTGGACGTTGTAGCCCAGCTCGGCACCCAGGAGGGCGAAGGTGTCCTCGTCGAGGGACTGGGTGGCCGTGGCCATCTCACCGAGGTGGAACAGCACGGTCACCAGGGCCGCGGGGTTGGCGTTGATCTTCTCGGCCAGGTCCGTGAGCGTCGCGCCCTGGCGCACGCGCACCGGGGTGGAGCCGTCGCCGCGCGGGACGATGACGCCGCCGATCGACGGCGCGCTCTGCTGCTCGAACTCCTGGCGCTTGGCCCGCTTGGACTTGCGCCCCCTCGGGGCGCCGCCTCCGCGGCCGAAGGCGCCCTGGGTGGAGCCGCGACCACCGCGACCACCACGAGGGCCGCCGAAGCCGCCGCCGGGACGGCCGCCACCGCCACCTCCGGGCCTTCCACCGCCACCGGGGCGCGAGCCGCGGCCACCACCGCCACCGGCACCGCCGCGCGCGGGGGCGCCGGGACGACCGATGGAGGACTGGCCGGGCATCATGCCCGGGTTGGGACGGGGACCGCCCGGGCGCGGCGCACCGGAACGACCGGCTCCCTGGGGCCGGGCACCGCCCTGAGGACGGGGGCCACCGGGGCGCGAACCGCCCTGGGGGCGGGGGCCGCCGGAACCGCCCGGACGGGGCATGCCCTGGGATGTGGCGAAGGGATTGTTGCCCGGGCGCGGCGCACCCGAGCGCGACTGGCCCGAACGCTGTCCGCCGCGGCCACCCTGCCCACCCTGGCGGGGCATGCCCTGGGAGGTGGCGAAGGGGTTGTTGCCCGGGCGCGGCGCACCGGGACGCGGTCCCGGCGTCGGGGCGTTGCGGCGAGGGCCGGGCGTGGGGGCGCCGGAGGCGGATGCCGCCGACTTGGGCGCGCCGGCCCCGGGCTTGGGCGCCCTGGGGGCCTCGCCGGAGGCGGGGGTACCCCCCTGGGGCGTCGGCTTCGCGGCACCCGCCGCGGCCTGGGCACCACCGCCCGGCTTGGGAGCCGGGGTCTCGGACCTGGGTGCGGCCGGGGCCGCACCGGGCTTGGGGGCTCCGGCCCCGGGCTTGGGGGCGGCGGGCCTGGTGGCGGGGCTCGGCGTCGAGTCCTGAGCACCAGCCGGCCCCGGCTTACCGGCCTGAGCCGCTCCGGGCTTGGGGGCGGCCTTGGCCGGCTTGGGAGCCTGAGAGGCGGCCTTGGCAGGCTTGTCAGTCTGAGTGTCCGCCGGTGCCTCCTGCACCTGGGCGGCGAAGTGCTCGCGAACCCGGCGAGCAACGGGGGGCTCGACCGCGGAGGAGGCCGCCTTGACGAACTCTCCCTGGTCCTTGAGCCAGGCCAGGATCACCTTCGAGGTGACCTTCTTGCCAGTGGGGTCGAGCTCCTTGGCGAGCTCATGAACGCGTGGTTTAGCCACTTTTCTCCTGTCCGGTTTCCCACCCCGGACAGGGGTGGGTGCTTCTAGAGGCAGCTCATCGCTGGGTACTCATCGGGTGCCCATCGGCTTCCTACCCGCCTTCGCTATCGGTGGTCCGCTCACCCGGTCGGGCAGCGGGGACCTCGCCGTCGTTGACCAGTCCCCGCTCCAGGAACCCGCGGACCCGGGCCACGTCCAGTGGTCCGTCGGTGCGCAGGGCGCGTGGAGCGGCGCGTCGTCGCTCAGCGAGGGTGAGGCACTCCGGATCCGGGTGGATCCAGGCGCCGCGCCCGGGTCTGACGGCCCGGGCATCGACGTCGAGCTCACCGCTCGGCGTCAGCACGAGACGCAGCAGCTGCGCCCGCGGGGCTCTTTGCCGGCAGCCGATGCAGGTTCGCTCGGGCACGTGGGGGGTGGTCGCCACCGTCCGTCGGTGTCCTTCCGCTGCTCTGCAACCGCTGACGCGGGCACCGCATCCGAGACGTCCCGGTGCGGGACCCGCAAAGGTCCGCCGGAAAGTCTACATCCCCGCGCAGGCCGGTTCAGTCGACCAGCTCTGAGGGACCTGTCACGTCGTCGGACTGGGAGCCCTGCCCCGGGGTGATCTCGCCGGACTCGGCGTCGGCGTGGATATCGATCTTCCACCCGGTCAGGCGGGCGGCCAGACGGGCGTTCTGCCCCTCCTTGCCGATGGCCAGGGAGAGCTGGAAGTCGGGGACGACGGCGCGGGCGGTGCGCTCCTCGGCGTCGATGACGCCCACGGCGGCCACACGGGCCGGCGACAGGGCGTTGGCGATGAAACGCGCCGGGTCCTCGGAATAATCCACGATGTCGATCTTCTCACCACCGAGCTCGGTCATGACCGCACGCACCCGCTGTCCCATGGGGCCGATGCAGGCGCCCTTGGCGTTGACGCCGCGGACCTTGGAGCGCACGGCCATCTTGGTGCGGTGGCCGGCCTCTCGGGCCACCGAGACGATCTCGACGTCGCCCGAGGAGATCTCGGGGACCTCGCGCTCGAAGAGCTTGCGCACCAGGCCGGGGTGGGTGCGGGACAGGATGATCTGGGCGCCGCGGGTACCGCGGGAGACGTCGGTGACGTAGGCGCGCACGCGGTCGCCGTGGCGGTAGCGCTCTCCGGGGACCTGCTCGTGGGGAGGCATGATGCCCTCGTGCTCCTCGTCCAGGCGCACGTAGACGATGCGGGGGTCGCGGCCCTGCTCGACGGTGCCGGAGATCAGCTCGCCGGTCTTGTCCTTGAAGGCGCCCAGGACCTCGAAGTCGCGGCGGTCCTGGATGCGCTGGACGATGACGCTGCGGGCGGTCGCCTGGGCGATGCGGCCGAAGTCGTCGGGGGTGTCGTCGAAGTACTCCCCCGTGGGCTGGTCGTCCTCGTCGACCTCCGGGGCCAGGACACTCATGTGCCCGGTGCGGCGGTCGATCTCGACGTGGGCGCCCCGGATGGCTCCGGGGACCTTGGAGTAGGCACCCAGGATGGCGTCCTCGATAGCGGGAAGCAGGTTGTCCAGGTCAATGCCCAGCTCGTCGGCAGCGCCTCGCAGCTCCGGCATATTGATGTCCATGGGTCCTTGGGTCCTCTCTGGTCCGCTGGGCGGGTGTGCGCTGGGCTTCCTGTCGACGTTAGCCCGTGACGGGTCGGATGGTCCATCACGTCTTTCGTCCATCACGTCTTTCCGCGCTGGTCCGTCAACCTTCTATCAGTTATCAGGACATACATTATTCCTGGACGCTATCCGCGAAAGGCATCTTATAGGCCTCGGCCTGTTGTCCGGTCCTAGAGCCCGGCCACCACCATCCGCGCCTCGGTGATGTCCTCCAGGGCGATGCCCCGCTCGACGCCGTCGACCTCGATCCTCACCATGCCGCCGCCGTTGCCCTCGTTCGCGTCATCGGCGTCGTTGTCGGGATCGGCCCCCGTGACGACGCCGGTGAGCTCCTCGTCAGCCGTGCGCACCCGGGCACTATGACCAACGGCACGCCTGAAGTGTCGCAGGGTGCTCAGCTCGCGCTCGGCTCCGGGTGTGGAGACCTCGAGCGTGTACTGACCCTTGACGGGGTCGGCCTCATCGAGGGCCTGCGAGACGGCTGCGGTCACCGGTCCCAGGGCGTCGAGGTCGAGGTCTCCGGGACCGTCGGCCAGGTCCACGAAGACGCGTACGACGGAGTACCTGCCCGCCCGGGTGGTCTCCACGCCCTCGAGGCGGAGTCCGGCGTCGGCGACGACGGGGGTGAGCAGGTCGGTAAGGCTGCGGGCCAGTGCGTCAGCCCGCTTGTGCGGGTCGTGGGCTGCCATCGTCGTTCTTCCTCCCGTGTGGGCCCGGGCGAGCAGCTCGGGCGAGCGTGGTCAGCGGGTTCAAGCCACAACCACGACCAGGACATGATCGAGACATGATCAAGAATGATCGAGGCGTGGTCGAGACATGACCAGTGCGTGGTCAAGGTCGGGATCATGCTACCCGCCGTCTGTGGGAGGATTCCCGGGTGAAGACTCCTCGCCCTCCCCGCCCCGCCCAGACCAACGGCACGCAGGTGCCTTCCGGTGGCGGGATCCGCAGCAGGCTCGGTGACGGACTCGGTAGCGGCCTCTCCAACAGCTCCGACGCCGTAGCGCCAGGCCGTCGCATGACGCGGCGCACCGCGGTGCTCGCCCTGGGATCCGCCCTGGCCGCACTGGGTGGTTGCGGACTGCGCCTGGGCAAGGGCTCACCGGCGTCCCTGCCGACCGCCTCACCCGCAGAGACCACTCGTGACGGTCTGGCCCGCCAGGCGGCGCTCATCTCCTCCACCGCCGGTGTGGTTGCGCAGGCCGGTGGCACGGATACCACCACGGCGGCCCTGGCCGAGGGCGTCAAGCAGACGGCCGACGCCCAGCTCGAGACCCTGGGCGGTGTGTGGGAGCCGTGGGCCTCGCAGGTGCCGTCCTCCTACCCCACCGCCGCCCCGGTTCCTTCGGCCTCGGCCGACGCCACCGCACAGGACCTGGCCACGTCCCTGGGCGACGGCTCGACGATGGCCCGCCGGGCGGCGATCGCCGCCGCCTCGGAGCAGGACGCCCGGCTCTTCACCGCACTGACGGTGGCCTGGAGCCTTCAGCACGATCTCTTCGCCCAGGCCGGCTCGGCCGACACTCCTCGGGTGGACGTGGCTCAGGGCAGCAGGATCAGCGCCGGCCTGCTGACCTCCTACGACGCGGCCCGCTACGCGATGGAGGAGATCGCGGCGCGCAGCGATGATCCTCAGCGCACCCAGGCGGCCGAGGACGCCAAGGCCGCGACCTCCGTCGTCAACGCCGCCGTGGCCGCGGGCAGTGAGGACGCCCGGCTGGGCGCCTACGCCGCCCCGACCGAGTCCTCCGACCCCGACGTGAGCGTGGAGGTGTCCTGGGCCCGGCAGGTGTGGTCCGGCATCGTATCGGGAGAGGTGCAGGAGGCCGGTTCCGCCAAGGCATCCACGCCGGCCCGTGAGGCGGCCGTCACCGGCGCGGTCGATGCCGCCCGTCGTGCCACCGCCTGGGGCGCGGACTTCTCCTCCCTGCCCGGCTACGCTGCCTGACATGCGGGTCCTCGTGGTGGTCCTGGCCGTCATCGTCGCTCTGGCGGCCGTGGACCGGCTCTTCCTGTGGATGGAGCGTCACGGCTGGATCTACTGGCGGCGCCACAGGCCCGATCCGCGCGGCGCCGTCCTGGGTCCCATCGACAACGTCTTCAACCCGGCCCACGAGCACGTGGTCGAGCAGCAGGAGACCGAGGAGCTTCTGACCGATATCCAGGGCGACACGGCCCCCAGGTGAGCGGCGATGAGCTCGGGCGCCGGGGAAGGCCGGATCGAGAACGTACTTCCCCTGCGAGGACTGCGTTTCGTCGCAGATCACTGACTCCCGTCCCCAGTGTCCTGCGACAGAAGTAAGTCCTCGACACGAAGCGCAGTCGCCGACACGGCTATTGACCCGTTCCTGCCGTCACCGCCCCGAGTACCCCGCCAGGCACCCGACCATTGCCGACCCGGGGCGGAGGACGGCGCTCGCGCAGCTGCCCTAGAGGCTCTGGGCGGCCTCCAGCGCGGTGCGGACCGTGGCGCTGAGCTCGGCCGCGGCGGCGTCGGCGGTCACGGAGCGGCGCTCGCCGGTGCGGCGGTCACGGATCTCCACGGTCCCCTCCTTGGCCAGGTCACGGCCGACGACGAGCGTGTAGGGCAGGCCGAGGAGCTCGGCGTCGGCGAACTTCACGCCCGCGGAGACCTTGCGACGGTCGTCGTAGAGGACCTCGATGCCCTCGGCGTCCAGGGCCGAGGCGATCTGCTCGGCGACGTCGAAGACGGCCTGGTCCTTACCGGTGGCCAGGACCTGCACGTGGTAGGGGGCGATCTGGATGGGCCAGGTGAGTCCCCTGTCATCGTGGTTGGCCTCGGCCAGGGCGGCCATGACACGGCTGACACCGATGCCGTAGGAGCCCATCGTGACCACGCGGGCCTTACCGTTCTCGTCCAGGACGGTCAGACCCAGGGCCTGGGAGTACTTGCGCCCCAGCTCGAAGATGTGGCCGATCTCGATGCCGCGGGCCAGGTGGAGGGGGCCGGATCCGTCGGGGGCGGGGTCGCCCTCGCGGACCTCGGCGGCCTCGATGGTGCCGTCGGCGGTGAAGTCGCGGCCCATGACCAGGTCGAGGACGTGCTTCTTGTCGGTGTTGGCGCCGGTGACCCAGCTGGTGCCCTCCACGATCCGGGGGTCGACGAGGTAGCGCACGGAACCGGTGAGAACCTCGGTGCCGTCCTCGAGCCTCTCGACGCGGCGCAGCGGTGAGTTGGGGCCGATGGCGGTGGGGCCGATGTAGCCGCGCACGAGCTCGGGATGGGTCTCGAAGTCGGTGTCTCCGGCCATCTCGACCTCGGCGGGGGCGACGGCGGCCTCCAGGCGCTTCATGTCGACGTCGCGGTCCCCGGGGACGCCGACGACGAGCAGCTCGCGCTCACCGCCGGGGTGGATGAGGGTCACGACGACGTTCTTGAGCGTGTCGGCGGCCGTCCAGGCCCGCCCGTCCGAGCGCGGGTAGGCCTCGTTGCACAGGTCGACCAGGGAGTCGATGGTGGGCGTGTCGGGGGTGTCGACGACGCGGGCCGGGCCGGTGCCGGAGGCGTCCACCGGCTCGGGGACCACGGTGGTGACCGCCTCGGCGTTGGCGGCGTAACCGCCCGAGGAGCGCACGAAGGTATCCTCCCCGATCTCACAGGGGTGGAGGAACTCCTCGGAGTGGGACCCGCCCATGGCGCCGGCCATGGCGTTGACGATGACGTAGTCCAGGCCCAGACGGGCGAAGATCCGCTCGTAGGCGTCTCGGTGGGCCTGGTAGGCGGCGGCCAGACCGGCATCGTCGATGTCGAAGGAGTAGGAGTCCTTCATGACGAACTCGCGACCACGGATGATGCCGGCGCGGGGGCGGGCCTCGTCGCGGTACTTGGTCTGGATCTGGTAGACGGTGGCCGGCAGGTCCTTGTAGGAGGAGTAGAGGTCCTTGACCGCGAGGGTGAACATCTCCTCGTGGGTGGGGGCCAGCAGGTAGTCCCCGTCCTTGCGGTCGCGGAGCTTGAACAGGGTGGGGCCGTAGTCGTCCCAGCGTCCGGTGGCCTGGTAGGGCTCGGCCGGCAGAAGGGCCGGGAAGTGAACCTCCTGGCCGCCCATGGCGTCCATCTCCTGGCGCACGACGTCCTCGATCTTGCGCAACGTCCGCAGACCCAGCGGCAGCCAGGTGTACACCCCGGGGGCGGCCCGGCGGATATAGCAGGCGCGCACGAGCAGCCGGTGGCTGGCGACCTCGGCGTCGGCCGGGTCCTCGCGCAGGGTTCGGATGAAGGACGTGGAGAGTCTGTGCAGCACGGGGGCGATCCTACGGGGTCCGAGGCCGCTGCCCCAACGGAGCCCGCCGGGGCCGTACGACATCACGACGACATTATGACGACATCACGGGAACAGAACCTGGCGGCCCGCGGCGCCTCAACGTGTCGCACGATGGTGTCCGAGGTGGTGTCAAGGCGGTCTCAGAACCGGCCTCGAAGGAGCTCGGACGGCGTCTCGACGCTGGTCAGGTAGGACTTGCGGCCCTCAAGAAGCGCCCGATACGCTCCCTCCCGTCGAAGGGCCCATCAGCCCTCTTATCCCTGAACCCGACCCGCATCGCGCTCTCCCCGGACACGGGTCACAGGCAAGGAAGCATATGGACAGGCACTCCTCCATTCGCGAGGGACACGGCCAGACGTGGGCGAAGGCCATTCTTCTGGGTGAGCACTCCGTGGTCTACGGGCACCCCGCCGTCGCCGTACCGTTGCAGGACCTGCGGATGCGAGCCACGGCCAGCCCGGCCTCAGGGCCCTCCACGCTCAGCAGCCTGGACTACTCCGGGCCCCTGGAGCAGGCCGGGTCCCGGTTCGCCAGCGTGGCGCGAGCCTTCGAGGTGGCCCGTGAGTTCTCCGGGAGCCTGGACCAGGCCTTCGAGATCACCACTGTCAGCGACTTCCCCCACGAGCGGGGACTCGGCTCGTCGGCAGCAGCGGCCGGGGCGATCATCCGCGCCGTCCTGGACGCCTGCGGGCGCCGGGCCAGCGCGGACGAGCTGTTCGCCCTGACGCAGATGGCCGAGCAGATCGCCCATGGCAAGCCCTCGGGGCTCGACGCCGCCGCCACCTGCTCCCCGTGCCCCATCCGGTTCCAGGGCGGGCAGATGCGGCCCCTGAGTCAGCGTATCGAGGACGCCTCCCTCATCATCGCCGACTCCGGGGTCCACGGCTCCACCCGAGAGGCCGTCGGCGGCCTGCGCCGACGCTACGAGAACGATCCCGACAACATCGGCCCGCGCATCAACCGCTTGGGAGCACTCACCCAGAACGCGATCACCGCCCTGGACCGGGCCGACGCCCCGGCCCTCGGGGCCGCCATGGACGAGGCGCACACGGTACTGGCCGAGCTCAGCCTGAGCCTGCCGATCCTCGATGACCTCACCGCGGCCGCCCGCAGCGCCGGCGCCCTGGGCGCCAAACTCACCGGTGGGGGGCTCGGCGGCTGCGTCATCGCCCTGGTGACCGGCGAGCCGGCCACGCGCCGGGTGCGCGCCGCCCTGGAGCAGGCCGGTGCGGCGGCGACGTGGCGCTACCGGATGCGTCTGAGCGAGGTGGACCAGTGAGCCCCGTGCCTCCTGGAGCCGCCGACGCATCTCCAGCTGCCGCCCCGACCGCGACGGCCAGCGCGAACACCAACATCGCGCTCATCAAGTACTGGGGCAAGGCGGACGAGGCGCTGGCGATTCCCGCCACCTCGAGCCTGTCGCTCACCCTCGCAGGCACCCGGACGACGACGACGGTCTCCTTCGACGGCGCAGACGGTGACGCGGACTCGGTGACGATCAACGGATCCCGCCCCAGCGCGGCGGAGCTGGCGCGGGTGAGCCGGTTCCTCGACCTGGTGCGCACCCGCTCGGGGGTCACGGTGCCGGCGACCGTCAGCTCCCGGGCCTCGGTCCCGCTGGCGGCCGGGCTGGCGAGCTCGGCGGCGGGCTTCGCGGCGCTCGCCGCGGCGGCCTCCCGCGCCGCGGGCATGGACCTCGACGACCGCGCCCTCTCCCGGCTGGCCCGACGCGGGTCGGGCTCGGCCACGCGCTCCGTCTTCGGCGGGCTGGTGACCTGGCACGCCGGCCACGACGACGCCTCCTGCTACGCCGAGCCGGTGGCCTGCGAGATGGACCTGGCGATGGTCGTCGTCGTGCTCTCGCAGCGCTACAAGCCCATCGGCTCGACCCGGGCCATGCGGGCCACCATGAGCACCTCGCCCCTCTTCCCGGCCTGGGTCGAGGCCAGCGGCAGGGACCTTCAGACAGCGCTGGACGCGGTGCGTGCGGGCGACCTGGAGCGCCTCGGGGAGGTGGTCGAGGGCAACGCCCTGGGCATGCACGCCACGATGATCGCGGCCCGCCCGGGCATCGTCTACTGGCTGCCGCAGACCGTGGCGGCGCTGCACGCGATCCGCGCCATGCGCGAGGATGGTCTTCCCGTCTGGGCGACGATCGATGCCGGTCCCAACGTCAAGGTGCTCACTGAGGGCGCCCGTGCCGAGGAGGTCGCCGCCGCGCTGCGGGACCGTCTGCCCGGCACCGCCGTCTCAGTGAGGCGCCCCGGTGGCGGGGTGCGGATCGAGGAGGGCCCATGACCTCGCGCGCCGACAGCGTGGTGCACGGTGCAGGGCACGACGTGGTGCGCAGGGCGCCCGGCAAGCTCTACATCGCCGGGGAGTACGCCGTCGTCGAGCCCGGTCACCGGGCGGTCCTGGTCGCCGTGGACCGTTTCATCACCGTGCACGCCGCAGTCTCCTCCACACCCTCCTCCACGGGCCCCTCCCCCGCCGACGGGCGCACGGGCACGATCCGCTCACAGCTCTACGCCACCGGCCTCCGACCCTGGCGCCGCCGCCCACAGGACGGTCTGGCCGAGGCGGTATCAGGGGATGACGACTACGTGATCTCAGCGATCCGCGTCGTCGAGGCGCTGGTTTCTGAAGCGGGCGGCCGGCTGCGACCCTTCGACCTGGATGTCTCCAGCGAGCTGGACGAGGCCGATGGGCGCAAGCTGGGCCTGGGCTCGTCGTCGGCGGTGACGGTGGCGACGGTGCGCGCTGTCGCTGGTCTCTACGGGCTGCCGGTTGATGACCTGGGCGTCTACAAGCTGGCGATGCTGGCCAGTGACGCGATCCAGCCGATCGGCTCGGGGGGCGACATTGCGGCCAGTGCCGTCACCGGCTGGGTGGCCTACACCTCCCCCGACCGCACCTGGCTGCGCGAGGCCCGCAGGCGTGCGGAGGCCGCCGGCTCCCTGAGCGACCTGGTGGAGGCCGACTGGCCCGGTCTGAGCGTCCGCCGTCTGGCGGCCCCCTCCGTGCGGCTTCAGGTGGGCTGGACCGGGACTCCCGCCTCCACCCCGGCTCTGGTGTCCGGCGTCCAGGCGGGCGCTCACGGGGCCGACGACGCCTACGCCGTCTTCCTGCGGGACAGCCAGGACTGCCTGGGCTCCCTCACCACGGCGATCGAGGACGACGACGTCGCCCGGATCATGCGCCAGGTGACGCGGAACCGGGAGCTTCTGGGGCGGCTCAGCCGGATCAGTGGCCGGGTCATCGAGACCCCCGCCCTGACGCGGCTGGTCGAGATCGCGCGCGAGTACGGGGCGGCGGCCAAGAGCTCGGGGGCCGGCGGTGGGGACTGCGGGATCGCCCTGTGCCCACCGGCCACCGACCTTGCCGCTCTGCGCAGTGCCTGGGAGTCCGCCGGCATCCGTCCCCTGGACCTGGCGGTCCACACCCACGACTCCTCCACGGCCCCCACGGACACTCCTCCTGACGCCCCCGCTAAGGTCTCCTCATGAGCCACGAGCCCACGGCCGCGCAGCGGGCCTCCCGTAAGGACGAGCACCTGGAGCTGGCGATGCGCCTGCACGACCAGGACCGTGCGGGCGCCTTCGACGACGTCTCCTTCGTCCATCACAGCCTGCCGGGCGTCAGTGCCGAGCAGGTCGACATCGGCACCACCGTCCTGGGCTCGCGCTGGGAGGCCCCCTTCTACATCAACGCCATGACCGGCGGAACGCAGGCGACGGCGGCGATCAACGCCGACCTGGCCGAGGCGGCCGCCGACGCCGGTGTCGCAATCGCCTGCGGCTCCCAGCACGTGGCCCTGCGCGACCCCGAGCGGGCCGACGGCTTCCGGGTCATTCGCCGGCGGGCCCCGGGCGCCTTCGTCCTGGCCAACGTCGGGCCCACGGTCAGCCCCCAGGAGGCGGTGCGGGCCGTGGAGATGCTGGAGGCCAACGCCCTGCAGATCCACCTCAATGCGGCCCAGGAGCTGGTCATGCCCGAGGGCGACCGAGACTTCACGGACTGGAGTGAGGCGATCTCCGCCATCGCTGCGGCCGTCCCCGTCCCGGTGGTGGTCAAGGAGGTGGGCTTCGGGCTCTCACGCCGGACGATCGAGGCTCTTGCGCCCTCCGGTATCACGGCCGTCGACGTGGCCGGCTCCGGCGGGACGGACTTCATCGCCATTGAGAACGAGAGGCGAGCGCGGCGAGACCTGTCCTACCTCATCGGCTGGGGGCAGCCGACGGCACTGTGCCTGCTGGAGTCGCTGGCGGGCCCGGAGCCGGTAGGCCTGCCGGTGCTGGCCTCCGGCGGAGTGCGCAATCCGCTCGACGTCGTCCGGTCACTGGCCCTGGGGGCCTGCGCCGTCGGCGCCTCCGGGCACGTGCTGCGCACCCTGGTCAAGGAGGGCCCCGAGGCGCTGCGACGCGAGCTGCACACGTGGAGCGACCACGTGCGCACGCTCATGACCCTGCTGGGGGCGGCCGATGTGCCGCAGCTGCGCCGCACCGACGTGCTGGTCACCGGACGCACCGCCGAGCAGGCGCGTCTGCTCGGCGTCGACCTGGAGCGGCTCGCGCACCGCAGCGAGTTCCCGCCGTCCACGGACGGTCCGGTCAAGGGGGATTGATCCCTCTGTCTCAGGACTCTCTCCGGTCCTTATGGTGTGGGTATCGGGAACCGAGGACGCCGCCACCGTCACCGACGTCCTGAACGCTCCCGAGGCCGGCTCAGCCGGCACCCGTCAGGACTCAGGACCTGAGTCTCGCGTAGCGCATCAGAACAGGCGTGCGGCGGAGGCCCGTCCCCGGCCTCCGCCGCCTCCCGCTGCCGGTCCGCTCAGGCCAGGGCGGCCAGCGCCTTGACGATGCCGGGGGCGGCGTAGAGCGACATGAACTGAACGCCGTAGGAGACTCCCAGCCGGTTGAGCGACCCGCACACGACTCCCACGAGCAGGACCCCGAAGACGTTGGCCAGGCCCGCGTGCTGGTCGGCGTCGATATAGGCCAGGAGGAGCACGAAGGCGACGAACAGCGCCAGCACCGCCTCGTGGGGGATCCGGCGCATGACGAAGTAGGTGATCTGCGAGGACCAGCGCACCGCGATGACGTACGTGATCGCGACCGCGATGAGGGCCCCGAGGGACACGGTGACGATGAACCAGGGAAGGTTCAGCAGGTGGTGCAGGTTGCGCTCCTTGGTGTAGACGGAGCCCGCGTTGAACAGCGGCCCGGCGGGGCCGACGGACACCCCGGAGATCGGGACCCCGAGCGCCACCAGTGGGATGATGACGCCGGCCAGGTAGGTCGAGTGGGTCAGGGCGCTCATGACCGTGACCGCGCGCTGGGCCCGGGGCACCCGGTCCTCGTTCTGGCGGGCCACGGAGGCCTCCCCCAGCAGAAAGGTCAGCCCCACCGGGCTGAGGATGAACAACGGGGTGGAGGCGGCAGCCATGGCGGCGCTCCACCAGCCCTCGGACCTCGTGATGAGGCGCCCCGGCCACAGGGCCTGGCGACCGAAGCCGGAGCGCAGCAGCTCGGCCTTGGTGCGGTCCCCGTGCGGCAGCGCCTCACGACGCTTGGCGTTGAGCAGCTCGAGAAGGGTCAGCAGCATGGGCCCCACGGTGATCCCGAGGAAGAAGGAGGTGTTGACGCTGGCCTTCTCCGGAATAATGCCCGCACCCCGATAAAGCGCCGGCAGCGCCTGGAACAGCAGCGCCATGGGAATAATCGACACCAGGGAGAGAATGCGGTTCTTCCCGAGCAGTGCCAGAACCACCGCACCTGCCGCCAGGACGATATCGGAGTTGGTCTTGATCCAGTCGGCCATGGGCAGCAGCAGGCCGGCAAGAAGGAAGCTCAGGGGAATGGAGATGAGGGTTCCGATGGCCGAGCCCACCGCCATCTTCCGGATGGTGTCGGAGGCCAGCCCCTTGTTGCGCAGGACCATGGCGTGATCCATGAGCGGAGCGGACATCACTCCGCCGGGAAGGCCCACCAGCGCCGTCGGGATCCCGTTCATGAGGTTGAGTGTCACGACCGCGGAGATGAAGAAGGCGAGCACCACGTGCGGTGGCGCTCCCGCCAGGATGATCGCCAGGGTGACGGGAGCCAGCACCCCGGTCTCATCGGTGCCGGGGATGAAACCGATGAAGGTGTACAGGACCACGGCGGCCAGGATGGCGGCCACCATCATGAGGAGAAGGCTCACGGTCACTGGTCTCCCCCTTCACTCCCGCCGATGCTCAGCTCATCGACAATGGTGACCTCGCGCTTAGGGGTCACCAGGAGGCAGCAGGCTATAAAACCGATCGTGGATGCCCCCAGTCCCCAGAACAGGGGCTTCCCCCCGAAGTAATCGGAGAAAAGCACCGCCGCAACGATACACGTCGCCGAAATCAGCAGACAGATAAGCAGATCTCTGGGTGAGACGAGATCGTTCCAGACCTCAATATTATTCTGACGCTCCGTGTTCTCGGAGTCGACTTCGTCTGTACTGCGCACGGTTGGTGATCGTAGGCCAGTTGCCCGAGGCGCTCCATATGTTGTTCACCATGGATTTGAAGGCGCCGCGTAACAAAACGATATCGCCCGCCTGAGCGCCCTGACGGGAGGACGTTTACAGGAGCACGGTGGCGAACAGTCCCACCTGCTCGAATCCCAGGGACCGGTAGAGCGCCAGGGCCGGGGCGTTGTAGTCGTTGACGTAGAGGCTCACAACGCCGTCGGCCCCGACATGGTCCCGGCGCACGGCGTCCACCACACCGGCCAGAGCCGCCGCCCCGACTCCTCGCCCGCGCAGGTCGGGGCGCGTCCACACGCCGGTCAGCTGGGCGACGCCGCCCGTCGGGGAGCGCCACAGGGCGCCGACGTCGGCCTTGAAGGCCACGGCCCGGGGCGAGCCGGGGCGGACCGGGTGACCGGCGCCGTCGTCGAGGACGATGTAGCTGCGTCCCTGCTCGATGAGCCAGCTGACGTGACGGGTGTAGCCGGGCCCCTCGGCGGTGGGGTCATAGCCGAGCTCACCGCTGAACATGTCCACCGAGGCGGGCAGCACCAGCTCGGTCTCCTCCGGTCGGGCGCGGCGGACCGACTGTCCCACCCAGGACAGGGAGGCACGACGACGCAGGTGCGCGTCGGCCAGTCCTCCACTCCTGCGGGGTGCGGCGAGGACCGGCTGCCTCCAGCGCTCCTGGCGGGCGCGCGCGCCCTGCTCGCTGAGTCCGTCCCAGACCGCGGCGACGTCTCGGGCGGGCCCTGAGACCGAGCCGCGCCTCGACAGGCGTGGCCGGGCGTGCTCGGCCAGCGCCCAGATCTCACCGGGGTCCGCGGCTCGCAGACCGTGCTCCGGGCGCCCGGCCAGGCCGAAGGGCATGAGGGACCCGACCGACCAGGCCGCTGCGACGGGGCGGGCCAGGCCTCCCAGGGCGACGACGTCGCCGCGTCCCCAGCGGGTCCAGCGCTGCATCTGCTGGACCAGGCTCACGGCACTGACCGGGTCGAGGGCGCACAGCGCCATGACCCCCGACACCTTGTCGGAGGGGACCGGCGTCAGACGGTCGGCGCCGCGCTGAGCGCGCCCGTGATCGCGGTGCTGAAGGAAGCTCATGCCTGATAGGCCCGGGAGGGCGCCTGGCGCGCCCCGCCCTCGACGGCCCTCAGCCGGCGGCCGAGACCATGGGGCTGGTGCCGGCCAGGGCCTCCTCGCCGAGCTCCTCGGCCATCTCTGCGGCCATGACCTCGGCGTGCTTGAGGAGGGTCTCGACGACCTGGTCCTCGGGGACGGTCTCGACGACCTTGCCGCGCACGAAGATCTGTCCCTTGCCGTTGCCCGAGGCGCAGCCCAGGTCGGCCTCGCGGGCCTCACCGGGACCGTTGACGACGCAGCCCATGACGGCCACGCGCAGCGGCGCGGTGACCTTCTTGAGCCCGGCCTCCACCTCCTCGGCCAGGGTCCACACGTCCACCTGGGCCCGACCGCAGGAGGGGCAGGAGACGATCTCGAGCTGGCGCTCGCGCAGGCCCATGAACTCCAGGAGCTTGGTGCCCACCTTGACCTCCTCGACCGGGGGCGCGGACAGGGAGACGCGGATGGTGTCGCCGATCCCCTCGGAGAGCAGTGTGCCGAAGGCGGCGCAGGACTTGATGGTGCCCTGGAAGGCGGGACCGGCCTCGGTCACCCCCAGGTGGAGGGGCCACCGGCCGGCCTCCGACAGGAGCCGGTAGGCCTGCACCATGGTGACGACGTCGTGGTGCTTGACGGAGATCTTGAAGTCGTGGAAGTCGTTCTCCTCGAACAGCCCGGCCTCCCAGGTGGCCGACTCCACGAGGGCCTCGGGGGTGGCCTTGCCGTACTTCTTGAGCAGGCGCTTGTCGAGGCTTCCGGCGTTGACGCCGATGCGCAGGGAGACACCGGCGTCGGACGCGGCCTTGCAGATGTCGGCGACCTGGTCGTCGAACTTGCGGATGTTGCCGGGGTTGACGCGCACCGCACCGCAGCCGGCCTCAATGGCGGCGAAGACGTACTTGGGGTTGAAGTGGATGTCCGCGATGACGGGGATGCGCGACTGCCTGGCGATGATCGGCAGCGCCTCGGCGTCCTTGTCCGTGGGGCAGGCCACCCGGACGATGTCGCAGCCCGAGGCCGTCAGCTCGGCGATCTGCTGGAGCGTGGCGCCGATGTCGTGGGTCTTCGTGGTGGTCATCGACTGCACGGTGATGGGGGCGTCTCCACCGACGTTGAGGCTGCCGACCTTGATCTTGCGGGTCGGTCGGCGCGGTGCCAGGACCGGGGCCTGGGCACGCATCGTGGGGATACCAAGAGCGATCGCTTCAGTCACCCGACCAGTATGTCACCCGGCCCGCCCGGCCCTGTACCGCAGGCGTGTGGCATCGCTCCCGCCGGCACCGGGTCACCCGGCTGGCTGCCCGGCCCGTCACCCGACCAGCTGCCCGGCCATCGCGGTCCTCACAGCGGGGCCGCGATATCCACCCACACCAGGACCAGGGCCATGACGACGAGCAGGCCGAAGACGACCTGACCGAGTGGCAGCATCCTGGCGGTGTCCACCGGTCCCGGGTCGGGCTTCCCCTGCGCCCTGGCGATCATGCGCCGGATTCCCTCCCAGCAGGCTCCGGCCACGTGGCCGCCGTCCAGGGGCAGCAGGGGCACCAGGTTGAAGGCGAACAGTGCCAGGTTGAGGCTGCCCAGCAGCATGAGCATGGTGCTGACCCGCATCGACAGGGGGACCTCCCCGCCTCCGGCCGCGCCGCCGCTGGTGGCCTGTCCGGCCATGCGTCCCATGCCCACCAGGCCCACGACCCCGCTGTCGGCGCTGCGCTGCTCGATGCCCAGCCCGGCCTGAACGGCGTGATAGAGCCCGACCGGGAGGGTGACGATCGCCTTGACCGTGCCGCCGACGGCCTGGCCGATGAGGCCCGGGATCTTGGCGGGGCTCTGCGGAATGGTTCCCAGCGACGGGGAGATGCCCACGTAGGGGCGGGGCTCGGTGAGAACGGCCCCCGAGGCGTCCTTGACCGGCGCGCCCTGCGAGTCGAGGACGGTCCGTTGGGCCTGGACCGCTGTGACGCTCACGGTGCGCCTGGCACCGTCGCGCTCGATGACGACCTGGGTGGGGCTGGTTCCGCCGGCTGCGATCCGGGCCTGGATCTCCTCCCAGGTGGAGACCTCGACTCCGCCCCAGGAGACGATCCGGTCGCCGGCCTCGATGCCCGCGGCGCTGGCGGGACCGGCCGGGTCGGAGTCCTGGCAGGGAGCGTCCGCGTCGATGTTGGATGAGACGCAGGGTGCCACGGTCGCCAGCGTCGTCGTGCGCTCCGGGATGCCGACCGCGCCGATGGCGACGGCCAGGAGCACGATTCCCAGAGCCAGGTTGGTGAGGATCCCGCCGGCCATGACGATCAGCTTCTTGGGGACGCTCAGGGTGTAGAAGGCGCGGTGCTCCTCACCGGGCCGGATCTCCTCGAGGGCCTCGGCGCGCGCCTCGCCGACCATGCCGAGGCTGCCGTCCTTGCGCCGTCGGTCCGGCTTGCCGGGCTTGGCCGGCGGCAGCATGCCGACGAGCTTGACGTAGCCGCCCAGCCAGATGGCCTTGACGCCGTACTCGGTCTCACCGCGCTTGACCGACCAGATCCTCGGGCCGAAGCCGATGAAGTACTCGGGCACCTTCACACCGAACTTCTTGGCCGGGATCATGTGCCCGAGCTCGTGGAGGGCCACCGAGACACCGATCCCAATGACGAGGATGACGATGCCCAGGATGTAGGCCAGGGTAGTGCTCACGTGTGCGTTCCTCCGTTTCGTGCCGCGATGAGCTCATCGGCGCGGGTGCGCGCCCAGGTCTCCGCGGCCAGGACGTCGTCGAGGCTCGGGGAGGTAATGCCCTCATGCTCGCCGACCACGGCCGCGTCGATCTCGACGATGTCCAGCCACTGAAGCCCACCGGCGAGGAAGGCGGCGACGGCCTGCTCGTTGGCGGCGTTGAGGACGGCCGGGTGGGTGGGTGAGGCCGCGACGGCGCTGCGGGCCAGGTCGACGGCGGGGAAGACCTCACCGTCCAGCGGCTCGAAGGTCCAGCTGACCGGCTCGTTCCAGCTGTTGGGCACCACCAGGCCGGACAGGTCGGGGCGCTGGGGCCAGGTCAGTCCCAGGGCGATGGGCAGGCGCATGTCGGGCGGCGAGGCCTGGGCGATGGTGGCGCCGTCGGTGAACTCGACCATGGAGTGGATGACGGACTGGGGGTGGACGACGACGTCGATCTGCTCGGGGGCGACGTCGAACAGGAGGTGGGCCTCGATGAGCTCGAGCCCCTTGTTGATGAGGGTCGAGGAGTTGATGGTCACCACCGGCCCCATGTCCCAGGTGGGATGCTTCAGGGCTGCGGCGGCGCTGATCCCGGTGAGCTCGCCGCGGCTCCGACCGCGGAAGGGGCCGCCTGAGGCGGTCAGGACCAGTCGGCGCACCTCGCTGCGTCCGCTGATGACGGCACTGGTCAGTCCCTTCTCGTGGCGGCCGCCGGCCAGGGCCTGGGCGATGGCAGAGTGCTCGGAGTCGACCGGGACGATCTGACCGGGCCGGGCGAGCGATCGGCGGACCAGGGCGCCCCCGACGACGAGGGACTCCTTGTTGGCCAGGGCCAGGCGGGCGCCGCTGCGCAGAGCGGCCAGCGTGGGCAGCAGGCCCACCGAGCCGGTGATGCCGTTGACGACCGTGTCCTCGGGCCCGAGCCCTGCGGCCTCGACCGTCGTCGTGGCGGCGTCGGGGCCGGTGAGGATGGTGGTGACCGGGTCGGGGCGGCCGGCCTCGGCGGCTGCGGCCGCCAGGGCGTCGCGCAGGCGGCCGGTGAGGTCCGCTCCCCCACCGGTGACGGCCAGGACGGGAACCTCCCGGGCGATGGCCTGACGGGCCAGCAGCTCCAGGCGGGATCCGCCGGCGGCCAGGGCCGCCACCCGGGGCGCGTCCCGGCCCAGACGGGTGAGGACCTGGAGGGTCTGGGTGCCGATGGACCCGGTGGATCCGAGCAGGACCAGTCGCCGGGGGGACTGAGGGGAACGGGGGCGTGACGGTGCGTGGCCGGTCATGGGGCGACGGGTTTCCTCGGGACTTACTCGGGACTTACTCGGCTCTCTTACGACTCTCTCGGCTCACTCGACGGACAGGAGGACCTCGACGACGCGCGCCAGGTAGCGGTCGACGCTGGGCTCGCCGTAGGCCTTGCCGCCCCGTGCCCGGCGGAAGACCGCCCCGCGCACCTCGCTGGAGGTCAGGGTGGTGTCGGAGTCGAAGTAGCCGGCGATGCGGTCCATGAGGGCGTCGACGTCGGTCTTGTCGTACCCCTGCCCGGAGGCCGGGGCGAAGCGCTCACCGGCGGGGCGCAGGAGACGGGGGTAGAGGGTGGTGGCCAGCTGGGTGACCTGATCCATCCAGGCCTGGCGGCCCTTCTTGGCCACGAAGGCGGCGCGCCGGCGCTGGAGGAAGGCGGCCTCGAGCCGGTCGAGGGCAGCGTCCACGGCCTGGGGCTGGTAGCCGCGCAGGACCACGTCGAAGGCGACGGTGCGTACGCCCTCGGAGTCCATCTCGTCGAGCTCACCGGCGTCGTAGATCTCGTGAGCAGTCTCGAAGTAGCGGTCGACCTGCTCGGGGCGGTAGCCCGGTCGCAGGAGCGCTGACTTGGGGAACATGTCGCTCATGTCGTCTTAGCCCTCTCCTGGTTGAGTACCTCGGTCGCGAGCTGACCGCAGGCACCGTCGATGTCGCTGCCTCGAGTGTCTCGCACTGTCGTGGTAATTCCGGCACGCCGGAGCGTGTCGACGAACATATCCTGAACCGCAACCTCCGAGCAGGTCCAGATGGAGCCCGGCGTCGGGTTGAGCGGGATGGGGTTGACATGGGCCCATCCGGTGTCCCGGCGGTTGAGCTCGTCGGCCAGCAGCTGGGCGCGCCAGGCGTGGTCGTTCATGTCCTTGATGAGCGCGTACTCGATGGAGACCCGCCGGCCGGTGGCCAGGAAGTAGTCGTGGGCGGCGTCGAGCAGCTCGCCGACCTTCCACTTGGAGTTGACGGGGATGAGCTCGTCGCGCAGCTCGTCGTCGGGGGCGTGCAGGGAGACGGCCAGGGTCACCGGCAGGCCCTCACCGGCGAGCCGGCGGATGAGGGGGACCAGGCCCACCGTGGACACGGTGATGCCGCGGGCCGACAGGCCGAAGCCCTCGGGAGCCGGGTCAATGAGCCGGTGGAGGGCGCCGACGACGTTCTTGTAGTTGACCATCGGCTCGCCCATGCCCATGAAGACCACGTTGGACAGGCGCGCCGGTCCCCCGCTCAGGTCGCCGGCGGCCGAGGCCTGGGCGGCGTGGCGCACCTGCTCGACGATCTCCGCGGTCGACAGGTTGCGGGTCAGGCCCATCTGGCCGGTGGCGCAGAAGGGGCAGGCCATGCCGCAGCCGGCCTGGGAGGAGACGCACAGGGTGGTGCGGTCCTTGTAGCGCATGAGGACGCTCTCGACGCGTACGCCGTCGTGCAGCTCCCACAGGTGCTTGATGGTGCGTCCACCGTCGGCGCGCAGGGCGCGCACCGGGCTGATGAGCTCGGGCAGGAGCTCGGCGCACAGCTGCTCGCGCTGGGAGGCGGGCAGGTCGGTCATGTCCGCGCTGTCGCGGGTGAAGTGCGCGAAGTAGTGCCGTGAGAGCTGATCGGCCCGGAAGGAGGGCAGGCCCGAGTCCTTGCAGGCGGCCTTGCGTCCGGCCAGGTCGAGGTCGGCCAGGTGCCGGGGGGCCTTGCCTCGGGCCGCCGGCACGGCGAAGGACAGCCGCGGCCTGGCGTCGGGACTGGTGGCGCCCTCCGGCGGCTGGTCGGTGGGCATGACCTGAATCTGGCCGCCGGCCGGCCGATCGGTGATGCTGATGGGCTGCGGGCGCCGGGGGCGCTGCTGTACTCGCGAAGGACTCACGCTCGTGCTCCTCGTGTCCCGGGGCTGGGGAGGGCCGGGCTGGTCGATAGGGGTGGGTGCGGCATGCAGTCCCTATTTCACCAGGAGGGTGAAGGCGTAGACAAGTGGAGCGGCCACGAGGATGGAGTCGAGGCGGTCCATGATTCCTCCGTGTCCGGGCAGGAGCGTTCCCATGTCCTTGAGTCCCAGGTCGCGCTTGAGCAGGGACTCCCCCAGGTCTCCCAGGGTGGAGACGATGACGGTGCAGACGCCCAGCACGACCCCGGCCCACCAGGGGCCTCCGATCGCCCAGACGCATCCCGCCCCGGTGGCCACAGCCGCCAGGAGCGAGCCCATGAGACCCTCCCAGGACTTCTTGGGCGAGACCGAGGGGGCCAGAGGATGACGGCCGAAGGTGATGCCCGCCAGCCACCCGCCGGTGTCGTTGGCGGCCGCCAGGGCGATGAGCGTCATGACCTTCCCCACCCCGTGATCCTGGACCAGGAGCAGGACCGCGAAGCCGGCCAGGTAGGGCAGGTAGGTGGCGGCGAAGACCGAGGCGGCCGCGGCGCTGGAGCGCGAACGGCGGACCTCGTCGTGGGCCTCGGTGCGGGGGACGTCGTGGCCGGCCTGCTCCAGGACCGTTCCGGTCTCCGCCTCCGCCTGATCCATGAAGCTCCACAGGACGCAGGCGCCGGCGGTGGCCACGTAGGCCCCGAAGGCCGCCTCCGCCCCCAGCTCCCAGGCGCAGACGGAGATGCCCAGGGTGCCCAGCCACAGCGGCGCCAGCGGCAGGCGGATGTTCTTGCGGGCGAAGGCCGCCGCCAGCTCCCACAGCGCCCCGCAGACGGCCAGGACGACGACACCCACGAAGACGACCTTGTAGAAGGCCAGGGAGCCCAGGACCACGGCGATGAGCACGACCGCCACCCCGACGGCGGCGGGCAGGTTGCGCCCTGCCCGCCCGGTGGCGGGCAGGGGGTCGTGGTTGCGCGTGGGGCGCGGGTTCAGCAGGGTCGTCACGGGGCTCACAGGGGTCGGCGGGACAGGGGCGGAGCGCCGGCGCGCAGGCGCGGCGGCTCCCGGGTCTGGGGTCAGACCTCGAGGAGCTCGCCCTCCTTGGCGCTCAGAGCGGCGTCGATCTGCTCGACGAAGCGCTTGGTGAGGCCGTCGAGCTCGTGCTCGGCGCGCTTGACGTCGTCCTCGCCGGCCTCGCCGTCCTTCTTGATGGCCTCGAGCTCCTTCTTGGCCTTGCCGCGGATTCCGCGCACCTGGACCCGGGAGTCCTCGGCGCGAGAGCGGGCGAGCTTGACGTAGTCCTTGCGGCGCTCCTCGGTCAGTGCCGGCAGGGTGACGCGGATGACGGTGCCGTCGTCCGTGGGGTTGACGCCGAGGTCGGACTCGCGGATGGCGGTGACGATGTCCTTCATGGCGGAGCGGTCGAAGGGACTGACCAGGACGGTGCGGGCCTCGGGGATCGTCAGGGAGGCGAGCTGCTGGAGCGGGGTGGGTGCGCCGTAGTAGTCCACCACGATCCCGTTGAACATCGAGGGGTTGGCGCGGCCGGTGCGGATGGAGGCGAGCTCGCTCTTGGCGGCCTGGAGGGCCTTGTCCATCTTGTCCTCGGCCTCGAGCATGACGTCGTCGATCATGGTGCTTCCTTTGCTGGGGCGGTCGTGGGTTCGTGGGTCGTTGTCGGCCATCGCGGGGATGGCGGCTGGTTCTCGAGGTGTGGTGGTCGTCCGCGTGGTGGGCGGGCGCGGCGCCCGGGCGGGGTCGTCGTCGGCCTCGCGGAGTCCGGCACCGGGTCAGCTGCAGCTGACGAGCGTCCCGATTCTCTCACCCAGGAGGGCGCGAGTGATGTTGCCGGGCTCCCCCATGCCGAAGACGCGCATGGTCAGGCCGTTGTCACGGCACAGGGCGAAGGCGGAGGCGTCGACCACCTGGAGGCCGTCGGCCAGGGCCCGCTCGTAGGTGAGGTGGTCGAGGCGCTGGGCGTCGGGGTTCTTGCGGGGGTCGGCGGTGTAGACGCCGTCGACCCCGTTCTTCCCCACGAGCAGCTCGTCGCAGTGGGTCTCCAGGGCGCGCTGGGCCGAGACCGTGTCCGTGGAGAAGTAGGGCAGGCCGGCGCCGGCGCCGAAGACGACGACGCGGTTCTTCTCCATGTGACGGATGGCGCGCAGGGGGATGTAGGACTCGGCGACCTGCCCCATGGCGATGGCGGTCTGGACGCGGGCGGGCACGCCCGCCTTCTCGATGAAGTCCTGGAGGGCCAGGGCGTTCATGACGGTACCCAGCATGCCCATGTAGTCGGCGCGGGCGCGGTCCATGCCCCTCGACGAGAGCTCGGCGCCGCGGAAGAAGTTCCCGCCTCCGACGACGACGGATACCTGGACGCCGGCGCGGACGGCGTCGGCGATCTGGCGGGCGGCGTCGGAGACGACGTCGGGATCCAGGCCTATCGATCCGCCGCCGAAGACCTCACCGGAGAGCTTGAGCAGAACACGTCTGGGGTGCGTGCCGTGGGCGACGCGATCGTCACGAGCCGGTTCCTGACTCATTGCGCTATGTCTCCTGGGGTCGGTGGGCGGGCTCCGCACAGCCTACCCCGTCCGCGACGGTGCCGGGCCCCGATGAGGCTCACCCTCGACGGTCAGACACGCCATGGGACTATGCCCTGCGACATGTCCCGGAGCGGGGTCCCGGCCCGGCCGTGGTGACTGGGGACAATGGGACGGGGCGGGGCCACGAGCATGGTGCTCGTGGCCCCGCCCCGGATGTCTCCGGCCGGTCCGAGGACGCAGGCCGCTGGCCGGCGAGCCGGCCCGATGGCGAGTGGATCAGGCGCCGACGCGGAAGCGGACGAATCCGGTCAGCTCACCACCGGTGGCCTCGACGACCTTGCCGACCGTGGTCTTGGGGTCCTTGGCGAAGGCCTGGTCGACCAGGACGTTCTCCTTGTAGAAGCCGCCCAGGCGACCCTCGACGATCTTGGGGATGGCCTTCTCGGGCTTGCCCTCGGCGCGGGTGGTCTCCTCGGCGATGGCGCGCTCCTTGTCCACGACCTCGGCCGGGACGTCGTCGCGGGTGGCGTAGTCCGGGGAGTAGGCGGCGATGTGCATGGCGACGTCGTGGGCCACCTCGGCGGCCTTGGCGTCGGTACCCACCAGGACGCCGACCTGGGCGGGCAGGTCGGGGTTGGTGCGGTGCAGGTAGAGCTCGATGTTGTCGGCCTCGATGCAGCCGACGCGACGCACGACGATCTTCTCGCCGATGACGGCCTGCATGCCGTCGGTGAGCTCCTTGACGGTGGAGCCGTCGACCTCGACCTCGGCCAGGGCCTCGGCGTCGGTGGCGCCGGAGGCGAGGGCGGCGGTGAGGACCTGCTCGGCGTAGTCGAGGAACTTCTGGTTCTTGGCCACGAAGTCGGTCTCGGCGTTGATCTCCACGAGGACGCCGACCTGACCGTCGCCGGAGTCGACGACCTTGGCGGCGATGAGGCCGGCGGAGGCGGCGCGGCCCTCGCGCTTGGCAATGCCCTTGAGGCCCTTGACGCGGATGATCTCGATGGCCTTCTCGGCGTCGCCCTCGGCCTCGTCGAGGGCCTTCTTGACGTCGAGCATGCCGGCGCCGGTCTTCTCGCGCAGCGCCTTGATGTCAGCAGTGGTGTAGTTCGCCATGAATGTCTCCTGGTCAGTCAGTGATCAGTCAGTGACTAATAGACGTGTGAAAAAGGACGTGTGGAAGGTGCTCACAGCGCGCAGACGTCGCGCTGTGAACGAGGAGGTGGGCGAGGTTCCCGGACTCAGGCCTGCTCGGCGGCAGGGGCCTCGGCAGCGGCCTCGACGGCCTCAGCGGTCTCCGCGGCGGTCTCAGCGGCCTGATCGGCCTCGGCCCCGGCGAGGAGCTGCGCCTCCCACTCGGGCAGCGGCTCGGCGTCGGCGGGGGCGACCTCGGCCTCCTCACCGGTGCGGGCGCGGCCGCCGGAGCGGGCCAGCAGGCCCTCGGCGGTGGCGTCGGCGACGACGCGGGTCAGCAGGGTGACGGCGCGAATGGCGTCATCATTGCCGGGGATGCCATAGGTGGCCTCGTCCGGGTCGCAGTTGGTGTCCAGGATGGCGATGACCGGGATCCCGAGCTTCTGGGCCTCGGAGATGGCCAGGTGCTCCTTCTTGGTGTCCACGACCCACACGGCCGCGGGGAGCTTGCTCATGTCGCGGATACCGCCCAGGGTGCGCTGGAGCTTGTCCTTCTCGCGGCGCATCATGAGCAGCTCCTTCTTGGTGCGGCCGGAACCGGCCACATCGTCGAAGTCGATCTGCTCGAGCTCCTTCATGCGGTCCAGGCGGGCGCGCACGGTGGAGAAGTTGGTGAGCATGCCGCCAAGCCAACGCTGGTTGACGTAGGGCATGCCGACGCGCTGGGCCTGCTCGGCCACGGCGGCCTGGGCCTGCTTCTTGGTTCCGACGAACAGGATGTTGCCGCCGCGAGCGACGATCTCCTTGACGAAGTCGTAGGCGGTGTTGATGCCCTCGATGGACTGCTGGAGGTCGATGATGTAGATGCCGTTGCGCTCGGTGAGGATGAAGCGCTTCATCTTGGGGTTCCAGCGACGGGTCTGGTGCCCGAAGTGGACACCGCTATCAAGGAGCTGGCGCATGGTGACGACGGCCATGACGGTCCTTCCGTGTGTGCCGAGAGGTTGCTCGACGCACGATCATTCGGGGGACGGCCGCGCAGTGTGCTCGGGCGCGTCCCAGGGTTATTCTTCTGGGTTGTTCCCCGTGGTTCCGCACGCCTTGAGGGCGCGCACCGAGGCGGTGACCGGCTGGGAGCCGATGCGGATGGGGCCTGGCGCCTGCGACGCACGGCCACCCGTTCACCGTGGCGAACCGTGATGACCGGGACCGCGACCGTGTCGCCCGGAGGGACGTCCCGAGGTGCTCGGGTGCAGGCACGCGAAGTCAGCATTCCGGGCCCGTCTCCCGCTGACGCCGGAGCGATCCGCAGAATGCTGCGGAGGCGAGGCTACCACAGGGCCGGGGCGACTGCCGAGGCCGATCCGGCGGAATTCGGAGTCGTCCCGGTCACCACAGGCAGTTTTCCAAGAGCGTTTTCCACAGGGCCGACGACACACCCGGCGGGAGGGTCCGGGCGGCGCGCACCCTGATGGCATGCACTCAGGACATCCTCGCCAATCCCGCACGACTCATCGCTCAGCCGGTCACTCGCCCCGTCGCCTTGCCGCGGTGGCAGCAGCCCTGATCGCCTGCGGTTCGCTGACCGCACTCCCGGGAACGCCGTCGGTTCCCAACGTGAGCAGGGTCCCGCCTCCTGGCATCCGGGATCCCGCCTTTCCCGAGCTGACGAGCACATCCGCCGGACAGGCCGGTTCAGTGATGTCCTCGCCGGTCCCGCTCCTCACGAATGCCAGCCTCATCAGCCGGTTCATCGAGGAGACGGGGGCGGGCACCGACCTGGGACAGCCGCTGGGGCCCCGGCACGTACGTGGCCGCTACCAGTGGCCGACCGGTGCGCCGGCCACCGTGGTGGAGGGCTTCGATCCTCCCGCCGTCGTGTGGGGGCGCGGACACAGGGGAGTCGATCTTGCGGCCGCGGAGGGCTTGCAGATCCGCAGCGCCGCCGCGGGCACGGTCGTCTTCGCCGGAATGGTGGCCGAGCGTCCGGTGGTCTCCATCGACCACGGCGACGGGATCCGCACCACCTATGAGCCGGTGGAGCCCTCAGTCAGCGCGGGAGAGACGGTGGGCGCGGGGCAGGTCATCGGCACCTTGCTGCCGGGGCACCGCTCGGACGGGGTCTGCGCCCTGCACTGGGGCGCGCGCACCGGTCCCAAGACCTACATCAACCCGCTGCGCCTGCTGCAACCGGCCGTCATCCGTCTCAAACCGGTCCAGTAGCTCGGGCGCTCAGCACCGCGGGACGAGGCCGCGGCGAGCGGCGCTCGACCGTACTCGCCAGCACTCCTGCCGATGACGGCACGAGGTGACCGAGGTCGTGGAGATGGGAAGGGGGAGAACATAACCTGTCTCATAGGCATCTTTTCTTTGTGAATGAGGTAGAGACATGGATCCTTCCGAGTCCCTCCAACACTGGCTCGAGACCTCCCTGCGGCCCAGGCTGGAGAGGCTGACCGCCAGGCGCCGCCCCGGTCTGCCGGCTCCGCAGGTGCTCGTCGTCGCTCCAGGTGTGAGGTTCTCCTTCGGCGAGGTCGACCAGCCCTTCCATACCGCGAGCGCCGGCAAGCCCTTCGTGGCGGTTGCAGCGGCGCGTCTGGCCCGGCAGGGACTACTGTCCCTGGATGCGCCGCTCGGGGACCTGACCCCGGACATCGACCTGTCGGCACTGCCCGCCGCTCCCGGCGTCGTCCTGTCCCGGGACCTGACCCTGGCCCATCTGCTCAGTCACCGCTCAGGGCTACCCGACCCGGTGGATCCGCCACGCGGGTACTCCACCGAGTGCTCGCTGGACCGCATCATGCGCCGGCCCGGTCGCCGATGGGACCCGGCCGAGGTGGTGGCGCAGTGCGCGGGGCTGCCGCCCCTGGGCCGCCCCGGAGAGCGCTTCGCCTACGGGGACGCCAACTACGCCCTGGCCCTGTGCGTGCTCCAGGGGGTCACCGGCCTGCCCGCGCATGAGGTCCTGAGCACCCAGGTGTTCCGGCCCGCGCAGATGGGGAGCACGGGCCAGCCGCACTCCACGGCCACCGACGAGGAGCTGGCGGCTGTGGACATCGCGCCGGTGTGGGTCAAGGGCATGGAGGTCAGCCATGCCAGGGCGCTGTCCGCCGGGGCCGCCGACGGTGGTGCGGTGACCACTCTGGAGGACATGGTGCGGTTTCAGGAGGCCCTGCATGAGGCGGAGCTGGTTGATCAGGTTCTGCTGGCGCGCATGGTCCGGCCCCGCTCGCGGCTGCGCGCGGGCATCCACTACGGGACGGGCCTGGCCACGATCCGCTTCGGCGAGTTCATGCCCTTGGTCCTGCGGAACCTGCCCGAGCCGGTGGGGGGTCTGGGCCTGTGGGCGGTTCACTGCTTCTTCTACCCGCGCCGGCGTGCTCACGTCATCATGAACCTCCACTCCACCGCGCAGATGCGGCGCAGCTTCGCACTGCACACCATGATCGCCCGTCGCCTGGCCCGCCTTCCCCGCACCTCTCTCCCCCGCTAGGCCGTGTTGCGAAAGGCGGCTCAGGCGCGGGGGAAGGCCTGCTCGTAGACGCTGCGCAGCCGCTCGGCCGAGACGTGGGTGTAGCGCTGGGTGGTGGCCAGCGATGAGTGCCCCAGGAGCTCCTGAACGCTGCGCAGGTCCGCTCCCCCGCCCAGGACATGGGTGGCGGTGCTGTGACGCAGCCCGTGCGGCCCCAGGTCGGGCACCTGGGCGGCCGCGCACAGGCGGTGGACGACGTCGCGTACCGCACGGGGGTCGATGCGCCGCCCTCGTGCCCCCAGGAAGAGCGCGGCGCCGGCGTCGGGGGCGCAGATCTCACCGCGCCGCCCCAGCCAGCCCTCCAGGGCCCTGGCGGCGGGGAGCCCGTAGGGGACGGTGCGTTCCTTGCGGCCCTTGCCCAGGACCCGCAGGGTGCGTTGGGAGTGGTCCAGGTCGGAGACGTTGAGGCCCACGAGCTCGGAGACCCGCACGCCGGTCGCGTAGAGCGTCTCGATGATGGCCAGGTCCCTCACGGCCAGGGCGTCCCCGTCGGAGGCGAGGTCCGTGGTGGTCTGAAGGAGCCGTGAGGCCTGCTGGGGCGTGAGCACTCCGGGCAGTCGGTTGTCGACACGAGGGGCGCGCAGCCGCGCGGCGACGTCGGAGGCGAGAAGGTCCTCCTCGAAGGCCCAGGCGGAGAAGGTTCGGATGGAGGCGGAGCGGCGGGCCAGGGTGGCGCGCGAGTGGCCGCTCGCGGCCAGGGCGGCGAGCCATTCGCGCAGGTCCGCCAGGTCGAGGGTGGACAGGGCCGGGTCAACGGGCTCGGCGTCATCCTCACCGACGCCGAGGAAGCTCAGCAGGTCGCCGACGTCGACGAGGTAGGCCCGCACGGTGTGCTGGGACAGGTCGCGCTGCAGGGACAGGTACCTGCGATAGGCGGCGAGCAGATCCGCGCGCGTCCTCGGCATGGGACTCCTCCCGACGACGGTTCTCCCGGACGAATAGGACGAATGAGATGAATGAAAGGCGCTAGGCGAGCGTGGCGAGCTGTGCGCAGACCTCTGCGATGCGCCGCTCATTGCGCTTGTAGTGGGTCCATTTTCCAATACGCGTGGAGGTGACCAGGTCCTCACGCTCCAGGGCTCGCATGAAGGCCGAGACGGTGGACTGGGCGAGCCCGACCTTGTCAGTGATCTGCTTGATGCAGACCCCGTACTCATCGGGGTCCGCGATCCCCCGCTCGATGGGGAACTGCTCCCGAGGCTCTCGGAGCCACTGCAGAATCTGGAGGCGTACAGGGTGTGCCAGAACCTTGAGAGCGTCGACCACGTCGTTTAAGTCCGCACTCTCCGGGCGGCCTTGTGCCCTCGCCGACATTGTGCACCCCCACTGCTGCTCGAGGCTCGGTCGAGCATATCACTCGCCCAGAAACGCTCACTCCGCTCACGAACCGAGGACGAGCTTGGCCCAGTAGCCAGTAGATGCTGACGATGAGGACCACGACGCCGATAAGTTGCGAGAGCGTCAGGGTCTCGGCGAACAGGATGTAGGCGTAGGCGGCCGCGGCCACGGGCTGGAGCAGGGCGAACAGGGACCCGAGCTGCAGCGACATGAAGTGCATGGCGTGCGCCATGAGGGTCTGCCCGAGTATCTGGGAGGTGAGTGCCAGGACGATGAGCAGCAGCCAGCCCGTCGCGGTACGCGGAAGCATGTCTTCTCCACGGAGCACCGCCACCGCAAGACACCCTGCGGCGCACCAGAGGCTGAGAATCGTCATGATGCGCAGCGCCGGGTAGCGCTGTCGCAGCCCCTGGGCGACGACGAGAAACCCCGTGTAGAAGAACGCCGTGGCCAGGGCCATCGCGTTTCCGAGCAGGCGCTGCGGATCGGCATGGACTCCGACGGGAGTCAGGAGCAGCAGTCCCCCGATCGCCAGGAGCCCTGGAGGAATCAGCCTGGCACTGGGAACGTCCCGAAACAGCACCCACCCATAGATCGCCGCGGCGAAGGGGACGAGATTCGCCAAGAGATTCGACTCCGCCAGTGTTGTGTACAAGAAGGACACGTTCCACAGGCACAGGTCGATCGCGAGGAGCAGTCCTCCCAGGGCGATGGTTGCGTGGTCACGCACGGGCATTCGCTCCTGCCGCGAGGATCCGTGTCGCAGACGAGCACCGACGGAGAGCAGGAACAGCATCGGGGCGGCGATCAGGGAGCGGAATCCACCGGTGGCGATCGGTCCGACCTCGCTGAGCCGGACGAACACTCCCCCAAGCGCCAGGCAGCCCACCGCGAGGACCGCGCAGGCGATCGCCCCGCCCTTCGCCCGACCGCCCACCGCCCGGCTCAGACGCTGCGTCATCGGATCCACTCCTTCCTGACTCTGGTCACCAGCGATGGTCCGCGCGGGAAGCGCCGCACCCCGGCTCGACAACGTGCTTGCACCGGCAGCATAACCAACTCATCGATAATATGCGATATATCGATGAGTGGGCGCCTCGGTGCCGGACACCAACGGACGACACGCCTTCCTACCGTTTGGCTGGTTGTGGCATTCTTGGAGGGAGGGCAGCGCCGCCCCTCGCGACCGTTCCCGGGGGATCCCGGCCCTCATGACAGCGGACCCTGAAGGAGTGACGACGATGACCGGAGAGCCTCTGCTCCTCGACTTCATTGGTGAGCTGTTTCGGATCACCCCCGGAACGCCCTTTCAGATCGGCCGAGAGGGCGATCTCGTCCTTGATGAGGACAACCTCTTCCTCCATCGGCGCTTCCTCATCATTGAGCACGACGCCGACCTGTGGTGGGTGGCCAACGTCGGTTCCCGGATCGGCGCCACGATCACCGAGCGCTCCGGCACCTCCCGCTCGTGGGTGGCCCCCGGCTCCCGGGTGCCACTCGTCTTTCCGGACATGGCGATCGTCTTCACCGCAGGATCCACCACCTACGAGATCCTCCTGCGGGTCCCCTTCCCCGGCTACGAGCTCTCCCAGACCAGAGACGTTCCGCCGGGCAGCGGTCAGACCACCGTGGGCCTGGTGAATCTGACTCGCAACCAGCACCTGGTGACCCTCGCCCTGGCGGAGCCCTGGCTGCGCCGCACCGGCACCGGCCCGGTCGACCTGCCTCGCAATACCGACGCCGCCGCCCGCCTGGGCTGGAGGATCACCCGTTTCAACCGTGCGCTGGACAATGTCTGCGACAAGCTCGACCGCATCGGGGTCAAGGGCATGCGGGGTGGTCCGCGTGCACACGCCTCCTACCGGCGCACCGCCCTGGTCGACTACGCGCTGACGGCCCGGCTCGTGACCATCGAGGACCTTCCGCTACTGGACGAGGAGGCCCGACGCTCCAGCCAGGAGCTCGCCCTGTCGTCGTCCACCGTCCTCTGACCTCTTCCGGAGCCGCTTCCAGGAGGCACCAGGAGTCACTGCTCCGGCGCGTGGTCGGCGTCCCGGAGACTGACGTGCAACACGGACTGGCCTGACCGGCACTACCGGCCTGGCGCTACTGACGTCGTCGCCAGCCGGTGGCGGTGCGCTCCACCTTCCCGGTGAGCTCCAGGACTCCCAGGGCGGCGGTGGTCTCCTTCGGGGACAGTCCCGCGGAGCGGACGATGGACTCGGTGCTCGCCGACGCTTTAGCCGGCATGGCGTCCAGGACGACGGCGCCGCCGGGGTCCAGGCCGTCCAGGAGGCCGCCTCCCGCCAGCTCGGGGTCCTGCTCCTTGGCGGCGTCGGCGTCGACGGTGCCAAGGGGCGTCAGGAGCTCGAGGGCGTCGTCGACATCGGTGACGCATACGGCTCCCTTGCGTAGGAGGCGGTGGCAGCCGACGGAGGACATGGAGGTCACGGGTCCCGGGACGGCGCCCAGCTGCCTGCCCAGCTCAAGGGCCCGATGGGCGGTGGACAGGGCTCCGGAGCGCCAGGCCGCCTCGACCACGATCGTCGCCCCGGAGATCGCCGCGATGATGCGGTTACGTGAGACGAACCGGTGACGGCCGGGCTGGCAGCCCGGAGGGACCTCCGCCACCAGTGCCCCGGCGGCGATGACCGCTTCCAGCACCCCGGCGTTGCCGGCCGGGTAGAGACGGTCCACGCCTCCGGCCGAAACGGACACGGTGGGCCCTTCGTGCAGGGCCCCGCGGTGCGCACAGGCGTCGATGCCGAAGGCCCCGCCGGAGACGATGAGCCCGCCCTTGGCCGTGACCCCGGAGGCCAGGGACGTGGCGACCCCTTCTCCGTATCGGGTGGAGGCCCGGGCTCCGACCAGGGCCAGGCACAGTCCGTTGGCCGGACCCGCCGGCATCCGTTGCTCGCGTACGGGCAGGCCTCGGGGGGCGGAGACGCTCTGAGGGCTGTTGTCTCCTCCGGCCTCGGCCCCGTTCCCCTTCACGCCGGCGGTCTCCAGGTCCTTGGCGCTGATCAGGAGTGACGGGTCACCGCGCACCCACAGGCAGAAGGGCGGGTGCTCCAGCTCATCGAGCCCCGGCGGCCACCAGGGGTCTCCGGGGAGGATGAGGCTCCCGCCGAGGCGGTCGAGCACGTCGAGCTCGCGGCGGATGTCGAGGCCCTCCAGGCGCGGCGCCCACCGAGCGGCGACCTGCGCCCAGTGGGCGCCGGCATCGCCGCCGCTGGAGGCGCCCGGGGGCGGCTCCGGCACGGGTGGACGCGGAGCGCTGCGCACGCGCCCCGCGGCGTCGACGGCCTCCTCCAGGAGCCACCGCAGGGCGGCGCTCGGCCCGAGCCGGTTCACCAGCATCGTGGCGGCGGCGCTGGCGGGCTCCGCCAGCCGCGACCAGGTGGCGCGCGCCAGTGCCGGGTCGCCGATGTCGTATGGCAGGCCGGTGGCCTGTCTGGAGGTCGGTCTGGAGGTCGGTCTGGAGGTCATGGTCGTACTCCTGAGGTCCTCAGGGCCAGGGCGGTCCCGATGTGGGAGAGGGTGAGGGTCTCGGTGTCCTCGAGGTCGGCGAGGGTCCAGGCCAGCCTGAGGACCCGGTCCACCCCGCGCAGGGAGAGGTCCCCGCGTTCCAGGGCGTTCATGAGCCGCCGGCTGAGTGCTGTGCTCAGTCCGCCGTCGGGGCCTCTGAGGTAGGAGCCGGGGACCTCGGCGTTGAGGTGCCAGGGCGTAGCGGCGAGCCGGCGCTCGGCGGCCCGCCGGGCCCGCCGCACCCGCTGCGCCACGACGGCGCTGGACTCGTTGCTCGTTGGTCCGGCGAGATCGGCGGCGCTGACGGCGGCGACCTCGACCTGGATGTCCACCCGGTCCAGCAGCGGGCCGGACAGGCGGGAGAAGTAGCGTCGCCGTTGCAGGGAGGTGCAGGTGCACTCCAGGCCACGGCCGCCGGCCTTGCCGCACGGGCAGGGGTTGGCGGCCAGGACGAGCTGGAAGGCGGCCGGGTAGCTGGCGCGGCCGCCCACACGGTCGATGGTGACCGTCCCGGACTCCAGCGGCTGGCGCAGGCAGTCCAGGACCCCGGCACTGAACTCGGGGGCCTCGTCGAGGAACAGCACACCTCGGTGGGCCAGGGAGACGTCTCCGGGACGGGGCAGGCCGGATCCTCCTCCGACGACGGCGGCCCGGGTGGCGGTGTGGTGCGGCGCGCGCAGCGGCGGGCGGGTGATGAGTCCGTGGGCGGGGTTGAAGGTGCCGGCCACGGAGTGGATGGAGGTGACGGTGACGGCGTCGGACTGCTCCAGGGGCGGCAGGATCGAGGGCAGGCGCTCGGCGAGCATGGTCTTTCCCGTGCCCGGCGGCCCCACCATGATGAGGTGGTGTCCCCCGGCCGCGGCGACCTCGAGGGCCTGCCTGGCCTCGGCCTGCCCGACGACGTCGGCCAGGTCCGCCGGCTCGCCGTCCTGCGCTGGGGCTGAGGGCGCGTCGTCTCCTGACTCGGGGATCTGCTCCACCGCGGCGGCGACCTCCGCGCTCAGGCGCCCTCCGTAGCGCTCCACGAGCTGGCCGATGTGGCTGATGGCGCTCACCCGGGCGCCGGGAACGAGCTCGGCCTCCGCGGCGGCCTCCTGGGCGACGATGATCTCCTCCACCCCGGCGGCGACCGCGGCCTGGACGCTGGGCAGGATGCCGCGCACGGCGTGCACCGAGCCGTCCAGCCCGAGCTCGCCGATGTACACGGTGCGTGCCAGGGTCCGGACAGCGGATCGACCGAGCCGGCCGCGAGCGCCCAGGACGGCCAGCGCGAGCGCCAGGTCCAGCCCGGTTCCGGTCTTGCGCAGGTCCGCCGGGGAGAGGTTGACGGTCAGGCGCTGCTCGCCCCAGGTGACGCCGCAGGTGCTCAAGGCCGCCCGGACCCGTTCTCGCGACTCGCGCACGGCGGTGTCGGGCAGGCCGACGAGGGCGAATCCGGGCAGGCCCTGGGCGGCGTGCGCCTCGACGTCGACGATGTGTCCGGCCAGTCCGGTCAGGGTGACCGCGAGTGTGCGTGCTAGCCCCATGACGCACCTACTGCCCGGTGGTGGCGCAGCAGCGCGGGGCGTGCGTCGCGCAGGAGGATGGAGATGACGTCGAGGCGCAGGCCAGTGTGGGGCGTCTCGTGGGTGGCGGCCCAGGCGGCTGCCAGGGCTCTCAGCCGGGTGATCTTGCGGGGGTCGACGGCGGCGGCCGGAGGCCCCTGACGCAGGGAGCTGCGGGTCTTGACCTCGACGACGACCAGGGTCGGCCGCTTCGAGCACCGCCGTGTCCGATCGAGGTCGGTCGGAGCACCACCTGGTTCCCGGTCGGCGGGGGCGGGCTCGAGGGCGATGATGTCGAGCTCTCCGCGCAGGCCGTGGTCCGGCCGCCAGTTGCGCTCCAGGATCCGCCAGCCGATGTCCTCCAGGTAGGTGGCGGCCAGGTCCTCACCGTAGCGTCCGGTGAGCAGGTGGGATGGTCCGGCCGCGGAGGTTCCCGCGTCGCGCGGGTTCCCGGTGGACTCGATGGGGACGCCCCCGCTGGATCGCACCGCGATCACCGTTGTCCCGGTTGCGGTTGCTGTGACCTGGTCGGTCATGCCGATCACCTCCGCCACTAGCCTGGGGCCGGATCGGCTGATCCGCGTGGCGGCCCCATCGGCTCTGTGGAGAGCACCGGCGGGAACCGTCCTGTGGCCCCCGGGCTTCCGCGCCGCCCGGCGGAAAGGGGCTCGGCGAGGGGTGGGCGCGCGGCGCTAGGAGGAGGGTATGTCCATCTCGAGCTTGGTGAGCTCCTCGACGTTGACGTCCTTGAAGGTGACGACGTGAACGGACTTCACGAACCGGGAGGCGCGGTAGATGTCCCACACCCAGGCGTCCTCGAGGGTCAGCTCGAAGAAGACCTCCCCACCGTTGGTACGTACCTGGACGTCAACGGCGTTGGCCAGGTAGAAACGTCGTTCGGTCTCCACCACGTAGGAGAACAGGGATGCGACGTCGCGGTACTCCCGGTACAGCGAGAGCTCCAGCTCGTTCTCGTAGGACTCGAGGTCTTCTGTGCTCACCGGGCCATCATGCCTGCCGGCGGCGCCCGCACCCGGCAGGCCGTGGGGGCGAGTCGGCCCCGTCGCCGGTTGTCCCCGACCGGCGCCTGCTCGTCGGTCCAACCCAGGGCTGGCCAGGTACCAGCCAGGTGCCTGCCAGATATCTGCTCAGTGCCGGTCCAGTCCTGGCAGGTGCCAGCTGCGTCGGTGCTGGTCGCCGGCGCCCAGCTCGGCGAGCCCGGCAATGTGGGCGGGTGAGGCGTAGCCCTTGTTGGACGCCCATCCGTAGCCGGGGTCGGTGAGGTCGATCATGAGGGCGTCCCGTTCGACCTTGGCCAGGACACTGGCTGCGGCGACGACGGCGCAGCGGGCATCGGCCTTGACCTCCATGCGCACCGGCGGGATGCGTGGCTCCGCGGCGGGTCCGGGGGCCGCCTGCGCGGACTGCCCGTTCTCCAGCGCGGTGAGCAGATCGGCTTGGGGGGCGGTGAGCCAGTCGGCCACGCCGTCGAGGATGACGATGCCGGGGGCGTGCCCGCGCTCGGTGACGCGTTGCAGGGCGCGCAGGCCCGCCAGCCTCAGGGCTCCGACGATGCCGCGCTCATCGATCTCGGCCGGTGAGGCGTGGGCGACGGCGTAGTCCACCAGCCAGCTGCGCACGGGCTCGACCAGGCCGGTGCGCGCACGGGCCGTCAGCTGCTTGGAGTCGGCCAGCCCGTCGGGCAGGACGTCATCGGTGCGGCGCCCCACGATCGCCAGCCCTACGCTGACCGGTCCGGCGAGTGCCCCACGACCGACCTCATCGAGGCCACCGACGTAGTCGTGGCTCTCCAGCAGCTCCTTCTCCAGGCGCCGGTCGGGGCGGAGGCGGCCCCGAGGGCTCACCTCGTCCTGCCCATGTCTGTCCCCGAACCGCCGGATCTCGACGCGGAGCTCTGCGAGTCGGCTCCTGCGTCGCCGGTGTCGGAACGTCCGTCACCGGATGTCCCGGGCTCGGTGTCCTCGCCCGCGGCCCCCGAGTCCGAGCTGATCCGGCCCGGTCCGGTGTGCTCGGAGCCGTCATTCGCCTCACCGGTATCGCTGCGCGGGCCGTCCGTGGTCGAACCGTCCTCGTCCTCGGAGCTCGAGTGCGTCGCCGCCTCGGGCGCCGTCCGCCCGTTGCCCGGCGCGGTGCTGGGAGACGGGGGCCCTGGGGAGGGCGCCGGGGAGGGGACTGAGGTGTCGTGCGCGGGCACCTGTGAGAAGGCTCGGTCCCCTCCTCCCAGGCTCCCCCACCGGCTCAGGCTCGTCCAGGAGAACACCGCCTTGGCCACCCCGACGACGTTCGTCAGGGGCACGAATCCGCCGTGGGCGTCGTCGCGGTGGTAGCGGGAGTCGGCCGAGTTGCCGCGGTTGTCCCCCATGACCCAGACGTAGCCCTGGGGGACGGTGATGTCGAAGGAGGTCAGCGACGGGGACTGGCCGTCCTTGACGTAGTCCTCCGTGATGACCACGCCGTTGACGCTGAGCCGACCCTTGCCGTCGGCGACCACGTGGTCGCCTCCGACCCCGATGACTCGCTTGATGAGGTGGTGACCGGTGTGCTCGGGCAGCAGGTGCAGGGCGACGAAGGTCTTCTGGACGACGCCGCGCAGCCCCGTCGGCTCCTTGACGTGGAGCCAGTCGTCGGGGTCGCTGAAGACGATGATGTCTCCCCGGTCGATGTGGTCGGAGTCGAACATCGTGACCGCGACCTGGTCTCCGTCGCGCAGCGTGTTCTCCATGGACCCCGAGGGGATCTCGTAGGTCTGGACGACGAAGGTCCGAAGCAGGGCCGGGACCAGGATGATGACCGCCAGGACGAGCAGGGCCCGGGTCAGTCGTTGGAGCGGGGAGCTGGTCTCGGGCGGTGGGATGGCTGGGGCGACGTGCCTGCGGGGTTGGATGGAGGGGGGCAGCTCCACGGACTCGTCGTCGGGCTCGGGGTCGGCATCGGGGTCGATGAACGGGTCGTAGTCCCACTCGGCGCTGTCGTCGACCGGGACCGGGGTCGAAGGCCCTTCCTCAGCTTCACGGGACTCGTCGGCCTCCTGGGGGGAGTCCGCGGACGGAGCGCTGCACGAAGGGGTGACGGCGGACCTCGAGGCCCGGCCGATCTGCGAAGGAACGGCCTGCTTCAGGTCCAGTCCGACGTCGTCGACGTCGTCGGCCTCGTCCTGCGCCGATCTCACCGTGCTCCTTCCCCTTGAGTCGATGTACGTGGGTCCGCCGTCACACGGCGATCAGAGATGACGAGCGCCCGGAGCCCGTGGGCCCCGGGCGCCGTCTTGAGAGCGCGGGCGCTCAGTCCTCGCGACGCTCCTTGATCTTGGCGGCCTTACCGCGCAGGTTGCGCAGGTAGTAGAGCTTGGCGCGACGCACCTGGCCCCTGGTGACGACCTCGATCTTCTCGATGGAGGGCGTGTGGACGGGGAAGGTGCGCTCGACGCCGACGCCGAAGGAGACCTTGCGGATGGTGAAGGTCTCCGAGACGCCGCCGCCCTGGCGCGCGATGACGACGCCCTGGAAGACCTGGACGCGGGTACGGGATCCCTCGACGACCTTGACGTGGACCTTGAGGGTGTCCCCGGGACGGAAGGAGGGGATGTCGTCGCGCAGCGACGCGGCGTTGATCTCGTCGATCAGGTTCATGTTTCTCTCCACACCCGTGCCACTGGTCAGGAGTGCTGGTTCGGCGGCGCCGCGCCGTAGGGGGCAGCGCCGGAGGTGGACGCCCCTGGGCTCCTTCGAAGCGACGGCCTCCCCAGTGGCAGAGGAGCCGCAGGACCCAAGTGCCCGCTCAGTTTGCCACAGGCTCGCGGCCCGGACGAGCGTGCCGGCATCGACGTGCGTGAGTTCACGCCTCTTCCCCTCCTTCCTTGCCCCGGCGCGTCCGGATCAGTCAGCTCTCCGAGCCTGCCAGCGTGCGCGTCGGGACGGGAGCAGCCGGCTCGGCGGGGATCGCCGTCGGAGTGGATGTCGGCTGAGGGACCTGGGAGAAGACCTTGTGACCGGAGCTCAGGCTGGACCAGTGGGAGTAGGGCCACACCACGTTCTTGGCGACGCCGACGACGTTGTCGATGGGGACGAAGCCGTGGTGGGCGTCGTTCTGGTGGTAGCGGGAGTCCGAGGAGTTGGCCCGGTTGTCCCCCATGACCCAGACGTATCCCTCGGGAACGGTGACATCGAAGGCCAGGTCGGAGGCCGAGCGGCCGGGCTTGAGGTAGTCCTCGTCGAGCTCGACGCCGTTGACGCTCAGGGAGCCGTTTCCGTCGGCGACGACGTGGTCGCCTGGCATTCCGATGACGCGCTTGATGAGGTGGTGGCCTGCGTCCTGAGGGAAGATGCGGATGGTGACGAGGAAGTCCTGGAGGGCGCCCTGCAGGCCTGTGGGCTCCTGGGTCATCAGCCAGTGGTCCGGATCGGTGAAGACGACGACGTCGCCCCGCTCGATGTCGTGGGAGTCGTACATCGTCACGGTGACACGGTCTCCCTCGTTGAGGGTGTCCTCCATGGATCCCGACGGGATGGTGAAGCTCTGGATGACGAAGGTGCGGATGAGTGCGATGATCGCCACGGCGATCACCAGGTAGGACAGGGTGATGCCCCACTGCTTGAGGCGGTAGGCGATCCGCGTCCCCAGCGTGGCCGGCTCCGCCGCTGCGGAGCGTCCTGCTCCCGCGCTCTGGCCCCTGGTCTCCTCCGTGTCCTCCCCCGGCCGGCGCGAGCCCGGCTGGGGAGCGGAGTCGTTCGTGCCGTCGTCGGCCAGGTCCTGAAGGTTCTGGTCGGGTCCGCTGCTCATAGGCCTTCTCCTGTCCGCCGGATCATGACGACGTCGTGGGCGTCCTGGCCCCCGACGTTGTAGGTACGGGTCCCGACCTGACGGAAGCCGGCCCGCCTGTAGGCCTTCTGGGCGCGCTTGTTGGTGATGTGGGTGCCGAGCCAGAGCAGGCTCACCCCGTGGTCGATAGCCCGCTGAGTCACGACGCTCATGAGAGCGGGGGCCAGTCCCGAGCCCCTCATCGTGGAGTCGACGTAGACCTTGGACAGCTCGCCGACGACCTGCCCCGGGCGGGCCTGGACGCAGGCGGGACGGGGATCGATCCCGGTGGGAGGCTCGCCCGCGGCATCGGGCTCCTCGCGCAGCACGGCGGCGTAACCGACCAGGTCCGGGACGATAGGCGTCTGAGCCGTCTCCGTCCCGCTGGAGGCCTGCGAGGCCGACTGCGGCGCAAGCCGCTCGGCGACGACGAGGTCGACGCGGTCGTCGTCGACCCAGGTGCGAAACAGTCCGGGCACGAGGTTGGTGGCGATGTGCTGAGCGATGAACTCGGGGTCAATGACGTGCCCGCAGGCGTCGGGGAAGGTGCGCGCGGCCAGGTCGGCCAGGGCCTCGGCGTCGTGGACGGTGGCGGGTCGAATGCGTACCGGCACCGGGTGGGGCGCCCCGGCGGGGACCGCCCAGCCCATGGTCGCCAGGGCGGCACGGTCCTCGCGGTCCAGGTCCGCGGCGTCCATCCTCGCGATCATGTCGGGGCGGCGGCCGACGGTGCGGGCGATGGCCTGGTCCCGCCGGGTGCGGGCGATGCGGGTGTGGTCCCCGGACAGCAGGACGGGATCGATCTCCAGGTCGCGCCACCGGGTGGGACGGGTGTGGACGGGGTACTCCAGCAGCCCGGCGGCCGAGTGCGACTCCTCGAGCAGCGACTCGGGGTTGCCCAGGACCCCGGGCAGGAGGCGGGCGATCGCCTCGATCATGACGACGGCGGCGACTTCTCCCCCGTTGAGCACGTAGTCGCCGATGCTCAGCTCGCGCACCTCCACACCGCGGGAGGCGTAGTGATCGGGCACGCGCGCGTCGATGCCCTCGTAGCGGCCGCAGGCGAAGACCAGGGAGTCGGCTCCGGCCAGATCCTCGGCGGTGCGCTGGGTGAAGACCTCACCCGAGGGGGTGGGGATGATGAGGACCCGGCGGCCGCCGGTGGGAGCGTCCACGGCGAGCACGTCGTCGAGGGCCTCACCCCACACGTCGGGCTTCATGACCATGCCGGCCCCGCCGCCCAGGGGGGTGTCGTCGACGGTGCGGTGCCGGTCGTGGGCGTGGTCGCGCAGGTCGTGGACGTGCAGGTCGAGGCGGCCGCGGTCGGCGGCCCTCCCGATGAGCGAGAGGTCCAGGACCTTGAGGTAGTCGGGGAAGATGGTGACGACGTCGATCCTCACCGGGCCTCCTCCGCCTCGCCGCGACCGGGGAACAGCCCGCCGGGCGGGTCCAGCGTCACGGTGCCGCTCTCAGGATCGACGCCCGGCACGAGCTCGGCGACGAAGGGGACGGCCACGTCCTCTCCCTCCGGGGTGGTGACCACGAGACGGTCCTGGGCGATACCGGGCTCCAGGTCGGTGACCTCGCCCAGCTCCTCCCCCGAGACGCTGAGCGCCCGCAGGCCGATGAGCTCGTGACGATACCAAGACTCCTCAGCATCCACAGAGTCCTCGTCATCAGGGGCTTCGTCGTCGGTCTCGACCAGGAGCCTGACTCCTCGCAGGGCCTCCGCGGCCGTGCGGTCACGCGCCTGCTCGAAGGCGGCGAACCAGCGGGAGCCGTCGAAGCGCAGACGAGTGACCGTCAGGGGTCCTGCCTGGGCCGGCTCCGTGGGGACGGTGGTTCCGGGCGCGAGGCGCCCCTCGGGGTCATCGGTGCGGATCTCAAGACGCACCTCGCCCTTGAGGGCATGGGCGGGACCGATGACGGCAAGGGTGAGCAGCACCTGTTCTCCTGGGATCGGGACGTGGAACGGTTGGTGAGGGATCTGGAGGTCTGATGCCAACCTACCGTGCCGCGGTGGGTGTTCCCATCGGCCACGGGGATGAGGTGGAGCACCGGTGGCGTGAGGTTGACCGCCTCGGCAGGGTCGGCCTCCTGCCAACGCCGTTCGTCGTCGATGATGAGGCGGGGCGTGCCGCCGAGGACAGACGACGGTGCCCGGTTCCCTCATGGGAACCGGGCACTCGTGTCGATCGGTGGGACCGACACCGTCAGCTGTGCCGACCTGAAGGCTCTACGCGTTCAGCGGCGGTCGGTGTCGACGACGTCGACGCGCACCGGCGAGTCCGCCAGCGCCCCCACCACGGTACGCAGTGCTCGAGCTGTACGGCCCGAGCGGCCGATGACTCGGCCGAGGTCCTCGGGGTTGACCCGCACCTCCAGCAGGTCGCCGCGGCGCAGCGACCGGGAGGTGACGGTGACGTCGTCGGGATTGTCGACGATGCCCCGCACGAGGTGCTCGAGAGCGTCGGCCAGCATCTCAGGCCTCCTCGGCGGCGGCCTCAGCGGCCTCCTCAGCCACGACCTCGGCGGCCTCAACAGCCTCGGCTGCTGCGGCGGTCTCCTGGTCGGCCTTGGCCTTGGCGGCGGCGGCCTTGCGCTTCTCGGCGTCGTCGGCGGCGGCCTTGACCGCGGCCTCCTTGGCGACCGTCGCGGCGTCGGCGTCCTTGACCTTGAGGGTGCTCTCGACACCCTTGAGGCCCTTGAACTGGTGATAGTCGCCGGTGATCTTGATCAGCTTGTAGACGGCGTCGGAGGGCTGGGCGCCCACACCGAGCCAGTACTGGACGCGCTCGGAGTCGATGCGGATGAGCGAGGGCTCCTGCATCGGGTCGTAGACACCGATCTCCTCGATGACACGACCATCGCGCTTCTTGCGGGAGTCGAGGACGACGACCCGGTAGAAGGGGGCAAACTTCTTGCCCATGCGCTTGAGGCGAATCTTGACTGCCACTTGGTTGAACTCCTGGTTCTGGATGGTTTGGCGCGCGCTGGTCCCCGGTGGGGTCAAGCAACAGTTTCCGGCGTGAGCCGAGACGCGACCGGGGCCGGGAGAGGGACCGACGTCCGACCGAGTACAGCCGGACATTCTGCCAGAGCGTCCGACGGCGTCGCCAGCCCGGGCCGGGGCGCCACCCCACAGGGCGGTGCGAGATCGCCCACAGGCGGACCATGGCGCGTTCGTCACTGAGGGTCTCCAAGCAGCGCGGCGTGGACCCGATTCCCGTATGACACCTGTCATGCGGCAGCGGTGACAGCGCTCAGTACCGGAGGGCGCCGGCCGGCGCGAGCCTGATGCCATGATCCGCACCGCCGCCGAGCCCACCTCCACCGCAACCTGCCCATCTACCGCGAGCACCGCACCGTCTCCCGCCGTCCGGGCCCGCGGCCTGCGCAAGGTGTTCGGCGGCCTCGTCGCCGTCGACGACCTCGATCTCACGGTCCGTCCCGGCGAGGTGGTGGCCTTTCTCGGCCCCAACGGCGCGGGCAAGTCCACCACCCTGGACATGATCCTGGGACTGACCCGGCCCGACTCCGGAACGATCGAGCTCCTGGGACGCGCCCCCGATCAGGCAGTTCGGGAGGGGCGTGCGGGTGTCATCTTCCAGGACGGCGGTCTCCTGGACGACTTCACCGTCGGGGAGACTCTGCGCGTCGTCGCCTCGATGCAGCCCCACCGCCGCGGATCAGGCCCCGGTGGGGCCCGGCTCGACGACATCGTCGCGAGGACCGACCTCGGCTCGATCCTGTCTCGCAAGGTGAGCCGCTGCTCGGGTGGGGAGCGCCAGCGAATGCGCCTGGCCCTCGCCCTGCTGCCCGATCCTGACCTTCTCGTCATGGACGAGCCCACCGCGGGCATGGACGTCAGTGCCCGGATCGCCTTCTGGGAGACGATGCGCGTCCAGACCCGCCGCGGCCGCACGGTCCTGTTCGCTACCCACTACCTTGAGGAGGCGGCCTCCTTCGCCGACCGCATCGTCATCATCGCTCACGGGCGCCTGATCGCTGACGGAAGCGTCGATGAGATCCGATCCCTGGGTGACGGCGCCCTGGTGACCGCCACCTGGCCGGGAGTCTCAGAGGCCTCGTTGGGCGAGCGCCTGGCCACCTGCCCAGCGGCCGGCAGCATCCTGCACGCGGTCGTCCACGGGGAGCACGTGGAGCTGCGCACCACGGACTCCGACGCCGTCGCCCGCTGGCTGCTGACCACCACACCCGCCGAGCACCTGGGTATCAGCGCCGCGAGCCTCGACGAGGTCTTCACGGCACTGACCTCAGACGGCGCCGAGAGCGCAGCCCCGGCGACGCCTTAGCCCATTCCATCACCACGACGACCATCACCACAGACAACACGAGGCCGCACCATGACTACGACGCCCCAGGCATCCTCAGAGCTCTCCGTGTCAGACTCCCCCGCCAGCCTCGGTGCCGGCGTACCGGGAGACCGAGCAGGTCGCCCGGGAGGACTCGGGCCCGCACGCCCCGTCATGACCTATCTCTGGCTCGACCTCTACCGGAGCCTGCGCCACCCGGCCAACCTCTTCTTCGTCGTGGCCTTCCCGCTGGCCATGTACCTCATCTTCGGTCGGTTGAATGCCTCCGCGGGAGAGTACGGCCCGCACGCTCACGGCAACGTCTCTGCCTCGGTGATGCTGGCGATGGCCTCCTTCAGCGCCTGTCTGGGTGCCACGAGCGCCTCGGCCGCGGCCGCGGTCGAGCAGTCGGCGGGCTGGGGCCGGCAGATGGCGGTCACCGCCCGGGGACTGCGCGGCTACCTGGGGGTCAAGGTCGGAACCGCTGTAGGAACGGCGGCTCTTCCCGTCGCCGTCGTCCTCACTGCCGGGGCGCTCACGGACTCGCAGATGGCAGGCTGGGCTTGGGCTACCAGTCCCGTCGTCTGCCTGCTCGGGGTGGTGCCCTTCGTCCTGTGGGGCCTGGCCGCTGGGATGTGGCTGCCGTCCTCGGCATCGATCGGTATCGCGACCTCCCTGGTCTCCCTGTTCGCGTTCATCGGCAACGCCTTCATGCCCCTGAACCACGCGTTGCTGACGATCGGCCGCTTCACCCCGATGTACGGCTCGACGGCGCTGGCCCGGTGGCCGTTGGGTGAGGGGTGGACCTACGTCACGGATCGACCGGAGGGTATCCAGGACCCGCTGTGGATGCCCTTGGCTAACCTGGTGGCGTGGACACTCATCTTCGGGCTGCTGGTGATCGGGGCCCGACGCCGCGCGACCAGGCGCCAGTGAGTCCCGTGACAGCCATGCCCTCGCCCGTCCACGACTCTCCTGCGCTGCCGGCCGGCACGTCGCAGAAGGAGAGAGCCCGCCTCCGCCCCTGGCACCGTCATATCGTCTGGGACGCCACGGTGTGGTTGCTCTTCCTGGTCATTCCCCTCGTGCAGCTTCTCCTCGGCCCTTTCGCCTGGTGGCAGCGCCTGCTGGGAATCGCGGGAATCATGGGGTTCGTCGCCGTCTACATCTGGGCGTTCTCAACACCCGACAGCGGCGCGGCCAGGGCGGGAGCGCCTCCACCCGATCCCTCAGCTCGAGCCCTTGTGGGCGAGCTGGTGGTCATGACGCTCTTCACCGTGCTGGCGCTTCCGGCACTGGGATGGTGGACCGCCTACTTCTTCCCCTTCTTCTGCTCCTTGATCCTGTTCTCCACGACGCTGCGCCAGGGGATCCCGATCGTCATCACCTCAGTTGTCCTCCTGGTGGCCGTCTCTCTGAGGTGGAACACGCATCCGCAGTCACGCTGGCTGGTACTGGGCGCAGCGTTGTCGGGCCTGACCATCATCATCGCCCGGGTCACGGTGGAGCTCCAGGAACGCAGGACATCCGCCGAGCGCGAGCTGGCCCTGGTCTCCCAGCGTGAGGCGGTGGGACGCGACGTCCACGACATCCTGGGACACTCGCTGACGGTCCTCACCCTCAAGGCCGAGGTGGCCCGACGGCTCATCGAGCACGACCCGGATGCGGCCTCGCGCGAGCTCGACGAGGTCATCACCCTGGCCCGAGGGGCCCTGGCCGACGTGCGCTCCACGGTGACGCGTCTGCGGTCCCCGGACCTGGCCAGCCAGGTGGAGGCCACGCGCACGGCTCTGAGCGCCGCGCAGATCGACGTGGGGCTGACCGGCAGCGCCCAGGCGATTCCTGAGCGTCAGCGGGCTCTGCTGGCCTGGGCACTGCGCGAGGCGACGACGAACATCGTGCGTCACGCTCAGGCCACCAGCGTCTCCGTACACCTGGCGCCGGGGCTGCTGCAAGTGAGCGACGACGGCGTCGGCCTGTCCGGCTCCAGGCCCGGCAACGGTCTGGAGGGCCTGCGATCCCGCATGGAGCATGAGGGCGGGTCACTGACCATGACCAGCCCGTTCAGCAGGCCCGGTGCCCCACCCGACGCCGTCGACGGCGCCTGTCCTGACCGCTCCGGCGGCGGCACCCGTCTGGAGGTGAGGCTGCCGTGAACCCGATCCGCGTCCTCATCGCCGACGACCAGGCCCTCGTGCGCGGCGCCCTGGCGACGCTCCTGGGACTGGAGAGCGATCTGGAGGTGGTGGCCCAGGTGGGGCGGGGCGACGAGGTCCTGGAGGCGGTACACCGACACACCGTGGACGTGGCCCTGGTGGACATCGACATGCCGGGGCGCGACGGGCTGGCGGCCACTGCGGAGGTCACCGCCTCCGCAGCGCCGTGCCGCTGCCTCATCGTGACGACCTTCGGGCGCCCGGGCTACCTCTCGCGTGGCATGGAGGCCGGGGCGGCGGGCTTCATCGTCAAGGACACCCCGCCCGAGGCTCTGGCCGAGGCGATCCGCAAGGTCCATGCGGGCCTGCGGGTCATCGACCCCGAGCTCGCCCAGGAGTCCGTGCTGCTCGGGCCGAACCCGCTCACCGAGCGGGAGAAGGAGGTCCTGCGGGCGGCCGCCGCGGGCGCCGACGTCCGTGGGATCGCCGCGCGGCTCCACCTGGGTGAGGGCACGGTGCGCAACTATCTGTCCTCGGCGATCAGCAAGACCCACGCCCGCAACCGCACCGACGCCGCCCGCACCGCCGAGACCAACGGCTGGTTATGATCCCGGTCTTTTTCAAGCCGTCGACTGCGCAGAGAGGTAGGAGATGGAGATCTCATCACAGCGGCATGACCTGATTCGGCGAGAACCGATCTTCCACCACCCGGAGCTGATCTGGGACGCCGGCTCATTCGATGAGCAGATCGCGGACGACTTCCACGAGGTCGGTGCCTCGGGACGACGCTACAGCCGCAGCGAGGTCAAGAAGACCGTACTGGGACGCCTGGAGGGAACGCATGCGGACTCCCTCACTGACGGCTACAGAGTCGAGGAGGCTGAGTCCCACATACTTGCCGACGACGTCGTACAGGTCCTCTACACCTTACGTACGCCAAGTCGCGTCACCCGGAGGTCCACGCTCTACCGTCGCCGGGACTCGACCTGGCAGGCGGTATTCCACCAGGGCACCGTCATCGAAGGCGCGACGGCCCCGTCTCCAGACGACTGACCCGTCTCCGGCAGATCCGATGATGCCCGAGCCTGTCGCTCGACTCCCAGGTGCTGTGGGCCGTTGTGCCTACAGCCCGAGGTGGCGGCGCAGGTCCTCGGGCAGGGCGCCCATGGCGTCGGCGACGTCGTCGCCCGAGGACTGTCCAGCGCGCTGAGCCTGCTGCTGGGCCTGGGGCATGATCCCGTAGCCGGAGGCGTCGGCCTGACCACCCCCGAGTCCGAAGGAGGAACCGGCCGCCGGCGCGGAGGCCTGCCCGGCCTCGATCTTGGCCTGCTTGGCGGCCGCGGCCTCCTTGGCCTGGCGGGCGGCCTTGGCGGGGTTGCCGCTGCGGCCCTTCTTGCCTCCCTTGCCGCGCTTGGCCTTGGGCGCCTGACGGGCCTTGGAGTGCTTGCCCATGCCGGGCAGCGATCCCATTCCGGGCATGGGGCCGCCCTCGCCGAGCCCGCCCATGCCGCCGCCGGAGGCCATGGCCTCCATCATCTTCTTGGCCTGCTCGAAGCGGTCCACGAGCTCGTTGACGGCCTGGACCGTGGTACCCGATCCCTTGGCGATACGGCTGCGGCGCGAGCCGTTGAGGATGGACAGGTCCTTGCGCTCGGCCGGCGTCATGGAGCACACGATCGCCTCGATGCGGTCGACCTCGCGCTCGTCGAAGTTCTCCAGGGCCTCACGCATCTGCCCCATGCCGGGCATCATGCCCAGGAGCTTCTTCATGGAGCCCATCCTGCGGATCTGGCGCAGCTGGCCCAGGAAGTCGTCGAGGGTGAAGGTTCCCTTGGCGAGCTTGGCGGCGGCGTCCTCGGCCTCCTGGCGGTCCAGGGTCCGCTCGGCCTGCTCGATGAGGGTGAGCAGGTCGCCCATGTCCAGGATGCGCGAGGCCATGCGGTCGGCGTGGAAGCGCTCGAAGTCGGTCAGGCCCTCACCGGTGGAGGAGAACAGGACCGGCGCCCCGGTGACGCCGCGCACGGACAGGGCGGCACCGCCGCGGGCGTCGCCGTCGAGCTTGGAGAGGACCACGCCGGTGAAGCCGACGCCGTCGCGGAAGGCGACCGAGGTGTTGACGGCGTCCTGACCGACCATGGCGTCCAGGACGAAGAGGATCTCGTGGGGGGCGACCGCGTCGCGGATGCGGATGGCCTGGTCCATCATCTCGGCGTCGACGCCCAGGCGGCCGGCGGTGTCGACGACGACGACGTCGTAGCCGCTGGTGCGGGCGTGCTCGACGCCGGAGCGGGCCACGGCCACCGGGTCGCCCACGCCGTTGCCGGGCTCGGGCGCCCACACGTGCACCCCGGCGCGCTCGGCGACGACGCTCAGCTGGGTGACGGCGTTGGGGCGCTGGAGGTCGGAGGCGACCAGCAGGACTCGCTTGCCCTGGTCGCGCAGCCAGCGTCCGAGCTTTCCGGCCAGGGTGGTCTTACCGGCGCCCTGGAGACCGGCGAGCATAATGATTGTGGGGCCGCGGTCGGCCCAGTTGATCTCCCGGGTCTCGCCGCCCAGGACCTCGATGAGCTCCTCGTTGACGATCTTGACGACCTGCTGGCCCGGGTTGAGGGCCTGGGACCGGGCGGCGTCGACCGCCTTCTCGCGCACCGCGGAGGTGAAGGCGCGCACCACGGGCAGGGCGACGTCGGCCTCCAGGAGGGCACGGCGGATCTCGGTGACCGTGGCGTTGACGTCGGCCTCGGTCAGACGACCTTTGCCGCGCAGCTGGTTGAAGGAGGCGGTGATGCGATCGGAGAGGTTGCCGAACACGCGATGGTCCTTCCTGGCGCCGTCGGGCGCGTTGGTCGGGAGTCTGAGGGCAGATGAGGGTGGTACCGCCATGACCGTGGGCCGTGACGATCGCTATGACTGCGACCCAGGATAGCGGGAAGCGGGGCCTGCCCCCTCCCCCGCGCCCGGACCGGGACTGAGCCCACACTCGCGGGCCGTCTCATGGGCCTGCTCATGAGACGGGCCGCCGACCGGTCGTCCCTCACCGCTCCCGGTTCCCGCTCCTTCCTCACCCGGTGTCTCCTGCCGCGTTGCACTCCGGTTCTATCCTGCGATGCCAGGGTTTTCCACCGCCCGGTGACCCCTGAGATATGTCATGCGCAAGTGATGACCGATGCACCATGGACCGGGCCGACCGTACGGTGACTCTTGAGCCATGAGCACAACAGCCACCCGCACCGACCCGGCCTCCCCGCCCCAGGCGGCTGCCGCAGCCGCCATCCGGCTGGTGAACCTCCACAGGTCCTTCGGGGACGTCAAGGCCGTCGACGGCATCGACCTGACGATCCGCCCCGGCGAGGTCGTTGCCTTCCTGGGCCCCAACGGCGCCGGCAAGACGACGACGATCGACATGATCCTGGGCCTGAGCCGGCCCACCAGCGGGCAGGTGAGCACCTTCGGCATGACCCCGCGCCAGGCGGTCGACCGCGGCCTGATAGCCGCCGTCATGCAGACCGGCGGGCTCCTGCCGGACATCACCGTGCGCGAGACCGTGGCCCTGACCGCGAGCCTCTTCTCCCACCGGATCGACGTCGAGGAGGCCATTCAGCGCGCTGGAGCAGCGGACTTCGCCTCGCAGGTCGTCAGGAAGTGCTCGGGCGGCCAGCAGCAGCGCCTGCGCTTCGCCATGGCGCTGGTGAGCGACCCGGCCCTGCTCGTCCTCGATGAGCCGACCACCGGGATGGACGTCGAGGGCCGCCGCAGCTTCTGGGAGGCCATCCACGCCGACGCCGTGAGCGGGCGCACGGTCCTGTTCGCCACGCACTACCTGGAGGAGGCCGACGCCTTCGCCGACCGCGTCGTCCTGGTGCGTCACGGCCAGGTGGTCGCCGACGGCACGGCCGCCGAGATCCGCGCCTCCGTCAGCGGTCGCAGTCTTCGGGCCACCCTGAACGTCGAGGCCGAGCGAGTCCGTCGTGCGCTTGAGGCACTGCCGCCCAGCAGCGGGATCAGCGGTATCGAGATTCTGGGCAGCTCCCTGAGCCTGAGCACTCAGGACTCCGACGCCGTCGCCGCACTCCTGCTCGGGCAGCACCTGGCCAAGGACCTGGAGATCACCAGCCGCGGCCTTCAGGACGCCTTCGTCGCCCTGACCAGTGACGAGGCCGCCTCCCCGATCTCGGGAGCGTCAGCATGAGCCGCTCCATGCGCGCCAGAAGCACCGTCACCCTTCCGCCCACGCCTCCTACAGGATCCACCATGTCTTCTCCGTCCCTGTCCTCGGTCAAGAGCTCCACCCCCGACCGCTTCGATCCCTCATCCCGCAACGCACCACCTCTGGGCGGCCTGAGCCTGACCCTTCTGTCGCTGGAGGCCCGCAGGCGCCTGCGCAACCGCCGGTCGATGATCTTCTCCATCCTCCTGCCGGTGGCCTTCTTCCTCATGTTCACCACGACCGACTACTCGGCAACGCCGTACGGCAACGGCAACGTCGTGGCCAACATGATGATCGGCATGGCCCTGTACGGCGCGCTCATGACGACCACTGGTGCCGGTGCGGCCGTGAGCAATGAGCGCGCATCGGGCTGGAGCCGTCAGCTGCGTCTGACTCCTCTGAGGCCCATCTCCTACATCGGCGCCAAGGCGATCGTCGGCATGCTCATCAGCGCGATCGCGATCGGTGCGGTCTACGCCTGCGGCCCCTTGCGTCACGCTCACATGCCTGTGACTACCTGGATCGGCTCTGCGCTCATCGTGTGGCTCGGGTCCCTGGTCTTCGTCGCCTTCGGACTGTTCGTCGGATACCTCCTCCCCTCGGACAACGCCATGCAGATCGTCGGACCGCTCATGGCCCTGCTCGCCTTCCTCGGCGGCATGTTCATTCCCCTGACGCCCGGCTCCGCCATGGACCGGGTCGGAAGCCTCACTCCGATGTACGGGCTTCACAAGCTGGCCCTGTGGCCGATGGGCGCCGAGACCTTCTCCTGGTGGTGGGTGGTCAACGCCCTGACCTGGCTCGTGATCTTCCTGGGCGGAGCGGCCTGGCGCATGGGTCGCGACACCGCCCGGGTGTGAGCCCATGAGTACCATCCGGGTCATGAGAGCCCGCGTCTCCACCCTTGCCGAGTCGCGCGCCCAGCGCACTCGCATCGTGGCCGTCGGCTGGGGGATCGTGTGGGCAGCTTCCATGATTCCGGTCGTCCAGGCGGGGCTGGCCCGGGGAACGACCGGAGCAGCGGGAGCGGTCAGTGCCGTCATCTCCTGCGTCTGCCTGTACGCGGCCTGCTCGCTCAGCATGAGACGGGTGCGCCAGGGGCTGACGTGGCCCAGCCGCCTGAGCCTGTCGCTCATCGTCCTCGGCGCGCTGGCGGCCGGCGGCGCGACCCTGGGCGTGGGTGTCGAGGCCACCCAGCTGACAGTCTTCCTGACCGTCGTCCTGGCCTTCGCCCTGCCCTGGCAGGCCGCGATCGGCCCCATCTCGTTCCTGGCCGGCGGTCTCTTCCTCGTCCCCAGGCTGGCGACGTCCTGGGCCGCGGCTCACAGTGCCTGGATCGCTCTGATCGGTGTGGGAGGCGTCTGCGTCTTCGGTCGCTACATCATGGAGCAGCGGCGCGTGGCCCGCGTTCTGGAGCAGCGCACGCACGAGCTGGAGATCAACGATGAGCGCAACCGCATGGCCCGGGACATGCACGACATCCTCGGCCATTCACTGACGGTCATCGCCCTGAAGACGGAGCTCGCCACCCGGCTCGTCGACTCATCCCCCGACCAGGCTCGGGCGGAGCTGACCGAGGTGCAGTCCCTGGCGCGCTCGGCCCTGGCCGACGTGCGGGCCACCGTCAACAGCTACCGCGAGCTGAGCCTGGCCGGTGAGCTGGCCCGGGCCACGAGCATCCTGACCTCGGCCGGTATCCGGGCCGACCTGCCGCTGACGGTCGAGGCCGTCGATCCCGAGCTGCGTGAGCTCTTCGCCTGGGTGGTGCGAGAGGGGGTCACCAACATCGTGCGCCACGCTCACGCCTCGCACTGCCGGGTGAGGCTGACCGCCGACTCCATTGAGGTGGCCGACGACGGCGTCGGGCTCGATCCGCCCGCCACCGGCGACGGTCACGGGTTGGAGGGGCTGCGCCAGCGCTGTCAGGACAACGGTGCCGATCTCACCATCGAGGCGCCTGCCGTCGGCAGCGGCACCGCCCTGAGGGTGAGCGCCCGTCGTCTATCCTCTCGTCTGACACGCGACGAGCGCGACGAGGCGGAATGACTCGACGGCGTGACCCGCTCCGGCGAGCACCGACGGCGCCGGTCCCACGAGCCCTAGAGCAACGGAGATGATCGATGATCCGAGTGATGCTGGCCGATGACCAGGCGATGGTGCGCGGGGCGCTGGCCGCGCTGCTCGCCCTGGAGACCGACATCGAGGTCGTCGCTCAGGTCGGCAACGGGGACGAGGTGCTTCCCGTCGCACGCGAGCACCGGCCCGACGTCGTCCTCATGGACGTCGACATGCCCGGCACCGACGGGCTCACCGCCACCGCGGCGCTCCTGGAGCAGCTGCCGGCCACGAGGGTCCTCATCGTCACGACCTTCGGCCGCCCCGGATTCCTGCGGCGCGCCATCCAGTCGGGGGCCCACGGGTTCGTCGTCAAGGACGCCCCGGCCTCCGATCTGGCCGAGTCGGTGCGTCGGATCCATGCGGGACTGCGCGTCGTGGACCCGGCGCTGGCCGCCGACTCGCTCGTGTTCGGCGACTCCCCCTTGACCGCTCGGGAGACCGAGGTGCTTCAGGCCGCCGCTGACGGCGCCACCGTCGCCGAGGTCGCCCGGCGAGTTCATCTCTCCGAGGGCACCACCCGCAACCACCTGTCCCAGGCCATGGCCAAGACCGATGCGCCCACCCGGGCAGCGGCAGTCCACATCGCCGCGCAGAAGGGCTGGATCATTCAGTAGCACTGAATGACCGGTCACGACCGGTGCTGAAAGACTCCGGCCGGTCACGACGCCTCCGGCCGCCCGCGCTCTGGTACGAGGCGGGCAGCCGGAGGCGTTGTGCAGTGGTGGAGCCGGGCTCGTCAGCCCAGCAGCGCGTCGACGAAGCCCTCGGGGTCGAAGGGGGCCAGGTCGTCGGCCCCCTCCCCCAGGCCCACGAGCTTGACGGGCACGCCCAGCTCCCTCTGGACGGTGACGACGATGCCGCCCTTGGCGGTGCCGTCGAGCTTGGTGAGCACAATGCCGGTGATGCCGACCGCCTCGGAGAAGACCTGGGCCTGGCGCATGCCGTTCTGGCCGGTGGTGGCGTCCAGGACCAGGAGGATCTCGCCGACGGGGGCGATCTTCTCCATGACGCGCTTGATCTTGCCCAACTCATCCATGAGCCCGGCCTTGTTCTGCAGGCGCCCGGCGGTGTCGACGACGACGACGTCCGTACCCTGGTCGGCGGCCTGGCGGGCGGCGTCGTAGGCGACGGAGGCGGGGTCGGCGCCCTCCTTCTCTGAGCGCACGACGTCGACGCCGACGCGCTCGCCCCAGGTGGTCAGCTGCTCGGCGGCGGCGGCGCGGAAGGTGTCGGCCGCGCCCAGGACGATGGTCTTGTCCTGGGCCACCAGGACACGGGCGAGCTTGCCGCAGGTGGTGGTCTTGCCGGTGCCGTTGACGCCCACCATGAGGATGGCGGCCGCCGGCACGCCCTGGGCGCCGTCGGCCGGGGTGGGGCGCTCCAGGTTGAGGGATCGGTCCAGGGTGGGGTCGACGAGCTTGAGCAGCTCGGCGCGCAGGACGGTGCGCACGGCCTCGGGGTCGGAGGTTCCCAGGACCTTGGCCTGGGTGCGCAGCTCGTCCATGAGGGAGGTGGTCACCTCGATGCCGAGGTCGGAGGTGAGCAGGGTGTCCTCGATCTCCTCCCAGTCCTCCTCGGTCAGGTCACCGCGGGACAGGACGGACAGGACCGCCTTGCCGAAGCCTCCTGCGCCGGCCAGGCGGGCACGCAGGCGCTGCATGCGGCCGGGGATGGACTCGGGGGACTCCAGCGTGGCGGCACGTTCCGCACCCGCCTCGGCCTCAGGGGACTCCTCGCCCGGGGGCTCCTCCCCCTCCTCGGAGGGCAGGAGGTCCTCAACGGACATCGGCTTGTGGGCGCTGACCTCGTCGGGGACCTGTCCCCTCCGCCTGCCCGCGTAGAGCCACAGGCCTCCGCCGACGACGATGATCAGGATGATGCCGAGAACGATGAGGATCGGTTCCATAGACCCATCATGCCCGATAGCGGGCCCCCTGCGGCAGAGTCGTTCGCCTCCGGCCGCCTCTGGCCGGCAGGGAGCTATGGGAATCGCCTGCGGCGCACCAAGTCGTGACAATAAAAATACCTGCGGCACGCCAACAGGTGTGCCGCAGGACGAGTAGGACCATGGTCCTGAACATCAATATCCCCGGAAGGACGCAAGCTGCCCATAATCACGACGAGAAGAGTCAGGGATGCGGACAGGATGGCGATCTCTCAGGACCAGGACTTTATCCAGGGATCGACACCCGACCCCAATGAGCCGTGAAAATAATGGGGAGCATAGTTTTCACGAATCAGGTCGGCGCACCTCAGCCCTGAGTCTGGGACAGCCCGCTGGCAGCCGGCTCATGCACCTGGCCGCGACGCCGCGAACCGACCGACCCCCGAGTCCTCTCCCTGGCGTCCATCGCCTTCTCGACGACGCCGACCAGGCCGCCGAAGCCCTCCGTCCCGACGTAGGGCTCAGGCCCCTCGCGCGTCATGAGATCGGTCAGACGAACCTCCTGGGGCACGACCTCGACCTCAACGTCTTGCTCCTCCTGGCGCACCTCCTGAGCGTTGCGGACCAGGCCGCGAATACGGGAGGGCCAGGAGCGCACCGGGAAGCGCTCGGCGCAGACCATGCCGAGCACAAGAAGGCCGGCAACCAGCACGACAACGAGGGGAAGAATCATGGCACCCATGGCTAGGATTCTGCCTTGCGAAATACGATCTGACCAGACTTTCCACGCAATTGTCGTCCAATCGACAACAAAACCTGATAACTTCCTGACACAACAGTGGCTCGAATCTGAAAACGAACGCCATACTGTAAGAGTGCTATCACATAACCCTCAAGATTCACTCAGACATCAGGAGTCACAGCCGTACCGCGGTCGGGCTGGGCCAGCCGCTGCGAGACCGCCTTGGTGATGCCATCACGCATCGTGATCCCGTAGAGCGCGTCGGCCACCTCCATGGTACGTTTCTGGTGCGTGATGATGATGAGCTGGCTGGACTGCCGCAGCTCGGTAAAAATCTCCAGCAGGCGGCCCAGGTTCGTGTCGTCCAGGGCCGCCTCCACCTCGTCCATGACGTAGAAGGGCGAGGGGCGCGCCTTGAAGATCGCCACCAGCAGGGCGACGGCGGCCAGCGAGCGCTCCCCGCCCGAGAGCAGTGAGAGCCGCTTGACCTTCTTGCCCGCCGGGCGCGCCTCGATCTCGATGCCGGTGGTGAGCATGTCGTCGGGATCGGTGAGTACCAGGCGCCCCTCCCCGCCGGGGAAGAGCCGGTCGAAGACGGAGGCGAACTGGCGGGCGGTGTCCTCATAGGCCTGGGTGAAGACCTCCTGGACCCGGGCGTCGATCTCCTCGACGATGCTCAGCAGGTCGTCCCGCGAGCGCTTGAGGTCGGCCAGCTGCTCGGCCAGGAACTGATGGCGCTGCTCCAGGGCGGCGTGCTCCTCCAGGGCGAGCGGGTTGACCTTGCCGAGCCGGGCGAGGTCGCGCGAGGCCTTGGCCAGGCGATTCTCCTGCTCGGAGCGCACGTAGGGACGGCCCGGGCGCCCGGTCCCGGACCCGGACCCGGTCGAGGTAGAGGCATGGCCACCGGCCTGCTCGGCCGCCTCCGTCTCGCCGCCGGGGACGGTATCGGACTCCTCGACCACCTCGGGGACGAGCATGTGCGGCCCGTACTCCTCGACGAGCGGATCCAGCTCGAGGCCGAGCTCGCTCATCGCCCGCTCGGCCAGGGCCTCCAGGCGCATGCGCTGCTCGGCCCGGGCCACCTCCTCGCGGTGCGCGGCGTCGGTGAGGTTGCCGAGCTCCTTGGTGAGCTGGTCGATCTCCTCACGGACCTCGTTGGTGGCGGCCAGGGCCTGGGCGCGCTCGTCCTCGATGGCGGCCCGCTCCTCAGCGGCCTGCTGGACGCAGGCCCTCGCGGTCTCGGCGGCGGCGCGGGCCTGGTCGCGCACGTGGGTGGCCACGGCGAGCTGGGCGCTGCGGCGCTGCTGGGCCCGTTCGGCGGCGGCGCGCTGCTCGCGCTCCCGGCGCGCGGCCGCCCGCAGCGAGTCGGCGCGTCCTCGGCCGGAGCGCTCACGCTCCTCGGCCGTGCGCAGGGCCAGCCTGGCGTCGGTCTCGGCGGCGCGGGCCCGACGCGCGGCCTCCGCCGCGGACTCCCGCTCCTGACGGGCGCTGTCCAGCGCGTGCTCGAGGCGGTCGGAGCCGGCGCCCCCGGTCGAACTCGAACCGCCCGACGCGTCCGCTGCGTCGGCGGTCTCGCCCTCGACCTCGGCCAGTGCGGCGGTGGCGGCCGCGAGCTCGGCGGTGCGCTGCACCGACTCGGCCTCGGCCCGCTCCAGGACCCGGCGGGCCCGGCCGGTCTCCTCGGCGGCCGCGTGGGCCGCGGAGGTCAGTCGGGCCATCGTCTCGGCGGCCCGGGCGGCCTCGGCGTCGGCCTGACGCAGGGCGGTCAGCGCCTCGCTGAGGGCCTGGCGGGCGGCCTCCTCCCCACGACGGGCCTCCTCCAGGGCGGCGTCCGCGTCGGACTCGGCCTGCGCCGCGGCGGCGGCCTCGGCGTCGGCCTCCTCGTGGGCGGCGGTGAGCTCGAGGACCGAGGAGGCGCCCCGACCCGCACCGGTGACCCAACCGGGGGCCAGGACGTCGCCGCCGCGGGTGGCCACGACGGCGCCCGGCAGCCTGGCGCGCAGGGCCAGGCCGGTCTCGATGTCCTCCGTCACCCAGCAGGTCTTGAGCAGTCCGGCCAGGACCCGCCCGAGGTGCCCGGGCTCCGTTTGCACGGCACTCACGAGTCCGCCGGCCGCCAGCGCGCCGTCAACGGGGGCCGGGTCCGTCTCATCGTCGGTGTCAGGTGCAGGGCCCAGTGAGGGGTCGTCGGCCAGGACCAGCCTGACTGCGCCGACATCCTGGCTGCGGGCGTGCTCCAGCCCGGCCAGGGCGGCATCGACGTCGGCGGCCAGACCCGCCTCGGCGAGTACGCCCAGCAGGGCGGCGACGGCGTTCTCCCAGCCGCGCTCAACGCTGAGGTGCTCCGCCAGGGGCCCGAGGAGGCCGTCGAGGCCGGCCTCCAGCAGTGTGGCCGTGCCGTCCTGGCTGCGCAGGGACATGGCCAGGGTGTCGCGTCTGGCCGTCCAGGTGGCCCGGTCGGAGGCGGCCTCCCGGCGGGCGTCGGTGGCGGCCGAGACGGCCTCGCGGGCCTCGGCCAGACGCCGGGTCGCCTCCTCGTGGACGGCCGCGGCCTGCGCCGCGGCGGCGGCCGCTGCGCCCGCCTCAGCGGGGGTCCCCCGCGTCGCCCCTTTCCCGGTGTCCGGCGCGGCGCCGTCCTGTGCTCTGCCGGTCCCACTGTCGGCCCCGCCCTCCCCGGTCTCCTCCCCTCCTCCGGCCTCGGCCAGGGCGCTGCGGGCTCGCTCCTGGCGGGCCTCAGCGGCCTGGAGCGCGCTGCGGGCCTGCTCGAGGGCGGCCAGGCTGGCCTCGTGACGGCTTCGGGCCGAGGCGACGCGCCCACCGGCGCGGGCGATGGTCTCGCGCCTCTCGGAGACCCTCCGCTGCGCGGCCGACAGCTCCTGGTCGGCGGCCTTCTCGGCGGTCTCGGCGTCGGTGCGCACCCGGGTAGCGTCGCTGAGCGCGGTGCGGGCGGTCTCGACGGCGTCGGAGAGCTCGGCCTCCTCCTGACTCGCGACCTCGGCCCGGCGTTCGAGCTCCTCGGGGTCGGTGCCGTGGCTCGGCGCCGGCGCGGAGGCCAGGAGCCGGATCCGCTCCCCGGCCACGTCCGCGAGCGCACCGAGGGACTGGGCGACCCCGGTGAGCTCCTCCCACACGCCACCGGCTCGGGCCAGGCGCTGGGCGGAGGTGGTCTCGATGGCGGCCAGCTCGCTCAGGCGCGCCCGGGCGACGCGCTCGGCCTCCTCGACGGCGCTGCGGCGCCTGGCCAGGGCCTCCTTGTCCTCGTCGCCGGCCTCCAGGAGGGACTGGGCCTGGACGACGTCATCGGCCAGCAGCCGGGCGGTGGCGTCCCGGACCTCGACCTGGATGCTCCGGGCGCGCCGGGCGATGGCGGCCTGCCGGGCCAGGGGGCCGAGCTGGCGGCGCAGCTCCTGGGCGAGGTCGGAGACCCGGGCGAGGTCGGCGGCCATGGACTCGAGCTTGCGCAGGGCGCGCTCCTTGCGCTTGCGGTGCTTGAGGACCCCGGCGGCCTCCTCGATGAAGCCGCGACGGTCGTCGGGGGTGGCGCTCAGGACGGCGTCGAGCTGCCCCTGCCCCACGATGACGTGCATCTGGCGTCCCAGGCCGGTGTCGCTGAGGAGCTCCTGGACGTCGAGGAGGCGGCAGGAGGTGCCGTTGATCTGGTACTCCGAGCCGCCACCGCGGAACAGGGTGCGTGCGATGGTGACCTCGGTGTAGTCGATCGGCAGGGCGCCGTCGGTGTTGTCGATGGTCAGGGAGACCTCGGCGCGCCCGAGGGCCGGGCGGGATCCGGCGCCGGCGAAGATGACGTCGGCCATGGAGCCGCCGCGCAGGTTCTTGGCGCCCTGCTCCCCCATGACCCAGGTCAGGGCGTCGACGACGTTGGACTTGCCGGACCCGTTGGGGCCGACCACGGCGGTGATGCCGGGCTCCAGGCGGAGGGTGGTTGACGAGGCGAAGGACTTGAATCCCTTGATCGTCAACGTCTTGAGGTGCACGGGTGCCACCCTAACAGCGGGAGCGGCCCCGGCGAGGACAGAAACGACAAAGGGACTTGACATCACCACTCAGGACAAGCAAACTTTCCATGTCAAGGGAGCTGGACATGCAGCTCTCACGTCCGCTCGGCCAGCTCCATCCGTCCCTCTCGCATCCCTCTCGTCGGCACCTCGATCGACCACCATCCAGTCCCTGTTTCCGAGACCTCAGGAGCCACGATGCTCGCACTGTCCAACCTCTCCAAACGCTTCGGGAGCCTGCAGGCCCTCGACAACCTCTCCCTGTCCCTGGACGCCGGCGAGATCGTCGGCTTCGTCGGCGCCAACGGGGCCGGCAAGTCCACCACGATGCGCATCGTCATGGGGGTGCTCGCCGCCGACTCGGGCACCGTGACCTGGAAGGGCTCCCCCGTGGATGCCGCGACCCGGCGCGCCATCGGCTACATGCCCGAGGAGCGCGGTCTCTACCCCCGGATGAGGGTGGCCGAGCAGCTGGTCTACCTGGCCCGCCTCCATGGACTGTCCGCCTCGGCGGCCAAGACGGCCGCTGACACGTGGACCGAGCGCCTGGACCTCCAGGAGCGGCGCGGTGACGAGGTGCAGAGCCTGTCCCTGGGCAACCAGCAGCGCGTCCAACTGGCCGCCGCCCTCGTGAGCGATCCCGAGCTGCTCATCCTCGATGAGCCCTTCTCCGGTCTGGACCCGGTCGCCGTGGACGTCATGAGCCAGGTCCTCCTGGAGCGGGCGTCCGCGGGCGTGCCCACGCTCTTCTCCTCCCACCAGCTCGACGTCGTCGAGCGCCTGTGCGACCGCGTGGTCATCATCCGCTCGGGCAGACTCGTGGCCGACGGGACGATTCCCGAGCTCCAGGCCACCGAGACGCCCCGCTGGCGGGTGGTCATCGAGCCGCCGGCGGACGCCGCGCCACTGGAGGCCGGCGCCTTGAGCGTCCTGATCGCTCCGGAGGCGCAGGTCGACGGCGAGGGCCGCCTGGTCATCACCGCCGCGGGACCCGACGAGCAGGAGCTGCTGCGCACCGCCCAGCGCCTGGGGACGGTGCGCGAGCTCGGCCCGGTGCGCCACCGACTCGCCGACATCTTCCGGGAGGTCCTCACGGCTCCCACCTCCACCGACACGGCCACCGACACGGCCGCCAACACGACCGAGACGACGAACGACACGAAGGAGGCGCACCGATGAGCGCCCGGACCAGCCCCATCACCCGCCGTCAGGAGATCGCCCTGGTCACCGGGCGCGAGCTGCGGGCGCACCTGATGAAGAAGTCCACCATCATCCTCACCCTGGTACTGCTCGTCGCGGTCATCGGCGGCATCATCGGGATCAGCATCTACACCTCCGGCCAGGACGAGGCCTACCGGCTCGGTCTCAAGGGCATCGAGACCTCTCAGGCCGCCGGGCTCGACGGCGTCGTGTCCTCCAACGGGGAGAAGATCGAGGTCGTCGACGTCTCCGAGAAGGAGACGAAGGCCGTTCTGAGTGACGAGCCCCCCGAGGGCACGCCGCACGTGGACATGGTTCTCGACGTCTCCGGCGCCGCCCCCACCATCACCGTGGAGGAGAAGACCGACGACGCGGTCGTCTCGGGGGTCACGGCCTTCCTCCAGCAGGCGTCCTTGGGTCAGCAGATCGCGGCGCTGGGCGGCGATCCCGGCCAGGTGGCCTCCCAGCTCAGCGCCGCTAAGCCGGAGGTCACGGTGCTCAATGCCCCCAAGCGCGACGCCGCCGACTTCGGCCCGCGCTACGCGATCCTCATGACGATCGACGTGCTGCTGCTGTTCGCCATCATGGGCGGGGGCCAGTTCATCGCCCAGGGCGTGGTGGAGGAGAAGTCGAGCCGGATCGTGGAGATCCTCCTGGCCTGCGTGCGGCCCAGTTCGCTGCTGGCCGGCAAGATCCTGGGGATCGGCATCGCATCCTTCCTGACCACCGGGGTCATCGCCGTCGCCGGGGTCGTCACCGCGAAGGCGACCGGGATCATGCCGGACATCAACCTCAACCTGGACGGCGTGCTGGCGGCGATGCTCGTGTGGCTGATCGTGGGATATGCGATCTTCGCGGTCGCCTTCGGGGCTGCCGCCTCGCTGGTGAGCCGGCAGGAGGACGTCAGCTCGGTCACCATGCCCCTGGTCATGCTCTCGATGGTCCCCTACGTCCTGAGCTTCGTCATGGCTACCGGGGACACCAACAGCCTGACCTTCCGGGTCCTGGCCTTCCTGCCGCCCTTCGCGCCCTTCATGATGCCGGCGCGCCTGGTGCTCGGGGTCTCCTCCTGGACCGAGCAGGCGATCGCCTTCGGCATCGCTCTCGTCTTCCTGCCGCTGCTGGTGCGTGCGGCGGCCGCGATCTACACCCGGGCGGTCACCCGCACCGGTGCCCGGGTGCCGCTCAAGGAGCTCCTGGGGCGGGCGCAGCGGGCCTGAGCGCGGTCAGTCCTCGCTGATCTCGTCGGCCTCACCGGCCTCCACGCCTCCTACGACGACGGTGCGCCTCCCACGAAAGGAGGCGCACCGTCGTCGTGTACAGGCTTGTTGCCGAGGGGGCTCGGAGCCGGCTCGGGCTCAGTCGGCCAGCTCGGGGAACCAGATGGCGATCTCGCGGGCTGCGGAGGCGTCGCTGTCGGAGCCGTGGACGAGGTTGAGGATGGCGGGGGTGCCCCAGTCGCGCCCCAGGTCCCCGCGGATGGTGCCGGGAGCGGCCGTGGTGGGGTCGGTGGGCCCCATGAGGCTGCGCACGCCCTCGACGACGCGCTGGCCCTCGGCCACCGCGGCCACCACGCTTCCGGAGGTCATGTACTCCACGACGCCGGGGTAGAAGGGCTTGTCCACGTGCTCGGCGTAGTGCTCGGCGAGGATCTCCTCGGTGGGCGTCAGGACCTTCAGGGCCGTCAGGACGTACCCCTTGGCCTCGATGCGGCGCAGGATCTCACCGGTCAGGCGGCGCTCGACGGCGTCGGGCTTGATGAGGATGAGGATGCGACCGGTCTGGGACGTGCTGGCCATGGGGGCTCCTTGGTGGGTCGGCGGGTGAGGGACCGGATGGACCTTAACGGGTCAGGGCCCCTCAGTGCCACGGCTGAACCCGGATCAGGACCCGGCTCAGGCCTGCTCCACCACCATGATCGAGGCCGGGGCACCGTCACCGATACGGTCACTACCACGGTCGCTGAGATGGCCACTGAAGCGTTCACTGCCACGGTCGCCGGCACGGTCACGGGCGGCGTCGGCGGCGGCCTGGAGGATGAGTGCGGAGGACTGGGCACCGGGGTCGCGGTGCCCGCGGGAGCGCTCCCCCAGGAAGGAGGCCCGGCCACGGCGGGCCTGGAGCGGCTCGGTGTCCAGAGCCCCCTTGGCTGCGGCCTGCGCGGCCGCAGCGAGGATACCGGCCTCGTCCTCCCCGATCTCCTCGGCCTCCTTGGCTGCGACGGCGGCGGGCCGCCAGGCGTCGGCCATGGTCTTGTCCCCGCTGGTGGCGTGCCCTCTGGCCTCCAGGCCCGAGGTGGCCTCCGCCAGGGCCCGAACCAGGTCCGCCTCCCTCCAGACGGGGGCGTCGCTGGAGCGGGCGGCCTTGAGGAAGGCGGTTCCCAGCAGCGGTCCGCCGGCGCCGCCGACGGTGGCCATGAGGGTGGTGGCGACGACCTTGAGGACTCCACCGGGAGTTGACGGGAGGGTTCCGGCCTCCTGGGCGGCGTCCAGCTTGGTGACCACGGCTCTCATGCCGCGGTCCAGGTTGTCTCCGTGGTCGGCGTCCCCGATGGCTCGGTCCAGCTCGGTCAGCTCGGTGCGATTCTCAGCGATCAGTACGGCGGCGCGACGGGTCCAGTCGAGAGCCCAGGCAGCATCCAAGGACATGGTGTTTCCTTCTCGGGTCTTGGCAGGTGTTGTTTCCAGGCCTGACCGCCATGCACCCAAGGGTGAAGGACGACCATGCGGCTTTGATCGGGCCCTGCGCGGACCCGATGGGTCCCAGCGCATCCCGGGAACGTCCGTGGGACGCGCCGGAGCAGGCCGACGAGGTGCTCACCGCCCACTCGCATTTCCATCCTCTCACGCACCTGATGACCTCGCTCGTTGAGACGGGAAAGTGGCCTGTGACCAGCACGAACGAACCCGCTGACACACATGGCGCGGAGGTTTCGACAGGCGTGATACTTGTATGCACAAGCCCAGGTGCGACGCCGGCCGTCCACCCACCGTCATTGAGATCCGAGGAGAGGAGCCATCGTGGCCCAGGCCAAGTACGACCAGATCTTCCAGACCCTGCGCGGGCGCATCGAGTCCGGCGCGTACGGATTCCTCGAGCTGCTCCCCTCCGAGAACGCCCTGGCCGAGGAGTTCAGCTGCACCCGCAACACGGTGCGCAAGGCGCTGGCCCTGCTCGTGGCCCAGGGCTACGTCCAGACCATGCAGGGTCGGGGAGTGCAGGTGATCTCCCGGCCTCGGGCGACCTCCACCTTCCTCGTCGGGGGGATCGAGTCGCTCCAGGAGGCCGCCGAGCGCAACCGGGTGCCGTTGAGCACCCACATGATCTCCCTGGAGGAGGCAGTGGTGGACGCCGAGACGGCGGAGGCCTCCGGCATGGACGAGGGCGCCGGGATCATCGCCGTCAAGCGGCTGCGTCTGCTGGACAACGTCCCCCTCATTGTGGACACCAGCTACTTCCTGACCTCGGTGGTGCCCCATCTGACCCAGCAGATCGTCGAGTCCTCGGTCTATGCCCATTTGGAGCAGGTTCTGGGGGTGCGGGTGGCCAGCGCGACCCGGCGGATCACGGTGGAGCGGGCCACCGCCGAGGACCGCCGCCTCATTCACCTGGGGGGATTGGACTGCGTCGTCGTCGTCTCCTCGGCGACCTTCGACTCGGCCGGTGTGCTCTTCGAGTACACGCGCTCGCGCCACTCCCCTGTGGACTTCGCCTTCCAGGACACCGCCCACCGGCTGCCGGCTGAGCGCTGAGTCGGCCGCCCAGGAGCTGACTCGCTCACCGGTGAACGGCCGGTGGCCCGGCAGCATCCTGGGATGCTGCCGGGCCACCGGCCTGCTGACGGAGGGGCTGCAGCCCTGCGGGAGCACCCGCCAGAGCGGCGCCTCTCGGCTACTTGGCGACGGGCTCGCGGTTGCCCAGGCGGACCTTCTTGACGGTGCGCTCCTTCTCGAAGTCGGCCTGCTTGAAGCCGAAGAAGTAGGTGCACAGGAAGGAGACCACGAGGGCCGCGACCCCGGCGATCCAGAACCCGGTGAAGGAGGAGTCCATGCCGCCGGGGTTGACGAAGGAGGGGAAGCCGACGAAGCCTCCGGTGAAGCCCCACATGTTGACGTTGAGCAGCCCGGTGAGCAGTCCGCCGACGGCGCCGCCGATCGAGGCGGTGATGAAGATGCGGCCGTACTTGAGGTTGAGACCGTACATGGCCGGCTCGGTCACGCCGCAGAAGGCGGAGATGGTGGCGGGGGCGGCCATGCGCCTGATGCGGGCGTCGCGCACCTTGAGCCAGACGGCCAGGGCGCCGCCGCCCTGGGCGATCATGGTGGCCGAGACGATGGCGTTGAGGTGGGAGTACCCGGGGCTGGCGAGCTCGGAGGAGATGATCGGGATGACCGCCCAGTGCAGGCCGAAGATGACCAGGCACTGGTAGAAGCCGCCGATGAGCAGGCCGGCCAGCGTGTAGTTGAAGCCCTGAATCGCCCCGGGTTTGATGGAGGCAGTGATGACACGGAAGGATCACTGTCATGGGACAGAAGAAGTACCCCGATGAGCTGCGCGAGCGAGCCACGAGGATGACCTTGGAGGCACTGGCCGACCCGGCGCGG
>NZ_JAAIJY010000053.1 GCF_011752065.1 Actinomyces sp. ZJ308
CCGCGCCGGGTCGGCCAGTGCCTCCAAGGTCATCCTCGTGGCTCGCTCGCGCAGCTCATCGGGGTACTTCTTCTGTCCCATGACAGTGATCCTTCCGTGTCATCACTGCCTCCATCAAACCCGGGGCGATTCAAACTGTCCTCGGTCACGCAGCCCCAGTCGGTTGACACGGCCGGCCCGCTGGGCCAGAGCGCTGCCGGAAGCGAGCTCAGTCACCATGTGCACCAGGTCCAGGTCGACTCCTACCTCAATGGTCTGAGTGGCCACGAGGACGTCGACGCCTGGCTCCCCTGAGGAGTCGAAGAGGCCAGGTTCCTTCCTCCGCAAATCTTCCAGGTCCCAGGGTCGCATGCGCCCCACCCATAGTCGGCAGTTCAGTCCCTTCTCGCGGAGTGCCTTCACGACCTGCACCGCGCTGTCCACACGGTTGAGGACGCAGCCCACCGTGCGAGGACCGTCAGGGACGAACTCACGCGCATCCTCGACAGCGGCCAGTACCTGCGCCACGACCTCATCTCGGTACTTGGGTGTCATCTTCCCGTTCTTCGGCCACGCGGTCGTCCCCACGTAACAAGCAGACTTGGCCGTCTGGACACGAGAGGCCAGCTGCGGGTCGAGTACCAGAGAATCCCGAGTGACGCCGACGACGTCCGTCACCTCACCCGAGGGCGTCGCCGTACCCGAGGGCGTGGCCGTCATCTCCACAGTCTGGAGCGCCGGGACTCCGAGCCTCTGCGCGCTTCGAGCGCACAACTGCCCCACCCGCCGGGCGGTGACGAGGATCTGACGGCTCAAGTGCGCCTCATCGACCACCACGGCGGCGTCTAGAGCCAGCATCCCCGCCAGTCTGGGACGGGCGAACCGGGATGCGCCGTAAGAGCGGAACAGCAGGCTCGATGCCCACATCGCCGGCGTCATGCACAGCACCGCGCAGGCCTCCGGAGCATTGAGCCAGGCCCGGTCGGTGGCCGCCGCCCCACGCATCGTGGTGAGAACCAAGGGAGATCGGTCCGCAGTGTCCGCGACATGTAGGCTGACAAGAGCCTCTCGTACACGACAGAGGATCCGATCACCCTCAGGCGGGTTCTCCAGCAGACGTTGGATTCTTGCGGCCCGATCTGCGTGCGAATCGGTCAGCGCCCTGCGGTTGACCACCACGGCCAGCCTTCGGGGCAGGCGCTGGGCCGCGCCGACCGCGAAGAGTGCGACGGCGAAGACATGTATCTCCACCACCGATGACTTGCCGGCGCCAGTCGGCGCGATGATCTGCTCTGGCCAGGTGCCCCTCTCCACCAGGCGTCTCAGCAGCTCCTCCTGCCAGATGAAGGGCCGCCTCCCAGGACCATGGATCGCCTCGAAGAAGTCTCCGAAGTCCTCGATAGTGATCATGCTTGTCTCCCGACGACGCTCTGTGCGAGCTCGGCTGGCAGATCGGCCGGCACCAGGAGTCCCCCACCCAGGTGCCGGCTCTGTCCGACGGCGACCAGCTCGGTATCCGCCATCAGGTCTCCGGCGCTGATAAGCGCGGTGTAGGGCTGAGCAGTCATGCCCTGCTGCATCTTGTGGGCGTAGGAGCTCGGATTCCTCGTGACGCGGTGGTGCCACATCACCCCGGCCCTGCGTTCGCGTACCCGGGCCACTAATGAGCGATAGGCCTGTGCACCTCTGGTCGGGTCTTTAGACACCGCATCGAGGTGATCACGCCACACGAATCCCAGGGACAGGAGGATCGCGTCCTCAAAGGTCCACTCTCCCCGCTGGCGGGTCACCTCCGGCACGGCCACCGGCGTCGGGGACCACAGGCGCTGCGTTCCCTGCGCAGGCGGACGCCAGAACGTCCTTGTCTCAACGACCTCCCCCACTGGGCGAAGACGAGCCTCGGCCCAGCGAGAGCGCAACCGGGTCATGCCGACCAAGTAACTGAGAACGACCGCCTGGTCGTCATCGCTGATATCGGAGGGCAGCATAATGAGGAAGGCGCCCGGAGCACCGGATACCGCCTCCACTGCTGACTGGGCAAGAACAGAGGCGGGAACGTACTGGATGGCCAGATGGTTGGCCGGCGCCACCGAGTCCTTCGGGTAGCGGCCGGTGACGACAGGAGGAGCCCCATTGCCAATGCGGGATACGAGGGCCTTGTGGAGGGCGACGCACCAACTCACCCGGCGTTGCGGAGAAAAGGGCCGTCTAGTTCCGTCGTCGGCCAGAAGGACCAGGACAGTGCGCCAGGGCGAACGATCGCCGTCGTCCTGTCTCGACGGGTTCACAGCTTCGTACCTGGCGACCCGAAGGCCCTCCTCAGAGGTCGGAAAGACGTTGACGGTGTCACTGCCAGGATGGAACCTATCCGCCAATTCCGTCGGAGGCTTGGAAGGTCTGGACTGGGAGTGCAGGGTGCGGAGCTCATGAACTCTTCCGGGTGCGGCAACCTGCACACGCAGACCTCCTGGTGTGAAGGCGGTTGCGGCAGGGTCGAGCCGCCAGTTCGCTTCAGTTTCCTCGGTACTCATGACCACGGGGCTGTCCATCTCACCCAAGCACGGCACGTCCTCACACAGCTGGGCGAGAATATCTCGGACGTCATCGGGCATGTCGTCCCAGAGCCAGCTGATCACGCCGTTGAGCGCGTAGCCGTCGGAGGTGGCCTTGGCGGCGGTCTTGGGCTGTGACTTCTCGATCGTGCCGGTTCGCCGATAGGCGATTGTGGTGCCCGACTGGACCTGGACCATGTTCGGGACGTGCAGGCCGTTGGGAGGATGTTCCTCCAACCAGGTCAGTGCCTCCTCAACCTTGGGACCCGGCCGGCCGTCAGGCTCCGCTGCGGTCCCGGTGTGGGCCACGCTCACCAAGGCGGACAACAGCCGTGCAGGAGATGGGAAAGGATCGGGACTGCCGTCCGCAGCGTGCCCGTGGTAGACGCCGAGCAGGAAGCGGGCGGTAATGCTGACGGGGGTCATCAGTCATCCTGCGCGTCATCAGCCGCAGCGGCGAGAATCGCCTGATTACCCTCAACGATGAGTACTGAGCCGTCCCAGACCACATTCGCGGTCTGAGTCGCATTGTCAATGGCGGCGCTCAGAAGCTCCTGGGACTGATCGATGCTGAGCGGCTCGAAGTTCTCCTTCTGCCCGTAACGCTTGTCCAGGGTGACGACTGCGGGGCCGGCCTCTACCAGGTCGCAGCTGGCCCGTAGGAGGAGTTCGGCGTCAGAGCGAGCCAGGCCGTTAAGAGCCAGTGCGGCCAGCAGCGCTCGGCAGGCGACGTCGCCCTCCGGTGTCGGAGAGTCGAAGCGCAGAGCCCGAAGGGCTGCGAAACTGAGCACATGTGAGCGGATGATCGCCTGGCAGGTGACACCACCGAGCTGCTCCAATGACGGTGGGATACCACCGAGCCCCAGTGTGGATGATTTTCCCGCCTTGCCGGAGGCGCTCTTATGAGTAGCAGCCGACAGCTCGCGCTTCTGGGCGTCGGCGATCACCTTGCGCTCCTTCTCTCCCAGGTCAATCCGCATCCCCACGGGATCAATCCGTGCCCCTCCGCGCCTGGACTGGTTTGTCTCCGGATCCCCCTCCTGATCGGTGAGGATGCCGATGATCTCGCCGACGAGAATACTGCGGTAGCGTCCCTGATGGCTCTTGCGGCTGGCGTCCCAGCCGCCGAGCAGGAGCGTCATGGGGCTGTGCTCCAGCAACGGACGTGCATGGGACACGGTGGCATTACGCAGGTTCTTGTACTCCCAGGCATCAGTTGCCGGTTCCCCGTTGATGGTGCCAGCGCGGATCTGCCCGTCGAAAGCCCGGTGCGGCAAGTCGATGTCGCTGTAGACCTGGCCGTCCTCGAATCTCACCTCAATGCGCGGGGTACGGGCCAGCACGGGATCCTCGTCGGCGATAGCGGCCGACACGGCGGCCTCGAGCCTGTTGTTCTGGGACTGCTTGGAGTCGATGAGGACGGCCGTGACCGCCTCACCCTCCCAGAAGCGTCGCTCATAGGCGAACACTGACTTGCTTCCGGAGACAAACTTCGCCGGAGCGACCGAGGCATGGGGGCCTGCCGCCGGTTCCAAGGGGGTGACCGAGGTCAGGACGCTCGCGCCACCCGGGCGGCAGGCCTCGAGCAGGTGCTGAAGACTAATTGTTGACATACGAATAACTCCTCGTTGAGGTAGGTCTGTCTGGCCTACACCTCCATATCTACACCCGGCCTACGACATGAATGACGGGACGACGTTGCATTATGGAATCGTTACCCTCCGCTCGTTACCGGCCTGCGCTCTCTGACATAGTGGGCACATGCTCGGGCAGATCAAAGGCGTCGTGATCCGCTGCGCGCAGGTCCTGGGCGCAGCCGTGCTGGCATGCGTCTCGATCCTGGGGACCTGGGCAGTCACGAGATCCTGGGGCGTCACGGCCGGCGCCGCGCTGGCGATCATCGTGCTGAGGTGGCGCCGTGAGCGCCCTGACGCCGTTCTTGGTGTCCATGCTTCGCTGTGCGCGCTGCAGCTCGGTGTCGTCGATTCCCCGCTTCCCGCGGACCTGGCGGTTGTCGTGTCCCTGTACGCCGTGGGCCGGCGGGGCAGGCGGGAGCTCACACCCGTGTGGATCGCAGCCGTCGTCGGCGGGTCCGCGCTGGGCGCCTGGGACTGGAACCGCGATGAGCTGGGGGTTGTCCCGCTCTCCCTGTGGGCCCGGGACATGATGCAGGTCTCCTTCGTCGCGCTGTGCGTCGCTGCCGTCTCCTGGGGCCTGGGCAGGTTCGTCACGCAGCGTCGCCAGCTGCGGGCCAGCCGCCTGGCCGCGCAGGAGCAGCGGCAGGTGGCGCACGATGCCGCGCTGCGTAACGAGATCGCCCGGGAGGTTCACGACGTCGTCGGACACGCCCTGGCGCTGATCGCGGTGCAGGCCGAGGCGGGTCACTACCTGGCGGCCGGTTCCGAGGACGACGCTGAGGACCTTGAGGTCCCGCTCGACGAACGACTGGAGCAGGCGACTCAGGCACTCGGGCAGATCCTGGCGACTGCACGCTCTGCCCTGGCGGACACCCGCGGCCTGACCCGTTCTCTGGCCTCTCCCCCGCCACCGGCGGCGCCACTGAACGCGGCGGGTCATTCCGCCTCCGACGATTCTCGGCCTGCCTCCCCGGTGGCCGAGGCGCCGTTGCGTCCGGTGCCGAGGATCGCTGATCTTCCCGAACTCATCGACGATGTCCGCGCGACCGATCTGCCGATCACCCTGTGGGTGGATGATCGACTCGATGATTTGCTGAAGGACAGCGGACCCGAGAAAAGCCGCGATGTTCTCGGGGCGCAGGCGCAGCTCGCCCTCTACCGGACGGCGCAGGAGTCCCTGACCAACGTGCTCAAGCACAGCGAGGCGGCCACGGTCGAGGTGAGGCTGGAGTACCGCGATAACAAGGCTCGCGACGAGATCATCCTGACCGTCGCCGATCACCCCGACTCCGCCGGCACCGGGGTCTCTTCGGCGGCCGGCAACCGCCTCTCCGACGAGTCGGCGCTAGCAGACGCCGGTGGGGGCCAGGGGCTGGCGAACCTGCGACAGCGTCTGGCGGCGGTCGGCGGAGTCCTGGACGCGGGCACCGGCCCCGATGGAGGATTCATCGTGCGCGCCCGTATTCCCTCTGAGGCCGCGCGGCCGACATTCGAGAACCCGTGAGGTGAACCGGTATGAACCGACCTCTGCGTATTGCACTGGTGGACGACCAGGACCTGGTCCGCTCCGGCTTCCGTATGATTCTTGATGCTCAAAAGGACATGATTGTCGTCGGTCAGGCCGCCGACGGAGTCAGTGCGCTGTCCATGGTGAAGGCCACCCATCCCGATATCGTTCTCATGGATATCAGGATGCCCACGTTGGATGGCATCGCAGCCACCCGCGCGGTTCTGGGAACCCACCCCGAGCTCAAGGTGCTCATCCTGACCACCTTCGACCTGGACGACTACCTCGTGGCAGCAATGCGTGCCGGGGCCTCGGGCTTCCTCCTCAAGGACACGACGGCGCCCGAGCTGCTGGCAGGGATCCGCGCCGTGGCCCGTGGGGACTCGGTGGTGGCGCCGTCGGCCACGCGCCGGCTGCTGAAGCGGTGGTTCGCTCCCACCGGCCCGGCCGGATCCTTGGAGCGCAGGACAGATCCGGCATACGCGGGTGCCATTGATGCTCTGTCCGAGCGGGAGAAGGAGATCGCCACGCTGGTGGGACGCGCCATGAGCAATACCGAGATCGCGCAGCACCTCGTCCTGGCCGAGTCGACGGTCAAGTCCCATCTCAACCGGATCCTGCACAAGCTGGAGCTGCGCGACCGCGCCCAGCTCATTGTGCTGGCCTACGAGAGCGGGCTCGTACGTGTGGGTGAGGAGCCTCGACCTGACTGAGCATCCCCCGGTTGGATATCAGCTCGCCACCTTCCAACCTCGGTTGGAAACGAGCCTTCACCAGTCACGATGATCATCGCTGGGCTCTACGGTCCTTCCCATGCGCACCAACGTTCGTTTCCATTTCCTCGACTCCTTGCGCGGCTTCGCCGTCATGGGCATTCTCCTGGTCAACGCCGCCGACATCATGAACCTGGGCCAGAACGCTGAGGTTCAGCTTCATCGGCAGATCCCTTTGGTTGAGAACGCTCTGTACTACCTGGTGTCGACCCGTTTTGTCCCAATTTTCTGCTTCATGTTCGGAATGAGCATGGGGTTCATCATTGACTCCGCATCCCGCCGGGGCGACCCTGCCTGGAAGACCCTGCTGCGCCGTCTGACGGTGCTCCTGGCGATCGGGGCGCTCAACTCCATTCTCTACCCCAGTGAGGTCCTGCGCTCGTATGCGATCGGAGGAGCCATCATGCTCCCCTTCGTCCTCAAGCTCAAGCGCTCCGTACTACTGCTACTCGGGCTACTGGCGACGGCGGGAGCCTACGCAGTGATGGGCGGAGGAGAAGCCTCGATACCAGGACTGTTCCTTCTAGTGTCGCGTGTCGTTAGTTTGTTTTTGGTTGGCATTTGGTGAGGATCTCGTCGGGGGTCTTGGTCCAGGCCAATGGGTGGCAGCGTTGGTTCCAGCCGTTGATGAAGGCGCGGATCTTGGCGTT
>NZ_JAAIJY010000054.1 GCF_011752065.1 Actinomyces sp. ZJ308
CAGGTACGGACTCACCCAGCAGATTCTACCGCCGTCTTAGTGCCCCGAAACGACCACCCCACCCCCAGAATCCCAACGAAAAACCCCACTCTGAAACACAAACCACCCCAACCTGTGCAACTCAGGTGGGACCCCGCAAGGACACCGGTGCGTCCGCGAGAGCCTTCCGGGTCCGGTGGCGCCCGGTGGGCGGCCGCCGGAGCCAAGGGGAGAGGGCCGGGTATGCGCCCCCGACTGCGCTTCCCGGCCCTCACTTGAGTGTCGCCCGGACGGCGGCCGCGGCTCAACGGGGAGTGTTCCCCAAACCGCCCGTTAGGTTGTGGCTCGCCTCAGCAGGTGAGGGCCATGTCAGTGGCGGAGCCGGCAAGGGCGGCGAGCTCGTCGTCGTCGGCGTTGCCGCCGGTGCACACGACGGCGCAGGGGCCGCGGCGGGCGGGGTCGGCCATGAGCCCGGCCAGGCTCGCGGCGCCGGCGCCCTCGGCCAGGGTGTGGGCGTGGGTGGACATGAGGCCGACGGCGCGCTGGATGTCCTCGTCGTCGACCAGGATGAAGTCGTTGAGGCCGCGGCCCAGCACCGACTGAGTGAGGGTGAAGCTCGCCCCGACGGCCAGGCCCGCCACGCGCGTGCGGCTGTGGACGGTGGTGGGCCTCCCGGACTTCCAGGCGCGGTGCGCGGCCGGTGCGGCGCTGGACTGGACGCCGATGACCCAGCACCCGGGCGCCAGGACGTCGCGCACGAGGCAGGCGCCGGCGGCCCCGGAGCCCGATCCGACCGGGGCGTAGACGGTCCGCAGGTCGCGGTGGCGGCGGAAGAGCTCGAGGTAGACGGTGGCGTGCCCGAGGACGATCGCCGGCTCGTCGCCGGGGGAGACCATGCGCATTCCCTCGGCCACGGACAGGGTCTCGGCGTGGGCGAGCGAGTCGCACATCGTGTCGCCCTCGACGACGACGCGGGCCCCGAGGGCGCGCACCGCGGCGACCTTGCGGGCCGGGGCGCCGGCCGGCACGACGACGGTGACGGGCACGTCGCTGCGCGCGCCGGCCCAGGCCAGGGACTGGGCGTGGTTGCCGGTGGAGGCGGTCACCACGCCGCGGCGCCGCTCCTGGGGGCTGAGCGCCGCCATGAGCGCCACCCCTCCGCGGACCTTGAAGGCGCCGGTGGGCTGGACGTTCTCGTGCTTGACCACGACGTCGACCCCGGCCTCGGTGTTGAGCAGCGGGTAGGACCAGGCGGGGGTCTCGGGCAGGACGCGCGAGACGGCCTCGTAGGTGCGCAGGACGGCGTCGAAGTCGAGGCCGCCTTGGGGGCTGAGGGAAGGGGCGGGGGTCAGGGTGTCGGTTGCGGTCATGGCTCCATGATGATGAACCCTGGACTATCGGTCCAATGAATGTTTTGACGAATACCCATCGATATGAGACATACTTGGGGCCGTGATCGACGTTCAGCAGCTGCGCGCCCTCGTGGAGCTCTCCAGGCTCGGCACCGTCTCGGCGGCAGCCGAGTCCCTGGGCTTCAGCCAGTCCACCGTCTCCCACCAGCTCGCCGCCCTGTCTCGCGCGACCGGCGCGGTCCTGCTGACGCGGGCGGGGCGCGGGGTGCGGCTCACCGAGGAGGGCAGGGCGCTGGCCGCCCGTGGGCAGGAGGTCCTCGACCTGCTGGATCGCGCCGAGCGGGAGGCGGTCTCCATGGCGCACGCGGAGGCGGGGCGGGTGCGGCTGGCCGCCTTCCCCTCGGCAGTGGCCTCGCTGGTGCCCGGGGTGCTCGACGCCGTCGGCCAGAAGTACCCGGGGCTGGAGGTCGAGCTGGTCGACGCCGAGCCGCCGGAGGCCCTCGATGCGCTGCGGCGCGGACGGGTGGACGCCGCCCTGTCCTTCTCCTACACCGACGACGACGCCGGCGAGGGCCTTCAGTCGGCGCACCTGCTCGACGACGTCCTCTACCTGGTCAGCCACCCCGGCGGCATCACGCGCATCGCCGACGGCGCTCAGTGCCGGTGGGTCACCGGCTGCGCGCGCTGCCGCGAGGAGCTCATCACCGTGGGCCTGGCCAACGACTTCACGCCCGAGACCGCCTACGCCTCCGACGACTACGTGGCCGTGCAGGCGCTCGTGGCCGCAGGGGTGGGGGCGGCGCTGCTGCCCGGCATGGCGCTGAGCGCCTACCGGCACGAGGGGGTTCAGGTGCGGCCGTTGGCCCAGGAGCACCGGCGGGTCGAGGTGGTCACCCGTGCGGAGAGCCCCCGGCCGCTGGCCATCGACGTCCTCGTGGAGGCCTGCCGGACGGCGGCCCGCAGCACGAGCCTCCGTCGGCCCGCGGTGCGTGGGATCGGGAGTGCCGCGACACGGTGAGTCCGCGATGAGTCCACAGTGAGCCATGGTGGCGTGCGTCGTTGCCTCGAGACGGCTCGGACCGGTGCGCAGTGACCGCAGCACGCCCGCCAGGAGCGGGCCGAGTGGGGAAACGACTACCAGATCACGAGTCTTCCTGGAACTGCTCCAGGTTCTCGGTGTGGGGGTGGCCGTCGTCGTTGGCGCTGAGCCAGAACAGCGGGGCGTACTTGGTGGTGTTGCTCTCCGACGGAATGCTCTGTCTGACGAGCAGCCCAGGTCCTGTGGGGGTGCGAATCGATCGTACGTCGAGGTTGGTGATATCTGTCGCCGTCCCCGAGTTGGTATTGAATAGCTCGACTCGTACGCTGCCCCATTCTGAATATGCAGCGTCCCGCTCTTCTTTGGTGGTGGCGTTGTTGTATCGAGCCAGCAGTGACGCCGCCTTCTGCGGGTCGGTGTATCGAGTAATCCATCCACCGGAATGAGTTCCAGTGGCACCCGTGATGGTGTCGACAGTGTTGCCTCTCCCATCGATACGGGTCAAGGTCATGGGGGTGCAGTGACTCGATTCGCATCCGCTGCTCATGGGGTTGGGGGCCAGGTAGAACGAGTGATGGTCGGCTCCGGTGAGCCACTGCTCAGTCGGGTATGTTACTGCGGGCTCTTCAGGGGCAGTCGCGGAGAGAATCTCAAGCCTTCCCCGACCAGATCCTCCAGGGAAATATCTATCTGATGTCTCGACCGCGAGGTGAGTGTCCGTTAATTCGCTTCCAATGACAGGTCGAGTGAAGTGAGCGGTTCTGAGGACCGACCCCGTCGATGTGTTGATGATGACGAAATACGTTATCGAAGCGCGTTGATCCTCCAGTTGGAGTACCGCGATGCTGCCGTCCGGGCTTACTGTAACCGGGTTGGTGAGTGAGGAGGTCTGCATATAGGAGGAACCTCGTGATGAGGAGGAACCGGTGGAGTCTGTTTCGGAAGTGCTGACCTGTTTGAAGTTCTTTGTCGTGATTCTTATCGCCCATTGCAGGCCCTTGTCTGACGATCTTCTCCCGAATAGCAGAACAGCTGGAGGTTCGCCCGCCTTCGCATCGCTTCTCTGCTGCTCGGCTCCCGTGATGTAGTAGTCGTTGACCGCAATGGCGTCCTTCCAATCAGTGAGGTTTGGGTGATTCTGCTCAGAATCTATCTGGTCGGCCTCCGAGAGGTTGAGAGTGGTCACGGTGAGGCCGGCGCCCTGCTGCGGACCGCCGTAGAAATGGCAGGTGCTTAGTGTCAGTATCGAGATGATCGCCAGCGTCACGACCGAGAGTGTCCTTGCGTCTCGACGCAGTTCTCGTTCCACAAAGGCGCTCGAGTATGTGAGACGTGCGACTGTCATAACATCTCCTAGGAGACTCCGTAGAGTCTAAAAATGTGTGGAGGGGTGGACTGTGTATTAGGTGTGGTGTCCTGTTTGCCGGTGTCAAGGGTGATCACCGTGACTCCAGGAGACCTCGTGAAACTTGTAGCCTGCTCGGCGTCATCTTTTTGTGTCATGAGCTGGTCCGCCCCTGTCACTAAACTTCCGGGTTTTCTGAGAGTGGTTCCTGCTGTAATAGGGATCGTCAGGGATGGTGAGCCATCTTCTGGCTTTACAGCTATACATGCCATGACAGCGTCTTCGTCGGCCGTAGACTCGATTCCCGCTCGCGCGGCTGCTAGTCCGGGGTACTGACTCGATGGCGTTGCGGTTCTGGTTGCGGGATCGAATACTGTCGCGACGCGCGATGCCTGCCATCCGTTAGCAATTTGGATCAGGTGCTGGCCGGTGCCGTAATAAGGGTAGGTCGACAGAGTGTTGGAGGCGGCTGAGGCCAACCTGTTCACGCCCGATGCGGACCCCAGTGGAACGGTTTTAACGTTGGTCTGGTCGCCTCGTGCGATATCGTCAATGTTGATTGCATGTGCCAGCGGGTGGCCATTCTCGTCGTTCTGTCCGGAGAACTGTGCGACCCATCCGCCAACAATCACTGGGTTTGCTCCGATGTAACGTTCGTCCAGGTCTGCCCTCAGTTCATCCTCGACGATCGGATCGATGAGCAGATCCTTGATCTGCGTGCTCGCAGAAGGATTGGTCTCGGGTGCAACGGCTATACTTGCGCGTCCGTCCCACGTGTGCTTGTCTGGCTTGTCATCGTAGTTCTCGGAGTAGGTGTCGACGATAAATGTCTTGTGGCCCGCAGGGCCCGAGTAGGTTGTCGCGATGGGGGATTCGAGTGTCTGCAGTGTCTCTCCATTCTTCAGGGAGAAGATGGTGTCGTGGTCAAGAGCGGCGGTGTCGGTGAGCTGAAGCGTGCCACCTCCGCTGATGTGGTTGAGGACCAGCTCTCCTGTCAAGGTGTTGAAAACCAGTGTCGCCTCTGTGTCGTCCTCAGTTTTGGTTGATGCCGTATAGTATTCGTCCGAACTGCGCTCAAGGATTTCTGGAACTGCTGCTCGTAGGGCAAGGTAATGGCGGTCTGGGCTTGTGAAGGCCGTGGTGATACTGAGGTCTGACTTGTACTCCCACAGTGTGCCGCCGTTGGCTGGGTTGAGTGCGATGACTCCACCATTGCTGAAGACGATCGGGCCTGCGGCTCCGGCGACTACCTGGTCGACGTCAGTCATTTCCTTGGTCCAGATGACGGAGGTGCCGATCGTTGTCGGAAGTGGGGGAAGACTGCTCGGGGCGGATATCGTGCTGTGCTTGAATGGGGTGATGAAGTAGTGCGTCCCAGTCGCGAGTAGGGAGAGCGTGATGACTGGAATGAGTGAGACGGCTGCGAGATGGGTCTTGGTTCTGGCGGGTAGATTCAGAGGCACGTATCTGGGACTGATTGGTTTTCCTGTTTCTATCCGGCGGTCCGTCCGCCGATAAAGACTGCGCCATCGAGCCGGGTTGTTGCGCTGGCTTGAATTGGTGGGAATCAACGATCGAATGCGATGTAAGATGACGCTGATGCACATGAGCATTGCGACGCCGAGCTCTCCCGCGGCATAGCTCAGTAAGATCGGGAATGAGATTCCCGACTGCTCGTATGTCGTCCGCCAGAGTTGAATGGTCATCGTTGTGCAGGCGACGCCGATAGAGGTGACCATGATCAGAATGACGATGGCTGCCGTTCGCTGTAACCGGTAGGTGATTGCTGCGCCCCACCAAGCCAGCACCTGGACTATGGATAGTATCGCTGCCGGTTGTGATATTCCTGTTTGAAATGTATTGGCGTTGATGCCGTAGGCCACGCTCAGCCCCATGGAGACGAGCCATGACACGAAGGCGGCGATGAGCCCGCCCCAGCGCAGGGCGCGCAGTGTCAAGGTGCCGCGTGGCGGGAAGGGATCGCCGTCCTCCTCCTCGCTGGCGGCGGTTATGGCCTGGCTGGTTCTGGTGGCATTGCGGCCGGTGCTGCCCCCGGTGCCGCTGGTGCCTGGCGAGCTGGGGGGCTCGTCACTGGAGGCGGCGGTGCCGAACTGGGGGCCGGGCTGTTCGGTGTCGTTGTCGGAGGCGTCGGGTGCGGAGGGCATGATCCTATTGTGGTGACCTGCCCGAGACTATGTCCGGCGTTTGCATGCTGTTCACCAGATTGAACGGGCAAGTGAAAGTGCTCCAGCTGGTTGGCCTGGTGCTGCTTCGGTCTCTCCCCGCGCTTCCGGTCAGAGTGCCCTGGCCCGCACCTCAGTCATCCTGGAACTGCTCCAGGTTCTCGGTGTGGGGGTGGCCGTCGTCGGCGGCGCTGAGCCAGTACGCGGGCGTGGGCTTGGTCCAGCCATTCTCGGTGAGGACCTGCTGGTAGATAACCACTCCGGGGCCGTTCGGAATCTGGCGTTCGTCAACGGTCATACTGGTGGTGTCCATGGTCTGGCCGGTGTCGATGTGGACCAGTTGTTTCGGGAGGTTCCGGACTGATTCTTGAAGCGTGCCATCGTTATCCGGCGAGGCATTGATCTGTTGGAGAAGATTGGTGGCCTCTTTCGGGTCCTTGTACTGGCTGACCCATCCTCCGGGATGAACGGCAGTGACTCCGGACATGGTGTCGACGGCGTGCCCATCAATGCCGCTTCGCGTCACGGTATACGGCGTGCATCTCTGTGTGCACTCGATAGGCGGCACGTCCGGCGCGAGGAGAAGGCTCTTCCCTGAGGCGCCGATAAGCCACTGGTTGGTGGAGAACGATGATGGCTGAGCGTCGGAGTCCTTGATCGAGAAGACGCTGACGACTCCCTTGCCGGAACCCGCCGGGAAGTAGTTCTGGGCGGTCTCGACGGCGAGCGCGCTGTCGGTAAGGGCCTGCCCCAGGACGATGCCGGAGACTGGGCTGCTGGGTGTTTTTCGGACACTGCTTGTTTGGTGTTTCAGGCTGCCTTGGTTAGGCTCAGGAATTCTTGCTCGACCTCGTTAGGTGTGCGGTATCCCAGGGCTGAGTGAAGGCGCACATGA
>NZ_JAAIJY010000055.1 GCF_011752065.1 Actinomyces sp. ZJ308
CAGGTACGGACTCACCCAGCAGATTCTACCGCCGTCTTAGTGCCCCGAAACGACCACCCCACCCCCAGAATCCCAACGAAAAACCCCACTCTGAAACACAAACCACCCCAACCTGTGCAACTCAGGTTATCCGTCTCCAAACCAAGGAGTTGTCATGCACCATCGGACACTTGTCGTCACTTTCGCCGCATCTGCGTCGCTGTGCCTCGCACTGGCAGGATGCTCGGGCACATCGGGGAGCTCAGAGGCCGGCTCCAGCGCCTCGGCAAGCACGGCCTCGACAGGTCCGATCGGCACCGTCGACCCACCCTCCGACATCAAGGACCTCGACAAGCTCGGCCTGTCGAAGGCGACCATGAGCATCAAGACCGAGCCCAGGTTGAGTAACTATGACGAGAAGGGCCTGACCTACGTCGACCCGATCACCGACCCGACAGCCGACCTCTCGGTGCATCACGTCACCTGGGACGGCAAGGAGGATTGGAAGGCGAGCGTGCCGGTCCCCAGCGGTGCGGATCCCACCTCACTGACCCCCATGATGAGCTACGACGACGCGCTGGGAGTTGTCTCCTACTGGTTCACCACCGACCAGATCGATCCCGAGGACTCGACTCTCCGCCTCCACCCGGTCAGCGGCCCACTTCACTGGTTCGTCACCAGCACCGGACAGCAGGGCTCCGATCCCTTCGCCTCGGAGGGCAACACCTACACCTCGCACAAAATGCTGGTCGGAGGGCTGCAGATGGCCCCCGACGGCGGGATGAGCGCGGTGAAGGTCGTGGACCCCTCCTACACCCTTGTCAGCCACTCACCGCAGGAGCTGGGACTCACCAACGGGAGCCGGGGCGAGTTCTACTCGTGGAAGGGACAGGTGCGCATCAGGGGCACCCAGCCCGAGAACCCGGCCGATCTTCTCCAGCTCAACACCACCAAGCCCGTCCCCGACCTCAGCGCGGATGCCCGGATCTGGACCACCCCGACAAGAATTCTCGTTCTGGACCAGTCGGACAGCCGTTTGCAGGCCGTGACCGAGAACGGGGCCCAGGCACTCGATCTCAAGGGGTGCTCCATTCCCCCGAAGAGCAACCTCAAGGTCGGTAGCGGCGACTCCTACGACTACATCGGACAGCTGCGCATCGCCCAGGACGGAACCACTGAGTGCCTCTCGGAACAGATCGGGAATGCCTCGGACACGATCAGCGCGACCCTGAGCGACGGCAGCATCGTGTCCCGCTCCACCTCGGATGAGGGAAAGACCTTCTCCTACCGTTACATCAGTGCCGACGGATCCACCAAGGTCAGCCTCTCGGAAAAGCCGGTTCTCGATACCTACGGCGACCACCTGGTGTACTCCACCGTCGCTGACGGTGTCTCCACCGCCACCGCATTCAACGAAAAGGACCTCAGGCCTTCGGGATCCTGAGCCGCAGGACTGCTTCTCAGCCCTGCTCCTCGCGGAGAGCGATCTCAATGACCCGCATGGTCGCCTCTCGACCGTAGCCCTTACGGCCGAGCATTGCCGCAGTGCGGCGCCGGCGAACATCCCAGGGCAGGTGGCGCGTGGAGAGAAGCTTCTTGCGGGCCAGAGCCAGGGCCGCCGCGTCCTCGTCCCCGGAACCGATCTGGTCAAGGGCTGCGGTGATGTCCCGCTCCCCCAGGCCCTTGCGCCGCAGCTCCTCGGCGATGGCTCGCCTGGCCGCCCCCTTCTCCGCGAAGCGGGTGCGGGCCAGGCGGGCGGCGTAGGCGGCGTCATCGATCACCCCGGCCGCCTCCAGGCGGTCGAGGACCTCCTCGGCGATGCGAGGGTCCACCGCCTTGCGCTCAAGCAGGCCCGCCAGGGCGGCACGCGGGGCCGCACTGCGGTCGAGGCGGCGCAGGACGATCTCCCGCGCCGCCTCAACCGCCTGCGCATGGGCATCCGGGGTGAGCCAGGGCATCAGAACCCACCGGCATCCTCACCGAAGATGGTGTCCGGTTCCTCCTCCGCCGTCTCCTTGGCGGTCTTGGTGACCTTGGAGCCCTTGGTGGACGCAGTGGCCTTCTTTCCACGTCCGCGAGCGCTCCTGACCGCGCTTGTGGCGGCGGCATCGTTCTCCACCGGGACGGCGGCCGCGGCCACGGCGGCCTCGGCGGCGGCGATCTCCTCGGCCTCTCGAGCCTTACGACCGGGCTCGCCGATCCCCAGAGCCGCAAGAATCTTCTCCTCGATCTCAGCGGCCAGCTGCGGGTTGTCCTTGAGGAAGTTGCGCGCGTTCTCCTTGCCCTGACCGAGCTGATCCTCCCCGTAGGTGAACCAGGCGCCGGACTTGCGTACCACACCATTGTCCACGCCCAGGTCCAGCAGGCTGCCCTCACGGGAGATGCCCTGGCCGTAGAGGATGTCGAACTCGGCCTGCTTGAAGGGCGGTGCCATCTTGTTCTTGACGACCTTGACCCGGGTGCGGTTGCCCACGGGCTGGTCGCCGTCCTTGAGTCCACCGATGCGGCGCACGTCCAGGCGCACCGAGGCGTAGAACTTCAGGGCCTTGCCGCCGGTGGTGGTCTCCGGGTTGCCGAAGAACACGCCGATCTTCTCACGCAGCTGGTTGATGAAGATGGCGGTGGTGCCGGTGGAGGACAGGGCCCCGGTGATCTTGCGCAGGGCCTGGCTCATGAGGCGCGCCTGGAGACCGACGTGGGAGTCCCCCATCTCCCCCTCGATCTCGGCCTTGGGGACCAGGGCGGCCACGGAGTCGATGACAATGATGTCCAGACCGCCTGAGCGCACGAGCATGTCGGTGATCTCGAGCGCCTGCTCACCGGTGTCCGGCTGAGAGACCAGGAGGTTGTCGATGTCCACCCCCAGGGCCTTGGCGTAGACCGGGTCGAGGGCGTGCTCGGCGTCGATGAAGGCCGCGTTGCCGCCGGCCCGCTGCGCACTGGCCACGGCGTGCAGGGCGACGGTCGTCTTTCCGGAGGACTCCGGTCCGTAGACCTCGATGATGCGGCCTCGCGGGAGCCCTCCGACCCCCAGGGCCACGTCGAGGGCGACCGATCCTGTGGGGATGACGGAGACCGGCGGACGGGTGTCGTCACCCAGGCGCATGACGGAGCCCTTACCGAAGTTCTTGTCGATCTGGGCGAGGGCTGTGGCCAGGGCCTTGGATCGGTCCTGGGTCTGGCTGGCAGCGGGCATTGTTCTACCTCGGTTCTCAGGGCGGCTCGCAGCCGCGGTGGGCATGGCTGGTCAACTTCGGCGAGGTCCCCTCTCCGGGGCTCACCAACGACGGTATGCCTGACCACTGACATCTATCTCCGCCCCTCATCAGCCCTGTGGACGTAAGGTGCGTCATCGTCGTTCGTGGAGAACAGTACCCGAACACCTGTTCGATCGCGACACCATCGTCACTCGCGTGTCGGCCTCCGCCCCCTCGCTCCACCGCCTCGGCTCAGCGGCGGGGGTCGGAGCGGAAGATCCAGCGCTCGGCGTCGGAGCGCTCGGTCTCCTCGCACAACAGGGCCCACACGCGCTCCGGCGCCACTCCGCGATCGAGCGCCTGCACGCAGGTCGCGTCCAGCTCAGGCAGAACCAGATCCTGCGCCAGCGATCGGCCGTAGGCCGAGCCGAAGACCGCCTCGACGGCGCCCCAGAACTCCGAGTGCTTCACCACACTCCCCTTCTTCAACAGACGACCGGCGGTGAGCCCACTCAACGTGGTCCCACCGCCGGGGAAGATCAGCTCATCGGCCGCAGCCGCGGGTGCCTCCGGGACACCGCACTGGGCCGTCAGCAGATGATCACCGCAGGGCGATCCCCTGCTGACGCACAAGCTCATCGGGAACTGTGTCCGGAATCATGACGCCTTCAGTCAGGGCAATGCGGTCGGAGACCTCGCGCAGCACCATGGACAGGGGGGCGTCGAGAGCCTGGCAGATCGAGGCCAGCAGCTCGGAGGAGGCCTCCTTCTGGCCGCGCTCCACCTCGGAGAGGTAACCCAGGGAGACGCGGGCCTGCGAGGAGACCTCGCGCAGTGTGCGTCCCTGGTGCTGCCGGACACCGCGCAGAACTTCTCCGATCTCGCGGCGCAGGACGACGTTCTCGTGCTTCGGGGTGTCCACGGACACACCGTACCCTGCCCCGGGTCCCTGGCGCATCGGCATCCGGTTGTTGATCGGGCGAGTGGTGCGGGGGTGAGTCGTGTTGTTCATCATCTGGCACAACCATTCACGTCGTGGATTCATTCCCGCCACGCGAGGCCAGTTCTCCGGCTCCGGTGACGTTGACCCCCACTCTACCGGCATTCCTGGGAGAAACCTGAAACGCGTCTTAGTCTGCGGTCTGTAGCCGGTCAGGGCAGCAGGGGACGGTCGGATCCGCCCCTCACGGCCTTCCGCGCAGGAAATCGCCGGCCAGCGCGATGACGTTGATGACGGCCTCGTGCCGGACCCGCGAGCGGTCACCGCTCAGGTGCAGCTCGCGATGAGCCTCGCCCCAGGGTCCGACGACGGCGATGTGGACCGTTCCCGCCGGGTGACCGTCGGCCGGCCCGGGACCCGCCACCCCGGTGGTGGCCAGCCCCAGATCGGCCCCGAGGAGCCGACTCACACCGCGCGCCATCTGGAGGGCGACGTCACGGTCCACCGGCCCGGTCCGTTCGAGGTGAGCGGCGTCAACTCCGAGCACCTGCGCCTTGACCCGCGTCGCATAGGCGACCACCGCGCCGACGAGCACGCGCGAGGCACCGGGAGTCTCGACCAGGCTCGAGGCCACTTGACCGCCGGTCAGCGACTCGGCGATCGCCAACGTCACCGCGCGAGCCTCAGCGACCCCCAGGAGATCGGCCGCGGCCCGCGCGCAGCTCCCCCGCCCGTATCCCTCCGGGACGACCGGGGCCTCCGCCTCAGAGCGCTCACTCGCCGCCACGTCCACCCCGACGACTGAGGCGCACAGCCTCTCGTACGTAGTCCAGGCCGGTGACCACGGTGACAATCAGCGCCGCGGCCACGACGGCGTAAGCGGCCTTGACCAGGAAGGCGGCCAGGGCTGCGGGAAGGAAGAGTGCCGACCACGGCGTGAGCAGCCCCACCAACCCCACCATCTGGAGGGCCGTCTTGATCTTGCCGCCCCGGGACGCCGCCATGACGGCACGGCGCAGCATGAAGAAGCGCATGACCGTGATGCCGAGCTCGCGCACGACGATGAGGATCGTGACCCACCACCACAGCCTGTCGTTGATGCTCAGCAGGACGAAGGCGGACAGGGTCAGCGCCTTGTCCGCGATCGGGTCGACGATCTTGCCGAAGGAGGTCACCAGTCCCCACGAACGCGCCAGCTGACCGTCAAGACGGTCCGTGAAGGCCGCCACGACGAAGATCACGACGGCCGCGAGCCTGGCCCGGTCCCCCGGCAGCAGGGAGAGCCAGACGAAGACGGGAACGAGCAGCAGTCGCAGCACCGTCAGGGCGTTGGCGATGTTGAGCAGCGGCGCCTGCTCTGGCTGCGCGGCGCCGTCCGGGGCGGTCGAGGCGTTCATCGGGGCCAGCCTAGTAGTGCAAGCCCTCACACCGTCGGAGAAACCTCGATTCACCTCTTCCGACAACACCACGAGCACGCCCCCTCCCAGAAGGCCCCACGGTGCTGACGACACGCAACACACCACAGGGGATCAATCCCCACCGGCTGTTTTCCGCGGCATCTCAGTACTTCGACCTCGCGTCTCTCGAGAGGGCACGGACCACACACACTCCGTTAAGGTTCGGTTCTTACGTTCATAAACATGTTTTCCTCCATATTCTCCTCATCATCTTCAGCGGATATCGATAACTCACCGACGGGCATTGGACAGCGCACGCGCCCCGTGCGCATCGTCCACCGGTCACGAGGTCCGGGCCTGCTCACGGCCGTCGCCCTTTCCATGGCCGTCGTCGTCTCCGGGTGCGGGACGATCGGAGGTCAGTCACCGTCGAGCCAGGCCGGTTCCACCGAGTCGGACAGCACTCCCGGCCAGCAGGGACAGGATGGACGGGATGCTGCCGCCTCTCGCGGGTTGAATCGCCCCGGGTTTGATGGAGGCAGTGATGACACGGAAGGATCACTGTCATGGGACAGAAGAAGTACCCCGATGAGCTGCGCGAGCGAGCCACGAGGATGACCTTGGAGGCACTGGCCGACCCGGCGCGG
>NZ_JAAIJY010000056.1 GCF_011752065.1 Actinomyces sp. ZJ308
TTGGTTTTGTTTGGAGAGTTTGATCCTGGCTCAGGACGAACGCTGGCGGCGTGCTTAACACATGCAAGTCGAACGGTGAAGGAGCCAGCTTGCTGGTTCTGGATGAGTGGCGAACGGGTGAGTAACACGTGAGTAACCTGCCCCCTTCTTCTGGATAACCGCATGAAAGTGTGGCTAATACGGGATATTCTGGGTCTGTCGCATGGTGGGCTTGGGAAAGATGCGCCTTTGGGTGTTTTTGGTGGGGGATGGGCTCGCGGCCTATCAGCTTGTTGGTGGGGTGATGGCCTACCAAGGCGGTGACGGGTAGCCGGCCTGAGAGGGTGGACGGTCACACTGGGACTGAGACACGGCCCAGACTCCTACGGGAGGCAGCAGTGGGGAATATTGCACAATGGGCGCAAGCCTGATGCAGCGACGCCGCGTGAGGGATGGAGGCCTTCGGGTTGTGAACCTCTTTCGCCAGTGAAGCAGGCCTGCCCCTTGTGGGTGGGTTGACGGTAGCTGGATAAGAAGCGCCGGCTAACTACGTGCCAGCAGCCGCGGTAATACGTAGGGCGCGAGCGTTGTCCGGAATTATTGGGCGTAAAGAGCTCGTAGGCGGCTGGTCGCGTCTGTCGTGAAATCCTCTGGCTTAACTGGGGGCTTGCGGTGGGTACGGGCCGGCTTGAGTGCGGTAGGGGAGACTGGAACTCCTGGTGTAGCGGTGGAATGCGCAGATATCAGGAAGAACACCGGTGGCGAAGGCGGGTCTCTGGGCCGTTACTGACGCTGAGGAGCGAAAGCGTGGGGAGCGAACAGGATTAGATACCCTGGTAGTCCACGCCGTAAACGTTGGGCACTAGGTGTGGGGGGCCTTTTCCGGGTTTTCCGCGCCGTAGCTAACGCATTAAGTGCCCCGCCTGGGGAGTACGGCCGCAAGGCTAAAACTCAAAGGAATTGACGGGGGCCCGCACAAGCGGCGGAGCATGCGGATTAATTCGATGCAACGCGAAGAACCTTACCAAGGCTTGACATGTGCCGGATGGTCCCGGAGACGGGGTTTCCTCCCTTGTGGGGGCTGGTTCACAGGTGGTGCATGGTTGTCGTCAGCTCGTGTCGTGAGATGTTGGGTTAAGTCCCGCAACGAGCGCAACCCTTGTCTCGTGTTGCCAGCACGTTGTGGTGGGGACTCGCGGGAGACTGCCGGGGTCAACTCGGAGGAAGGTGGGGATGACGTCAAATCATCATGCCCCTTATGTCTTGGGCTTCACGCATGCTACAATGGCCGGTACAGAGGGCTGCGATACTGTGAGGTGGAGCGAATCCCTTAAAGCCGGTCTCAGTTCGGATCGGTGTCTGCAACTCGACACCGTGAAGTTGGAGTCGCTAGTAATCGCAGATCAGCAACGCTGCGGTGAATACGTTCTCGGGCCTTGTACACACCGCCCGTCACGTCATGAAAGTCGGCAACACCCGAAGCCCGTGGCCCTATGGGGAGCGGTCGAAGGTGGGGCTGGTGATTGGGACGAAGTCGTAACAAGGTAGCCGTACCGGAAGGTGCGGCTGGATCACCTCCTTTCTAAGGATAGATGTTGTGTGGCACCTGGCCTGGGTGCGTCTTATCCCCTGGTTTTGTTGGGGGGTGGCCTGGGTTGGGTGGCGCATTGGAAGATATGTGGTGGCTGTTGCCCGCCCCCTCCCTTTTGGGTGGGGTGGGTGGGGCTGCTTGTTGGTGTAGGAAACACGCCTTGTTCTGGGGTCGGCCGTGTGGTGGTCTGGTCCCTGGGGTGGGGTGCTCCCGCGTGTGCTTGTCTCTCTGTGTGAGGGGTGGGTGTGTGTGGGGGTGGCATGCTGTCGGGGTTCTGGGGCAGTGCGCCCTGGTTGCCCGACCCGCGGGGTCTGCTGGTGTGTTGCTGGTGGGTCTTGTGGGTGTGGGTGGGTTGGTTGTGAACTGTATAGTGGACGCGAGCATCTTACTGTAAGTGTTTTCTGCGACAAGCATGTGGATGTGCATGGTCTTGTGTGGGTCGTGTGTGTTTGTGTGTTGTTGTGGTTCTTGTTTTGTTGTTTGTTTTTTTGAGCGTTCGGTGGATGCCTTGGCATCAGGGGCCGATGAAGGACGTGGTGGCCTGCGATATTCCTCGGGGAGCCGGCTGGCGGGCTGTGATCCGAGGGTTTCCGAATGGGGGGACCCGGCACGAGTTATGTCGTGTCACCTGCATCTGAATTGTATAGGGTGTGGGGGGTGACGCGGGGAAGTGAAACATCTTAGTACCCGTAGGAGAAGATATTCCGTGAGTAGTGGCGAGCGAAAGCGGATGATGGTTAAACCGTGTGCGTGTGATACTCGGCAGGGGTTGCGTGTGCGGGGTTGTGGGGCTGTGTCGTTGTCTTCTGCCGGAGGCGGGGCGCGTTGATGAGCTGGTAGCCGAAATTGTCTGGGAAGGCGTGGCGTAGTGGGTGATACCCCCGTAGGTGTAACTGGTTTGTGCGTGTCTGGGACAGTGCCCGAGTAGCACGGGGCTCGTGGAATCCTGTGTGAATCTGCCAAGACCACTTGGCTGCCTGAATACCTCCTGATGACCGATAGTGGATAGTACCGTGAGGGAATGGTGAAAAGTACCCCGGGAGGGGAGTGAAATAGTACCTGAAACCGGGCGCTTGCAAGCCGTCAGAGCCTCCATGCGTGTTTGTGTGTGGGGGTGGTGGCGTGCCTTTTGAAGAATGAGCCTGCGAGTCAGTGGCGTGTCGCGAGGTTAACCCGTGTGGGGTAGCCGTAGCGAGAGCGAGTCCGAATAGGGCGAGATTGAGTGGCGCGTTCTGGACCCGAAGCGGGGTGATCTACCCATGGCCAGGTTGAAGCACGTGTAAGAGCGTGTGGAGGACCGAACCCACCTAGGTTGAAAACTGGGGGGATGAGCTGTGGGTAGGGGTGAAAGGCCAATCAAACTCCGTGATAGCTGGTTCTCCCCGAAATGCATTTAGGTGCAGCGTCGCGTGTTGCCCGGCGGAGGTAGAGCTACTGGGTGGCTGATGGGCCCCACAGGGTTACTGACGTCAACCAAACTCCGAATGCCGTACGGGTTATAGCGTGGCAGTGAGACTGCGGGGGATAAGCTCCGTGGTCGAGAGGGAAACAGCCCAGATCGCCGGCTAAGGCCCCTAAGCGTGTGCTAAGTGGGAAAGGATGTGCGGTCGCGCAGACAACCAGGAGGTTGGCTTAGAAGCAGCCATCCTTGAAAGAGTGCGTAATAGCTCACTGGTCAAGTGATCGTGCGCCGACAATGTAGCGGGGCTCAAGCACACCGCCGAAGCCGCGGACCCATGACGTGTTCCCTTCACCGCCCCACTTTGTGGGGGTGGTGGCAGGGGTTGTGGGTGGTAGGGGAGCGTCCTGCACTGGGGGAAGCGTCTGGGTGACTGGGCGTGGACGGTGTGGGAGTGAGAATGCAGGCATGAGTAGCGATACTAGGGTGAGAAGCCCTAGCGCCGAATGACCAAGGGTTCCAGGGCCAGGCTAGTCCGCCCTGGGTGAGTCGGGACCTAAGGCGAGGCCGACAGGCGTAGTCGATGGATGACGGGTTGATATTCCCGTACCGGCGAAGCACCGACCATGCTGACGCGCGGGTGCTAACCCACGCCCAACCACCACGCATGCCCTCAACTCGGGTCTTCGGACCTGGTGGGGGTTGTGGTGGTAGGGGTCTGGGGACCCTCCGTGCAGGTAGGCAAGCGTGTTAACAGGGGTGACGCACAGTGGTAGCCCGGCGGATCTGATGGCTTGGTCCGTTCAAGCGCGCAGCCCGTCCTCCAGGTAAATCCGGAGTGACAGCCCACTAGTGGGCAAGGGTGAGGCGTGATGGTGACCCCACACTGGTGGGGGATAACAGGGTGATCCTAGGGTGCCGAGAAAAGCCTCGACGCGATGGTGCCAGCCGCCCGTACCCGAAACCGACACAGGTGGTCGGGCAGAGTATGCCTAGGCGCACGAGTGAATCATGGTTAAGGAACTCGGCAAAATGCCCCCGTAACTTCGGGAGAAGGGGGGCCCGAACCCTGAAACAGCTAGCCTGTTAGGGGGGTGGGTCGCAGAGACCAGGGGGAAGCGACTGTTTACTAAAAACACAGGTCCGTGCGAAGCCGTAAGGCGATGTATACGGACTGACGCCTGCCCGGTGCTGGAAGGTTAAGAGGAACCATCAACCCCCCATTGGGGGGTGAAGTGGTGAATTTAAGCCCCAGTAAACGGCGGTGGTAACTATAACCATCCTAAGGTAGCGAAATTCCTTGTCGGGTAAGTTCCGACCTGCACGAATGGCGTAACGACTTCCCCGCTGTCTCAACCATGAGCTCGGCGAAATTGCAGTACGAGTAAAGATGCTCGTTTCGCGCAGAAGGACGGAAAGACCCCGGGACCTTTACTACAGCTTGGTATTGGCGCCCGCTATAGCTTGTGCAGGATAGGTGGGAGACTGTGATGCCGCTACGCCAGTAGCGGTGGAGTCGTCCTTGAAATACCACTCTGGTTATGGCGTGCGCCTGAACCTGGGCCCGTGATCCGGGTTAGGGACAGTGCCTGGTGGGTAGTTTAACTGGGGCGGTTGCCTCCTAAAGTGTAACGGAGGCGCTCAAAGGTTCCCTCAGCCTGGTCGGTAACCAGGTGTTGAGTGCAAGTGCACAAGGGAGCTTGACTGTGAGACCGACGGGTCGAGCAGGTACGAAAGTAGGAACTAGTGATCCGGCGATCCCGTGTGGGTGGGTCGTCGCTCAACGGATAAAAGGTACCCCGGGGATAACAGGCTGATCCTGCCCAAGAGTCCATATCGACGGCATGGTTTGGCACCTCGATGTCGGCTCGTCGCATCCTGGGGCTGGAGCAGGTCCCAAGGGTTGGGCTGTTCGCCCATTAAAGCGGTACGCGAGCTGGGTTTAGAACGTCGTGAGACAGTTCGGTCCCTATCCTCTGCGCGCGCAGGAGACTTGAGAAGGCCTGTCCCTAGTACGAGAGGACCGGGACGGACGAACCTCTGGTGTGCCAGTTGTCCCGCCCGGGGCACGGCTGGTTGGCTACGTTCGGGAAGGGTAACCGCTGAAAGCATCTAAGCGGGAAACCATCTTCAAGATAAGGTCTCCACAAGACAGTCATGTCTTGGTAGGCCCCCAGCAGACTACTGGGTTGATAGGCCAGAAGTGGAAGACCGGTAACGGTTGGGAGCTGACTGGTACTAATAGGCCAACACAAACAACAACCCCCCACACCACCAACCCTTTGGTGGTGACAAGCCGGGGCGGTTTCTTCAGTAAGCAACATAAAGCGTCCACTATACGGTCCACAACCAACCCCCCCCAAGGATCAACCAACCACAGCGTGAATAGAGCACACCACAACAGGTGACGATGACGGTACTGCACTGCCTATCCAGTCGTCTCGGTGGTCACAGCGACAGGGACACGCCCGGCACCCATCCCGAACCCGGAAGCTAAGCCTGACAGCGCCGATGGTACTGCACCCGCCAGGGTGCGGGAGAGTAGGACACCACCGAGCACACAC
>NZ_JAAIJY010000057.1 GCF_011752065.1 Actinomyces sp. ZJ308
CCGCGCCGGGTCGGCCAGTGCCTCCAAGGTCATCCTCGTGGCTCGCTCGCGCAGCTCATCGGGGTACTTCTTCTGTCCCATGACAGTGATCCTTCCGTGTCATCACTGCCTCCATCAAACCCGGGGCGATTCAACAAGTAAGGCCTGTCTGTCGCTGGCATTGAGTAGCCGTCGGCTCTCTGCACTACTCGCGGCTCACTCCTCATGGTGCCGCGCCATGCTCATGGCACTCGACGCGGCACAGCATCCTTATCCTTCCCTTCTCTTTTGAGGCTCTGCTGAAGAACTTTCCTGTCTTGTCCATCTCCTTACGATCGCCCCGCCCCGGCCTAGGCCGACCGGTATCACCGATGCCGAGGTGCCAGAGGGCAGTGAAGGGTGCGGCGTCTGCGGCTCTGACCGTCTCGGTCTGCGCCGGGCTGGCCGGGTGCGGGATGCCGTCGTCGGCCGACGACGCGGTCTCGCCGATACCGACACCCTCGCCGAAGGTGACGGTTACGGCGTCGCCGTCGCCCACGCCCACTCCCACGCCGTCACCCACTCCGACCCCGACGCCGAGTCCCACGCCGTCGCCCACGCCCACGCCGTCGCCGACTCCGACGATGCAGGCCCCGACACCCGAGCCCTCGCCGGAGCCCGCGGTACCGGAGCCCGAGCCGACGCCGGAGACGGATGCTCAAGGCTCTGGTGGCGGTGAAGCGGTACAGGAACCGGCCCCAGCGCCGGAACCCGCTCCGAAGAAGGAGTACTACGCCAACTGCAAGGAGGCGAGGGCTGCCGGGGCGGCTCCGATGTACCAGGGCGACCCCGGCTACCGGCCGGAGCTGGACCGCGACAAGGACGGCATCGCCTGCGACAAGTAGGTCGCGCTTTCCGGTTCTTGCCGATGGAGGCCGTCGGCGACGAACGGAACCGTATCGGGGGCGTCTCAGACGAATGGGGTTGGAACTGCCCTGGTCTCCACGCCTTCCACATCTCGGCAGACAGAGCGGGGTCCCAAGCAGATGGTTCTGCTTGGGACCCCGACTCGTCGGTGACCGTTCCTCAGGTCAGATCACGTTGGTCTCCGGACTCACCGGATGAGCGTGCCGCTGTTGTGGAAGTAGAAGCGGCCGCCGTCGATCGTGGCCCAGCCGGTGGTCATGGCCCCGTTGGGCTGGAGGTAGTACCAGGCGCCGTCGACCATCTTCCAGCCGGTGGCCATGGCGCCGTTGGCGTTGAGGTAGTACCACGTGCCCCCGTCCATGATCCAGCCGGTGGCCATGGCGCCGTTGGCGTTGAGGTAGTACCAGGCGCCGTCGACCATCTTCCAGCCGGTGGCCATGGCGCCGCTGGGCTGGAGGTAGTACCACGTGCCCCCGTCCATGATCCAGCCGGTGACCATCGCGCCGGAGTCCTCCATGTAGTACCACTGTCCGCCCGAGGCGACCCAGCCCTTGGAGGCCATGACGCCGTTGGAGTCGAAGTGGTACCAGGCGCCGTCGACCATCTTCCAGCCCGTGGCGATGGCGCCCTCGGGGTTGGCGTAGTACCAGGTGTCCTTGTCCTTCACCCAGCGGCCATCGGCCATGGCACCGGACACGGGATCGAGGTAGTAGCGGGTGCCGTTGACGGTGACCAGGCCGGTCTGCATCTTGCCGTCGGCGTCGAAGTGGTACCAGGCGCCGTCGACGAGCTTCCAGGTCTGAGCGGCGAGATCGCCGTTGTCGTTGGCGTAGTACCAGGTGTCCTTGTCCTTGACCCAGCCGCTGGCCTGCATGGCTCCCATGTCGTTGAAGGAGTACCAGTGGTCGCCGATCTTCTGCGTGCCGGTAGCGGCGGCGCCGTCCGCACCGAAGTAGTACCAGGTGCCGTCGATCTTGGCCCAGTTCTTCTTCAGCTCACCATTCTCGTAGAAGTAGTGGTGGCCGTCCTTGGTCTCCCAACCGGACTTGGGCTCCTCGGAGGGCTTGTCGGAGGGCTGGTCTGACGGCTTGTCGGAGGGCTGGTCTGACGGCTTGGCGCCGGGGTCCTCGCCGGGTTTGTCGGAAGGCTGGTCCGAGGGCTTGTCGGAGGGCTGGTCCGAGGGCTTGTCGGAGGGCTGGTCCGACGGCTTGACGCCGGGGTCCTCACTGGGCTTGGTTCCGGGCTCCTCGCCGGGCTTGGCACTGGGGTCGGCTGAGGCGCTGGGATCCGCGCTGGGCTTGTCGGAGGGCTGGTCCGACGGCTTGACGCCGGGGTCCTCGCCGGGCTTGGTTCCGGGCTCCTCGCCGGGCTTGGCACTGGGGTCGGCTGAGGCGCCGGGATCCGCGCTGGGCTTGTCGGAGGGCTGGTCCGACGGCTTGGCACCAGGGGCCTCGCTGGGCTTCATGCTCGGCTCAGCCGGAGGATCTGCCTTGGGTGACTCAGTCGGCTTGGCGCTGGGCTCGGCCGACGGCTCCACCTTGGGGGTCTCGGCCGGCTTGGCACTGGGTGCCGGGTCCACGATGGGCTTCGTGGTGGGCTCAGCAGACGGAGCCGACGGCTTGGCCTCCGCGCTGGGCTTGGCGCCGGGGTCCTCGCCGGGCTTGTCGGAGGGCTGGTCCGACGGCTTGACGCCGGGGTCCTCGCCGGGCTTGGTTCCGGGCTCCTCGCCGGGCTTGGCACTGGGGTCGGCTGAGGCGCCGGGATCCGCGCTGGGCTTGTCGGAGGGCTGGTCCGACGGCTTGGCACCAGGGGCCTCGCTGGGCTTCATGCTCGGCTCAGCCGGAGGATCTGCCTTGGGGGTCTCGGCCGGCTTGGCACTGGGCTCGGCCGACTGAGGTGCCTGATCCGACTGAGCCTGCGTTGCGTCGGCAGACGCGGCCTGCGTAGCTTCCGCCTGATGGGCAGGGGATTCTTCCTCCTTCTTGTCCTTCTGCGAGTCGTCGGATGTGGCGGCCTGCTCGTCTGCCGGCTGCGTGGCGGTGACCTCACCGCTCTGGCTGGCGGTAGGAGCATCCTCCTCGGCCAGGGCTGCGGGGTTTGCTAGTCCCATGAGCGTCATCGCCGCGAGTGTGCCGATCATGTATCGGCCAGTGCGCTTCATCATGTCCTCCTTGAGGAAAGAGTCCTCATCTTTGTGAACGTCTCCGTCATAACCGGCCGGTCAACAGTCTTTCTTGGCCTTTTCTCCGGCGGGCGGATACTGAGAATATACGAGGAGATGGCGCTGTTATCACGGCCAAGTTGCCTGAATTGTGCGTCAGTTTGATGAAGTATTTGATATCTGCTGAGATGGTTACCCTTATGATTTATTACGGATGGGTGTCGTACTGCTCGACCGGTCGGGGAGGTTGATGGGGTGCAGACGCCTGGAAGGCGGTCGTTCGTCCGGGGGTGTCCACATCTGCCGCAAGGACAGCAGCGGGCCTTCATGTGGCGATATGAAACCGCATAACTCTGCGGTTTCCTGGCGTGTCTGAGCGGTGTGCCGGTCTCTTTGGTGCAGATGCGGACACGAAGCCCGTGGGGTCCCGAGCAGACGCGTTCGCTCGGGACCCCACGTGCTTGGAATCAGTCAGTCGCTGGGCTGTTGACGATTCTCCCTCCTTTGCCGTTGATATTTCCTCTGGTGGAAGCCGGACTGGGGTGGCCTCAGCCGGCCGCAGAAGTGGACCAATGGCCGTTTCCGTCGAAGGTGTACGAGCGGCCGTCAATCGTCATGGTCCTGTTGATCGTCATCGCGCCGTTTTCGTTCACATAGTAGTTGTCGACCCACTGATTTCGGACCATGGCTCCGTTGCTCTGGAAGTAGTACCAGTGCCAGTGGACCCACTTCCAGCCGGTTGCCATCGCACCGTTGTTGCCCAGGTAGTAGAAGGAGCCGTCGATCTGCTGCCAGTCGATGGCCATGGCGCCGCTGGGCTGGAAGTAGTACCAGGAGCCGTCGATCGCCTGCCAGCCGGTGGTCATGGCGCCGCTGGGCTGGAGGTAGTACCAGGTCTCTCCGATCTGCTGCCAGCCGGTGGTCATGGCGCCGCTGGGCTGGAAGTAGTACCAGGACCCTCCGATCTGCTGCCAGCCCGTGCTCATGGCGCCGGAGTCGTTGAAGTGGAACCAGGTGCCTCCAATGTTGGTCCAGCCGGTGGTCATGGCGCCGCTGGGCTGGAGGTAGTACCAGGTCCCTCCGATCTGCTGCCAGCCGGTGGCCATGGCACCGTTGGGCTGGAGGTAGTACCAGGCTCCGTCGACCATCTTCCATCCGGTCACCATCGCGCCGTCCGCGTCGACGTAGTACCAGCGACCGTCCGACGAGACCCACTTGCCGGCGGCCATCGCGCCCGAGAGCTCGAGGTAATACCACTTTCCGCCGTCGGAGATCCAGACGTTGGAGAGCTGGGCTCCATTGGCCTGGAAGTAGTACCAAGAACCGCTGATCTGCTTCCAGCCGGTGCTCATGCCTGAGTTGCACAGTTTTTAGTGCCCTGTTGGGATGTTCAGGGCGGTGAGGATTTTCTCGGCTTCGGGGGTCAGGGGGTCGGCGGCGGTGAGGTGGTGGCCGTTGAGGTTGATGGTGACGTCCTGGA
>NZ_JAAIJY010000058.1 GCF_011752065.1 Actinomyces sp. ZJ308
TGGGGGTCAGCGGTGCGTTAGCGTGGGTCATGAAGGCCTCCGGTCAGTGATGCGATGTGTCAACCCACATCCTGCCGGAGGCCTTCACACAACCTCAGCCCTGTTCACAACCTCCCGAGGAAGTACATCTAGTCCGTAAGGTCCTGGAGGACTGAGTCGAATTCCTCGGCAGTGGCGAAGGAGGCCTGGGTGCCGCGTTTGGTGACGGAGTCCGCGGAGTAGCGGATGGCCAGCTCCAGGGACCGTTCCACGTCGCCGGTGCGCACCAGGTGGTGGCTGAAGCAGCCGATGAAGGCGTCGCCGGCGCCGGTGGTGTCGCGGGCGGTGACGGGGATCCCGGGCAGGTGCCGCTCGCCGGTGTCGGAGAGCCACAGGGCGCCCTGCTCACCGAGGGTGACGATGACGTTGGGGATGCCGGTCTCGCGCAGAACGGCTGCGGCCCGGTGGATGTCGTCGAGGGTGTCGGTCGGCATGCCGGTGAGCATGGCGAGCTCGGTCTCGTTGGGGACGATGTAGTCGCAGCCCCGGATCCGCTCCAGCTGGAGGTCGGGGTCGGCGGGGGCGGGGTTGAGCAGGACGGGGACGCCGTGACTGCGGCCCAGGGTGATCGCCTCGTAGACGGTCTCCAAGGGGATCTCGAGCTGGAGGACGATGAGGCGGCAGGAGGCGATGTCGTCCTCGGCGTCCCGGACGTCGTCCGGTGAGAGGTGGCCGTTGGCTCCCTTGATGATGAGGATCGAGTTGCGGGAGTCCTCGTCGACGAAGATCGGGGCGACGCCGCTGGATGCCTCGGTGGTGAGCACGTGGGAGGTGTCGATGCCGTTGCGGGCGAAGTTGTCCACCGTGTTGGCGGCGAAGACGTCGTTGCCGACCCGGGTGAGCATGAGGACTCGTGAGCCCAGGCGGGAGGCGGCGATGGCCTGGTTGGCGCCCTTGCCGCCGCAGTCCATATGGAAGTCGAGGGCCTCCAGGGTCTCGCCCTCGCGGGGCATGCGGCGGATGTAGGAGATGAGGTCGACCATGTTGGAGCCGATGACGGCGATGTCTTTGCCGGTTCGCATACCGATTTCTCCGAGGATCGCGGGGCAGGAGCTGATGTGGGCGGTGGCGTGATCGTGGGCGAGGTGTGAGGCACTGGGCGGGGCCTGCGGTCCAGGTCGGACCCGGGCGCTCGGGGCCTGGATCCAAGGCTAGATCCTGTGGCGCTGTTTGGTGAGCCGGCGGTCGATGTCGGTGACGTCGTCGGCGGCCTGGATACGTAAGAGGACGGCTCACAGGCCGCTGCGAGGGCGAAGCCGGCGGAAAAGTGTCCGTATGGGACGACTTTGACGCCGGGCCCATCATGAGGCATTGACATCTGTGCAGGTCAGAGCGTTACGGGACGGCGCAGCCCGAGAAAAGCGGCGTCAAAGTCGTCCCATTTGGACAGAATTCGGCTCGTCTAGGCTGGAGGCGTGCGCACCTACCTCGATCATGCCGCCACGTCCCCGGTCCGACCCGAGGTCGCCCAGCAGATCGCCGAGGACCTGGCCGGAGGCCTCGGTGGCTGGGCGAATCCGAGCGCGCAGCACACTACGGGCAGGCGCGTGGGGGCGCTCCTGGCTGAGGCGCGTGCCCGCCTGGCGGGCGCCCTGGGGGTGGACGCGCACGAGGTGCTGCTGACCTCCGGCGGTACGGAGGCCGACGCCCTGGTGGTCTCGGGTCGGGCGCGCGCGGTGCCGGGCGGACGGTTGGTGGTCTCACCGATCGAGCACCCGGCGGTCCTGGACTCGGCGCGTACCGCCGTGGCCGAGCTGGGGGCGGGACTGAGCCTGCTGGAGGTCGATGATGCCGGGCGCGTGGCGCTTGACTCGGTGGCCCGGGAGGTGGCGCCACCGGCCGGCTCGGGCCGCTCCTCCGTGTCCCTGGTCTCCGTCATGGCGGCGAACAATGAGACCGGGATCGTCCAGGACATGGCGTCCCTGGTGGCGCGCGTGCGGGAGGCCAGTGGGGCCGAGCGCCCCGATGAGGCCGGGTACGTTCCGGTCCACTCCGACGCCGTCGCCGCGCTGGGGAAGGTCGCAGTGGACTTCCACGGCTGGGGTCTGGACGCGATGAGCGTGAGCGGGCACAAGCTGGGTGCGCCGGTGGGCGTGGGGGCGCTGGTGGTCCGCCGGGACCTGGCGCTGACGCCGGTCACGGGCGGGGGACGTCAGGAGCGGGGGATCCGCTCGGGCACGCAGGACGTGGTGGCTGCCCGGGCGCTGGCCCTGGCGGTGGAGCTGGCGGTCGCCGAGCGAGAGGAGCAGGAGGCCCGGCTGGCGCCGCTGCGACGCCGCCTCCTGGAGGGGGCGGGGGCGCTTCCAGGCGTTCACGCCACGCTTCCGGACGACGCCGACCACGTGGCCTCCACGGCGCACCTGTGGTTCGAGGAGGCCGACTCCGAGGCGCTGCTCATGGCCCTGGACCTGGCGGGGATTGACGCCTCGGCCGGGTCGGCCTGCCACGCCGGGGTGGCCCGGCCGAGCCACGTGCTCCTGGCGATGGGTTTCGATGAGGGCCCGGCCCGCTCCACGCTGCGCTGCTCGCTGGGCCGGGAGTCCAGCATCGACGACGTCGAGCGGCTGCTCTCCGCCCTGCCGGCCGCCCTGGACGGGGCCAGGCGTGCCTGGAAGGTGACGCACAAGGCGCCGACGGGGACCGAAAGCCTAAATAGGCGATCAGTCCCCACCCGCCTTAATGAAGTGCAGTTCCCGAAAGAACTGCAACCGCTCTATGGAAAACCCTGACGGCCTCTACAACAAGCCTCAATGAAGTGCAGCTCCCGAAAGAACTGCAACGTGACTCGAAGGTCCAGATCGCTGGAATCGGGCACGTGCCTCAATGAAGTGCAGTTCCCGAAGGAACTGCAACCGCGCTGGCGGCCGTCCTCGGCGTCCCGCAGGTCACCTCAATGAAGCGCAGTTCCCAAAGAAACTGCAAGATCGAGTACGTGTACGTACCCTCGGTCTCATACTTGCCCCAATGAAGCGCAGTTCCCGAAGGAACTGCAACATGCCCGGCCAGTCCCCGGATTCCAGGCAGTCCCGGCCTCAATGAAGTGCAGTTCCCGAAGGAACTGCGACGAGGACCACGAGATCCCCCTCGGCGTCGAGGTCACGCCTCAATGAAGTGCGGTTCCCGAAGGAACTGCAACAGTCCGCCCAGTATAGCCCGTCATCCGGCACGTCTGAGGCCGCTCCGCGAGCGCTGCGGCCGGGATTGCATACCCGACCAAACTCCACCCACCTGTTCCCCTTTGATCCGCATCGTTCCAACGTTCCGTCGCCGCGAGCGCTGCCTGGGAGTTCCCGAGCACCGGAGCGCTCGCATCAGGCGATAAGAGGCCCCTCCGGTGTGATGGTCCTGGTCAGGCCAATATAGGAGAACCGCTGCTCGTCAACAGAGGACAGCAGGCCGACGTCACACAGGAGCACGGAGTTCTCGTCGGTCTTGATGATTCCTTCCAGCTCACCCCGCATCCGCAGGAGCTTGGCCGGCGTCGCGTCCACGACGAACACGGAGTACTGGATGCGGTCGCCATACTTCAACAGTTTCTTAGCCACCTGCGTCCGGCGCCTGTCGGACGGGACGTCGTAGGCCACGAGAACACGTCTGACGTCATCACGCATCAGCGCACCGTCACTCCCTTGTAGGCGGGCTGAGTCCCGTCGATAGTCCCGAGAAACAACCGGGCCTGCACCTCAATGGCCCGCCGCCAGGTGACGTCGTAGCCGAACACGGGATGCCGGAAGGACGTCTCAATACGGCGCTCGAAGCCCGCGATCAACTGCTTTCGTCCACGATCCGTCATCCGGCAGCTTCCGATCTCGCCCGAGAAGTCCTGCTCCGTCAACTCGCCGTTGCGGAGCGCTCGTACGACAACGGAGTCAGCCACCGGCGCCCTGAACTCCTCCATGAGGTCGAGCGCCAGAGCAGGATTGTTGCGCGAGCTGGAGTGGAGGAACCCTGCGTGAGGGTCGAGGCCACAGGCCACGAGTGCCCGGATGCAGTCTCCCAGGAGCAGGGCGTATGTGTAGTCCAGGGCCGCATTGGCCGGATCGGGAGCCGGGCGACGCCTTCGCCCTCTCCATTGACCTGCCGCGAATGCCGCAGTGGTTCCGGTGAGCATCGTGGGGAAGGACTCGAAGTAGAGCCCAGCGGCCTCCCCCTCCACTCCGAGCAGGTCGGCCAGCGACGGCGCGGATACGGCGTCACGTTGCAGGCGACGCATACGTTCGACAGTCTCGGTGGCCTCACCATTGCGCCGCAGCAGCGTGGCCTGATTCGCTATCTTTGCCGAAACCATCTGCTGGGCGATGTCTAACTGTACTTCCCTGTGAGGTTGTGAACGCGGCTGGCGGGGGTTTGGCCGTTCAGGGCGGTGTGGGGTCGGTGGTGATTGTAGTGGTGGAGCCAGGTCTGGTAGGCGGCCTCGCGCTGGGTCTGGCTGGTGTAGGTG
>NZ_JAAIJY010000059.1 GCF_011752065.1 Actinomyces sp. ZJ308
CCGCGCCGGGTCGGCCAGTGCCTCCAAGGTCATCCTCGTGGCTCGCTCGCGCAGCTCATCGGGGTACTTCTTCTGTCCCATGACAGTGATCCTTCCGTGTCATCACTGCCTCCATCAAACCCGGGGCGATTCAATGTCAGCGCTGGCCGAGGTGAGCCGGCGCCGTGACGCGGCATCCGTTCTGGGACTGGGCCCACGCAGCGCGGAGCTGGCGACGGCGAACCTGTCGCTGGAGACAGCACCCTGCGCTCCGGCCTACCAGCTGTTCACCGGGGTCCTGTACGAGGCGGCGGGGCTTGAGTCGATCGCCGAGGATGCTGCCGGGCGTGGCGCCCTAGCAGACCACTGCGTCATCCTCTCGGGGCTGTGGGGAGCCATCTGCCCCACCGACACGGTGCCCGACCACCGCCTGTCCATGGGAACATCACTGCCCGGGCCGGGGCGCATGTCGTCCTTCTGGAAGCCGCACCTCGCGCCGACGCTCAAGGACATGGCGGCGCAGGGTCTGGTGGTCGACTGCCGCTCGGCCGACTACGCGGCCGCGTGGAAGCCGTCGGCTCGTGACGGCATCGAGGTCATGACGGTGCGCGTGGTGCGCATGGCCGACGATGGCACCCGCAAGGTGGTCTCCCACATGGCGAAGCAGGCGCGGGGGCTTCTCACCGGTGAGCTCCTCAGAACCGCAGCCGAGCAGTCCCTGCCCCAGGAAGTGCACGCCGACGACGTTGCCGCCCTGGCCGCACGGTTGAACAGCGTCGACGACGTCGAGCTGTCCGCGCCGGACCGGATGGGGCGGCGGGTCCTCACCCTGATGACTCGCTGATGCCGGCCCCGCCATTCATACCTGGTCAGTGACTGCCTCCCCTACCCGAGAGGCAGTCGCCCTCAGATGTCCATCCGTACGACGATGACGTCGTTCTCCTCGGCGTGGATGATCTCCTCCTTGGGAGCGGCCATGATGCGCGCCAGCTCCTGTGGGCTGATCTCAACGGCGCCGCCCTCGATGGCCCGCCCTCTGAGGGCGACCGCGCCGAGTCCCCCAGTGGAGCGGCGAACCGCCTCGTAGTCGGCCAGGAGAGCCGTCTCAATGGTTCCGGCCAGATCCGCCCGCTGGTTGTCCAGAGACTCGATCTCCTCATCGAGCCGCGCGAACTCGGCGTCCCGCTTGGCGGTGAGCTCGCGCCCGGCTGCGCGGATCTCGGACTCCTCCCGGCTGAGGCGCTCGGTCTCCTCCCGGGCCGAGTCGAGCGCCTCCATGGCGACGATCTGAGCCTCCTCCAGGGCCGACTGGCGCTGACCGAGCTGGTCGATCTCCCCCTGGATGGCGGAGAGGTCACGGGCCGCGCTGTTGCCGGAGTGGAGGCGCTCGCGCAGTACCTCGGCGCGGCGCACCACCTGACCGACCTCGTCCTCACTGCGGGTAGCCTGCGCCTTGGCCTCACCGAGGGCGGCGTCGGCCTGAATGGCGGCTCGCTTGTTCGTCTTGAGGCGCTCGATGACCGACTCGATGCGGCTGAGGACCGGAAGGTGCTTGCGCTCGTGACGCAGCCGTGCCAGGCGGGAGTCGAGCTCCTGGAGTTCGATGAGAAGGCGCTGCTGGGCGATGGGTGCGCTTGTCACGGCGTGTGCTCCTTCAGGTACGTACAGGTCGGTGTTGCGAATCCTCTCATGATCCTCTCACGCCCGGCCTGATCCGGTGGACAGTCGCAGTGCCCAGGGGTCCGTGACAATGCCGGAGACCCGGACGGCCAGGGAGGCGCCCCGAAAGTGGGCGCCCTCCTCAAGCCGTCGGGCAAGGGGCTCCAGGCCGACCCACTCGGTGGCCCAGTGCGTTCCGCACAGCAGGTAGGGGCGGCCGGCCTCGAGGTGCTCGGAGGCGGGGTGGTGACGCAGGTCGGCGGTGAGGAAGACATCGGCATGGGCCTGACGAGCCCGCCCCAGAAGAGAGTCTCCGGCTCCCCCGGAGACGGCGATGCGTTCGACGACGGCGTCGAGCTCACCACCGACGAGGAGACCGGGGGCCGAGTCGGGGAGGGCGGCTGCGACGTCGGCGGCGAGCTGACGCAGCGTGACGGGCTGCGGGAGCACGCCGATGCGGCCGATGCCCTGGTCCGGGGCGGCGGGGTCCGGCTCGAGGGGGACGGTGGAGGTCAGGCCCACGCGATCGGCGAGGGCGTCGGCCACTCCCCCGTGGGCGGCGTCGAGGCTGGTGTGGGCGTTGAGCAGAGCGATGCCGGCACGAATGAGCCGATGAATGCAGCGCCCCTTGGGATCGGTGGCCACGACGTGGTCGGTTCCGCGCAGGTAGAGCGGGTGGTGGGTGATGATCATGTCCACGCCGGAGTCGATGGCCTCGTCGACGACGGCCGCCACGGGGTCGACGGCCAGCAGGATGCTGCGTGCCGGGTCGGCGGGGTCTCCGCAGATGAGCCCGTTGGAGTCCCACGAGGCGGCCAGGCCGGGAGGCGCCGCGGACTCCACGAGAGCGACGACGTCGCCGACGCTCAAGGAGCCGTCCGGGTTGCCCTGTGAGGAATGGCGTCCGGCGTCAGAGGATGCGGGTGCGGTGGTGTGGCTCATGCAACCAGGCTAGCGGCCAGGCCGGGGAATGCCCGAGACCCGCCGATGCCGATGCGGCTCGGAGCGGCCGTCTGCCGGGGTTCTGACGGGTCCCCTGACGGAACACAGTGGGGAAAACGACCGACGTGTCCCCTCATCTGGGGTAACCTACTTCCGCACTGCCGGGGCCCTCCGGTGCTGGCAGCGTCGGCCTTCCTCGACGCCGTCGGCGTCTCGGCCGCGCCCCCATAGCTCAGCGGTTAGAGCAGCGAGCTTATACCTCGTGTCGTGCCTGATAAGCACAAGGTCCTGGGTTCGAATCCCAGTGGGGGTACCAGCCAGCTCTTACCCAAACCCACCCCAGCCGAAGACGTCTGGGATGTGGTCTCAGATGAAGAATAACGCTCACCTACTTGGGTGGGCGTTCTTCGTGTTTCAGGGCTCGTGAGGGTGCTGCGAGATGTGTGGCTGGTGGTGGGCGGCGTGGTCAAGTTATCGAGCTGAGCCTTGTACCGGAGGTGGTGCGCATGAGCAGCAGCCTGCAGGCTGGGGCTGGTCAGCTGGTCGAAAGGTGGGATGAGCTGGGCGGTCAGGATGACGCCGGAGCCAGTGTCGGCGAGGTGGATGGAGCGAGGAGTCTTGCCTCGTGCATCAGTCTCGTCGGCGGCTGCTACTCCCCCACTGGAACCACTGGCTCCTTCTCCTTCTCCTTCTCCGTTGCTGCTGCACCACACGTCATGCGCGTCTGCACACCGTCTCCACCGCACGACACACCAGGTCCCACGGCACGGTGTCGAAGAACGCCTGGATATCCATGTCGATGACCCAGTCACTCTCCCAGCACCGCCTCCTGCACACCGCGACCGCGTCGATCGCGCCGCGTCCGGGACGGTAACCGTACGAGCCCTGGTGGAACACCGGCTCGGCCCTGCGCTCAAGCACCAAGGCCACCACCGTCTGCGCCAGACGGTCAGCGACTGTCGGCACCCCCAGCACCCTGATGCCTCCATCAGGCTTGGGGATCCGAACCTGACGCACCGCAGGCGGGAAGTAGCTGCCCGAGGACATCCGGTTCCAGATCTTGTACAGGTTCGCCTGTAGATCCCTCTCGAAGTCCTCGATAGCCACCCCGTCGACCCCGGACGCGCCCTTGTTGCTCCTGACCCTCTCCCAAGCCTCCACGACCAGAGCCTTGGGAATATCGAACGCCTTACCCGCCGTTTTCGACGGCCTTGGCGCCACCCCTACCAATGACACTGACCCGCTCATCCCAATTCCTCCCAGAGACCCTGGTTGACCAGCACGAACACATCACGAACGACCCGACCCCTTCGCTCCGCCCCCATTACAGAAGCATCATCACTACTACGAGTCGGTCCGCCGGCGCCACACCCGCACCCAGCAGGCACGACAGCAAGGCGCCTTCTCCTGTTTCACGCAGACGCAGCAGACCGGGCTCACGCCGCCTTCACGCCGGGCACCGCCTGACCAGCAATACGGACACACCGCCAGACTCATCCCAGGGCACCTTCAAACCCCAGTTCTGATGCCATCCAAGCATTTCGACGCTTCCACAGCGGTTCACTCGCGTTCGTCTTCCCGGCCCCCACCTGACATCCGCCCACGGACGCCTTTTCCTTGAACGCTCACCACGACGGTCTTCAGCCAACGCAGCACAAGGCGGTTTGAAGCCATCATCCGCACAACGACTTCGAGGGGCCACAACCCTCATCATCTACGCAACACCATCCAGAAGCTACAGAACTACACCCACAGCTCCCTTCCGTTCAGGACACACGAAGGCCGCCGCTTTTT
>NZ_JAAIJY010000060.1 GCF_011752065.1 Actinomyces sp. ZJ308
CACGCAGCCAGGACTCAAGCACCTCCAGGTCACCCTCACGCACAACCAGTCCAGGAGCAGGTCTATTCGCCATACCCCCATCATCCTAAGCACCAACCACAAAACAACTAACGACACGCGACACTAGGAAGGCAGCCCGGCCGCTTCATCGAACCAGGGTCTGAGGCGGCTGCGCCCGCTGGCTTCCGGGCCAGGCGACACTGATCCGGGAAACGGCTGTTAGGTGGTGCCGCGAGCATCCGTCGGGCGTGGCGGACGCACCGTAGAGCCCGCGGACGGCCCCGCAGGATAACCGCCGGGGCCTCAGGTGCATCCGAGACAAGTCGAGTACCTTTCCGCAGCTCCGAGGGATCCTCCGCAGCCCGATCTGGGCAGCGGACGGGCGTCACCGCCACCAACCTCATCGCCCTGGCGTGGACGCCAGCCGCACAGCCCGTGGGGATGGTTCGGCTGGAACGGGCTGCGCATGGAGGAAGCCGTAACTTCCTCAGAACGAATCCTTTACTGGCATACCACAGTGGAGAAACAGTTTTACGATCCGCTCATGGAGACATCGTCGTTCCTCCCCGCCAAGTCCAAGCTTGAGGCCGTCGCTCGGCTCTACGCCGCCGCGCAGGCCCCAGCCCCACCTAAGCCATTGGGCCCCGGCAGCAAGGAGAAAAAATCAGTCCTGACAAAGACAGCCAAGCGCCTCTCACTCGACGTCGACGAGAGCGCACCGAAGGACGTCCTCGCACGTCAGATCCTCGAAGCGCTCGACCAGGCATGGGACCACTCCTTCTCCTCGACAGGACAGACCATCACCTTGCGAGGGCTCAACGCCATCCTGGCTGCGACCGAGGCCGAGCTCCAACGTAGAGCGGTACGGGAAATGCGTGGCGTCGGCCCTACGCTACCCGACTGGTTCGCACCCGCACGCGACAAGCTCGAGGCAGTCCGACGTATCTCGTCGATCACAGGCGGACGCCCACAAGACCTGGGGCCGGGAAGCAAGGAGAGGAAGTCAGTGCTGACCGACCTTGTTGACAACCTTGGCCTACCTCTCGACTCCCGACTCACGAAGACCAAGCTCGCCGGAGCAATCGCTACGGCACTTGACATGCCCTGGAATGACTCGTGCTGGTCCTCTGGACAGACCGTTACGCTGGACGGGCTCAACGCTGTCCTTGCGGGGGCTGAGCAGCGGGTACTCCACGGCCACGGCCACAGTAGCGGCGTCAAACAGATCCGCCTGCTCCAGGAGGCTCAGTTGCTCGTCACAGCGCTGGCAGCGTCCTGCCCACCTCACTGGGACGGGAGAACGTGCATCCAGGAGATGTTAAAAAGCGAGTATGGACAGGCAAAGCAGACTGAGTGGGTCGGTTTCTACTTCGAGTTTGTAGGCCTTCCTGCGCTCATCAACGCCTACGGCGGAGGCCCAGTTCGCATCGGAGCTACCAAGTTCGACTATGCCCGCAACTTCGTATGGGATCTCAAGACCCATGGGCAGGAGAGACTCACCTCCCCTGAGGGTCTCTCTGGCAGGACACCGCTCAACGACCGCGAGTCCATCCTGCAGTGCGTCGATGAGCGTGGCCTGATCGGCTTCCTGATCTTGTCCGGAGCCTCATCATTCAGTGGTTGCGCTGAGTTCGATGCCTGGCACCGGAGGATGCGAGGCGCCTCCGAATCCAAGTCCCCCCACCCGCGACGCCTGAAGGTCTCTCTGCACCCTGTCACGCTGCAGGCCTACGTCTTCCAGGGAACCGACGAGATCGAGCAAGCACTCGCTGATGGGGTACTGAAGATATTCAACCAAGGACGTCAGCAGAGCGGCAAGCCCAGGAAGCCGAAGCTGGATCTGGCGCTCCACAAAGCCCAGGAAGCCGGGAAGGTCCTGGCACAGCATGACTTCGCGGCGTGAGCCCAAGCTCACGGTGAGCAGAGCTTCCCTTCAGCTCGAACATGTGTTTAGCTTGGACCATGGCCGAGAAGTTCACCTACACCGACCTCTTCGCAGGGATCGGCGGCTTCCACGCCGCCCTGTCCGGGATGGGCGGTCAGTGCACCTATGCGGTCGAGATCGACAAGGACGCCGCCCGCATCTACGAGCAGAACTGGGGCATCGACGCCCTTGGTGACATCACGGCCGACGCCGGTGACGACGGCGTGTCCGACAGGATCCAGCCGCACGACGTCCTCGCCGCCGGGTTCCCGTGCCAGCCCTTCTCGAAGTCCGGCGCTCAGGCGGGGATGCTGGACGAGGTTCGAGGCACGCTCTACTTCAACATTCTCAAGATCATCCAGGAGCGCCACCCCACGGTGCTTCTTCTCGAGAACGTTCGAAACCTCGCCGGACCGCGCCACGCTCACGAGTGGGAGGTCATCGTCGAGTCGCTTCGCGAGGAGGGGTACCACGTAGCGGATACCCCTGCCATCCTCTCTCCGCACCAGCTCGGTCCGGAGCGAGGGGGCCGCCCCCAGGTCAGGGAGAGGGTCTTCATCACTGCTACCTACGACCCTGAGGGAATCGGGTCAACAACGCCCCAACCGGTGGTGAGAGCCAGAGAAGTGTACGCCGATGGGCCAGTTGAGTGGAAGATTGCCGACTACCTACTCGCCGACGTCGAGGGCTACGACCTGTCACGGGCCGAGGTCGACTGGATCAACGCCTGGGACGACTGGGTACATCGTTTCCGTGACCACAACCCGGGGAAGAAGCTGCCGGGGTTCCCGATCTGGGTGGACGCCTGGCAGACGATCGAGGACCTGGAGATTCAGATCGAGTCGGGCGAGCTTGATGATGTCCCCGCCTGGAAGATGAACTTCCTGCGAAAGAACGCGCAGCTCTTCACTGAGAACGCGGCCTGGTGCCGAGCCTGGATGACCACTTCTGGCGTGAAGTACTTCCCTCCGTCGCGTCGTAAACTCGAGTGGCAGGCCCAAGACAACGGCTCCCTCTGGGACTGCCTCATGCACTTCCGCCCGTCGGGTCTGCGCGCCAAGCCCCCGAGCTACGTTCCCGCCCTCGTCGCCATCACGCAGACCAGTATCATCGGTAAGAAGCGACGTCGACTGGCACCACAGGAGGCTGCCCGCCTTCAAGGGTTCCCGGACGAGTTCTCCTTCGCCGGCCAGCCTGATGCGAAGACCTACAAGCAGCTGGGAAACGGCGTGAACGTGGGCGCGGTCTGGAACGTGCTCAAGATGCACTGTGACCGAGACCGCCGCATCCTTGAGTCAACAGACTCCGGTCGTCGGATCCTCGAGGCAGTCGACGCCGCTCCGGCAAACCCTGACGAGGCGGTCCGCAACCTACTGATGACAAGGTGACCTATGAATGCCGCGCCATCGGACAGCGGTGAGCCCGACCCACTGCACGCCCCCGAACCTGAACGCAGCAAGCCTGCCGATCCGAGGGTGACTGCTCGCTACTCCAAGCTGTCCCGGCGCGACACATCCCCCGAAATGGAGCTACGGCGGGCACTGTGGCGGCTGGGACTGCGCTACCGGGTGCAGTACAAGGTACCGGGCCTTCCCCGCCGCAAGATCGACATCGCCTTCCCTGGCAAGAAACTGGCGGTCCAGGTAGACGGCTGCTTCTGGCACGGCTGCCCTGAGCACGGGACGACGCCCGACCGCAATTCGGAGTGGTGGCAGTGGAAGATCGCGAAGAATCAAGCCCGCGACCGCGACACCGACGAGAAGCTTGGAGCCCTTGGATGGACAGTCGTCCACATCTGGGAGCACGAGGATACTGACGATGCCGCACGGATTGTTGTCGGCGTTATAGCCGACTTGGTCGCTGACAGCCGCAAGCCACCCGCGAAAAACCGATTCTCTGTTACGACACTTGCTGAGTAGGATCAGCAGTTCAGGGCCGCTGGTCAACGCGAGCCCGTCGCCGTTGTGACCGACACCAGCGGATGCCGCTCGGCTCTCCGTCCGGCACTGATGTCCAGTTCCTGAACCTCCATCCTTGGAGGGGAGGTCACGGGGAGTGCCTTCCCACGGCGAGTTGAGACGGCTGGCAGGAAGGGCTGCGGGCCGGCGGCATCCGGCGTCCATGCAGCGGGCATGAACGCAGCGGCGATGCTACGACTCAAAAGGACCCAGAACTCCTGACTCGTGACACCTGGAGTGCGTGGTGTTTCTTGGACAGGGGGAGTTTTTCTTCCCGTGAGTCGATAGGATGGAGACCATGCCAGCAGCGAAATACTCAGAGGAGTTCAAGGCCCAGGTCGTGCGTGAGGTCATTGAGAAGGACCGCACGATCGCCTCGG
>NZ_JAAIJY010000061.1 GCF_011752065.1 Actinomyces sp. ZJ308
CCGCGCCGGGTCGGCCAGTGCCTCCAAGGTCATCCTCGTGGCTCGCTCGCGCAGCTCATCGGGGTACTTCTTCTGTCCCATGACAGTGATCCTTCCGTGTCATCACTGCCTCCATCAAACCCGGGGCTTGACACATCACCTCACGGCGCGCTGTGGTGAGCCGCTCGGCGTCCAGCAGCGACTCAAGGGCCAGTGGCGGTCCACTGTCAGGAGCAGTCTTCCCCTCGGACGGAGGCAGCAGGATCAGCACCCGCACATGATAGGTCGGAACCCGCTCCGCAGAGGTCAGGGCCTCGCGGCGGGAACGGATCCTCGACGTCGTCGTCTACCGCTATGCTGGTCGCTGCGGACGAGCCGACCGGGCGGCCGCGGTACCTTGCATCCGCCTCGCGGCGGCCAGGGGCTGAGGAACGTCCGGGCTCCACAGAGCAGGGCGGTGGCTAACGGCCACCCGGGGTGACCCGCGGGACAGTGCCACAGAGAGTAGACCGCCCACCGGATGACGGTGGGTAAGGGTGAAAGGGTGGGGTAAGAGCCCACCAGCGCGACGGGTGACCGCCGCGGCTCGGTAAACCCCGCCCGGAGCAAGACCGCACAGCTGGCGCCTGAAGGCTGCTCGCCCGAGCCAGCGGGTAGGTCGCATGAGGCCATTGGCAACAATGGCCCAAGATGAATGGTCGCCACCGCCAGGCCGGTAACGGCGGGCGGCAACAGAACCCGGCGTACAGGTCGGCTCGTCCGCGCGCCGAGCACGTGAGAACGGGTGTGGCCCGCCAGCCACTACTGGCGGGCCACACCCGATGAGCGGGGTGTTGCGACGTCACTTCGCCGCCACATACACCTCGTTCTTACTGTCGACCTGCGAGAAGGCACTCACAGTGAACGCGCCCTTGCCGTCGTTCGCGGTGGCCTCGTCAATGAGGAAGACGAAGACGCCCTTGGCGGTGCCACCGTCACGTGGCATGCTCTGCCGGCTGAACAGGGTGTCTCCACCCACGGTGATCTCTGCTTCCGCCGTATTGCCCTCATGCGTGTAGCCAACCTTCAGACGGTAAGCATTGAACTGCCCCTGGCCGTGGTAGGTGATTTCGACAGGGACCTGCATGTAAACCTTGCCGGCGGGAGGCTCCTCGTAGCTGTACCTGTTGGTACTGGCCTTGAGGGTTTCGTTAGCGTTCCACTCGACGTCGCCGAATGTCACGTCGACGGAGGCGTCGGGGTCGTCGTCATACTTTCCGGCCTTCAATGTGATCGGGCCGGACTTCGGGTCAATGGGGTCGTTCGCGTTCGACCCAGGACCGTTGTTCTTACCGCTGGTGCTCTTGTCGCTCCCGCTCTTGCCGTCGGAGCTCGAGTCGGGACCGGATGAGGACTTCGAGCCGGAGTCGGACCTGCTCGACTGCTGCGAACTCGTCGTGCCTCCCGCCTTGTTGGAACCGCCGTTGTCCTCGTCGCTGGAGCCGCTCATAGCCCACACGACGCCGCTGATGGCCAGGATGACCACGAGCACCGCGGCGCCGGTCCAGAACCACCACTGCTGGGTGATTGGCTTGGAACCGCCGCCAGGGCCACTCGGCCCACCGACGCCACCGGGCTGCCAGCCGCCGGCCGGAGGCTGCGGGCCCCCGGGAGCCCCTTGACCCTGGAACGGTGTGGGGGACTGGGCGTAGTCCATGTTGGCCGCGTACGGGCTGGCGCCGGTCGCCTGGCCTGCGTAGTCACCCGAAGGAGCCGATGCGGACAGTCCGGTCGGGTCGGCGACCGGAGCGTTGGTGCCCATCTGAGCCGTCGGAGCGGTCGACACCGCCTGGGTCGGCGCCCAGGCCGGGTCGGACCCCGCGGCCGAGGCGGCTGAACCGCTGGAAGGAGCGGAGTCGTCAACCCAGATCTGCCAACCTTCAGGAGCCGGCCCCCAGGCAGGGTCGGGCTGCCAGCCCGCAGGCGGTTCGAAACCTTCTGGCGGTGCGGGCCAGTTCGGTGGTGGGTTGAAACGCAAAGCCATGTGAACCTCCGGGAGGGATAACGGGCGGGACTCGGTGAGCGGTCCCCGGTAACGGGACCGATACGTCCACTGCCCACGGACGATACGTCGTCGACTCGCTGTCAGGCAACGTGAATGGGTGCGGATGAGCGCGAATGGGGAGCCCTCCCCGGCGCTCCGCGCGGTCTCAGGGTTGAGTGAGGACCTCTGCGCCGTCCTCGGTCACCACCAGTGTGTGCTCGAACTGAGCGGTCCGGGAACGGTCCTTGGTGACCACCGTCCAGCCGTCGTCCCACTGCTCCCACTCGATGCCACCGAGTGTGAGCATCGGCTCGATGGTGAACACCATGCCCGTCTCGATGACGTCGTCGTGCAGGGGAGCGGCGTCGTAGTGGGGGATGATGAGACCGGAGTGGAAGGCCTCACCGACGCCGTGCCCGGTGTAGTCACGCACCACCCCGTAGCTGAAGCGCTTGGCGTAGGCCTCGATGACCCGGCCGATGACGTTGACCTCGCGGCCGGGCTTGACGGCCTTGATGCCCCGTTCCATCGCGGTTCGGGTGCGCTCGATGAGCAGCTCCGTCTCAGGATCGACCTCGCCGACGGCGTAGGTGGCGTTCGTGTCGCCGTGGACACCGCCGATGTAGGCGGTCACATCGAGGTTGATGAGGTCGCCCTCGTTCAAACGGGTCGAGTCCGGGATGCCGTGACAGATGACCTCGTTGATCGAGGTGCAGATCGACTTGGGGAAGCCCATGTAGCCCAGGCAGGAGGGGTAGGCCCCGTGGTCGCACAGGTACTCGTGCGCGATCCGGTCCAGCTCGTCGGTGCTCACCCCCGGGGCTATCGCCTTGGCGGCCTCGGCCAGGGCGCGAGCGGCCAGCCGGCCCGCCACCCGGATCCGCTCGATCGTCTCGGCATCCTTGACCTCCGAGGCGGTGACGCGCTCAGGACCGTCGTGGAACATGTACTCGGGGCGTTCAATGGATGCCGGTACGTGCCTCTCAGGGCTGAGCGTCCCTGGGGTGAGCGTGCCGCGTGGCGCACGGTCCGCCAGTGAGGCCGGGGGCATCGAAGACGCAGAGGAAGCCGAAGAACTCATGGCGTCAGCATAGGAGCAGGCGTCCGTCCCGTGGGACTCTCCTTTCAACGGGACTGCGGAGGCCTCTACCATCGCGCTATGGGCCTTGTCACTGTTGCCTCTCTTGCCTCTGTCCGCCGTGCCGCTGGGAGCAGGACGTCATGAGCCTGTCGCAGGCGCTGGCCGGGTTCGCGGTCCTGGCCCTCATGCTGACTCTCGTGCCCGGACTGGATACCGCCGTTGTCCTGCGAGGGGCCCTGACTCGTTCGCGCTCTTACGCCTTCGCCACCATCGTTGGCATCGTGACCGGCCTGGTCCTGTGGGGCGCGGCCGCCGGAGCCGGTGCGACGGCGGTCCTCGCCGCCTCTCGGACCGCGTACCGGGCGCTGTCGCTGGCCGGGGCCGTCTACCTGACCTGGCTGGGCCTGCGAATGATCATGCGCTCGTGGCGGAGTGAGAACCAGTCAGCCGATCCACAACGCTCCTCTGCGCTTGACGGCGGCTCTGCTCCCAAGGGCGGTCTGTGGCACGGATGGTCCGTCGGTCTGCTGACCGACCTGCTCAACCCCAAGGCCGGCGTCTTCTACCTGGCCACCATCCCGCAGTTCATGGCCGACGGCGTCCCACCCTTGGTCATGGGGATCCTTCTGGCCCTCGTTCACGGAGCCTGCAACGCGGTCTGGTTCGGGGCTCTCGCTCTGGGTGCCTCCTGGGTGGGTCCCCGTGTGGCCGGCGCCCGCCTGACGCGCTGGATCGACCGCGTCACCGGCGGTCTGTTCATCGGGTTCGGCGCCAAGCTTGCGTTGGACGTTCGGCACTGAGCGCGGCACAATGCGGCGGGGCACGGCCCGGCTCGATCAAGGTGACAGAGGGGAAACACGTTGAGCAGTCCGAACACCGTGAAGACCCAGGTCGGCCATCAGCCGTTCGACGGTGCACCGGGCCACGTGACCGGCACCGTGACGCTCGGCGGCCTCGGGTCGGTTGAGCATCACGTGCATCTTGCGGGCCCCCAGGACCGAGT
>NZ_JAAIJY010000062.1 GCF_011752065.1 Actinomyces sp. ZJ308
TCGGCATGCGCACCCCCGCCGAGCACGAAGCCGCCTGGGCCCCCGACACCCACCGCCAGGAACAACTACAACCAGCCACCACCACATCCAGCTAAACCAGCCTCCACAAAACCCGGGGCTTGACAGTTCACCGTCGTCGGCCCACCGCTGGATACGCAGCCGAGTAAGGACGTGCTCCCATACCGGAAGGACGATCTGCTCGACGATCGCGCATGGATCCAAGACCGCGCCGATGATGGTGATCTCTCTCCTCTGACAGTCAGCGAAGCACCTCCGCCTCAGGAGGCCCCGCGCCGTCTGCTGTACCAGCGTCCTGAGCCCTGGGATGCGGCCTTGTGGTCGAAGACGTCGATGAACCTCGCCATCGAGCCGGAGCTCGACCTGTGGATTCGCGACGACCTCGACCCTGAGGCCGGAACGGTGGGTCTTGTTCTGCGGGATCTGATGAGCCTGCCCGATGCGACGGCCTGCGAGACACTCGTGACCGAGGTGCCTCCGCAGGACCTCGAGGTCTTCCCCATGACCATGGCCACCGCGCGGGCGGTGGTGCAACGCATGCGCGAGGACAAAAACGTCGAGCGCCGTCCACTGGAGTGGTCGGTGCTGTGGCGTGACGGCGCGGCCCTGCCGCAGTGGCAGGCTGTTGTCACAGAGGCCGAAGACAGTGTGAGGAGCGCGTCCGATGTGCTTCGTCCCGGTGACCTCCTCGTCCTGGATACCTCTGCGCAGCTTCTGACCTCCGACGTCATCAAGGAAAGTGGTGAAGATCAGGGTAGGGCGGTGCCCTACGAGGAGTTCGACGGGGTCGTTGCCGTTGTCACCGATCCTGATGAGCTACGCCGGCTGGCCGCCCTGGAACCGGACGAGCTGCACGAGAAGTTCCTTGGTGAGACGCTGACATGGCCTGCAGGCAGAGACGAGACGGACGTGCCCGCGTGGCTGGTTCGGCGCCGCGTTGTGACGCCCGACGATGAGTCCGATGACCGTTCTGCGTGGTCTGTCAGTCGCCGGGTCCGCCTTGCGGAGCACAACGCTGCGGTCGCCGCCCGCGCGGGGGCGCTGGCAGACGGCATCGGCATTGAGCCAGAGCCCGCAACGGCCCTGGTCGAGGCCGGCTCCTGGCACGACGTCGGCAAGGGCGATGCTCGTTTCCAGCGGCTCCTGTGGCGGGGCGACCCCGGGGGCAGGGAGGCACTCGCTAAGAGCGGTGGCCGCAGCATGCCGTTGGGGGCCGTAAGACGCGCCTGGGCGAATGCGGGGCTCCCCACGGGATGGCGTCACGAGCTGGCCTCCGCAGCCGCTTACTGGGAGCAGGCGGAGTCCGACGGTATCGAGCCGCAGCTCCGGGACCTGGTCACCAGGCTGGTGGGTACCAGCCACGGTCGTGGCAGACCGCTGTTCGACCATGACCCCGCCACCGCAGGGCCTGACCATCCCGCTGCCCTGGCCGAGCTGGTGGGTGAAGGTGAGTGGGAGTCGCTCATCGCCCGTACCGACAGGCAATGGGGTCCTTGGGGAACCGCTTACCTCGAGGCACTGCTGCGTGCGTCTGACTGCACGATCTCCATGGAAGGAAAGTGACGGAGATGATTCTCGGAGGACAGATCACCAGCGCGCTGACAACCTTCGCCGGGCTCGGGCTGGCACTCATCCTCGAAGGTGACGGAGCCGAACACGTTCGGCTCGGCTGGACCGACGCCGCAGAGCCCCGGATGGTAGTCACTGCCGACCGCTACGACGACGACGCTATATCCGCAGCCATTCACAGGCACGCCACGGCCTGTCTTGCGGCGGACAGCTGGATCGGCCGTGATCTTCAGTCTCAACCGTGGAAAGGAGGCAGCGCGGTCTTCAGCCCAAGGGTGAAGGCTCCGAAGTCTGTGGACCATTGGCAGTCCTTGCAGGCGGAGCGGCTTCAAGGGATCGATCATGAGCTGTATGACGGATCCGAACCTGGCTACGGCATCGACCTTGAACTGATCGGGGCGCTCGGTGAACCCGCTTACTGGCGCTTCGTCAGTAACGATCCCAGACCGGATGAGGGAGCCAGCCGTTGGGAGATGAAGACCCGCAACCAAGGACAGGACTTCGTCACGAACCGCTTACGCCGGTTAGCCCGATTCGTCGCAGACCGGGATGTTACGTCGATCTGTACCGGGTTGTCTGGGAAGACTCTGAAGGATGAGGCCTACGAAGGAAAACGGTCGGACGAGTCCAGGACGGCCACCGGTTTGACCCCGCCTAGGTTCACCGACAGCGCCCTCGCCTGGTGCGCTCTGTGGGGGATCTCGTGCTTCCCCGTTATCCACCGGACCACGGGAGCCTCCGTCACCGCTGGGGCAGTGCCGATCGGCAGGTTTACTCCAAAGCACCTGGTGCTACCAGTCTTTGTAGGGCCTCACAGCCTGGACAGGTGGCGGGTTGTCGTCGCGTCTGAGCAGGTCGTCCAGGCTGCGGCGAGTACTGCCGAGGTCGCAGCAGACGTACCGTCCGCTGACGCGCTTGCAGCAGAGGTGCCGGCGCGCGCCTGGCTCACGGCGCACGGTGTTCGAGCAGTCATCACGTTCCGTGTTCATGTCAGTGACAACTCGAAGGCACCAGAGCGATCCCTGGGGATCGGGAGACTGGAGGTGATGTCCTGAACCGAGCTCCCGTCATCAGCCGATCGGAGCGCACTGGTGACGGAGGCTGACGCGCCGGTGAGTGCTTCCCGCTGTTGCCCATGCAGGTACTCACTGGCGCAGCACACTTTCTCACATCTCCTGCCTCAACCCTGGAGGTCGGTCCAGGGCACGTCCCGATGGCGGAGTTGACTCAGCGCCATCCTTGTCTGTCAAAGGAGACAGATCATGACAACTCATGTGGTTTCGGATCCGATTCCGATCAGTATGGTGGTCCACTCCGTCTACTGCCCGAGGAGAGCATGGCTCGAGTCGGTGGGGGAGAAGACGGATACCGTGCAGGTGCAAGCGGGGCTGGATGCCCACCGGCGTGTGGACAATGCCGCGGAGAGCAGATCCAGTGAGCACCGGGCGGTCAACGTGCGCTCGGAGCGTCTGGGGCTGTCCGGACGCTGCGACGTCGTTGAAGGCGCCGCCGATGGACCGCTGACTGTGGTGGAGTACAAGGCCACTCCGGTACGGCGTCGTCCCGAGGTCACCTACGCCAACCGACTCCAACTTGCGCTCCAGACCCTGTGCCTCAGAGAGATGGGCCATGAGGTGCAGGGGGCGGAGGTCTACTCCACCGGCCACCGCCGGGGCTCGGGCGTCCCTCAGTGGCGGGCGGGTCGAGGTGACCAAGTCTGGGGAGCGTCTTCTCAGCGTGCCGATCGAGCGGGTGCTCGGACTGGTGGTCCACGGCAACGTTGATGTCTCCTCCGCCCTTCTGCGTGAGTTGTGTTGGCGCAACCGGTGCGTGGTGTGGTGCTCATGGTCGGGACGAGTGATCGGCTGGTCGCAGGGAGCGGACTCGCCCAATGGCCTGCAACGGGTGCGGCAGCACGTCGCCAGCGCTGAAGGGCGGTTAGATGTACTTCCTCGGGAGGTTGTGAACAGGGCTGAGGTTGTGTGAAGGCCTCCGGCAGGATGTGGGTTGACACATCGCATCACTGACCGGAGGCCTTCATGACCCACGCTAACGCACCGCTGACCCCCA